>JBFMFO010000020.1:0-49894 GCA_040754095.1 Thermodesulfobacteriota bacterium | reverse complement strand
TTCTTTTTGACCTTTCATCGCCTCTTTCTCCTTCCAAATTCTTTGTGGAAGAAGTTTAGGCGATTAAATAGATTCGGTTATCGATCTTATGATATTTTTTCAGTTATCGATGTTATGATATAACCCCCTTAGCCAAAACAATCAGGACCCCTGTCCAATCCAGTCCCCTGCTTTTTTGAAGGAGGGGGGCAACTTCAACTCCAGAGTAAAAACCTAATAACGGAGTATTATATTGGTTAAATACTTCCTGGACTACTGAGGCCTCCTCGGTTGCGGTATTTGAATAAGTGGCTGTTCGTCCTGCACAATCAATATATATTCCAAAAAGAGCCTCTCTCCCATCTGCCTTTATTTGCTCCATTAATTCTGTGGAATTTCTCTTTGCGGATTCTATCATCTTTGCCGTATCCCTTAACATAAATTGTATCTCTGTACCCGGTTCAAGGTCTGGTTCAAAAATACCAATACCTTCTCCATTCGGCAAAGCGCCAGTAATCAGCCTATTGACATAGTTACTTTCCTTAGGTCCCTCAAATCTTCTCCCGTGGTTCACTCCTATGGTTAAAAGATTGACAGGGTGTTGACGTCGCCAAGCCTGATTACCATATAATTCATCAATCAGCTCCACAATGGGCTTGCCGTCAATTTCATAAATGACCGGGCCTTCTATTTTTGTAATCCGATGATAGACGCCGTCCAATGGGGTACAACCATGCATAATTCGAAAATAGGGATTGAAATCTCCGGTTAGCATAATCCCTGCAACATGTTGTTTACCGACATAACTCCCGCAAAACTGCCTTGTAGGACTACTAAGGGTATAATCTCCTACTACACCAGCACCTAGAATAGGCACATTTGATTGGAGTTTTTGTTCTATCCCTTCAATTAAGGGCGATGAGGCGTTTAGAACCGGCGGGGCCTCATCTGTTGCAGGAATTTTTATCGAATCGTATAAGATAAACAAAAGCTTGCCTTCTGGTTGGCCGGATAATTCTTTTCCTAATTTTATTCCGGCCAGTCTTTCATCCTTATCGAGATCACCTGCTGCAGTAACCCTGTATTGGAGTGTTTCTGACTGGAATACCGCAGCACCTGCAGGACAACCCTCATACGACAGACAATCATTAGTGATTATACCAATAGCCGAACCGCCGATTATTGGAACCTTATCCCCCACAACGGATTGTAGCCCTCTAAAAAATTCATCATGATTAAGTGTTCCATGGCAAAAGGCAAACACCAGATCAGGTCTATGAATGTTGCCATTTTTTGTTGCATTTTCCGCCACTGTCCTACCCGACAAGGTGGCATCTTCTTCGTTACAGGATCCCACTCCAACTTTCATTTTTTCCTCTCGGAATAAGCACAAGGGCTTGTTTTTATTGTCAAACCTGTTTTGAGGTATGGTTTAACCGGATAATTCCCTGCAGCCTGCTGCCGGGTAGTTCATTTGTACATTAAAGTGCTAGAATTCGGGTTTGGCTGGAGAAAGTATAGGGATAAGGAAGTTTATATGTCAATGAAAAAGGCATCGCAAAAAGTAGGCATAGATATAGTTACCAGTTAGTACCCATCGGAAACTCTCTTCCCTTGGCGGGGGGGTATGAAGGGGAGGGGGAATTTGTTGTTTTAACGAGGCATTCCGTTGAAAAGTGATATTTTTAACAAGTTACCCTAATACGCTAATGGCGCTATGTACCATTCTATCGGTGACGTAAGGATACAGCGAAAATTCCCATTTTCCTGACATGCTTTTGCTTAGCATGGTCGCTATTCAGTAACAAAACAAAAGAATGTCAATATTTCAGGGATATCCCCTATTACCTAATTGCAGTATTATCTTATGGCATCTAAGTACTAAATCTAATAAATACAGGATGTTGACTGTATCCTACAAACCTTTTACCGTGCGGATTACAGATCGCCGAATCCTGTCTTTTATTTAATCAAGCCCGGAGCCGTTTCCATCTTGAACAGTTAATGGTGTTAAATAGGTTATAACTTACCCGTTTCCAATCTTGTTTAGATTTTCTCCTGAAGTTTTCCCTTCGAGTCCTCCTTCCCTGCCTGCAGCCGCCCAAGTACTCCGCCTGAGGCGGACATAAAAACGCCGACCTTGCCGGCGGCGGGCAGGCTGTAGTCTGACGGCGGGGCGTTAAGTGTGCGTACACCCCCATCCCGGCCCTCCCCCCTCCGTCCTCGGCCCGCCAGAGGCGGGCGAGGGAGGGGGGATTCCGGGGGTTGGCATTACTTCTTCTTGGCTTTGGGCTTAGCAGCGCTTTTGGCTTTGGTGGTGCTTTTGGCTTTGGTCGTTGTCTTTTTGGTCGTTGTCTTAGTAGCCATGCCTTTTCCTCCTTGTTTTTGTTAGTGTTATGGGGCCGGCGGCCCCGGGCTTCTAAGATTAGGGCTAATCGTTACCCTTTCCCAGATTGTCATTGCGAACGAAGTAACCTGAGGACGAGATTGCCTGCCTCGCGCAATGACAGCGTGGATATTATACAAAGACCTCCGCTACGCCTGAAGACGGGCCTCCAGGCCACGGCCTGCCAGTGACAAGCCGGAGAGGGATATTATATCTTGAGACCTTCGCTGTAATTCGCGGAAGATCGTATGGTCATAAGGGGGTTCTTTTTCAAAGGCAGGATCAAGGGTATTTCCCGGATTGAAATTCTGAAGCTTGTAATCCATAGCTCCGCGCAGTTGACAGGCTAAACTCAGGACATCTTCTATGGAGTGCAGTCTTGGTAAAATGGTCGTGCGGAACTGATGGTGAATATCTTTTTTCATCAGGATATGGATGCTTTCCCGGATATTATCCAGTGGGGGGACGACACCGGTACACTGCGCATAGGCAAATCTGTTGAGGGGGGCCTTGACATCCATGGCCACATAGTCCACCAAGCCTCCGTCAATAAGCCCTTCCAGCATCTCAGGGTTTGAGCCATTGGTATCGAGCTTGGTTTTAAGGCCTTGATTTTTAAGAAGGGCAAAGATTTCCGGAAGGCAGGAATGGAGGGTAGGCTCTCCTCCAGTTATACAAACGCCATCCACCCAGCCCCGAAGCTGCTTGAGACGCTCCAATATGGATGATATGGGCCAGGTGGGAAGCCCTCGACCGCCCAGAGCCAGGTCGGCATTATGGCAATAAGGGCACCTGAAATTACAGCCCGGTAGAAACAGAACGGCGGTCAGCCGACCCGGCCAATCGATAAACGAAGTCTCAATAAACCCCTTGATCTTATACGAACAGGTTGACGCAGGCAATTCCGGTTTTCTGGGCCTCCTGAGCAAGGTGATTGCGGATCTCGTTATAGTCGGTCAGCGAAGAACAATCATCGAGGACAAGTATCGGCAGATGCTTCCGGGCGGCCTCTACCAGCCCGTGCCAGGCCAGGTGCGACAGGGCCTCGGCATTATCAGAATCTAATTTCTCGACCTTAATGCCCAGGGCCCTCATATCAAACTGATTTTTTAATTCCATACAGCGGGTACAGTCCGACTTGGTGAAGAGAGTCATACTGAATACCTCCCTAAATAAATCTCAAATTTGGAATCTCAAGTTATTAATTGTCCTACATCATACTCCGGTAACGGTCTTTAAGTTCTCCCAGCTTGCCCTTATTCCAACTGGATACCTTGGTGAAATAACCGGTGATGCGCGTAATGCCGTCCACATTTCTCGACTGACAGTAAGGACACGCTTCCTTAAGGCCCCGGCTGGTCTTCCCGCAGTCACGGCAGGAAGTAAACTCAGGAGAAAACGTGATCTGATCATTCTGTGTCCAGCGAAAGACCTTTATGACAAAATCGGCCAGGGCCTTGGGATCAGGATGGGATTCGCCTAACCAGATATGGGTAAGCGACCCGGCCTCGATGAGCGGATGGAAAAGTCCCTCTGCCCGGACGCGTTCTATAGGATTCATAGGATGGGAGACATTGAACAGGGTGGAGTTGGTATAGTAAATCTCACCGTAGGCAAGGGTTCCCTTGATTACCTTCTGCGCAGCCGAAGGATAATAACGCTGATCCAGTTTGGCAAAGCGGTAAGCGGTGCTTTCGGCCGGCGTCTGCTCCAGAACGAACCGCATATTATGCTGTTTTGATAACTTATCTGCCAGGAGCTTCATATGGGCGATGACCTTAAGGCCGAACTTCATGGCTGCGGGTGACCGATGGAGTTCGTCGCCCTTATGATACTGGATCATCTCATTGAGTCCTACCATGCCCAGAAGATAGGTGGCCCGCTGCAGGCGGAGGTAGGGGGACCCGTCCTGATCCATCATCAAAAGGGCCAGGGGACCGTTTTCGCCGTATGCGAGGAGTTTTTCAATAAAAATCTTCTTCTGGCGGTGGGCATTTACTGCGAGCTTCATTCTTTCGTTCAGAAGCGTGAAGAATTTAGTATCATCACCGTTCGCCTCGTAGGCAATACGCGGCAGGTTAATGGTCACATTTTGCAGGGCGCAATAACGCATGCGCCACGGCTCACGGGCATCCTCAAGGTCCGATGCCTCCAGTTTGAAGCTGAGGCGGCAGCACTCTGAGATTTTGGCCGTATCGCCCCGGTCGAAGACAAAATACGTATTTCCCATACTTGAGGCCACGTCACAGATATGATGCAAAAACTCCATGTGTCCCGGGGTCTGGAAAAATTTCTCTGTAATATGTACCAGAGGTTTGGGGAAGAAGAACGGACGCCCGGCCCCGTCACCTTCTTTATAGACATCAAATATCGTCCAGACAAAACGCTGGGCCTCTTGTTCGTATTCTCCATAGGTCTTGCCGGTATATTCCCCCTCCGGACCGATGGCCGGTACGTTCGCAAAGTGCTTGGGTACCTCCCAGTAGAGGTTGATGTCCGAGAATATAGCCTGACCTCCGCGGGCAACGGCCTGCTGAGAAAACTCAAAAACCAGCATCTGGGCTATCTGCTTGACTTCCCTATCACTCATGCCCACCAGGTAGGGAGCGAAGAAGAGGTTAACCGCATCCCAGCCTATAGCTCCGGCGAAGTGGCTCTGGAGAGCGGCGGCGAATTTTACCATGTGGGCCAGGAGGACCTCCGGATGTTTGGCCGGCTTGGCCATAGCCAGGGAGTTGGGAAGGTTCAGCCCAAATTTTTTAATGTATTCCAATGACTGCCCTGAACAATAAGGCCGGTCAATAAAACCAAGGTCATGTAAATGGATGTCGCCCTTAAGGTGGGCATCGCTCACCTCAGGAGTAAAGACATGCAGAAGGGCGTATTCTTTCTTAATCCACTCGGCCAGGGTCAGGTTGGTGGCCTCCGGACCATGCGGCACGTTGGCATTTTCCTTGTTCGGGTGGACAAGAAGCTGGTCAACATCATAAAGCGGGGCCCCCAGGCGTGTGTGCATGCGCCGGGTATCCTCCAGATTAAGCTCCAGAAGTTTGGCGTTTACCAGTTCACGAATAAGAGGGCCGGTCACCATCTTTATGCTGGATGAACGAATAAACTCTTCTACCTGGCAACTGATGTTTTCCGCCGTGTCTCTATCGATGAACGTCTCCCGGAGAAGGGCCTCTACGATGCGCTTGCGGTCCCAACCCATGATATCTTCCTGGGAGGTGCGCACGAAAAGCGCCATATCCGTAGTCTCGTTTACAGCCACTCTTTCCGGGCTGGTTGAGGCCGGTGCAATAGTCATCTTGCTTATTTCCGCAACAGTACCCATTTTTCTTCCCATCTTTTATTTAGTATGTTAGAGATGATAAGCGTACTATATGTTGTATGTCAATTAAAAAATTTACTAAAATCATAATTTGCTAATTTTTCGAATATAAAATTAAACGCTTTTTTGCACGGCTGGAGTTTGAAATAAAGGCGGGTTGTTCGTGCCTTCAAATAATAGTTAATTATTTTATATTGTTATGAGCAAAAAGGGCTGATTATGATAAAAACCGTAGGGCGGGACGCAAGAAAATACTAAGAATTTGGCAAAGGTTCGGATATAATGGCTGCAACATATCCGCATCCTCATTTTTCTCCAAATGAATTAAGACAGTTAAGCCATGACCATAAACTTTAAAATTCGAAATTAAAAAACACAGAGAGAAGGAACAGCCTTTTGAAGATGTCCTCCGTAGGCGGGTGCCTTATTGCCTTTGAAGGGATCGACGGCGCCGGTAAGACGACCCAGGCGCGGTTGCTGTACAGCCATCTTAAAGACCAGGGATATAATGTCCTTCTGACCCGGGAACCCACAAACGGCCCTTATGGGCAGAAAATCCGTGAACTCTTCACGAGCAGACAAAAGGTCACCCCTCAGGAAGAGCTTGATTTGTTTATCAATGACCGCAGGCAGCATGTGGAAGAGGTCATAAAACCGGCCTTGCATGAGGGCCGGATTGTTATCACCGACCGTTATTATTTTTCTACCATGGCCTACCAGGGGGCGATGGGGTTGTCCGTGCCGGATATCAGACGAAGAAATGAGGAGTTCGCGCCCGTTCCCGACCTGGTCATCCTGCTCATAGCCCGGCCGGATGAAACCGTTGAACGTATCAGAAATAATCGCAGGGAAAGGCCTAATAATTTCGAAAAGGAAGATTACCTGAGGCGAGTGCAGGATATATTCCTGAGTTTTAACGATAGCTTCATCTACCGGGTTGATGGGCATAATGTCATCGATGCCGTGCAGGCCTCGATACAGAAAGCGATAAATCAACTTATTACTGCCCGCACCGCCAGGGGAGAATCTTCGGCCTAACCAGCTTAACAGGCCTTTCTCCAAAAAATCTCAGGAGATTATGTCAACGTGTTAATCTTTATCCAATCCTCGCATACTAAAAATGAAAGCCGTCATTCTTTCGCTTCACGGCTTGCGCAGTGACCCTTTCGGGACTCGCAAGCGGGGAAGGTTTGCCCCTTCCAGCCTCTAACGGGCTGGCTTTCCCCTTCCTGCTCGCCCTCGAAGGGTGCCCCACTGCTCCAGCAAGTTTCGCTCAGGAACAACGGCTTCTATAAGAATGTGGGGAAAGGCCTAAGCCCTGCTTAAAAAATTGTTGGACTGTCCTCTTGAGGTATAGTAGAAAAACAATTTAGGTAAAAAATCCTCTGTTCCGATGTACTGATTACTATGCGCAGATTTTTCTTTGCTGTCGGCCACAAAACACTCTCCGCCATTAACCAGATGGGCGACATGGCCATTATGCTTATAAGCGCCCTAAGCTGGGCATTTATACCACCCTTGCGCATACGTAATATCTTCAAGCAAATGGAGTTCATAGGCGTTAAATCAATTTTTATCGTTATACTTACAGGCCTCTTTACCGGCGGGGTTCTGGCCTTACAGAGTTATTATGCCTTCCGCAAATTCGGCGGCGAGTCGCTCCTCGGGGCTACTGTCGCCCTTTCCATGACACGGGAACTGGGTCCGGTTTTAACCGCACTCATGGTTACCGGACGGGCGGGGTCGGCCATAGCTGCGGAGCTAGGGACCATGCGGGTTACGGAACAGATCGATGCCCTGGCGGTTATGGCCATAAATCCGGTCAAATATCTGGTTGTACCGCGCATCATCGCCGGAATTCTGGTTGTCCCCATCCTCACGGTTATTGATGACTTTGTCGGCATTGTAGGGGGATATGTAATTGGCGTGGGCCTGCTTAAGATCAACCCCGGCATCTTCATGGCCAAGATGATAGAATTAGTGGAGCTGTCGGATATCTTTAACGGCCTTTTCAAGTCCGTATGTTTCGGGTTGCTTCTTACGTTAATCGGTTGTTACAAGGGTTACCATACCAGAGGCGGCGCGGAAGGGGTGGGGCGGGCGACTACTGAGTCCGTAGTCGTGTCCTCTGTCAGCATACTGGTTGGAGACTACATACTGACCTCACTGCTCTTCTAAGAAGGCATCCACGATGATTAAGCTGGTGGATTTACATAAGTCATTCAATAAGCTCAAGGTGCTCGACGGGCTCAACCTGGAGATAAACAGGGGAGAGATAACGGTCATCATCGGGCGGAGCGGCGGGGGCAAGAGCGTCCTCTTAAAGCACATCATCGGCCTTATCGGGCCGGATGCCGGGCATGTCTTCATCGATGATATCGATATTACGCAGCTAAAAGAGAAAGAACTCTATAAGATTCGGCAGCGCTTTGGCATGTTGTTCCAGGATGCAGCCCTATTTGACTCTATGACGGTCGGACAAAATGTAGCCTTCCCCCTGGCCGAGCATACCGACCTGAGCAAAAAAGAAATAGCCCGGATAGTTGCCGGCAAACTGGCCGATGTGGGCCTCTCCGGTATTGAAGACAAATATCCTTCGGAGCTTTCCGGTGGCATGAAAAAGCGGGTGGGGCTGGCCCGTGCTATAGCCATGGACCCCGAGATAATTTTGTTTGACGAGCCGACCACCGGTCTGGATCCCATCATGACCGCGGCTATAGACGAGCTTATTCTGGGCATACAGAGAAGACTTAACCTGACCTGCGTAGTTATCAGTCATGATATCCAGAGTACATTTAAGATAGCAAACAAGATAGCCATGCTCTACAAGGGAAAGATTATAGAGACCGGGGACCCGGAGAGTTTCCGTAACTCTGAGAACCCGATCGTTCAGGGATTCCTGCAGGGGATTCCCGAGGACAAAATTATTAACTCCTGACTATTTTTCATCCGGAACTCAAGGATTCCGGATGGAGCAATCGGCACTCAGCTATCAGCATTCAGCTTAATGTCTTGTTTGTCTTAGGTTTTTGCTGACAGCTAATCGCTGATTGCTGAAAGCGCGAAGCCGAGTAAGGAGGACTGGTTATGGATAAAAAAGGTTTTGGTCCGGAGATTAAAGTCGGCATCTTTGTGCTGATAGGTCTGGTAATTTTGGCTTACATGAGCATACGCCTCGGCAAGATTGATCTGGGGAGAGAGAAGGGCTACCATATATCCGCGGTCTTTGATTCCGTTTCCGGGTTAGTAAAGGACAGCCCGGTGGAAATGGCCGGGATAGAGATCGGGCGGGTTAAAGACGTTACCCTGAAAGATGGTCAGGCCAGGGTGGATATGGTGATTTCGCCCCAGGTAAAGATCAGGAAAGATGCCAAGGCCATGATCCGCACCAAGGGAGTCTTGGGCGACAAATTTATTGAAATAATGCAAGGGAGAGAAGAGGCTTATATCCCTTCTGAGGGCGCTATTGCCAAAACCGTTTCGGCTGCAGACCTTGACCAGCTTTTGGTCAAGGTGGAACCGGCCCTGGATGATATACAGTCCGTGGCTGCCGGCCTTAATAAGTTTGTGGGCGATGAAGAGAACCAGACAAATTTTAAGGGCCTTATGGCGGATCTGCGTGACGCCTCAGCCTCTTTTAAAAACATATCCGGTGACGTAGAGGCCGGCAAGGGTACGCTGGGCAAGCTGGTCAAGGATGAGACCTTGTATAACAAGGCGGAAAAAACAATGAGCAACCTGGAAGAGACGATGGGGACATTAAGCGAGGTAGCCCAGAAGGTGGAAAGAGGCGAGGGCACACTGGGTAAATTAGTCAACGATGAAACTCTCTATAACAAGGCCAAAGATACCGTGGATACACTGCATAATGTGGCCCAGAAGGTGGATAAAGGCGAAGGCACTCTCGGCAAACTGGTCAATGATCCCAGCCTTTATGATGAGACCAAAAAGGCCGTTAAAAGCGTGACCAAGGCCACTACCGGCATACAGGAGCAGGTGCCTGTAACCGTCCTCGGGACCGTGGTGGGAACGGTGTTGCGTTAGTAGAGTGGAACAATGGAATCCTTCATTCCTTCGCTTCATAGCTTGCGCAGTGACCCTATCGGAGTTCGCAGGCGGGGAAGAGTTGCCCCTTCCCGCCTCAAGGGCGGGCTTTCCCCTTCCTGCTCACCCTCGATGGGTTCCCCCCTGCTCCAGCAAATTCCGCTCAGGAAGATCGGATTCCATTTAAGACGGGGGAATTCCGGATTCCTCTTAGCCATAGCGCTCATATTCAGCCTGCTTGGCACGGGCTGCGCCACTTTCAACGGGCAAGACCGGCGTGATAATTTTTCTCCCCTTGTTTTTCACCAGGCAGACCGGAAAGAGACAAAACAAGAAGTAGATGCTGTTGGCCCTTTCTATAGCTCCTATTCCAATTCCAAAGAAGAAGGGTGGGCCGTAAGACCCCTTCTCTCTTATCATCACGATCGCGAAAAAGAGACTAAAGAATGGCAGTTTCTCTATCCTCTTGGCAAGTACAGGCTCACCCCGGAGGAAAAATATACCCAGTTCATACCGATTATTTCCGGCCATAAGAACCTCAAGGAAACGCCGGAAGACGGACAAAAAAAAGATTTTGGCCTCTTCCCGGTCTTCTGGGGCAAGACAAAAACGGGGGATCCCTACGCCGGGCTTTTTCCTATTTACGGCCGGTTTAAAGAGCGGTTTGGAAGGGACGAGATAACCTTTTTCCTCTGGCCTCTCTACTCAACAGCCAGATGGGAGGGTAACAAAAAGACGACTATCCTCTGGCCGATACTTTCCTGGACCAAAGGCGACGAAGAACAGGCCTTCCGCCTGTGGCCGCTTTATGGTTATGAGAAAAAAAGGGGTGAATATGACCGCACCTTTGTGCTATGGCCATTTTTCTTTAATTATAGGGAGGATCTGGATACCGATGCGCCGAAGACAAAATGGATGTTGTTCCCGCTTTATATCTCAGAAACGTCGCCTATAGAGAATAAGAAAGTAGTCCTCTGGCCTTTTTTCAATTACTACCATGACCGACGTAATGACTATACGCAATGGGATATGCCCTGGCCGCTTATCCAGTATGCAAAAAGTGAAGATTATAACGTCAAAAAGTTCTGGCCCATTTTCTCGGAGAAACAAAAGCCGGACAGCTACGAGTTTTCTCTCCTCTGGCCGGTTTATGAGTACTCTAAGGAGAATATGGAGGAGGACAAGGCAGAAAAAACCACATATCGTTTTTTAATCATCAACAAGTCGGAAACTACGGTCTGGCCGGAGAAAAAAGAAGAAGAAAGCGTTACAAGGGTCTGGCCGCTTTTTTATCTCAAAAGCCGGCGGGACGGTTCGGCCTTTCTCCATTTCCCGGCCATCATTCCGCTTGAAGACGAGGGATTTGAACGCAATTACGGGCCGATTTTCAGGCTTTATGAGTATGAAAAGGATAAAGAAGGGGGAGAGAAGTCCAAGCTCCTCTGGGGGCTTTATCGCCATGAGACTAAGGGAGACCGGTCACTGGTGGAGCTTTCGTGCCTCCTTTCCTGGGAATCCGGGGCGGATATGACCAGGGTTACACTGGCTGAGGGCCTGTTTGAGTATCTACGCAAGAAAGCGCATAAGGCCATCAAGCTTTTCTATGTGCCGGAGGTGATAACCTGGGGTGAGAAAGAAATAGATTGAGAATGCGTGTCATCTAGAGCAGGAATTCGGGCTTATTGAATCTTTTCTATAGAGATTAATCGATGATACAATTATTGTTGACTTCGTTTTTTGAATACCTTAGCATTTCCATGGGATAAAGCCTATGGATACCGTTTTCAAAAGGAAATTGATAGCATCAATGCCCAGATTGAAAAATATAAGCCGAAAAAGATTATTCTCTTCGGAAGCGGTGCTCGGCCCGAACATAGCATAGATAGCGATGCAGATTTTTTTAATCATCAAGAAAGATATTCCGCCTTACGGAGCAAACAGGATTCAATGAATACCTTAACAGTAAATCTTGACGGTATTGCTACTGAAATCAGAAGATTGAAAATCAGCCTAAAACAGCTTATCCTCGATATAGAAAATCCTCGTATCCAATACTTTCTTGATACCCGCCTGAATGACAATATCACTCAGGAGAAGATAAAATTTGCTCTCGCCGAAGGCAATGACCAGTATGAAAAACTGAAGGAACACATAGAGCGTAACGGTGGCATATATGATCCTATCTGGGTTGTCCCAAAAGAAAAATTCTACACAGTCGTCGAAGGTAATACGAGGGCATTCATATATGAAGAACTTTCCGAAAAATATGTAAATGATGAGAAATGGAAATCGATCGACGCCTATGTATTGCCCTACAAAGTCGATCGAAATGTAATCAATTTTATCCGCCTTGAAAAGCACCTCTTCGGACCGACTCCGTGGGATGCATATGAAAAGGCAAGGGAACTATACAGGCTTAATACTGATGAGGATTATTCATTAAAAAGACTGGAACAACTCACAAAACTCACAGCCTCAGACATCAAGAATAACATCCAGGCCTTTATGGATATGGAGGAGCAATACCTTCCTAAATATAACAAGCCAGCGGAGAGACTGAAGTTCAGCTATTTTGTTGAATTCAGAAAAAACAAGGAGCTCCGGCGCCTTGTCAAAGAAGGTAAGCTGTCTTTGATGGATTTTTGTGACTGGGTTGGTGAGGGGAAATTCAGAAGGGGCGAGGATATAAGAAAACTTTCCATGGTCCTCAAGGACGAGCAGTCGCGCCAAGCCTTGATTGATGACACTTTCCAGGCCGCGCTTGATCAGTTGGAACAAAAGGATCCCGCCGCCAAGTCAAAGCTCTTCGAAAGGATTGAGGATGTGATCGATGGACTGGAGGGTCTTCCTTTTGGGGAACTGGATGAGATTAAGAGAGGGCTACAGCCTGCCAAAATCGACTCTCTGAAAAGACTCTATGGCGTCACAACAAATCTCTTAAGAGATCTCGGCACTATCGAATAGTGGCTGGGAACAGACATCAATTCATCCTCGGCTTAGTCATAAAAAAGATGAGAGAGGACGGCGTTGCCGTCTATGGCGTTGACGGGAATTATCCTGGTCTGTTTGGAGAAAAAATCTCCCTGCCTCCTCAAATATTGAGACATCGGCCTGATGCAATTGGAGTGAAAGCGGATGGTCAGATATGCATAGGCGAGGCAAAGACTGAAAATGACATTGCAAACAACAGGACATATGAACAGCTTCAGGATTTTTCTTCTGTTGAGCTGAACGGAAAATTGTGCGAGGTATTCATAGGAGTGCCTCAGACCGGGGAAGATCTTTTCAACAAGAGCTTGGAAAGATGGGGGTTGAAGGGTTTTCAAAACATACATGTCTTGGTTGTTCCCGACGAAATAATCAATGACTAAGGAAAAGCAAAAATATGAACTGAAGACAGAGGCGCTTCCCCATCAGATCGAGGCCATCGATTATATCAGTAAGCATGACGAGATAGCTTTATTTGATGAGCAGGGCCTTGGCAAGACGAAAATAGTCATTGACTCGTTATGTGCATCCATGAAGAACGGGGAGATCGAGGGTGTCCTTGTCGTAAGTCCAATGTCGTTGCTTTACAACTGGGAGCAGGAAGTAACAAAACATTCATTCCTACTTCCTATCGTACTGAAAGGCACCGAAAGAGAGAAGAGATATAAGTTCCTGACCGGCGCAAATTTCTACATCACAAATTATGAGGCAGTAATCGCTGAACTCGAACGCATTAAAAGGTTCTGCAGGAGTCGCAAGGTCGCAGTCGTTCTTGACGAATCAGCCTGGATCAAAGACCCCGCAACCAAGACGGCTCAGTCATTGTTTAAGCTCAGGCCATATTCAACAAAGAGAATTATTATTACCGGCACACCTGTTGCTAACAAACCGATTGATTTATGGTCTCAGTTCTTCTTTCTTGACGGAGGTGCCCTTCTCGGTGGTGACTTCAAAGAGTTTAAGACAAGATACAATGAGAAAAATCCGCATTACAGCGAAGCACTAACAGAGTTGAAGAACATTGTTGCAGGGCATTCCATCCGCAGGTGTAAAGATGATGTGCTCGAACTTCCTGAGAAGAAGTTTGTTAATGTCTACGTGGCATTAAAGGGGGAACAGCTTAAGCTTTATTCTCAAATCAAAGAAGAATTACGGATAGAAGTTCGGGACATGGACGGCAATACCATAATTGATGAAGCAGAGAACATTTTAAAGAAACTATTACGGCTGACACAGATAGCGAGCAATCCTGTCCTTGTGGATAAAGGATACAAGGAGGTTCCTACAAAGTTTGCCGTTTTGGAATGCCTGCTTAAGGACATTATCGTAAAAGATGAAAAGGCAGTCGTCTGGGCCAGCTTTGTCGAAAACATCACTATTCTCAGAGGCAGACTAAAACAATATAACCCACTTATTATCTATGGAGATGTTCCGGTGAAGGACAGGGCAGACGCAGTTAATGCTTTCCAGGATTCAGAGAAGAACAGGATTATGATAGCCAATCCCTCAGCTGCGAGAGAAGGGCTGACGCTTACAAGGGCCAATAACGCAATCTACCTGGATAGAAACTTCAATCTTGCTGACTACCTGCAATCGCAGGACAGAATTCACAGGATATCCCAGACGAGGAAACCCTATCGTAATCATGTAAGAAAGTGGCATTCTATAACGCACTGAAAATGGACGAAGTATTGCATATAATTTATGACGATGACATTTAAACACCTTATTGGAAAATCAACTCTCAAAGAGGGCATTACCATACATAAGAATTTTGAGAGTTTTTTTGAGAGCCCTGCTTCTGGTCAGAAAAAGGAGATTACACTCTTATATGGTAATGACCAGTCAGTAACCGCAGTACTCAGAAGATTGGACAATGTTCGTAAACATGTCCAGATCAAATATGCCAATAAAACGCAGGCGCTTTTTGTAGACTGGCTGAACGAAGTCTTCGCCGAAACAAAGAAAGGTTCAATCGGCGAATTCATCGAGTTTCAGAAGGTAGCTCCCGACATCTTCAAGTTATTGCCGATAACCATTGATATGGCACACAATGCGAAGCTATATGTTGCAGATTCCATGTATCACAAGGCGGACCAAGCCTCTTTAAAGGGGGATGCAATCTTTGGTGAAGTAGAAAAAATAATTAGCGGCATCAGCTTCAAAGTCGATGAAGGCCAATCATTTTACAACCGCGAAATCGAAACGGCATTTTCAGAGCATGAGTGGCAGAGGGAAATCAAAGCTATCCCGGAGCTTGACCTAAAATGTGATTATAGGAAAAATAGCATTCAGGTTGAGGTTGAATTCGGCAACGCAAGGGCCTATTATCAGGACTATATCAAATTCATGCTCTCATATTTCTCAAAACAAATTCATTTGGGAATCCTTGTTACGCCGACACTGGGGTTTGCGAACGTCCTATGCGAGATCGGAAAACAGAAGGCATTACAAAGAGGCCGGAAGACTTATTCCGGTATGATGCATTTCGAAAAAGCCTTCAAGGAATTCCACTATCTGCAGCCTCTCTTTAATATGCCGATTGTCATACTCGGTATAGATATCTGCCCCATATAGTTAATCGTCCTACGAGCGCATTCAACTATATCTGCTTTCCATAAGCAGCGCGGTGATGAGGTTTGTTTTGTTAAGGGATTGGACAAGGGAATCCGCGGACAGTTGTGGGATAGGATATATATAACTACTATATTCACTTTCTACTGGGCTGAAATCATCAAGACAATTAAATATTATGAATTTAGCGTCAAAGACCCGCAGAACCTTTTTATCGGCGGCCCAATGGCCACGCTTATGGCAGATGAAATTCAGAAGGAGACAGGTTTTGCCCCAGTGAAGGGATTATTGAATGAAAAGGGCAAACTTCGGATATTAGGCGACCATAAGGTTGATAGCATAACCCCCGACTACAGCATTCTTGATGAAATCAAATATAAGTACCCGGCTTCTAATGCCTATTTTACATATATGACACGGGGCTGTGTGAGAAAGTGTCCATTTTGTGCAGTACCCAAAATCGAGCCTTTCTATGTTGAATACATCCCTTTAAAAAAACAGATTCAAGCGATCAATGAAAAGTACGGAGAGAAAAAAGACCTGCTTTTACTTGATAATAATGTCCTCGCATCCTCTAAATTCGATCAAATTATCGATGAAATACAGGAAGCCGGATTTCATAAAGGCGCTAAATTGAATAACAGATTCCGGTATGTTGATTTCAATCAGGGAATAGATCTTCGGCTATTGACCAAAGAAAAGATGAGACGGTTGGCTGAACTGCCCATATTTCCACTTAGAATCGCTTTTGACCACATCGGCTTAAAAAATAAATATATTCAAAAAATAAAGTGGGCTGCTGAACTTGGCTTCAAACGGCTTTCAAACTACATCCTTTATAATTATGAAGATACCCCGGAAGATTTTTATGAGAGATTACGCATTAATATTGAGCTGAACGAGCAACTGGGTACAAAGATTTATTCTTTTCCGATGAAATATATACCTGTCACAAATAAAGACAGGAAATTTTTTGGTAACCACTGGACACCGCGCTATTTAAGGAGTATTCAATGTATACTCCATGCCACTCATGGCGTAGTTAGTCCGAGAAGAGAATTTTTTGAAGCTGCATTTGGCAGAAATATTGAAGAATTCAAGAAATTACTAATTATGCCGGATAACTACATAATCTATAGGGAAAATTATAAGAATAACGGCGCTGCTGAATGGAATATCTTGCTCAGTTCGTTGCCACTGGATCAGAAAGATGACTTCTTCAGAATCGTTAATGAAAATAGATTCGATGAGGTACACTCGAAATATCCCGAAGTTAATGCTCTGTTAGCACATTATAGAAAGGGGAAGCATCGAGTCTCAGAGGAAATCCTGTTATCCTAATATCTCCTTTCCTTACCGCCCTTTCCACAAAGAAAAATCCCTGAGACTTAAAAATCTCAGGGATTTTATGGTCTTTGGTGCCGAAGGCGGGACTCGAACCCGCACAGGCATGGCCTACCACCCCCTCAAGATGGCGTGTCTACCAAGTTCCACCACTTCGGCGAAGCTCGCTATACGACCCTTTACTTAGTCTTGGGCTGTGCCGGCATGGGCGACTCAGGAAAAGCCGGCTGTGTCTGTAACGGCGCCGGGGCCATCGGCGCCGGAGGCGCAGGCTCTGACTGTACACCCTTAATAACTGAGGCGGTCTCGCGATGACTGATCAAGTAAGCCAACCCCAGGGAAGTCACCATGAAAATAACCGCTGCTATGGCTGTAAGTTTGCTGAGAAACGTGCCCGGACCGGCGCTCCCGAAAAGCGTCTGGCTTGACCCGCCAAAAACCGCCCCGATATCCGCACCCTTGCCCGTCTGCAAGAGCACGATGGCAATCAGAAACAAACAAACCAGGACATGCAATACAATAACCAGCGTATACATTTTAGACCCTAACGCTCAAATTTAATGATGCGTAAAAAAGAATCGGCCTCAAGTGAAGCTCCCCCAACCAGCACACCATCAATATCCGGTTGGGCCATGAGACCGTCCACATTCCCTGCTTTAACGCTCCCACCATACAATATTCTCAAATCTGACGCAATATTTTTCTCAAACAGCCCCTCCAGCAGCGTGCGAATGAAGGAATGCGCCTCCTGGGCCTGCTCGTTGGTCGCGGTTTTTCCCGTGCCGATAGCCCACACGGGTTCATAGGCAATGACTACCTTATCCATGTCCGCGCCTTGTATCAGTTTAAGACCTTTCTTAACCTGCCTTCTGAGAACGGTTAGGGTTTTTCCCGTTTCTCTCTCTTCCAGGATTTCTCCGATACAGAAAATAGGCTGAAGACCGGCATCCAGGGCAGCCCTTATTTTCCGGGCAATCGTATCATCCCTCTCCCCAAAAATATGACGGCGCTCGGAATGCCCGATGATAACATACCGGCAGCCGACATCCTTCAACATTGCAGGAGAGACTTCTCCCGTGTAGGCCCCCTCATTCTCCCAGCAGGTATTCTGGCCGGAAAGGGAGATTCCACTGCCATCGAGCGCTCTGGCTACGGCCGCAAGGGCGGTAAACGGCGGGGCCACGACTATTTCCCGATCCGAAATCCCGGACGCCCCGGACCTTAGCGTATTGCCCAGGGCCACGGCCTCCGGGATGGTTTTGTACATCTTCCAGTTACCGGCCACTATGGGTTTACGGGACATCTGTCAGTCCTCCATATTACGGTTGAAGCGTTCCAATGCGGCTACTCCCGGCAGTTTTTTCCCTTCCAGGAGTTCCAGAAAGGCCCCGCCGCCGGTGGATATATAAGAAATATTATTTGTCTCACCGGCCCTGTGCACTGCTACGTCCGTATCTCCGCCGCCGACAATGGTCAGGGCATAGGAGTTGGCAATAGCCCGCACCATGGACATGGTGCCGCGGCTAAAGGCATCCATCTCAAAGGCCCCCATAGGTCCGTTCCAGATAATGGTTTTGGCGCTCTGTAAGGCCTCAGAAAAGAGAGTCCCGGTTGCCGGTCCGATATCCATTACATACCAGTCGGAGGGGATCTCCTGAACGGTGGTAATCTTCGTCTCTGCCTTGGGGTCAGGCCGTTCGGCCACTACGCAGTCAACCGGGAGGTAAAGCTTGACCCCTTTCTCCTTGGCCAGCATGAGCAAATGCTTGGCGGTATCCAGGAGGCCGTCTTCTACTTTTGATTTCCCGACGTTCCAGTTAACACTTTTAAGAAATGTGTTGGCCATAGCCCCGCCGATGATCATCTTATCAACTTTATAGAGTAAATTTTCCAGGGCGGCCAGTTTACCCGACACCTTTGCCCCGCCGATAACCGCTACCAGGGGCCTGGCCGGATCTTCCATGGAACGATGGAAATAATCCATCTCCGTTTTCATAAGAAAACCGGCCACACATTCCTTAAAATAATCCGTAACACCGACCACCGAGGCATGGGCCCGATGGGTCACGGCAAAGGCATCGTTTACATAAATGTCTGCCAGTTCAGCCAATTGTTTTGCGAATTCAGGGTCGTTTTTTTCTTCACCTGGATGGAATCGTAAGTTTTCGAGAAGTATTATGTCTCCAGGCTGCATTCCGGCAATAAGCGCCTTCACCTCTTCACCTATACAGTCCGGCGCCATGGTTACATCCTTGCGCAATAGTCTGGAGAGCCGCTTGGCAACCGGCGTGAGTCGGTACTTTTCCACCACCTGCCCCTTGGGCCGATCCATATGTGAGGTAAGGATGACCTTGGCATGTTCATCCAGGGCGTGATTGATAGTCGGCAAGACACTTCGAATGCGGACGTCATCGGTTATATTGCCATGCTCGTCTAAGGGGACATTGAAATCCACGCGGATTAAAAGGCGTTTTCCCCTGATATCGACCTCATTTATGTATTTCACACAAGTCTCCCTTCTTAGTTTTTATATAAGCATTCAGCTTAACATATTGTTTATCCTAGTTTTTAACTGAGAGCTGATCGCTGATGGCTGAAAGCTTGATCCGGAAACGACAGTTTCCGGATGGAAACTAGTTAAGATACTTGCCTATGTAAAGGACAAGATCAACCATGCGATGGGAAAAGCCGCTTTCATTATCATACCAGGCGATAACCTTGGCCATCCGCCCGCCAATAACATTGGTTAAGGGGGCATCCACGATGGCGGAGTAAGGACTGCTGGCATAGTCAATAGAAACCAAAGGTTCCGTGCTGTATGCCAAGATTCCCTTCAGCTTACCCAACGCTGCTTCTTTAAGGGCGCTGTTAATGTCTTCTTTTTTAACCGTTATGGACATCTCGGCGACCAGATCAACCAACGAGACATCAGGAGTGGGGACCCGCACGGACAGGCCATCCAGCTTTCCTTCCAGTTCTGGAATGACTTTGGCTACGGCTGCGGCCGCGCCTGTGGTAGTCGGCACTATAGACATTCCGGCAGCACGGGCCCGGCGTAGATCTTTATGGGAGCCGTCGAGAATGCGCTGATCCATGGTATAAGAATGAACTGTAGTCATTAGACCATGTTCAATGCCAAAGGCATCGTGGAGTACCTTGGCCACCGGCGCCAGGCAGTTGGTGGTACAGGAGGCGTTAGAGATAATGTGGTGTTTGTCCGGCTGATATTTATCTTCATTTACACCCATGACTATTGTTGCATCTACGTTTTTGCCCGGCGCGCCAATTATGACCTTCCGCGCTCCGGCCTGTAAATGTTTCAGGTTCAATTCCTTATCTCTAAATTTACCCGTAGATTCAAGGATGATATCCACTCCAAGGTCACGCCACGGCAGACGGGACAGGTCATCGGTAATACCGGTAATGGCAACCTCTTTGCCGTTGACAATCAGGGCATCGGCCTTCGCCTCCACAGCGCCGCTAAACGGGCCATGTACCGAGTCGTATCTCAGTAGATGAGCCAGGACTGAAGAATCAGCCCGGCTGTTTATGGCTACTACCTCTATGTCTTTTTCCTGCCGTTGGGCAATAATACGTAATAAGAATCGACCTATTCTACCAAATCCGTTAATGGCTACTTTAATAGGCATATTTTTTCCTCCTTTCGATGTTTAAAGTATTGTCAAAGATTAACCACAGAGCACACAGAGAATATAAAAAAATATGTGACACTTTAGCTGCTTGAAAAGAGCTAGTCGTCCGAAAAACGGCGCCTCAAAAATCCCCCCTTAGTCCCCCCCTTTTTCAAAAGGGGAATGTAGGGGAATCCCCTTTTTCAAGGGGGGTGTTTATCCTCCTTTGGAAAAGGGAGGTTGGGAGGGATTTTAAAATATTTTTCAAACAACTAAACTAATATAAAAATATTAGAAAATCTGACTAGTTAAGTCAACTCATATCTTTCGTATCCGGCATCTTTTTAAGAAAGTCATACTCCATGATAACTGCATCTTCATGGCTATCTGAATAATATCCCCGCCTTCGGCCTACCGGAATGAATCCTGCATCTTTATAAAGAGTTATGGCTGCAACATTGGATGGTCTGACCTCCAGGGTGGCGAACTTTGTACCCGCTGTTTTTCCCATCTTAAGTGCAAAGGAAAGCAGTTCTCGGCCGATTCCTTGCCGGCGATGGGCCGTATGAACGGCCAGGTTAAGCAAGTGGATCTCATCCAGGACTATCCAAAAACAGATATATCCCAGAACAGGGGAAGGATGAATACCTCTAGCCTTTGCCACGTAAGGGTAAGAAAAAGGACAGACTAACTCGTCACGGAAGGCCTGTTCGGTCCAAGGGGCAGGAAAACAGGCTTTTTCAATGAGCATAATCTCAGGTAAATCATCTTCAATCATCCGGATGATCTTACAGAAAGTTTTGTGAGAGGCGACCTCGGACATTTTCACCGCTGAGCACGCAGAGTCCGCAGAGAAAAGCTTTTGCCACAAAGACACCAAGCCACTAAGGCTAAGATTATTCCTTTGTGTCTTTGTGTCTGAATAGTTACAAATTTCTTTAATATGTTATCTCAGCGTTCTCGGCGACCCTGCGGTAAAATTTTACGTTCTACGAGCCCGTCATTTTTTGAGTACTTCGCTGGCTTGAGAGATGCCTTTGCGGCCGTAAGATTTAGCCTGTTCAGCTACCTCAGCCAGGGTTAATTTTTCACGAGAATGGGTCAACCTCATCAGCATAGGCAGGTTAACACCGGTGACGACGTCGATCTTTCCTTCTTCCAGAAAGGAAAGGCTGATATTGGAAGGAGTTCCTCCAAACATATCCGTCAAAATGAGGACGCCATTACTGCTGTCTACCCCTTTAATAGCTTTTTGGATTTCCTTACGCAGAATCTCTACGTCTTGTGTCGGGTCTATGGACACGGCTGTAATCTGCTCCATCTGTCCAACGATGAATTCAGATACCTTAACCAATTCTTCTGCCAGCTTGCCATGTGTGGCCAAAACTATTCCGACCATCTTCGCCCCCGTAAAATCAGCCCAGTAGAATATCCCGATGATGGACTACAACCTCGTAGCCCTTTTCCGTAAGAACATTCTTTAGTTCCTCTGTGACCGTCACCGAGCGGTGTCTGCCGCCTGTACAACCGGTGGCTATAGTAAGGTACATTTTACCTTCTCTTTTAAAAAAGGGGATAAGAAAAAATAATAACTCGGAGACCTTGCTTAAAAAAGTCTGTGTGGTCTGGTCTTTTAGGACGTAGTCCTTAGCTTGCAGGCTTGTCCCGTCAAGCTCCTTTAAATTCGGCACAAAGAAAGGGTTAGGCAAAAAGCGCACATCAAAGACCATGTCTGCCTCGCCGGGGACGCCATATTTAAAGCCAAAGGAAAGGAGATTAACGAGCAGACGATTGAGATCAACGCGGGAGCCATACAAACTGCCGATGGCCCCACGGAGTTGATGGAGATTATAGAAACTCGTATCTATGACCCGGTCCGCCTCTTCTTTTAGGAGGGCTAATTGCCTCCGTTCCAGGGCTATGGCATCCATAACTGTCGTTACCGGAGAAGGGATCAAAGGATGGTGTCGCCTGGTCTGGCTGAATCTTCTTAACAGCACATCATCTGAAGACTCGAGGAAAAGTATTTCTAATTTAAAGCCCTCTTTTTTAAGGTCAGCAAAGATAACGGCATACTCTTTCAGGAAATCCTGTTCGCGCATATCCATTACCAGCGCCGCCCGAACAGTTTGACCGGGGGCGGGTTTCTGGATGTGCAGGAACTGGGGAAGAAGGACAACCGGGAGGTTATCAACACAATAATAACCAAGATCCTCAAAGGCGCGAAGCGCAGTACTTTTGCCGGATCCGGAAAGTCCTGTAATGATAACAACCTGGACCGGATTTAACATACACACCAAATCATTAAATTTCTTCGCCCTCGTTCCTGATGATCTCGGCCATTTCTTCTGCCGATTTTGCACCCAGCAATTTTTCCTTAGAGACGGGATTTTTTAAAAAACGCGAAAGCTTGGCCAGAATCCGCAGATACAGGCCGGCCGATTCCTCCGGGGCTAGAAGTAGAAAAAGGAGCCGCACGGGTTTCCCATCGACAGAATCAAAAGGCACACCGGAAAGACTGCGCCCCAAGGATATGATAACCCGGTCCAGGCCCTTTAACTTGCCGTGGGGTATGGCTACTCCATCTCCTATTCCGGTGCTACCCAACTTTTCCCTTTCCAGCAAGATGGAAACCACGGTCTCTTTATCCAGGATCTTATTTTTACGTACAAGCACCTCCGCCAGTTCTACCAGGGCATCTTGCTTGGAATTGGCTCTAAGGTTGGTTATTATATGGTCCAAAGATATTAACTCACTGATTTGCATATGGGTTTCTCTATTAATCTTATTTTGACGGCTTCGTAAAAAGTCCATTTGCTGCGTTGTCCGCCTCCGGCGGATCACTGCGGCGTAGCTACAACTACGCCTCATTCCTCAGGATTTGCGCGCCTTATAACCGGAGCTTTTTACTGTGCCGTCCAAGCTTTGATTTTTTATGAGAGTTCATCTATTTTGGTTCCGGCTCAATAAGCCCATAGTCACCATCTTTGCGTTTATAAATGACATTAATGGTTTCTGATTCGGCGTTAGTAAAGACCATAAACTCGTTATCCAGGACGTCGAGCTGCATCACTGCTTCATCCAGGTACATGGGCTTGGCCAGGTATCTCTCGCTTTTTATTATTCTTGGGGCATTTTTTCCTTCGGAGCGGTCGTAACTTAAGATATTTATGCCCACGGTCCGGGGGGGCCTGGTGTTGGATACAGACTTTTTATCTTTTACCTTTTCCCGGTGCCTTTTAACCTGTTTTTCTATCTTATCCATGACCAGATCAATGGCCGAGTACATATCGTTGGTTTCTTCCTGACCTACTATTTTTACTCCATTTGCCAGGATATTTACCTCGGCTATATGTCTAAACTTCTCGATAGAAAGAGTTACATCGGCCTCGGCAAATCCTTCTAAAAACTTTTTAACTTTTTTCACCCGTTCAATAGCGTAATTGCGTAAAACCTCTGATGGTTCCATGTGCCTGAACGTCACCGAAATTTGCATAGATCAATCCTCCGTGTGGCTAAATTCAAATTTGCGCTCAGCTTTCAGCAGTCAGCAAAAACCTCATGGCTGAACTCTGAGCGTTGACCGCTATTGTGCGAATTTTTTTCTCTGGTTAGATGGAAGGATTCCCATCAGTTCCCTATACTTGGCTATTGTTCGCCGCGCAATATTAATATCATTTTTATTCAGCATATTGGCAAGTTCCTTATCGCTATACGGATGACTTGAATTCTCGGATTGGACCAGACGTCGAATCTTATCTTTTACCGCTTCTGAAGCCATAACTTCTCCATGTGCACAACTGATCCCGGTATTGAAAAAGAATTTAAGCTCCAACAAGCCCTGAGGGGTATGAACATATTTATTCGTGGTCACCCTGCTTACGGTTGACTCGTGCATTTCCACATCCTCAGCCACATCCTTTAGTATAAGCGGTTTTAAATAAGCTATGCCCTTTTCCAAAAAATCCCGCTGGAACTTGACGATACTCTCGGTTACTTTATAGATGGTGCGTTGTCTCTGATGAATGCTTCGGATCAGCCAGACCGCAGACCTCAATTTGCCCTGGATATAGTCCTTGACCGGGGCAGCACCATCCGATGATTGGTTCAAGATGCCCCGATAAAATGGACTCACCCGCAACCTCGGCAGTCCTTCGTCATTCAAGACGATAACAAACTCATCTCCCACCTTATAGACGTAGATGTCCGGGCTGATATAGTGGGTCTCTTCGCCATTGTAAGCCCGTCCCGGCTTTGGCTCCAGCCGGGTTATCACCTCTACGGCCTTGATAACGTCGGCCAAAGGAGCCCCTGTCTCCTTGGCGATGGCCTGGTAGTTTTTGACCTCCAGTTGATGGATATGGTTAGATATAATGGTCTCGACTAACGTGTCCTCTAATCCCAGATGCCGGGTCTGTATCAACAGGCATTCTTTAAGGTCACGGGCGGCAACTCCGACCGGGTCAAGCCCTTGGATCTTTTTGAGGACTTCCAAGACCAGCTCTTCAGGGACATGTGCAGTAGCCGCAATCTCTGAGAGGGAGGCGTTAAGATAACCATCAGCATCCAGATTGCCGATAATCAACTCGCCGACATTTTTTTCTTCCTCTGTACAAGGTGACATAATAAACTGCCACATGAGGTGCGAGGATAGAGAGGGTTTTCGACTTAATGTGGCCTCAAAAGGAGTTGATTCTTTCTCCTCAAATGAATAGGCGGAATAGCTGGCACTGCCGGTGTTATATTCATCAATATAATCTTCCCAGTTAAGTTCTTCCATGGCTCGCCGGCTATCCATTACCTCCGGCCGCAATCTGTCTTGAACGCTTACCTCCTCATTTGAAGTTGATTCGGAGGTTGCGGGGGTATCCTCGGCGTCCTCCTCTGGTCCTTCTTCCAGTACCGGATTAGCCTCCAATTCCTGGTGGATGCTATCCAACAGTTCTAACCGGGACAATTGCAACATCTTGATGGCCTGCTGCAATTGCGGTGTCATCACCAATTGTTGGGTAAGCTTTAACTGTTGTTTGAGTTCTAAAACCACGTTAGCCCCGGCTTAAACAAGCCAAAATCGAAAAAGTCTGGCTGGAATTTCAAATGTCAAAATCCCAGGTTCAAACAAATCCAAATGACAATAGCAAATGTCATTAGTCAATAGTCAATAGTCATTTGTCACTGGTCGAACTATTTCATTCCCCAAGTTAACCAATGACTAATAACCAGTGATGAGTGACACTTTAAACTCATTCATTACAGTGTAAATTGTTCGCCCAGATAAATCTTACGCGCCACCTCACTGGCAGCGATATGCTGCGAATCCCCGGCCTCCAGAATTCTTCCTTCGGTCAGGATATAGGCCCAGTCACAAACAGACAATGTTTCCCGTACATTGTGATCAGAGATGAGTATGCCCAGTCCCCTTTTTTTAAGTTGCCGGACGATGGCCTGCAAATCCGAAACGGCCAGGGGATCTATGCCCGCAAATGGTTCGTCAAGTAAAATAAACGATGGCTGAATAGCCAGCGCGCGCAGTATCTCAAGCCGTCTCCGCTCTCCACCGGAAAGTGAGTAGGCTTTGTGCCCGGCCAGATGATCGATTTTTAGCTCTTCCAACAGGCTTCTCAAGCGGGCCCTTCTTTCCTCCTGGGGCAGCTTCATCGTTTCCAGCACAGCTAATATGTTTTCCTCAACCGTAAGCTTACGAAAGACAGACGGTTCCTGTGCCAGGTAGGTGATGCCGCGACGGGCCCTCTGATACATGGGATATTGGGTCAAGTCTTCGCCATTCAAAACTACTTGCCCTTCATCCGGCTTGATCAGACCCGCAATCATGTAGAAAGTCGTTGTCTTCCCTGCTCCATTGGGGCCAAGCAGGCCGATTATTGAACCGGACTCGACCCTGATACTGACGTGATCCACGACCCGGCGCTGGCGGTAAGATTTGGCCAGGTTATTAGCGACAAGGGTACCCATAAATCAACCTTTGCATCATTTTTCCGGGTAAACTATAGCCTCAACCCTGGATTCCTTCTGGCTTTCTACTATACTACGGTCTTCGTCCAGGAAGACGGTAATCTTGCTGCCCTTAATCACGCTGTTACCTTCCCAGACCTTTGGGTCACCGGTCAGGATAACATTCTGTTCGGCCTCATAATAAACCGCTTCGTCGCCGGTGGCAATACGCTTGCCTTTTATAATCTTGACATGTCCCTTGGCAAAAATCTTTTCCACCTGGTCTCCACCTTCTTCCTGGCTGCCCTCTTTTCCCTCGGCCTTGCGGTAAAAGACAGTCATCTGGTCGGCATAGATAGTCAATTCGGCCTTTTTAGCTATAACATCGCCGGTAAATATAATTTTATTTTCTTTATTGTATGAATCCAGCCGGGTGGCCTTAATATGTATAGGTACGGCCTTCCGATTCGGAGTCTCCGTGGCGTACGAAGCCGTACTCAGGGCAAATAATGCCAGGGTGCACACTAAAAACATTTTAAAAAGAAGAAAACAACCTTTTAAATGCATAGATTCCTTTCTTGTACGCTCAGGCATTCGCACTCAGCGACCGAGTTGCCTGGGTGGATTGAAACATGCATAGCGAGCGAATACGATGCATTTTACCTTGCATACGGAGATTCCCCGCCCGCCGTAGGTCCGCCTGCGGCGGGCGGGGAGCTTCAAAGCTGGCTGCTTATTTTAAATTTCTTTGTGTAACTACCTGTACCTCTTTCAGTACAGACATCTTACCGGTATTCAGTTCATAAAGCAAACCCGTACCTTTCAGGTCAATCTTTGAACCGAGGACGGTTACTTCTTCCGGTGTGCGAAGCACCCGCTCTTTGCTGTGATAGGTGATAGCGTTGGTGTAAAAACGTCCTCCGTCCGAATCTATCGCTGAAACGTGGCCCCAAAGGTCGATGTCCTTAGATTGAGTATCGTAGGTGCCGTGTTCACCGGATACGGTTACCGTCTTGCCGCTCTTTAAGAAAAAATTTGTCCGCACGCTATCCAACAGAACCTCTTCTTCCCCTTTAAAGTACCGGGCAAACCTGGCATAGAGTACCCATTCATCCCTTCCATCCCGATTATTTGTATATTCTACGTTCTCCATTTTAAGATCGGCATCCCTTTGTTCCGAGTTAAGAAACCATTTAGGCATGTCTGGAGGGTAATCCGCTCGCCGGGTCCGTGGCCACATTAAAAAAAATCCGATTGCCAGAACAATTACAGTGGCCAGCACAGCCCCTGAGAGCCTCTTAGCGGTTAACTTTATGCTTTTTTACCTCTCTATACCAAAAATTCCGGATGATGTGCTCTCAGCACTCAGCTATCGGCATGAAGCCGGTTCACCGTTCACTGTTGACCGTTTACCGGAAGAAAATGTCGGACAACGGTTAACGGATAACAAACATGCTGACTGCTGAAAGTCCAGAGCTAAAAGCGTAAATCCGGCCTTAGGCCGACCGTAGGCCGGAAACAGTAGTTTCCGGATGAACACTAAGTAAAGGCCGCCAGCGCTTTTTTCTTAAGCCCCTTAGCCTCTAAAATCAACTCACATACCTCTCGTACCGCTCCCTGACCCCCATCTTGTTGAGTTACGTAGTCAACGTATGCCATTACTCCTTTGTCGGCATTTTTCACTGCTACAGGCAATCCCGCGCGTCTCAATATCTGTATGTCGACCCAATCATCGCCGATATAAGCTATCTGGCTGTCCACCAATTCTCTATTGTGGAGAAACCATTCATAGGCGGCTAACTTGGGCTCCATACCCTGCAGTACGGTCTCAATCTTGAGTTCCCTGCACCGATGGAGCAACGCCTCAGAGACTCGACTGGTCAGGATAGCTACCTCTATCCCACACCGTTGTAGCAGCTTTATGCCAAGACCATCGCGCACATGGAAGGATTTTATCTCTTCACCGCGGTCGTTATAGGTAATCCTCCCATCGGTCAAGACGCCATCCACATCCAGAAGCAAGACTTTGACCTGTCGCGCCTTATCCGAAAGTCTTTTTGAAATCTCCGTTTTCATCTCAAATTTCAAATCTGAGATCTGAGATCCCGGATAGCGGTATGTATCCGCATAAGCCCCGCCAGTAATTCATCCACCTTGTCCAGGGGCCAGGAATTAGGGCCGTCGCACAGCGCCCGGTCAGGGTCTGCATGCACCTCCATAAATATGCCTTCTACCCCCACGGCCATGGCTGCCCGGCACAAATAAGGAATAAACTCCCTTTGACCGCCGGAGCATGTACCGCTTCCGCCAGGAAGCTGTACACTATGTGTGGCGTCAAAGATGACCGGCAGGCCACACTGATGCATGATAACCAGAGAGCGCATATCCACCACCAGGTTATTATAGCCGAATGAAGTCCCTCTCTCTGTAAGCAAGATGCGCGAGTTACCGGTGGATTTGGCCTTTTCTACTATCTGCCCGATGTCCCATGGGGCCAGAAACTGCCCCTTCTTAACATTTAGGGGTTTCATGGTAGCCGCCGCTTCCAGCACCAGGTCTGTCTGCCGGCAGAGAAAAGCGGGAATCTGGAGGACGTCTAATACTTCAGCAGCAGGGGCTACTTCCACGCGACTATGCACATCGGAAAGGATCAAAACCCCCGCCCTATTTTTGATCCTGGCCAGCATTTCCAGACCATTTTCTAAACCAGGCCCTCTATAAGAATGCAGCGAGGTGCGGTTCGCCTTATCATAAGACGCCTTGAATATGTAAGAAAAACCATGGCGATGGGCGCTTTCCTGCAAGGTATCGGCTATATGCAGAGCAGACTCTGCTGACTCCAGGACACATGGCCCTCCAATTAACAGAGGGGGGTTGACGCCTCCTACCTTAATCGGTCCAATAGCCAGTTCCGGTATCATTTTCCAACAACTTTTCTTTGTCGTTCAGCCACCATCTGCCGCTGTTCTAACGCGGCCTTAATAAAGGCCCCGAACAGCGGGTGGGGAGACATGGGGCGTGACTTGAATTCCGGGTGAAACTGACAGGCCAGAAACCATGGATGGTCAGGAATCTCTATTATTTCAACCAGTTCTCCATCCGGTGAAAGGCCGGTTATCCTCATGCCGGTCTTTTCCAGGACTTTCCGGTACAGATTATTGAACTCATAACGGTGGCGATGGCGCTCGGAAATTTCCCCGGCATGGTAGGCGGCAAAGGCCAGAGAATCATTGGCTAGGCGGCAGGGGTAGGCCCCCAGACGCATGGTCCCCCCTTTCTGACTGCCTTCATCCCGGACCTGAACCTGCTGGGTGCGGAAGTCGTACCATTCCTTCATCAGATAAATGACCGGATAGGGGGTCTCGGTATCAAATTCTGTACTGTGTGCCCCGGAAAGGCCGGCGGCGTTGCGGGCAAATTCCACCACCGCAAGCTGCATCCCGAGGCATATACCCAAAAAGGGAATTTTATTCTCCCGGGCATAATGGATAGCAGCGATCTTACCTTCTATGCCGCGTGCGCCAAATCCTCCCGGAACCAATATCCCATCTACATCCGCCAGCGAATTTTTTAGGTCGTCTTCACCTACTTCATCCGAACGTATATAAACCAGATCTACGCCGGCGCGATTGGCCAGCCCGCCATGAACCAGGGCCTCATTTAAGCTCTTATATGACTCTTTAAGGCCGACATATTTACCCACAATAGCAATGCGCACCGTAAATTCCGGGTGTTTTAGCCGATAGACCAAGTCCTCCCAATCTTTTAACCGCGGGGCCCTGGTCCAGATATTCAACTTTTCTATTATCTTGTCGTCAAGACCTTCCTTGTGAAAGACACACGGCACCTCGTAGATGCTTTCTACATCCTTGGCGGTTATTACCGCATCTTCCTCTACATTACAGAAGAGGGCTATCTTGGCCTTAAGATCCCCGGTTAGAAACTGCTCGGTCCGGCAGAGGAGGATATCCGGTTGGATACCTATTTCACGCAGCTCCTTCACGCTATGCTGGGTGGGTTTGGTCTTGACTTCACCGGCCGCCCTGATATAAGGGACATAAGTAAGGTGTATATAAAGCACATTTTCCTTTCCCACATCCTGCTTAAATTGCCGGATGGCCTCCAGAAAGGGCAGGCCTTCTATATCACCTACCGTGCCGCCGATCTCGACAATGACCACATCTACGTCATGGGCAACCGCCAGTATGCTTTGCTTAATCTCATCCGTAATATGGGGTATAACCTGTACGGTGCCTCCCAGGTACTCACCCCGGCGTTCCTTGTTGATTACCGAATAATAGATTCGTCCGGTGGTATAGTTGCTGTTATGGTCAAGTCTGGCGTGGGTGTAGCGTTCGTAGTGGCCCAGATCAAGATCTGTCTCGGCTCCGTCATCTGTGACGAAAACCTCGCCATGCTGGAAGGGGTTCATGGTGCCGGGGTCAACGTTGATATAAGGATCCAGTTTCTGGATGGTTATCCTGAGCCCGCGGCTTTCAAGGAGCGCTCCGATAGAGGCAGCGGCCAGGCCTTTGCCGAGGGAAGATAAGACCCCGCCCGTAATAAAAATGAATTTTGCCTTAGGAGACATGCGACTTTCAGTTGGCGTCTGTTCAAACTTTTTCATAATGTGGTGAACATGCATAGCGAGCGCATTCCCCGCTGCTTGCGGCGGGGAATGCGAGCGAATACTATGCTTTTTACCTTACATACGGAGATTCCCCGTCCGCCCAAGGCGGACTGCAGGGAGCTTCAATATAGCAAGGAGGCCCTGCAAATGTCAAGCCAGGAATGGGTTATGGACACCTTGCTTGACTTCAAGGGGTTTTTTGTTAAGATGCAGTCATTATAGATTTAATGCGGAGAAACTGATGGTGGATATTAACGAAAGTCTGATTGGATTCGGCGACACCAAAGACCAGGAAGAGATCAAGATACCGGATTCATTGCCGCTTATGCCCGTGCGGGATGTGGTTATTTTACCTTCGATGATGTTGCCGCTATTTGTGGGACGGGAGACCTCGATCAACGCCGTGAATAAGGCCTTGGAGGAAAAGCGCCTCATTGTATTGGTAACGCAGAAAGACCAGATGGAAGATGATCCGGGGCCGGACGGATTATATAAAATGGGCATTGTAGCCATAATCCTGCGCTCCCTTAAGCTGCCGGACGGCCGGCAAAAGATACTTGTGCAGGCCCTTTCCCGGGCGAAGATATTAAAATATGTGCGGGAAAAGCCTTATTATATGGTCAAACTGGCAGTAATTGAAGAAAAAGGGCCGACGGAAATCTCTGTTGAACTCGAGGCCCTTATGCGCAATGTGCGGGAGCAAAGTGAAAAGTTTTTGTCTATAAAAGGGATATTTTCATCGGATATTGGGGCTATCTTAAACAGCGTAGAAGAACCCGACAAACTGGCTGATCTGGTTGCATCCAATCTTCGCCTGAAGACCGCGGCGGCGCAGATTATTCTGGAGACTATTGACCCGATAAAGAGACTGCAAAAGGTAAACGAGTATCTGAACAAAGAACTGGAGGTCTCCGTAGTACAGGCCAGGATACAATCCGAGGCCAAAGAGGAGATGTCCAAGACGCACCGGGAGTACTTTCTGCGGGAACAGCTCCGGGCGATTAAAAAGGAGCTGGGAGACATTGACGAACGGGGCAAGGAGATAGAAGAATTCAAGGCCAAGATAAAAAAGGCCGGGATGCCCCAAGAGGTAGAGGAAGAGGCCCTTAAGCAGCTAAATCGTTTCGAATTCATGCATCCGGATGCCGCGGAATCTTCTATAGTTCGCACTTATCTCGACTGGCTGGTCGAGCTGCCTTGGAGTAAGACAACAAAAGATAAGCTTAATATAAAAGCAGCCCAGAAGACACTGGATGCAGACCATTATGGCCTGTATAAGGTCAAGGAGCGGATACTGGAATATTTAAGTGTCCGCAAATTGAACAAGGAGAGCAAGGGGCCTATCCTCTGTTTTGTCGGCCCGCCGGGCGTCGGGAAAACCTCCCTGGGACGTTCTATCGCCAGGGCTATGGGACGGAAGTTTGTGCGCATCTCCCTGGGTGGAGTGCGTGATGAGGCCGAGATACGCGGGCATAGGAGGACGTATGTGGGAGCCCTCCCGGGCAGGATTATCCAGGGGGTCAACACGGCGGGCACCAATAATCCAATCTTCATGATGGACGAGATAGATAAGATCGGCGCAGACTTCAGGGGGGACCCATCGGCGGCGCTGCTTGAGGTTCTTGACCCGGAGCAGAACTATTCCTTCAGTGATCATTATCTGAACGTGCCTTTTGACCTTTCAAAGGTTATGTTTATCACTACGGCCAATGTAACGGATACTATTCCTCCCGCCTTGAAAGACCGGATGGAGGTGATAGAACTCCCCGGATATATGTCCGAAGAAAAACTGGTTATCGCCAGAAAATACCTTTTCCCCCGCCAACTCAAAGAAAATGGAATCAGCAAGGATGTAATAAAGATTGCCGACAGCGCCATCCTTCACATGATCTCACAATATACAAAGGAAGCCGGTCTGCGAAACCTGGAGAGAGAAATCGGATCTGTATGCCGAAAGGTAGCCCGGCGTCTGGCCGAAGGCGAAAAAGGGCCGTTTCTCATAACGCGCGCCAATCTGCACAAATACCTGGGCGTCCCGAAATACCTGCCGGAAGCGGAGCAGGAGGCCAGCCAGATAGGACTGGCAACCGGACTGGCCTGGACCCAGGAGGGCGGAGAAGTCCTCCATATCGAAGTCACCACCATGAAAGGAAAGGGGAATCTCAATCTCACCGGACAGCTTGGGGAGGTAATGAAAGAGTCGGCGCTGGCCGCTCTCAGCTATACCCGGTCCCGTGCGGATAAGCTTAAGCTTGATAAGAAATTTTACGAAGAGCTGGATATCCATATACATGTCCCGGCCGGCGCTATTCCTAAAGACGGTCCATCAGCCGGCGTTACTATGGCCACTGCCCTTGTTTCCGCCTTGACCAGGACGCCGGTGAGCAGGGAAGTGGCTATGACAGGAGAAATAACGTTGCGGGGCAGGGTCTTGCCGATCGGGGGTTTGAGAGAAAAGGCCCTGGCAGCGCTTCGGGCCGGGATAAAAAAGGTTATCATACCGGAGCAAAACACCAAGGATTTAGAGGAAATACCGGATCGAATCCGCCGCCGCATCACCTTTTATCCGGTTAAGAACGTTGATGAAATCCTGGAATTAGCCCTTGTAAAGACGAAATCCGGCAGGCAAAGCAAGAGATAGGGAAAGACATTTGGACCCTTCACCGTCCATTTATATACCAATAATCATCTTCTGCCTTCTTTGTTCCACCTTTTTTTCCGGCTCGGAAACAGCCCTTTTTTCTCTGGGGCGATGGCGTTTGATCCGTCTCCGGGAGGAAGGTCACCCAAAGTACAGCCTGATAGACGGTCTGTTGGCCCGGCCGCGGCGTCTCCTGATATCTATTATCATCGGCAACGATATGTGTAATGTGGTCGCCTCTGCCCTGGCTACCCCTCTTGCCGTCAAGCATTTTGGCGCGTCCGGGCGTTGGGTAGCCATAGTCATCATGACCGGCGTTATAATCATGTTGTGTGATATTTCCCCCAAGGTCCTGGCTATATCCCACCCGGTATCCATAGCCTCTTTCGCGGCAAGGCCGATGTCTTTGTTTGTAAAATGGATTGCCCCGGTGCGATGGCTTGCGCAGTCCACAGTAGATATTGTTCTTAGGATGGCCGGATTGCCCAGGGGGAAAAAGACAAAGTTTTTACTGGAAAAGGACTTTCTACGTCTGGTAGAACACGGGCACCGCGCCGGGATCATCGAGCGCCTGGAGAGAGATTTTATAAGAAGGGCGATGGAATTCGGCGATACAAAAGTAGCGGCTATCATGACCCCCCGTCCGGATATATTTGCCTTGCCTCTTGATGCCGGCCTCTCTCTCGCTATAGAGAAAATCAAAACGCGAGGGTTCTCACGGGTGCCCGTATATGAGCATGAGGTCAACAAGCCGGTCGGGATCCTTCACGTTAAAGATCTTGTGGGCGTAAAAGTAGAATCCGCCGGAGGCACAGTAGCTGACCTGAGTCCCCGCCTTAAGCCGGTCTATTACGTCCCGGAGACAAAAAAGGTTGAGGATCTTTTTCAAGAGTTTCAGAGGCGCCGCATTCATCTGGCCATGGTGGTGGACGAATATGGAGATTTAGCCGGACTGGTAACTATGGAAGATATTCTGGAAGAACTTTTTGGAGAAATATACGATGAATATGACCAAAAAAGGATGGTTTTTGAAGAAAAAGGAAAGGGCGTTTATCTGGTCTCGCCCAGGATGCTTATAGAAGATTTCAACGAGATAACCGGCGCGCATATCCCTTCGGATGAGGTGGAAACCATCGGTGGATTCGTGCTCAACCTTTTCGGCGAATTGCCCAGGGAGGGAAGCAGCGCCGCCTATAATGGCCTCCGCTTTACCGTAACCAAAATAAAAGGGACCCGTATCTTACAACTTAAGGTGGAGAGGGAAGGCCAGGCGTCTTTTCATGCCCTATGACCGCAAGTGATATAGTCTATCCGCTTTCCTGGTTTATCGGCTTGCTGTTTCTGGAGGCATTTTTCTCCGGTTCAGAGATAGCCCTGGTAGCCGCTGACCGGAAGAAAATGCAACAAATGGCCTCTGACGGTCATAAAGGGGCGAGTGCGGCCCTGAAACTCCTGGGAAGGCCGACCTGGTTATTCTCCACTACGCTTCTTGGGACCAATCTGGCCGTGGCCGCCAATACCGTTTTGATGACGGCCTGGATGGTAGAGCAGTGGAGATATGGGAGTGAATGGTTGGCTGTCTTGCTCATGCCGCCTTTCGTCCTCATTTTTGGAGAGATTATCCCAAAGACCATATTCCAGCAAAAAGCACAACAGCTTGCCCCGAAGGCCGCCTATGGCATTACGGCGGCATCTTATATTCTTTATCCTCTGGTCTGGATCTTCGCCCGTTTTTCTCATTTGTTGACAAATATATCGGAAAGAAGGGAGCAGCCTTTTGTCACGCGCGAGGAGCTTAAACTGACCCTGCGTATGGATGAAGACGAGATCGAGCTGGACAAGGCCGAGAAGCGGCTCATACGAAAGATGTTTTCATTCATGGAGACGGACGTGAGCCGGGTGATGATTCCGCTGGTTAAGGTCTCGGCCTTGCCGGAGGGCGCGCCTGTGGCCGATGCCGTCCGGAAGTTCCGGGAAACAGGTTACGGACGGCTGCCAGTTTACCGCAAGCGTATCGATAATATAGTCGGGATATTAAATGCCTTTGATCTGATCGGCGCGGCAGATGAAGGCCTGCCGGTCGGCAGTTTTATGCACAAACCCTACTATGTGCCGGAGACCAAACCGGTGGATGAATTGCTGCTTGACTTACAAAAAGAAGGCAAAACTATTGCCATAGTGGTCGATGAGTACGGCGGCACCATAGGAATGGTCACCGTAGAAGATATCCTCGAAGAGGTGATGGGGGAAATAGCGGATGAGTTTGACAAGGAGGCCACCCCCTTTACCAGGCTGGGCCCAAACCATTATTTGATCAAAGGGCGTATGGAGGTAGGCCAGGCCAACGAGCAGTTGCATCTGGGAATCCCGGAAGGCGACTATGAAACCATAGCCGGTTTTATCTTAAAAGAATTGGGGTTAATCCCCAGGCAAGGTCATATTTTTTCTTACAGGCATTTACGATTTATTATACGGAAGGCCGAGGCCAGAGGCATAGAAGAAGTGGAAGTTATCGTTAAACGGAAGGATCAGGAAGATGATAAACAGACAGCGACTGGCCGGGGAGTTTCTGCGCCTGGTGCAGATTGACAGCCCTTCGAGGCAGGAAGGCGCTATCGCACAATATGTGCGGAAGACATTCGAATCCCTGGGTGCGGAGGTACGAGAAGACGGGGCCGGGCCGCTTATCGGCGGTGAGAGCGGTAATTTGATCGTCCGCATACCGGGAGCGCGTAAAGACCTCCCACCCCTTATGTTCAACGCCCATCTGGATACGGTAGAACCGGGGCGGGGCGTAAAAGTAATTGAGGAGAACGGGACATTTAAAAGCGACGGCCGGACCATCCTGGGCGCGGATGACAAGTCCGGCATAGCTGTTTTGATTGAGGCAATAAGGCTTTTACAGGAGGGGGGGATAGCCCATTGCCCGCTGGAGTTTGTCTTTACGGTCTGTGAAGAGATAGGGCTTTTCGGGGCCAAGTCCCTTGATTACAATCTGCTCCAGGCCCGGATGGGTTATGCCCTGGATACCAGATCCACTACCCGCATCATAAGCGGGGCTCCGGAGGCCAACAGCCTTTGCATCAAGGTCCGGGGATTGGCCGCCCATGCCGGCCTCGAACCTGAAAAAGGCATAAACGCCATACAGATTGCCGGTGAGGCCCTGGCTGCCATGCAGTTGGGCCGTATCGACCATGAGACTACCGCTAATATCGGGTTAGTACGCGGGGGGACGGCCCGTAATATTATACCGGAATATGTTGAGCTGGAAGGTGAGGTACGCAGCCACGACCGGCGAAAACTGGCCGATCACACCGAACACATAAGAGGATGTCTTGAGAGGGCGGTCTTAGCCTATAAAGAGAAGAACAAGATAGACGGCGACCTTCCCGCATTGCACCTCGATGTAACTCAGGAATATCCCCTGATGGCCGTTCCCGACAGCCATCCTGCAGTTGTCCTGGCGCAGGAGGCAGGGAATAATCTGGGGCGCCGGCTCACGCCGGAAAAGAGCGGCGGCGGGAGTGATGCCAACATCTTTAACGCCCATGGCATCGCCACTGTAATACTGGGCACAGGCATGCAGTCTGTCCATACCACAAATGAATATATTCATCTCGAAGACATGGTACAGACCATTCAACTGGTTGTGGAGATAATCTCCACCTATAGCCGATCATAATGGGAGCTTCCTGAGTTTTTAGGTAACCCCTGGGTTCTTCGCTTCACGGCTTACGCAGCGACCCTTTCGAGGCTCGCAGGTGGGGAATGCTTACCCCTTCCAGCCACTAAAGGGCCGGTTTTCCCCTTTCTGCTCACCCTCGATGGGTACCCCGCTGCTCCAGCAAGTTTCGCTCAGAAATACAGGGGGTTCCTTCAAAATTATATGTCCTTCCGTTAAGTTCTCACCCTTCATCGCCGATAAATACGAGGTGGACATAAGACAGGAGAGTTTTTTATGCTGGCAAAGATCCTGAGCAGCGCCGTGCTGGGTGTTGAGGCTTATGTAGTCGAAGTGGAAGTGGATATTGCCTTTGGGCTGCCGGCGTTCTCCACCGTTGGCTTACCCGAGGGCGCAGTAAAAGAAAGCAAAGACCGGGTCAAGTCCGCTATCAAGAACTCAGGCTATGAGTTTCCCACCCATCGCGTCACGGTTAATCTGGCCCCGGCGGATATAAAGAAGGAAGGCACAGGATATGACCTGCCCATAGCTGTCGGTATTCTGGCCGCCACCGGAACCATAAGCAAAGATAATCTCCACCGTTATATGTTGTCCGGCGAACTTTCGCTCGATGGCCGTATAAAAGCGACTAAAGGGGTCCTGCCCATGGCCATGGCCGCGCGCGCCGCCGGGCTGTCCGGCATCGTGGTGCCCAAAGAAAATGCCCTGGAAGGAGCAGTCGTAAAGGGTGTCGAAGTTTTACCGGTAGAATGGCTTTCCGAGGCAGTGGAATTACTCAATGGAAAAAGCAACCCGATCCCGGCAGATGTGGATACGGATGCCCTCTTTTGTACCGCCGGCAAAGGCGATATGGACTTTAATGAGGTTAAGGGGCAGGAACATGTCAAAAGGGCCCTGGAGATTGCCGCGGCCGGAGGCCATAATCTGTTAATGATCGGCCCCCCGGGCTCAGGCAAGACCATGCTGGCGCAGCGCCTGCCGACCATCTTACCGGCCATGAGCTTTGAGGAGGCCCTGGAGACGACCAAGGTCTTTAGTGTCATGGGACTGATGCCCCAGGGAAGCGCCCTTATTGCCACCCGTTCGTTTCGTCAGCCGCATCATACCATCTCTGATGCCGGTCTGATCGGGGGCGGTCAGATTCCTAAACCCGGAGAGGTCAGTCTGGCCCACAATGGCGTGCTTTTTCTGGATGAACTGCCGGAATTCAGAAAGAACGTCCTGGAGGTGCTGCGGCAACCGTTAGAGGACGGGCGGGTTACGATCGCGCGGGCCTCTATGTCCCTTACCTATCCGGCCCGGTTTATGCTGGTAGCGGCCATGAATCCCTGCCCGTGCGGTTATTATGGGAGCGCCAAGCATACGTGCAGTTGTACGCATCTTTATATACAAAAATATCGCTCAAAGGTCTCCGGCCCGCTTCTCGACCGCATAGATATCCACGTGGAAGTGCCCGCCCTCAACTACAAAGACCTGGCCTCCATCCATCCCGGCGAGTCGTCAGAGGAGATAAGAAAAAGGGTTGATCTGGCCCGCCGGAGGCAAAAGGAACGGTTTGAAGGCAAGCCCATCCACTGCAATGCCCAGATGAATACCCGACTTATCAGGAAATTCTGCGCCATTGACACCGAATCACACAAGCTTCTGGAGGTAGCGGTCAACAAACTGGGCCTGAGCGCCAGGGCCTACAGCCGCATATTAAAGATTGCCCGCACCATTGCAGATATTGAAGGGGAGGCGTCCGTCAAATCTGCCCATATCTCCGAGGCCATACAATATCGCAGCCTCGATCGCAGAGCGATTTGATCGGTAGAGGAGGTCAAGGGGCCGACCGGTAAAACGAGGCGAAGAGCTGGCTAAACTTAATTAATATTCGCGGATCGAAAAACAGAAAATTATAAACCAATGAGTGTCTCCAATATATTCCCCGGTACGGGATAAGGGTGTGGGTTATTATGCAATGTTGAACGAAAATTCATCTTGCGCTTGACAAGGTATGGGAAAAATGGATAATTAATAAACTAAATTTATTTATCTTATTTACCGATAAGTTGGATACCCTAGCTTCACTTTTGGCTTATTAAGAGCCATAGTGACAACATTTATTAGTATGACCAAAATGAACAGTCTTCCCAGTTATAAAAAACCACCTCTTATAGAGGTGGTATGTGGCATCGTCTTCAAAAGAATTGAGCAATTCAAGGCGCCACACTTAGGATTGTTTTGGGAGAAAATACGAGACGAATATCCCACGTGCGAACATGCCCCTCCTTTAGGACTTGATGCTGAACCATTGGATTTGGCTAATCTATTGCCAAGGCTTTGGTTTGTTAATCAGCGCGATAACGAGCTCATTCAGCTACAGAACGACAGATTTCTATACAACTGGCGAAAGAAGCACGAAGACGATCCATATCCGCGCTATGGAATAGTTGCAAAGGCGTTCAAGGCCAACCTTGATATATTCCAGGAATTTCTTAAAGAAGAGGGTTTGGGAACGCTCAATCCCACTGCGTGCGAATTGACCTATGTTAATCATATCCTGAAGGGACAGGGCTGGGAATCGCTGGCTGAGATTAACAACGTACTGCCAGATCTTAACTGGCGTTCGGATAATGGGCGATTTCTGCCAGAACCCCTTTCTTTGGGGTGGCAAACGACGTTTGCTTTACCTGATGACAAGGGACGACTGCATGTCAACCTTTTGCAAGGACAAATTGATGACCGTCCGGTACTCCGTCTTGATATTACCGCCCGCTGGCTTAATATGAATGAATGCCTAGATACAATATGGGGTTGGTTTGACGTGGCCCATGAATGGATCGTCCGCGGCTTTACTGACCTTACTAGCCGTGAAATCCAATCAACAATTTGGGAGCGAGAAGACACCATCTGAGGATTACTAGAGAGAACCATATGCCGAGCATACAGGACATTAAAGAATACGAAAAATATGCTGCAGCGAGAAATATTCATGCCATGACTCAATTCTCAAGGCTTGAAGATGCAAAGGAATTCGGGGACCTTGAAATTTGTGGGCTTTATAGAACTCCGCGACGCTTGTCTGAATCCTACCGCTCAGTTGAACGCCGGATTAGGTTCGTCGATCAATCGAAGCGCGGCATACCCACAACGGTCAAGATGAATTTAGAAGAGACTACTGGGTTACAATCCGAAAGCCCGTTTGATCAACTTACCAAGCTGCGAGACGATAAGGTTCTGGAGGTCATTTCTTATGTTCAAAAATCCTCACATATTCCTTTTACTGAGCGACTTGCGAGACGGCTCAGATTCTTGTTTGATGCTGCCAAAGAGGAGTTTCCCGATGAATTCGCAATCTCACCAGAGTCATTAAATAATTTTCTGACCTTTCTTCAATATACACCCAATTTAAAGTATCCGGATATTGTACTTACCCCGTCCAAAAACATTCAGGCTCAATGGCGGACTGCTTCCAACCGCCATTTTGCTGTGGAATTCCTGCCTACCGGAGATGCTCGATTTGTAATTTTTTCACCGGATCCGAGGCATCCAGAAAAGACAATTAGATTATCCGGGCTGGCTTCTATTGATTCTTTGCTGGAAACTGCGCAACCCCATGGAGTACTTAGCTGGGCTTCGGAATGAAAAACGATCCATTACCTGATCAACACCACATTTCTCGTTATTGTTCCCCTACCAGATGTACAGAAGACGGCCAAGTTACTAGCGCCGCATTTCGCCTTCGGGAAGGGGAGAATGCTCTATCAGTTAACTGGTTAGAATTTTTAAACTCAACCGATCGGGACACTCAAATCCAAGAGATTCGCAAGGTTCTCGCATCAAAGATGAACAAAATTGGCGCCAACGCGAAAATAGCTGCCTTGAATATCGGGCAAATGCGTGACTATGTCCGGACACACAGTCCAGATAGCAGAAATCTTCCTGTCTTACATGACCCACTAGTAGATGACCCATCCCACAGTGGCATTTACAATCTCCGGGAAGACGATGATTTAATTGCCACTCTGATAGCAGAAGTGGTTCAAGAGACATATTCAGCCCGAGCATAAAGCCGCATATTAAAGATTGCCCGCACTATTGCAGATATCGAAGGGGAGGCGTCCGTCAAATCTGTCCATATCTCCGAGGCCATCCAATACCGCAGTTTGGATCGTAGAGCGATCTGACCAGTAGAAGAGATCAAGGCGCCAATCGGTAAAACGAGGCGAAGAGTCCGCTAAACTTATAAACCGATGAGCGGTCCCGATTTCCTGATTATGATTTCATCTTGCAATACCGACCAATTCCTAATATAAAATCAAACCATAGATTGATTTGAGCCGATAAATTTCCGAGCAACAGCGCAGCTTGCGCGGTTCAGTTCAACAGGACTTTTTACGGTCGGCTTCGCGCCGTAAAAACTCTTATTCGTTATACCGCTATATGATTGAACGAAATGGCGTGCAAAATATAAGTATCTACCCATGCACAAAGAACGATAAAGAAGGTTGCTTATGAGGCTCTTGCAAAACTCCATTTTTTGTCATTCCCGCAACGCTTTTGAGCGGGAATCTGGTTTTATTCAAGTAAAAACAATATCCCCGATAGAATCATTCGGGGATGACAGACAATTTTGCAAGAGGCTCTTATGAATACAGATTTATCATTCATAACAAACGAAAAAAATCAAAGCCTGAAAGACAGATTTGAGGTTCTCATTAAAGACACTTCTCTTTTTGACTGCCTGGTGGGTTATTTCTATACTAGCGGGTTCCATGCCCTGTATAGATCACTGGAAAAAACAGAAAAAATCAGAATCCTGATTGGTATCAGTGCTAACAGGCAGGTCTATGATTTGATTGTCAAAGCTGGTAACCCAAAGCAACAAGTCATTGAATTTTCTCATGCCGAAACCAAGGAAGAAGTTGAAAAGCTGATAGAACAAGAGTTGGCTGATTCAGAAGACAATAGAAAAGTCGAAGAAGGGGTTAATAAATTTATTGAATGGGTTAGAGATAGAAAATTGGAAATCAGGGCCTATCCATCGCAAAATATCCATGCCAAGCTCTACATTATGACCTTTTGCCAGGGAGACCGGGACGTTGGCAGGGTGATTACAGGCTCCAGCAATTTTACCCGGGCAGGACTCATTGACAATCTGGAATTTAATGTGGAGTTGAAAAACCGCAGCGACTATGAGTTTTCCCGCCAAAAGTTTGATGAATTATGGAAGGACGCGGTGGATGTCAGCGAGAGATATGTTCAGACGATTCAGGAGAAGACCTGGCTCAGTCAAAATATTACTCCGTATCAGCTTTATCTGAAATTTCTCTATGAATATTTTAAAGATGAACTCAGCCAGATCGATGAGGTGTTCGTAAAATATCTCCCGCCGGAGTTTAAAAAACTTGAATACCAGGAACAGGCGGTTTTAAATGCCAAAAAAATACTGCTGGAGTATGGCGGCGTTTTCATTTCGGATGTCGTAGGGTTGGGCAAGACTTACATCTCCGCTATACTGGCCGGACAGCTTGACGGCAGAACGCTGGTCATTGCCCCGCCGGTGCTTCTGGAAAAATCCAATCCCGGCTCCTGGCCTAACGTGTTTTCTGACTTTCGTGTGTCTGCTGACTTTGAATCACTTGGCAAACTGGACGATCTGCTCAACAGAGGAACTGAAAAATACACCAATATCATTATCGATGAAGCGCACCGTTTCCGAACGGAAACAACGATTACTTACGAGAAACTGGCCGAAATTTGCCGCGGCAAAAGGGTGATTCTGGTAACCGCTACGCCATACAACAATGCGCCCAAAGATATTCTCAGCCTGCTGAAACTGTTTCAGAAAGCCAAAAAAAGCACCATTCCCAATCTGCCTGATCTGGAAGGCTTTTTCAGCTGCCTTGACCGGAAATTGAAAAAACTGGACCGTCAGAAAGATTATGACAAATACATAGGCACCGTAAAAGAAAACGCGCGGAAAATACGGGAAAAAGTCCTGAAATATTTGATGGTGCGCCGCACCCGGACAGAGATTGAAAAATATTTTTCCGACGATATCACCATACAAGGGCTGAAATTCCCCAATGTAGAAAAACCGGTCCCGCTATTTTATGAACTAAACGAAAAAGAAGATGAAATATTCAATAAAACCATCGGACTCATCGCACAAAAGTTTAAATATGCCCGTTATATGCCCATGCTATATTATCAAGGCAAGGTGGATCAACTTGAGCGGCAATCCCAGCGGAACATGGGCCGGTTTATGAAAATCCTGCTGGTCAAACGACTGGAAAGCAGTTTCTTCGCCTTTCGAAACTCGGTAGATCGCTTCCTGCACTCTTACGAGACGTTTATAAAAGAATTTGACGACGGCAATGTCTATGTGAGCAAGAAGCACACGAATAAAATATTTGAAATGCTGGAGAACGATGACGATGAAGCCGTGCAGCGCCTGATCGATGAAGGCAAAGCGCAATGCTATATCAGCAGCGAATTTATGGCAGGATTCCGGGATGATCTGCAGCACGACCATGACGTTTTGCTGGAGATAAAAAAACTTTGGACGCACATTGACCGCGACCCCAAGCTTTTAAAATTTCTGCACGGATTATCAACGGATTCGGGATTGCGAGAAAATCATCTGATCATCTTTACGGAATCCAAGGAAACCGCCAACTATTTGTTCAAAAATTTACAGCAAAAATACCCGGACAGGGTGTTGTGCTATACCGGTGATTCGGGTGAAGCAACACGCGATAAAGTCATCGAAAACTTTGACGCCCGCGCCAGACATCCCAAGGATGATTACCGGATACTGATTTCCACGGAAGTGTTGGCCGAAGGTGTGAACCTGCACCGTTCCAATACGGTGATCAACTACGATATCCCCTGGAATCCCACCCGCATGATGCAGCGGGTCGGCCGCATTAACCGGGTGGATACGCCTTTTGATAAAATTTACACCTTTAATTTTTTTCCCACCACGCAATCCAATGACCAGATTAAACTCAAAGAGGCGGCGGAGGCCAAAATCAATGCCTTTCTGACCCTGCTGGGCGGCGACGCCGAACTTCTAACTGAGGGCGAACCCATCGGTTCCCACGAACTTTTTAACCGGTTGATTTCGAAACAGACATTGGAGGGCGAGGACGATGCCGGGGAGAGCGTATTGAAGTATCTCCACGCCATCAAGGAGATTCGCGTTAAAGACCCCGGCCTTTTTGAAAAGATCAAACGGCTGCCCAAAAAAGCGCGCACTTCGAAATATCACGCTGAACAGGCAAATTCACTGATCACCTATTTCCGGCGGGGCAAACTGCAAAAATTCTTCCTGGCCGCTGCCGGTCCGGAAGCAGAAGAGCTGGATTTCATCTCAGCGGCAAAACTGCTGGAAAGCCAACATGATGAGGCAAAGAAAAAGCTGCCCGGGCAGTTTTACGACCTGCTGGATAAAAACAAAGGGGCGTTCATTTTTGCGACCACCGAAGAACTGCCCCAGCTAAGGCAAAGAGGCGGACGTGACAGCGCCGCAAACATCCTCAAAATTTTAAAAGCAACTATGAAGAACACCCAGAAACTGACAGACGACCAGGAATTATTTCTGAAAAAGGTCCTGACCCAGCTTGAGGAAGGGGGCCTGCCCAAACAAACGGCAAGGCAAGCGCTGAAAGCCCTGAATGATCTCAGGCATGAAATTATCAACCCCTTCAAGGTGCTGGCAGTGCTTCAAACCCACATTCCGGCAAAGCTGCTGGAAGGACATTATGCCGAACAGAACCCGGCGGTGTTCGGTAAACGGGAAGTAATATTATCCATGTATTTGAGTGGGGATATCGATGGCTGATAGAGAATCCCAGAACATCGAATTTAAAAGCGCTTGGAAGGATGATTGCCTGAAAGCAATTTCTGCGTTTGCGAACGGCACGGGCGGGAAAGTGCTTATCGGATTGAATGACCGTGGGCAGTTCGTCGGTTTGAAAAATGCAGTCAAATTATTGGAAGACATCCCTAATATCATCCGAAATAAATTAGGTATCATCCCGACCGTGGAATTGAGCAGGACAAATAATGACGAATTTATCAGCATAATCATCAACCCTTCTTCTGTGCCGATTTCCTGTAACGGAAGATTCTATCTCCGAAGCGGGAGCACGGTACAGGAATTGCGCGGCAAAGAGCTGGCTGATTTTCTAATGATAAAGACAGGCTCGACCTGGGATGACGTAATGGAAGAAAGAGGTGACCGGGCGTCTATTGATAATGTAACCGTCGAAGATTTTAAGCGGTTTGCCGTTGACCGGATTCCTGCTATTACCCGTGAAACCGATTCAGACACGATTCTTAAAAAATTAAACCTTATCACGAATGAGCGAGTAAAGCGCGCCGCCGCACTTCTTTTTTTCGCCGATCCCCAACAATTTTACAGCCATGCTGTCGTGAAAATCGGACGATTTCTCACCGACACCGAGATACAGACAACGGATGTTGTAAAAGGCAATCTTTTTCGGCAACTGGAAAATACACTGGAAATTCTCCGGTCAAAGTACTTGCAGAGCAATATAAAATTTGAAGATATTCACCGCCGGGATATTCTTGAATATCCTCACGAAGCCTTGAGAGAGGCGATTATCAATGCGCTCATCCATAGGGATTACCGGGAATTTTCACAGATACAAATCAGAGTCTATTCCGATAAGCTGATCATTATGAATGAAGGCCGTTTGCCGCTGGAAGTGCCTGTTGAGAAACTGAAAACAAACCACCTGTCCAAGCCAAGAAATAAACTGCTGGCGGAAACATTTTATTATGCCGGCTTTATTGAGGCATGGGGACGTGGAACCATAGAGATTGTCGAAAAATGCGCGAAACAGGGATTGCCGGAGCCGGATTTTACAGAAGAAAATGGAGTGATGTCGGTTACTTTTTATAAAGATAAATGGAATCCGGGAAATCTTCAAAAAGTAGGATTGAATGAAAGGCAGATGAAGGCGGTAATGTATATAAAAGAAAACGGGAAAATAACCAATAAGGACTATAAAGAATTGATAAAAAATATAAGCAGAATAACAGCGACTCGAGATTTATCCAATCTAGTTGAAAAAGGGATTTTAAAAATGGTTGGTACAGGTAAAAGGCAGGTGCATTATATCCTTAATGAGTCAAAAAAGATGCAATGATGATGCAAAAGATGCAAAAATGAAGCAAAAAACGGAAAACTTATTGATAGTATGTCATGACAAGATAAAGAACCCGAGGATATCTTAACCCGCTAAAAATATGCCGGGACAATGACATCAGAAATTAATTAGTTTTCATCCGGAAACCTCTGTTTTTTCCTCTCCCCTGGCGGGAGAGGGTTGGGGTGAGGGGGAGTTTTCGGGGGAAGACTAATTATGGATTTAAAAGATATGGATAAGCAACAGGCACGCAATCTCATCAAGGAAACCTTTGAGCAGCCTTTTGATAAGACGCGCTTCACTGCGTTTATCAAAAATCTCCTAAACCGGATTGATGAAGCATCATTTACCTATCAGGGGCAATTCATCCCTGACGCTTACAAGCCTTATATCAGTGTGTTGGAACGCATCGGCAAATACAGCGATGGTGAACACAAAATCGATATTTTGGCCATCAGGCTGAAAAAAGAAACCTCGCTGGAACGCGCCCGCACCATGCAACGTAATTTTGTTGCCTGGTATTTAAACGGCAGCCGCGGTGGATTACTGAAAGACGCCGCTCTGGTGGCTTTCATAGCACCGGATGACGTGGACTGGCGCTTTTCGCTGGTCAAGATGGATTACAAGTTTGAGCAGACCCCATCAGGCAAAATGAAGGTGAAAGAAGAATTCACCCCTGCCCGGCGCTGGTCGTTTTTAGTGGGCGTCAACGAAAGAAGCCACACCGCCCAGAGCCGGCTGGTCAACATCCTGGCTGATGACGAGGCGGCGCCGACCCTTGCCGAACTGGAAGAAGCCTTCGATATCGAAACCGTTACCAAAGAATTTTTCCTCAAATACCGCGATCTGTTTATCCGCACCAAGGAAGCATTGGATAAAGTGGTTAAAAACGATGCCGGAATCAAAGCCGACTTCGAAGCCAAAGGCGTCAACACCGTTGACTTTGCCAAGAAACTGCTGGGGCAGATTATTTTTCTCTACTTCCTGCAGAAAAAAGGCTGGTTCGGTGTGGGCAGAGATGCTGCCTGGGGTACCGGCGCCAAACAATTCTTGCGTGAGCTATTTGAGGTGAAACACGGCAGCTTTAACAATTTTTTCAATGACATCCTGGAACCGCTCTTTTACGAAGCCCTGCGCATTGACCGCAGCCACGATGACGACTATTACAGCCGTTTCAACTGTAAAATACCTTTCCTGAACGGCGGTCTCTTTGACCCCATCGGCAATTATGACTGGGTGCATACCGATATTCACCTGCCGGACGGCCTGTTTTCCAATAAGAACAAAACCAAAGAGGGTGATAGCGGAGACGGTATCCTGGACATCTTTGACCGCTACAATTTCACCGTCAAAGAAGACGAGCCGCTGGAAAAGGAAGTGGCTATTGACCCGGAACTGCTCGGCAAGGCTTATGAGAAATTCAACGCCATCCGGCCCGATAACTTTGAGGAATACAAAAAGGCCTTAAAGAGCGGCAAAAAGGGGGATGAAAGCAGATTCAACAAGCAATTCGGCGTCTATTACACCCCACGCGAAATCGTACACTACATGTGCCGGCAGAGTTTGATCAATTACCTGTTTACCGAATTGAACAGCGGCGTGGGTAGTTTTGAAAAACTGGGCGATCCGAATCTCGATATGTATGGTAATGAAGGGAAAAAAGGGCAATTGGATATTACCGTTCGCCATAAAGACAAGCCTTGGATTTCAAAAGAAGACATCGAAATCCTGATCCATCTGGGCGAGCAGGTCAGCGAGAACGAGGCAACAGCTCTTTTAAAAGAAAAATTGATTGAAGAAGGAAAGCAAAAGACTGCCAAGAACAAGCTGGTTCTGCCGGAAAGCATCCGAAAAAATGCGAAACTGATTGACGATAAGCTGGCCGATATCACCGTCTGCGACCCGGCGGTGGGTTCCGGCGCCTTTCCCGTGGGCATGATGAGCGAGATTGTTAAGGCGCGGAACATCCTCTCTGTTTTCATAAAAAACAAAAATAATTCCCCCAAGCTCCCCCCTTTATCAAAGGGGGGTGAGGGGGGATTTGAGAGAGCAGAACGGACGCCATATGATTTCAAACGCCGCTGCATTGAACAATCCCTGTATGGCGTGGATATTGACCACGGCGCGGTAGAGATTGCCAAGCTGCGGCTGTGGCTCTCACTAGTGGTGGATGAGGAGGATATCAAAAACATCAAGCCCCTGCCGAATCTCGATTATAAAATCGTATGCGGCAACTCGTTGCTGGGCGTGGAGAAAGACCTGTTTAACAATCAACTCTTTAATGATCTGGAAACTTTAAAACCGCTCTATTTCAACGAAACCAACCCCACGAAAAAGCAGTACTTTAAAAACCAGATTGATGACTTGATCAGCCAGATTACCCACGGGCATACGGAATTTGATTTTGAGGTGTATTTTTCGGAGGTGTATCACCACAAAGGTGGGTTTGATGTGGTGATTGCCAACCCACCCTATGTCCGGCAGGAGGCGATCAAGGAATTCAAGCCCCAGCTTAAGCAGACATTTGGTGCTTTCTATTGCGGCACCGCCGACCTGTACACCTACTTTTACAAGCGCGGCCTGGAAATCCTCAAGCCGGCAGGCCACCTCTGCTTCATCGCGCCCAATAAGTTCATGCGGGCGGCTTACGGCAAAGACACCCGCGAACTCCTCACCAGTGAGGCAACGCCAAAGGTGGTGATTGATTTTGGCGACCTTCCTATCTTTGACGCCACTACCTACCCGTCCATCCTGCTCATGAAGAAAAATCCTCCTATATCCCCATTCACTAAAGGGGAATCGCTTACGACCCTACCCGTTACCAAAGGGGGGCAAGGGGGGATTTTTCTTGCCGCCACCTTCACAGAATCAGACCAACTTACATGCCTGGAAGAAACCCTGGCTGCCGTCGGCTTTTCCATGCCAATTGCCGCCCTGAAGGCGGAGGGCTGGGCGCTGGAGCGGCCCGAGGTGCTGGCCTTGATGGAGAAGCTGAGAAAGGCCGGTAAGCCGCTGGGCGAGTATGTGCAGGGGAGATTCTATCGGGGTGTCTTGACCGGTCTGAATGAGGCGTTCGTCATCGACGAGGCCACCCGGAACCGGCTAATCGCCGAAGACCCCAAAAGCGCGGACCTGATCAAGCATTGGCTCCGCGGCCGCGACGTCCGCAAATGGAAAGCGGAATGGGCGGGGCTGTATGTGATCTTTACTCGTCGTGGAACAGACATTGAACAGTATCCGGCCATCAAACGCCATCTGGAGCAGTTCCGGAAAGACCTGGAACCGAAAAAATCAGACAAAGCCAAGCACGGACGTAAGCCGGGGACATATAAATGGTTTGAGATTCAGGATAACATTGCGTATTATAAGGAGTTTGAAAAGCCGAAAATCATATGGCGGCATTTCACAACGGTGCCTGAATTCATGAAAGAACAACCCTGGATACCCCGTGCGGGAGCACGGGGAGGAAAGGGTTACCTTTGTTTAAGAGTTTGGTATAGTATGCTGCATGACTATAAAGCGAATGAGCCATGCGGTCTACGATACG
>JBFMFO010000019.1:0-51042 GCA_040754095.1 Thermodesulfobacteriota bacterium | reverse complement strand
ATGGCTATGCTCCTTTCTTTAAGTTGGTTTTTACCAACTGGCTATCGTTTGCAAAAAGGAGTATAGCCTTTTTAAAGCTTTCCCGTCCCCTCTGGAATATAGCAAGCTCTTTTCCAAAGAGGGGAATTAATGGTATTTTCCCTTTTTGAAAGAGAGGTAAGCCTTTAATTCCCCCTTTTTCTTCGCCCCGGCGAATCCGCCCGAGTGCGGGAAAAAAGAGAAGTATTTCTCCTCCCTTTGGAAAAGGGAGGTTGGGAGGGATTTTAAAATACTTTTTCAAACAGCTAACCCGATACCGAATTTCGGATTTCTTAACTTTGTGTCTTTGTGTCTTAGTGGCTAAATACAATTACGAACCGGATTTTCTACATAACACCAAAAAAGAATTTTAGTCAATCACAGAAGGCAACACAAAAAAGAACCGCCCGGCCGGGAAAGGCAGAGCGGTTCAGAGGACTATGGGTGGTCAGACCTAAAAACTTAAATTAACTTCAATATACGGCCAATAATGGCGTTCATAGCCCGAGGTTCCAATCGGTGAAGTCCGGTCAACAGAGTCGAATTTAAAGTCCATATAACCCAAACGGAACCGCCAATTAGTGGTCAGGTAGTAATCATAATAGATATCCCATATCCGGGCATTTACCGGGTAGAAGCCCGCGACCACCGTATCTGTCATAAAAGACGGATTGTAATAGTAATTGTTGGCCGCATTGTTAACGGAGCCCTTACGCCTGAACCCCCTGTAGTTTAATGGATTGATCCAGTTGTCATCACCCCGGAAAAATTCCACGCATAACTGCTGGTTTGGGGCAATGGCGTCACCGGTATTCATCCCTACCCACCAGGCATGGCCGTTAAATTTCTCGCCGGAATAGTAATTTGTTGCCGTAGTCGTCCATGTGTCAAAAGCCGTTTTTGTCTCTGTCCTCCAGTAATGAGACGGACAACTAAATTCATTAAAGTAAGTCGCCCCATAGACCTGGAACTTCCAGATCTGGGTATCCAGGTAGGCGCCGGCCAGGGAATAATAGGTAGTAAAATAAGGGATAAATAACCTTGTTAGCCCGTCGGAACTGGTATAAGTCTCGCTCCATTTATAAGAACCGGCCGTATCAAAGGAATATCTCGGCATATACCAGTCCGGCATATAGAGGCCGCTGACTACAAGCACAGTATCCCTGGCCAGTTTTAACTGCCCCTGGGCGATATAAACATCCGTATCCGGCCCCTGCCCTTCCAAACCGAGCAAATCTCTCCCGGTGCTTGAACCTTTGGGATTTGTAAAACCCATGTCCCGGTATTTCGCATAGGCCAGAATCAGGCTGTTGCCTTCCTTAACTTTCTTGCCATAGGAGCCGAGGGGTCCCTTACCCACCGGAAATTTATCTGTCCCTTCTGACGGTATTGCCAGGGGCGACCAGCACTTATCTAAGGACGTGTCCGGGAGTCTGTATTCCCACATAACCCCATCTACTTCAGAATCTATAAAAACACGGGGAAACGGGGAATTCTGGCGGGCAGGCGGTCCATCCATCGCCGCCAGACGGCCGGCATAAAAATTGGAGTTTATTTTGGGGGCGTTAAACTTTGCGTAGATATGTTCTACGCGCGTGGATACATCACTGCCGATACCGGAATGGAAAGAATTGACGCTGTCCAGGGGATCCTGGTCCGGCCAGGTGGCGTAGGTGCCGAACCTTTTGTTGATAGTCAGGCGGCCGTAAAGATCCACCATATCCGGTACCACCTGGGCATCAAAATTCAGACGCAGACGCATCGGAAAGCCGGTCTCATTCTTGTATTTTCTGTCACTGCTGGGCTTACCAGCCCCGTAAAAACCCGAGGTTGTCTCCGCCCGCTCGGAGACCATGCGCACCCGGAATTCCCCGCCCCAGTTCAGGCGGTCGCGGCCGGCCTTTTTGGCCACCTTGTCACTGACCTCTTTAACGGCCTCGGCCTTCTTCTCAACCTGTGTTACCTTTTCCTGGGTCGTGGCCTCTTTCTTCTCAAGCCCGGCCACTTTCCCCCGCAGTTCCTGCACCTCTTCACGCAGTTTCTTAATCTCATGCAGGAGTTCAGAAATACCCGGTTCTTCAGCCAGGGCAGGGATACTCCATATAATAACGACGGCTATTGTCAAGAACGTCACCATAAATCTGAGCCCATTTTTGCTGCAAGCGCCGATTGTTTTATGTTCTTCCGCACATCTCAAAAACATATACCCCCTTCCTCCTTAAGATTAAGAATCCGGCTGAGACGGTTAATGAATCAGCATTCATTTCGCATGTGAATAGGTACATAAAACATCCCCGAAAGTCAAATACAAAATCGAAACCCCCAGCTGCTAACTTATTCTCCTTGCATTATTGCCTCCTTTAAATCTAAAATATATATAAAAAGACATTAAGTCTGCAAGGGAGGTTACATTTTATGGATGATACCAATAAAGAAGTGAAGATAATCGGCGCCTTTTTGCTGGGCGGAATTGTTGGCGCCGGGCTGGCCCTTTTGCTTGCCCCTCAGTCAGGCAAGAGGACGCGGGAAGATATCGCCCGCATTGCTACCAAGGCCAAACGCCGGGCTGAAGACGTGGCCGAAGATGCGGCCCATACGGTCAGGAACGTGATTTATGACGTAGGCGAGTTATTGTCCGATGTCGTCGGCCACGGAAAAGACCTGACCGAAGATGTTAAGAAAAGATTGCTTGGGGCCATAGAGGAGGGTCAGAAATCATTTGAAGAACAAAAGACAAAAATCTTAAAAATGGTAAAATAAGCCCCAAGGGCAAAAGTTCAAATGCCAAAATCCAAAGCTCAAAACGTCATTGGTCACTGGTCATTAGTCATTGGTTAAGTTTGGGAGAAAGATACATACCTTTTACCAGTGACGGATGACTATTGACTAATGACTTCTACACCAGACGTCTTGAGCTTTGGGCCTTGATCCCTTCCTAAATGTATTTCGGCTATCCCTACCGTAACCCCGGTTTGTCTCTTGACAAATATCCCCACGATTATTATCGTTAGCAATGTAACGTCAGGAGTGCTAACAGGTTAACCGATGGTAAAATCTGATATACAAAGGCAGCGCAAAGTCCTGCAAGCTGTAATTCAGGAGTATATTGCAACAGCAGAACCGGTAGGCTCACGTCGCGTCTGTCACAAATATAGCTTTGACGTAAGCCCGGCCACCGTCCGCAATATTATGGCCGATATGGAAGAAATGGGGTTTCTGTTTCAACCCCACGCCTCGGCCGGCCGCATACCGACCGAAAGCGGGTGGCGTTTTTATATAGACAGCATACTGGAAGTCACCCCTCTTTCTGAAGCAGAAAAGGCCCTGGTCGCCGGCAGCCTCAAAAGAAAGCTGCCTGCCGGTGAGGTGCTAAAGGATACTTCACGGGCCTTATCATCCATTTCCGGCCACACAGCCATTGTGTCCGCTCCCCGTTTCACACAAGCGGTATTCAAGCATATTGAATTCATCCGGCTGCGTAAAGGCATCGTACTCGTAATCTGTGTCTCTCCCGCCGGCATCGTTCAAAACAAGATTATAGAAGTGGAAGAAAATCTTGACCAGGCCAGGCTGGATAGACTGTCCCACTACCTGACTGAATTGCTGAGCGAAATGACTATAGAAGAGGCAAAGAAAAAAATCTTGCGTGAGATGCAGGCGGAAAAGGACCTGTTTAACCGGTTGCTCTCCAGCGCCATGGAGATGAGTGAAAAAAATCTTCCGGATGGCGAAGGAACGGTATATATCGAAGGCAAGACCAACATCTTAAGATACCCGGAGCTCTGCGAAATTGATAAAATGAAGGCTATTTTCGAGACCTTCGAGGAAAAGGGCATCCTCATCAAGCTATTGGACAAATGCATAACCGCGCAGGGAGTGCAAATCTTTATCGGCTCTGAGAGTGAATATAATGCCATGGAAGGATGCAGTATTGTGGCCTCACCTTACGTCACCGGGGGAAATGTACTGGGGGCCCTGGGGGTTATTGGTCCGATGCGCATGAATTACGCAAGGCTCATCCCTTTAGTCAGATATACCGCTGACCTCCTGGGTGAATTGATTAAAGAGCGTTCCGGGTAAGCTGAAAGCTCAAGGCTGAAAGCTGAAGAGCCTTAAACCTTAAGCTCTAATAAAGGACGGGTTATGTCAATTGACGATAAAGCGATTGAAAATAAAACGGAAGATGTTGAGGTTGAAATAAGCAAAGAGGCCCTGGAAACACAGAAAAGACCTCTTACGGAAAAAAGTGTTGAAGAATTGGCAGCCCTGATTAAAGAAAAAGAAGAAGAGGCCAGCGGCCATTATGACCGGATGTTGCGTATGGCAGCGGAACTGGAAAATTACAAAAAAAGGGCTGAGCGGGAAAAAGCGGACCATATTAAGTACGCAAATGAGTCCTTTGCCAGGGAACTCCTGTCCATACTCGACAATCTGGAGCGGGCGGTGGAACACGCCAAAAATGATGATACGGATAAGCAGGCCCTTCTGGCCGGCGTAGAGATGGTTTTGAGGGAATTTATTAATGTAATGGAAAAGTCCGGACTCAAGGCTGTAGATGCTTGCGGCCAGGTCTTCGATCCACAATATCATGAAGCGGTTATGGTAGAAGAAAATGACAGCGTAGAAGATAATACCATACTTAACGAGCTTCAAAAGGGGTATATATTTAAAGATCGCCTCTTAAGGCCGGCTATGGTGGTGGTTTCCAGGCGACCGGCCAGTAGCGCGCCGGAAGACGTTAGCTGATAATGTAATTCAAAAAGTTCTCTGCGTTCTCAGCGTGCTCTGCGGTAAAAATTTTGCTAATACGTCTATTTATATAAGGAGGATAAAATGGGTAAGGTTATTGGTATAGATTTGGGAACAACCAACTCTTGTGTAGCTATCATGGAGGGAAACGAGCCTAAGGTAATAGCTAACGTTGAAGGCGGTCGAACCACTCCATCCATAGTGGCTTTTGCGGAAAGCGGCGAGCGATTGGTCGGCCAGATTGCCAAAAGGCAGTCTATTACTAATCCGACCAACACTGTCTTTGCCATTAAGCGGCTCATAGGCCGCAAATATAGAGACGCAGAGGTCCAGAGGGCTATTAAGGTCCTCCCATACAAGATCGTGGAAGGAACCGGTGGAGACGCCTACGTACAGATCAAAGATAAGGACTATAGCCCGGCAGAGATATCGGCCATGGTCCTGCAGAAAATGAAGCAGACCGCTGAAGAGTACCTGGGTGAGAAGGTTACCGACGCCGTTGTCACGGTTCCGGCGTACTTCAATGATAGCCAGCGCCAGGCCACCAAGGATGCCGGCCGCATCGCCGGATTAAATGTACTTCGCATCATCAATGAGCCGACGGCTGCCTCCCTGGCCTACGGCCTGGACAAGAAAAAAGAAGAAAAGATTGCTGTCTTTGACCTCGGCGGCGGTACCTTTGATATTTCCATCCTGGAGATAGGAGAAGGCGTTTTTGAGGTCAAATCCACCAACGGGGATACCTTCCTGGGTGGTGAAGATTTCGATCTGCGTATCGTTCATTACCTGGCCGATGAATTTAAAAAGGATCAGGGGATTGATCTGAGGCAGGACAAGATGGCCTTACAGAGGTTAAAAGAGGCCGCAGAAAAGGCCAAAATGGAACTTTCCACCTCCATGGAAACGGATATAAATCTTCCCTTCATCACGGCGGACGCTACCGGCCCCAAACACCTGGGCATGAAACTTACCCGCGCCAGGCTGGAATCGTTAGTGGAAGACCTTATCAATAAAGTAGAAGGACCATGCCGGATGGCTCTGAAAGATGCCGGACTTAAGCCTTCGGATATAAATGAGGCAATTCTGGTCGGCGGCATGACGCGTATGCCCAAGGTACAGCAAAAGGTACGGGAGATCTTCGAGAAAGAGCCTCATAAGGGCGTCAATCCGGACGAGGTAGTGGCCGTGGGAGCCGCCATTCAGGCCGGTGTCCTTAAAGGCGAGGTAAAGGACGTCCTGCTTCTGGACGTGACTCCGCTCTCCCTGGGGATTGAGACGCTCGGAGGGGTGCTTACAAAGCTCATCGAGAAGAATACTACCATCCCTACCCGGCGGAGCCAGATCTTTTCCACTGCCGCAGATAGTCAGCCGGCCGTATCTATCCATGTCCTGCAGGGCGAACGCGATATGGCGGCAGATAATAAGACCATCGGACGTTTTGAACTCGTCGGCATCCCCCCGGCCCCGCGCGGAGTACCCCAGATTGAGGTTGCCTTTGACATTGATGCCAACGGTATCCTTCATGTCTCCGCCAAGGATTTAGGGACAGGGCGCGAACAGTCCATAAAGATTACCGCCTCAAGCGGTCTGTCCGAGGAAGAGATCAAAAAAATGGTCCGGGATGCAGAGGCCCATGCCGAAGAGGACCATAAGAAAAAGGCCCTGGCTGAGGCGCGAAACCACGCCGACACCCTTATATACGCCACTGAGAAATCTATGGCCGATTTAGGGGATAAAGTTGATGCCACTACCAGGAGCAATGTCGAGGATGCCATTAACCATCTGAAAAAGGCCATGGAAGGGAACGACGCAGAAGAGATTAAGCGCCTCTCAGAGGAGTTGACCAAGGCCTCCCATAAGCTGGCCGAGGCGCTCTATGCCAAAACAGCCCAGGCTGAAGCGGCCGGCGCCGGCGGCCCGGGGGCTGCGGCCGGCGAAACGCAGGCCAAAAAGGGTGAAGAAGAGGTAGTGGAAGCAGAATTTGAAGAGGTAAAATAGTTGTGTTTTGGTTACGAGTTGCGGGTTGCGAATTAGACAGGACCCGCAACTCGTAACCCTCAACCTGTAGGCCTCCAATTGATCATCAAATTTATCCAGCTAATTGTTCTGACCCTCTTAATCAGCACACCATTTGGTTATTGGCGGGATAAAACCCGTAAATATTCTCTGGCCTGGTTCCTCTCCATCCACATCCCCATCCCCGCTCTTTATCTCATACGGAGGGCGATGGGGCTTTCACTTTACTACTTTCCGGCCGTTACCGTATTTTTTATTCTGGGCCACATTCTGGGAGCGAGGTTGCACAGGCCCCCGGAAAGCCGGTAGAAAATAAGCGCCACTTGTTAACAACTAACCACTGACATTACTAAAAATTGCACTTGTGAAAAAAAATTTTAATCCACCCTTAATCTATGCTATAAACAAAATTTATCGTAACTTCTCAGCGTTCCAATGTTAAGGTAATTAAGCAGTTGTGTCGAAAGGTAGTAAAGGTAGTTTAGTATCTAAATCATCCGGAATCGGTTGAATGAAAAAAAGCTTTTTCAAAAAGTCCATACGTAACCGGATCCTTCTGGGTATATTGACAGTCCCGGCCCTTTCTGTCCTTATCTTCATCCCCTGGAGCCTGAACTTTATCGACAGGACCGCCCTGAAACAGGCCCAGGAAAAAGTGGAATTTGACCTCAACTCTGCCCGTGTTATTTATAACGGTGAGCTTTATCACCTGTCCAGGTTAATACTCTATCAATCCCTGCGGACTTCCATAACCAATGAAATATTTAGCGGCAACCCGGGACCCTTGAAAAAGGAACTGGATAAGTTAAAGGACCTGGAAAAGGTTGATATCCTCCTGGCCACCGACAATAAAGGACGGGTAGTGGCCCGGGCCGGAATCTCAGAGGTACAGGGTGATGACCTCTCCAAAGATAAGCTGATATCAAGGGCGCTGAAGGGACAGCGCGTTCAGTCCACCGACCTCCTCCCCTTGGCGAGACTGGCACGGGAAGGAGGAGACCTGGCAGAACGGGCTTGCATTCAGATAATTCCCACACCACAGGCCAAACCGAAGCCCAGACCAACACGCCTCAATAGCGGCATGGTGCTGGCGGCGGCTCAACCGGTTATGGCCGACGGCAAAGTAGCAGGGACGCTCTATACTGCACAACTCCTCAATCGCAACTTTGATATTGTGGATAAAACCAGAGATACTGTCTATAAGGATCGCCTCTATAAGGGCCGGATGGTCGGCACCTCGACTATCTTCCAGGGCGAAGTGAGGATCTCGACCAATGTCCAGACGAAGGACGGCCGTCGGGCCATCGGCACCTGTATATCGGCTGAGGTCGGTGAGGCCTGCCTGGAAAAAGGTGAGCGCTGGATCGGCCGGGCCTTTGTGGTCCACGACTGGTACATCACGGCCTATGAGCCTATCTATGACCTTGATAAAAAGATTATCGGCATTCTTTATGTGGGGACGCTGGAATCGCCTTACGTCGGTTTAAAGGATGAGCTATTTACCCAGATCGTACTCTTTGTCATAGGTATTACCCCCTTTGGGGTGCTGATCTCTATATTTGTCTCCAAGAAGATAGTACGGCCCATAAAAGAACTTGCGGCCGCTACAGAGAAAATCGCCGAAGGTGACTACACCAGACGGGCCATCATAGAAAGTCCGGACGAAGTCGGGATGCTGGCCTCCTCTTTCAATCGTATGGCGGAAAGCATCCAGGCCAAGACTGAGGCCCTGAATGAGGCGCAGAAGAGTCTCTATAATTACTCCAAAAATCTGGAAGAGTTGGTTATAGAACGAACCGAAAGGCTTCTGGCTACAGAGATGCGCTACACCAACCTCTTCGAGATAGCCAATGATGCCTTTTTCACGATAGACAGAAATTATATAGTTACCTCTATCAATAGTTACGGAGAAAATCTAACCGGATATTCCAGGAAAGATATTGTAGGAAAAATGCAGCTCCTGGACGTCATCCATGCCGATGACCGGGATATCGTAAAAAATAAGATAGACAGGGTCAGGTCCGGTCAGGCCTTAACGGCAGGTATGTCTTTCCGTATCAAGGACAAGAACGAAACGGAAAAGATCGTAGAGATGAATATGTCGGTAGCGAAAGGAGGAGGGTCAGGAACCGAGATACTCGGCATCGCCCGGGATGTGACCGAACGAAGGAAACTGGAAGAGGATGTGTCCCGCACCAGAGATGAACTTCAGGTGCTCTTTAACAGTATTACCGACGGCATAGACGTCGTGGACAGGGATTACAACGTTATCAAGGCCAATGAAGGCATGGCCAGACAACGCGGCATACCCGTGCAGGACATGATCGGGCGCAAGTGTTACGAAATCTTCTACAAACGTCAAAAACCATGCGAGGGCTGCGTGGTTGAGGAGACCTTTAAAACGGGCAAAACATACGTTAAAACACGGGAGCGGACCAGGAGCAACGGGACGGTAGTCAGCGCCGACGTATTTACCTTCCCCATATTCGACCATGAAGGCCGGGTAATACAGGTGGTAGAGTATTCCCGTGATCTTACAGAAAGAAGGCAGCTGGAACAGCAGCTTTTGCAGGCCCAGAAGATGGAGACCGTAGGGGTCCTGGCCGGAGGGATTGCCCATGACTTTAATAACCTGCTCTCCGGGATACTGGGTTATGCCTCGCTCCTTAAAACCAGGACCCGGGAGGGAGAGCCTTTATATAAGTATGCCGATACCATTGAGCAATCAGCGGTCAAGGCCGCCCGTTTGACCCAGCAATTGCTGACCTTCAGCCGTGGGGATAAATCCCGTACAGAACCTGTAAATATAAATAAGATTGCCGAGGAAACCCTTCAAATCCTGGAGAGAACTATCGATAGAAGCATCCGGATCCATAAGGAATTCTCGCCGGATATATGGGCCATGGAAGCAGACCCCTCTCAGATGGAACAGGTTCTCCTCAACATCTGCATAAATGCCCGGGATGCCATGCCCACCGGAGGCATACTGACGATCAAGACGGAAAATGTAACCCTTAACGGCGAACCCCAGGCCGATTACCCGGAGACAGGCACGGGTAATTATGTCAAAATCACCATTTCTGATACCGGCACCGGGATAGCCAGGGATATCCGGCACAAAATATTCGATCCATTTTTTAGCACCAAGGACAAAAGGAAGGGAACGGGCTTAGGGTTATCCGTAGTATATGGGGTGGTCAAAAATCATGGGGGGGTTATCAACCTCAAAAGTGAACCGATGGAGGGCACAAGCTTTGAAATATATATCCCGGCGTCAACCAACATAGCTGCCCCATCAGACTCGGCCGCATCAGTAAAGGAATCAAGGGGCGGTCATGAAAATATCCTCCTGGTAGATGATGAGGAGGTAGTAAGGGACCTGGGCAGGGAAGTCCTTGAGAGCTACGGATATAAAGTTATACCGGCGGCTGACGGCATCGAAGCCGTTAGTATCTATGAGAAACAAAAAGACGGGATTGACTTGATTATTCTGGACATGATCATGCCCAGGATGGGTGGTATCGAGACCTTTGAACGGCTACAAGCTATTGATCCTACAGTCAAAGTTATCGTCTCCAGCGGTTATAGCTCAGACGGGCACTATCAAGCCGTAGTCCAAAAAGGCGCCAAAGGATTTATTCAGAAACCTTATAAGATTGACGAATTAACAGGAATGGTTCGTCACGTCCTGGACGAGAGTTGAGGAACCATGGAAAGCATATTGATCGTAGATGACGAAAAAAATTATTTAATCGTGCTGAAAGAACTGCTATCCGAAGAAAATTATGAGGTCGTAACCGCCGAAAATGCCCCACAGGCATTGGAAATATTCAAGGAATCCGACTTTGATCTGGTGCTGACGGACATGAAGATGCCCAACATGGATGGCATAGAACTCCTGGAAAACATCCGGTCTGTTAACAGCGAAATCCCGGTAATTGTCATGACCGCCTATGCCACGGTAGAAAAGGCGGTCAAGGCCATGAAGAAAGGGGCATTTGATTACGTCACCAAGCCTTTTCAGAATGAGGAACTGAAGATAACCGTCCGCAAGGCAATCGACCTCTATAAGCTAAAACGCGAGAATCTGAACCTCAGACACGAAGTAAGCCGCAAATATCAATTCGGGAATATCATAGGCAAGAGCCCGGCTATGCTTAAACTCTATGAGATGATTGAAAAGGTAGCTGACACCAAGGCTACCGTACTCATCACCGGTGAAACCGGCACCGGTAAGGAACTGGTAGCCAAGGCTGTCCATTATAATAGCCCGCGTAAAAATAATGCCTTTGTCTCTGTAAACTGTGCCGCCATCCCGGAAACCCTCCTGGAAAGCGAGCTTTTCGGCCACGAAAAAGGCTCTTTTACCGGCGCCACTGCGATGCGCAAGGGGCGTTTTGAACTGGCGGACGGAGGCACTATTTTTCTGGATGAAATAGCCGAGATGCCGACAGCCTTACAGGCCAAACTGCTAAGAGCGTTGCAGGAGATGGAGTTCGAACGCGTAGGAGGGACAAAAACGCTCAAAATAGATGTACGGGTTATTGCCGCCTCCAACAGGGACCTTAAGAAAGAGGCCGAAGCCGGCGCCATGAGGGAAGACCTTTATTATCGGCTCAATGTGGTGCATCTGCGCTTACCCCCCCTCAGAGAAAGGCCGGATGACATACCCCTTCTCACTGCGCATTTTCTGCAGAAATACAGTCAGGAATTAGGAAAAGGCGGCCTGGAAATATCTCCCGCTGCTATGCGTGGGCTTTACACCAGATCCTGGCCGGGCAATGTGCGCGAACTGGAGCATGTCATCGAACGGGCGGTTATTCTGGCCTCCGGCCGCGAGATAACGCCGGCCGATATGGCTTCAGAATCACAGGAATCAGAAAATATCGACCTGGACATAGACCGTTTTATCCCCATGCAGGTCAAACTAAACGAGGCCTTGGAAGACGTGGAGGCCAAGATGATAAAAAGGGCGCTGGCCCGCGCCGGAAATGTGCAGGCCCATGCCGCTGCCATGCTGGGAATTACCAAAAGCCTGTTGCAATACAAGATGAAAAAATACAATATCTAATCACTCACATTCCCATTTTTTTCCCTTGCATATCCATTCGAAAATAGGTTATTAGACGGCACGGTTTTTTTATAAGACTATAGTTGATGATCTCGTAAAAAATAAACTTTTACCGCAGAGATCGCCGAGACCGCCGAGATAACCTATTGAATAGTTTATATTTTTCTCTGCGGACTCTGCGTGCTCAGCGGTAAAAAGGCTTTTTTACGAATTTATCATAGCTTTCGGGAGGATTATCGTGAAATTTAAACTGGACATCAACAAGGAAGCCTTGACCGCAGAAGAAAAAAAATCTTTAGAAGTTATGTGGAGAAATTGCGCCCGGCGCATAATCCTGAGCACAACCCTGGCCGGCAGCGGACACCCGGGCGGGTCTCTTTCCTCACTGCATTTATTAATCATGCTTTATTCTGTAATCAGACATAACCCCGTTGATCCGCGCTGGCCTAAACGGGATCGCGTAGTGATCAGTATGGGCCACATATCACCTGCTGCCTACAGTGTCTTAAGTGAGTTCGGCTACTTTTCTGAGGAGCATTTTTTACTCGAATTCCGCAAAGCCGGTTCACCCTTTGCCGGACATGTGGAACAGGGCGTACCCGGAATAGAGTGGAACACCGGAAATCTGGGACAGGGACTCTCCGCCGCCGCCGCCATGGCCCTGGCCTCTAAACTCAAAAAGCAGGGCAATCTGGTCTTCTGCCTTATGGGTGACGGTGAGCAGCAAAAAGGCCAGCTCTGCGAAGCCAGACGGTTTGCCTTCAAATATCAACTATCCAACCTTATCGCTATTGTTGACCGTAACAGGCTGCAAATCGGCGGCGATACCCAGGAGGTCATGCCGCAAAACCTTCGCGCCGAATACAAGGCCAATGGATGGAATGTCATTTACCTGGAAGACGGTCATGATGTGGAAGATATCTTTGCCGCACTACGGAAGATCAAAAACAGCGAAACAGAAAATCCCCACCTGCCGACTGTAATTATTGCCCGCACCACAATGGGCAAGGGCGTCTCCTTTATGGAAAATCGCAGCAAGTACCATGGACAAACCCTGAAATTAGAAGAGGCGCAAACGGCCCTAGGCGAGTTGGGCTTTGCCGACGATCCTTCCCTGTGGATGGAAAAAAGAAAGAAAAGCCGAATCCTTTCCCCCTCAACCCATTATACGCCTCCCCTTCCGTCGATTGATAGCGGCGCTCCCATAACTTATGAGGCCGGGAAGATGACCGACAACCGTTCTGCCTATGGAGCCGCCCTGCTGGATCTGGCGAATACTAACAATATCCGCGGCCGCTGCCCGAAAATTCTGGGCTTTTCCTGTGACCTGGAGGGATCGGTCAAAATGGATAAGTTCCGCGACCTATGCCCGGAGGCCTTTTTTGAGGCCGGCATCCAGGAACACCATGCGGCATCCATTGCCGGGGCTATGAGCAGAGAAGGGTTTATCAGTTTCTTCAGTACCTTCGGGGTCTTTGGCGTGGGAGAGACATATAACCAGCATCGCTTAAATGACATAAACGAGACCTCCCTCAAACTCGTATGCACCCACCTGGGGCTGGACGTGGGTGAAGACGGGCCTACCCACCAGTGCATTGATTATATTGGACTTCTTTACAATCTCTTTAACTTTTCCATCTTTCTCCCTGCAGACCCGAACCAGACAGACCGGATTATCCGGTATGTGGCGGCTAATCCCGGGAATCACTTTGTCGGGATGGGGCGGTCCAAGGTACCGGTTATAATCGATAAAAGGGGCAAACCGTTCTTTGGCCCTGACCATAAGTTTGAACCGGGAAAGGCCGACTGGCTGCGCAGGGGTAAGGACGGCTGTATTATAAGCTACGGGGCCATGATCCCCCGTGCCCTGGCCGCAACAGACATCTTGCAGGAAAAATATGGCCTGTCTGTCAGCTTGCTCAATATGGCTTCTATCAAGCCCCTTGACCGGCGCAGCGTGATAAAGGCTGCACAGACCGGGGTATTGGTAACCGTAGAAGACCATAATGTCTATACCGGCTTAGGTAAAATCGCAGGAGATGTCCTGGCTGAAGAAGGTATAACAACGGCGCGTTTCGCAAAATTAGGCGTAACCGGATATGGGGCATCGGGCGTTCCGGACGATTTATACCGTATGCAGGGGTTGGACCCGGCCTCTATAGCCCGAACCGTTAAGCGCCTGGTTAGGAAGTAAGCTGTCAGCAGTCAGCGTTCAGCTTTCAGCTTAGAATTGAAGCTCCCCGCAGCAAGCTGCGGGGAATCTCCGTATGCAAGGTAAAATGCATCGTATTCGCTCGCTATGCATGTTCAAGAGTAAAAGTTTTTTATCCTGACTTCTGTATTCTCACCCCATCACTCATAACTCATCACAACCTTCAGGGTGCGGCCTTCGAGCCTTTCAAACGTGTCGAACGTCCTAACATTTCGATTTTCTTTGATTATCAACTATCGACCAATAATGACCGATAGCTGTAAAAATTTCACTATAGTAAAGTTGCGCCCTGCCGATAAGCGTAACAAATGCCGGCACACAGGAGTCCCAAATAATGGTAAGGGAGCAACTGACCGAATGGCTTAAATCAGGAAAGGACATACCTGTTCTCTCATGTACCGCCACCAAAGTGATGAAAATAGCTGTGGACGGAGCGACCGCTCAGGAATTAGCCAAGGTCATCCTGGAATCGCCGGCTCTTACGGCCAAGGTCCTGCGCCTTGTTAACTCACCCTTTTATGGCCTCTCAAAAAAGGTCTCCACTATCCAGCACGCGATTGCCCTCCTGGGGTTCAAGATGGTCTGTAATCTGGTGCTGAGCATTTCCATCGTCGAGGCCTTTGCCTTGAAGAAAAAGGGGAGATTTGATCACAAGAGGTTTTGTCGCGATGCCTTTTGTTCGGCAGTAGCCGCAGATATGATTGCCCGCGAATGTGGTTGCCGGGAACCGGAAGAGGTCTTTGTGCTTGGGCTCTTACACGATATCGGAGTGCTGGTCATGGCTACCTATCAGCCTGACCTCTTTGATACGGTCTTAGCAAAAAAAGAGGCATCCGGGCAGCCCATGAAGGCTATTGAGCAGGAGATCCTGGGCATCGATCATACAGATTTGGGAGAAATCATCGCAGAGCAATGGTGCCTCCCTCCTGCCATGAGCCTTACTATAAGATATCACCATGACCCGGATCAGGTAGTTAGCGACCACATCCACGCCCAAAAACTGTGCCGGATCATCTACCTCTCAGATATGATGCTGGAGATCTTCAGGGGCGAAGACGGGCATAGAACAGCCCAATTCTCCCGTGAAGCAAAGCGCTTCTTTAAGTTCACCCAGGATCAGATAAATTCACTTCTGAATTCCTTTGTAACCAGGGTCAAGGGCCTGGCCGATGTTTTTGAGATCAATGCATCTGATATCAGGGACTATTATCAGATACTTCAGGAGGCGAATACTAAACTCGGAAAGATTAACATAGAATATGATGTCTTAGTCAAAAAACTTCATCAGGAACAGGAAAAGCTGGCTATTGAATCGGCCCGGGTTCAGGAGTCGGAAGAGAAGTATAGACAACTTTTTGAAAATGCCTCTGATGCCATAGCCATCCTGGATTCCAATGGAAACCTGTTGGAAGTAAACAAAAAACTTTATGAAATGTCCGGATACAGCATGGAAGAAATAGCCGCTCTATCCCTACAAAATCTTTTCACCGTGCATGATGCGGATAAGTTCTTGAAAAGTCTGAGTCTCCTGAAAAAACAGGGCGCCCCTTTAAAGCCTCTCAACCTGGTTGCTGTGACAAAAGAAGGTAAAGAGCAGAATATCGAGGTCAAGTTAAGCTATCTATGTAAAGATGGCAGCCAGACCGGTTTTCAGGCCATTATACGGGATATAACTCATAGAAAAAAAGAAGAAGAGATAAGGATTCAGCAGGAAAAATTAAAGGCTGTAATAGAAATGGCCGGGGCTGCTGCCCATGAACTGGCTCAGCCCATGACCGCCCTTCTGGGGATAACGGAACTCTTAATGCTTAAGATAACGCCGGAAAATCCAAACTATCAGACTATAAACACCATCTACAAGCAAGTACATAAAATGGCTGAGACGACACAAAAAATAAGCAGGATTACCAGATACATCATCAAAGAGTTCCCCGGGGGCATCAAGATAGTAGATATCAATGAGGCATCCAAACCTTCCCTGAACAACTCTAACAAAAAAACATCGTTTAATTAAGCAATCAGCTCTCAGCTTTCAGCATTCAGCTTAAGAGGGTGTTTCTCGTATTCTCTTGCTGACGGCTGACAGCTGATTGCTGAGAGCTTTCATTCGTAAACGGCAGTTTCCGGATGAGCACTATCTTACATCTGCTGATGCCTATCAGCCTATCAATAACAATTGACAACAGATAGCTTCGTGCTATTATTTTATAAAATTTGTGATACAGGGATCCGAATATGAGTGATATCATCCGGTTTGGGATATCCATCCCGGCCGATCTGATCGCCTCCTTCGATCAATTTATAGCGGAACGCCATTATACAAACCGTTCCGAGGCCATCCGCGACCTGATACGTGAAAAACTAGTGCAACGGGAATGGGCTGCGAAGATCAAAGGCAAACAGGTAATCGGAACCATCACCTCTGTCTATGACCACCATAAGCGGGAATTGTTGAATAAACTGACAGACCTCCAGCATGATTTTCACGAAAACATCATCTCCTCTCAACATATTCATCTCGACCACCATAACTGTCTGGAGGTTATCATCGTCCGGGGTGAGGCGGAGAAGGTACGCCAACTGGCAGACAAGCTTAACGCACTTAAAGGCATTAAACATAGTCAATTAACCATGACCACATCCGGACTGGATCTTAAATAAAAATACTGAAGCCGACAAGCAGCTACACCACCCCCCAAAATTTGTTATTGACTTTACACTGAAATAGTCCCTAGACTATCAAAAGCGATATAGAGCCATAAAAAATTTGCGTGTAATTCGCCTCTTATATGGCATACAAAAATCAAAAGGAGGTCAACGATGGCTAAGGAATTTTACATTGTGGCCGAGGACTGCCTGGCCTGCGGATCATGTGCGGAGCTGTGTCCTGATTGCTTTCGTTTTGAGGAAGGGGCTATGGAACATGCAGAGGTAACCGGTTTTGACTGTCCCGAAGAAAAGGTCCAGGAGGCCATGGATAATTGCCCGGGCCAGTGCATCTTCTGGAGAGAATAGAAAAAATCGCCCCCTGCGATTCTATCTTGACTCTGTGATAAGATGTATTATTGTACTGATTAAAAAGATGTAATTGCCTAAGGGTGAATTCTATGGCCCAAAAGACCGCGGCATTAGAGTATATGATCAAAAAGGCGTCTGAAGAGCTCAGCCGTTATCATGAGCACGCGCAGGGGATTTTTGATGTCAGTCTGGACGCCCTGGTGTCTCTTAGCGAAGAGGGGATTATAGCAGAAGCAAATGAAGAAATGGCCAGGATCACCGGCTATACCCGTGAGGAATTGATGGGCAGTCCCTTTCAAAAATATTTTACCAACTTTGATGAAGCTACCAATATGTTCAGAAGGATACTCAAAGAAGGCAGCGCCACCGGCTGTGAACTGGTGCTAAGATCCAAAAAGGGTGAAAAGGCCGTGGTCTCGTGCAGCGGGTCCATTTATAAGAATGGCGAGGACAAGGGTACTAGAATATTTGCCGTCCTGCGCAACATAACCAAGCGAACCCGCATAACCAGAGAGGTACAAAGCTATATTACCCGTCTGGAGAGGATGGTCCAGGAGGTCGACGAGCGATACGCCAGGATATTCAATACCTCCAACGACGTATTGTATAGCACGAGCAAGGATGGGAAATTTATCGACATCAACCCGGCCGGCGTGAAACTTCTGGGATTTGACAGTAAAGAAGCACTGCTGGCCATAAAGACTGTACAATCTCTTTATCTAAACCCCGGTGACCGGCAAAAATTCCGGGAAAAAATCGAGAAAGACGGTTTTGTCAAGGATTACCCGATCACTTTTAAAAGAAAAGACGGTCACATAATCCATGTTCTGGTCAATGCCTACGCGAGAACGGATGAACAGGGAAATGTGCTTGGCTATGAGGGCATCATCCGTGACGTCACCGAGACGAGACGCCAGGAAGAACAGCTTGAGTCCTTCATCAACGCAGTTCGTTGTTGTCGCGATGCGATTATAGCCACTGACCTCAACTTCATAATCACAAGTTGGAACAAAGGCGCTGAGGAAGTTTATGGATATACGGAAGAAGAAGCCATCGGCAACGGGATGGAGATAATTGTTCCCGAATCGCGCCTGGGAGAATGCAAACGGTTGCTGAAAAAAGTTTTTGCCGGCGCGGCAGTGGACCAATACGAGACCATCAGACAGACCAAGCTTGGCGAAACAATATATGTTGACATGAAAGTCACCCCGATTAAAAACCGGGATGGTGAAATTATCGGAGTTTTTTCCGTTGCCCGCCCGATTTAAACAGACTTGATATATCCCCGCCTGCGTTAAAACAAGGCATATTCTTATCTGGTCACGTCTCAACCCCCGATCCCGGCAAAGGGGGGAAATCTACCGGTTCACCGCTTCTCTTCGGTTTTTTCGCCCCGCATGGTTGATCGTGTTTTATTTCGCAATGACCGGATGTTGTTGCCCTCCCATGCGTAACTATTTGTAATCAAAATATATTAAACACTTCTATCACCCTGCTGTTGCAGTATAAAACAATTTACTTTTGTGGGCCCAAATTCCATTTTTATTATTTTATTTATAATAACAAGTAGATACAGATCAGGACGCCTTGTGGCATATAAATTGTATTAACAGGAATTGAAGGGTTTCGGAGAAATTCAGGCAGAAGGGAGAAATACCATGAAAAAGACGTTCAAAAAATTTCAGAACATGATGGCCGCTGCCGCCTTCGCCGAAGAAGATGACCCCGGCACTGCCCGTAATTTCCTGGGCGAAGGAAAAGATACACACGAAGCGACTGATATGAAACAAAAGTCTCCGGGGCCTCGCTTCAAGGGCATTAAACGCAGGATTGCAGCCTTTGCAGAAAAGCATGAAAAGCTGGCGCAGGCAATAACCTTTGCCGAGGCGGGAGAACTGGAGTATGCAAGCACACTGGCCACGGAAGCGTGCCGGACGAAATCAAAAATACTGGTGATAAGCAGCAGCGGTTGTTTCCCGGAATCCCTGATCGACCATGCAGCCAATATGGCGGAACGGCTGTCTTACGACGTTGTCGCCCTCAGCGTTATGCCCCGGTCAGGCGGTAGAGGTTCGAATTTAGATAATCAGAGGGGGGAACGCTATAGTGAGGCGAGCAAGAGCGCCGATCAGTTCAGGAACAAACTTATCCCCCGAAATATCGGCTTTCAGCATCTTATTAAGTCTGGTGATTTCGACGGGGTTATAAGTACAACTTATCGGGAGATACCGAGAGTGGCGTATGCCCTGATGGAATCAGGATCGATGATCAAAGATATCAAAGACATGAAAACCCTGAGAGATATTCCCATCTTTTGTGTATCGCCTCTCAATCCATAAATGTACCGGGCCTCAGTTATGCGCATTTAAGCCGGTTCCGGAGATTCAAGGCCGTATCGTCTGAGTTTGCGCCAGAGAGAAGATCTGTCCAGACCCAATATCTTGGCCGCAACCGTCCTGTTTCCCTTTACTTCGCCGAGCACCCATTGAATATATTCTCTTTCACGTTCCTCCAGGGTCTGGAGGCGTTTTTTTTCCCCTGGGGGAGGGCGGTGTACATGAAAGGCCTTGTTTCTCAAATCCTCGGGAAGATGCTCCACCTCGATGGTGGAGCCTGTGGCCATAGCTATACCCCGTTCAATTATATTGGCCAGCTCCCGTACATTTCCCGGAAAGTCGTAATCCATCAGTATCTTAATCGCTTCCGGCGATATGCTGGTTACCCGGGTCTTTCCGGATAAGGCACATTTTTTTAAAAAATAGGCGCAAAGGAGTGGAATATCGGTCTTTCGTTCGGAAAGGGGCGGCATATGGAATGTCACTACATTAAGGCGAAAAAACAGATCATCGCGAAGATGACCGCTGGCAATGGCATCGTGAATAGGACGATTACTGGCCGCAACAAAACGTACATCCACGCCTATGGTTCTTGTCCCCCCGACGCGAATAACCTCCTTCTCCTGAATAACCCGCAGCAGTTTAACCTGCATAGATAAGGGCATTTCGGTAATTTCATCCAGAAATAGTGTGCCCCCGGAGGCGCTCTCCACCAGGCCCTTTTTCTGGATGTACGCGCCGGTAAAGGCCCCTTTCTCATGCCCGAAGAGTTCGCTGCTCAATAATTCTTCTGTAAAGGCCCCGCAATTGATAGCCAGTAGCGGCCCCCCGGCACGGCGGCTGTTTTCGTGGATATAACGGGCGATCAGCTCTTTTCCGGTGCCGCTTTCCCCGCTGATAAGGACGTTGCAATCGCTTTGTGCGATGTGCCTGGCCACACGCAGCAATTCCCGCATCTTTGCTTCCTGCGTGATTATCTCGACCTTGGCCCTGAACTCGTGAACATATTCCTCTAGCGGGCTATTCTTTGTAGTTTGAGCAGTCATCTATCTCCACGACAAGGTAAAATTAAAAATTTACCGGCTATCGCAAAAAGGACGCAAAACCCATCTATACTATCACGTGATATTTTCAGGATAGAAACGTCACATAACAAACCGGGATGGAAAATCCAGAGAAAAGAGGTGATTTTTTTGCGAGAATCAGGGGGGTATGGCATGATCAAGGCCCTCTCCAGACGCATTGATCGTAACTTAAACAGTATCCGTTAGTTAAGCATTGTCCTTCCCGCATCTGACAATTTCGTTAAATTTTATTGTATCTTATACTTGATGAAATATGCAACCCATATTTTTACCGTCCGGCAAGAAGTGACTTCAGATTCGAAAAGATTTATCATACAGATACGGAGGAAGTCACTTCTTGCCAGCCTGCATACCGGAAACATATTTCACCTCAAACATACAGAAGATAGAGTATGGCTATCAACACCGTCATGTAGAGAGCGGTCATTATAGCGCCGGCCTTGACATAATCGATCGTGCGATAGCCTCCCGGCTTCATAACCAGGGCGTTACACTGATGGGTGGGGAGAACGAAGGTGTTGGAGGCGGACAGGGCCACTACCAGGGCCGCCAGCCGCGGATCCCCTCCGGCCATAACCGCCATGTTCATACAGAGAGGAACCAGCAGGACCGTAGCGCCGACATTGGATACCACCAGTGTAAAAAATGAGGTCAGGATGCCTATGGCCAGGAGCAGGACGATATACGGAACGGTTCCGAGCAGTTCCGTCACCTTATAGGCTATATAGGCCGCTGTCCCCGTCTGCTCAAAGGCCAGACCCAGGGGGATCAACCCTCCCAGGAGGAAAACCGTCATCCAGTCAACAGCACGATAGGCCTCATCAACGGATATCACCCTGAATATAATCGTGCCCAGGGCGCCCAGCATAAGACATACCCCAAGGGGCAGATCCGTGAGCATGGCCAGCGAGAGGCCGCCCGCCATACACAAAGCGGCCAACTTGGCCTTCTCCGGCCGCAGTATCTCGCCCTCCAGAGGAGAGGCAAAGATCAGTTCTCTCGGCTCGCGTTTCTCGTTCAGGATATGGAACCTGTCCCATGGGCCTTGTAACAGCAGGGCATCTCCCATCTGTAGTCTCAGGTTGGTAATCCCGCCATAGAATATCCTGTCCCCCCGGAAGACGGCGAGGGGATTGACCGAAAACTTTTCCTTAAAATGTACCTGGCTCATACTCCGTCCGATGAGTTCGGACTGCGGGGCCACGACCGCCTCCACCATCCCGGCATTGGTCCGGGCAAAGCTCTCGGCGAATTCTTCCAGGCCCGGCTTTACGACAAACCCGAGATCCGCAGCCAGCCGCCGCACATTTTCGGGATTACCAACCACCACGATGTCATCACCCGGGGAAATAATATCGGAAGTGCGGGGCACAAATATCTTGTCCTTCTTGGCCTTCTGATTAATGGCCACTACAGTCAATAAGTAATTCGGTCTTATGGCCATTTCTCCCAGGGTGCGGGGACTCCCAGAGCCTTCCGGGACGTGCAGTTCAAAGGTACGTTCCGCATCCCTATATCGCTCCTGGAGCACTGCGGTTGGCCCTTTGTCCGCTTCCCCGGTCTTGGCCGGCAATATGTACTTGCCGAAGAAAGCAAAATATAAAAGGGCGCTGGCGACCAGACCAATCCCGATCGGCGTCTGGGTAAAAAGCCCGAACGGCTCCAGCTTCTTGCCTCCCAGGACCATGACATCATTCAGGAGTATGGTGGGGCTGTTCCCGATCAGCGTCAGGGTCCCCCCGATTATGCCGAGAAATGCCATAGGCATCATCAGCCGGGAAGCCGGCACCCCCAACCTCTTGCTGATCCGCAGGGAGGCCGGCATAAACAGGGCTACCGCCCCGATGTTCTGCATTACGCTGGATATCAGGGCCACCGCGCCGCCTACCATGCACATTATCTTACGCTCGCTATTCCCGGCCAGTTTTATTATGGGATTGGCTATCTTGTTCACGGCCCCGGTCTTGTCCAGGGCGTATCCAAGGATAATCACGGCAATGATCGAGACCACCGCGTTACTGCTCAGCCCTACAAAGGCCTGTTTCGGGGATATCAACCCCAGCATGGCCGGAAGGAGCATCATTATGATCCCCACCACATCCACGCGCACCCATTCAGAGACAAACAGGAAGATGGCAAGGCCAAGGACGGCGAGGGTCATAATCATCTCATTAGTCAGGGTCAATTCAGCAGGCATAGGAAAAACCTCCTTTCCGCGCCTGGTCGAAAACACGTGGTTTTCGACCGGTACCTTGAAATAGAGTGAACGGGCCTACCTCACGCCGCGACACGCGCACGCGGCCATACACAGAATACAGGGATGTCCGTCAGTTCATCCAATGCTTCAGTCCCTTCCTCTGTATCTATTGGCTCCGGTTCGGTCAGGACATACGCAACGTTGCCGATTTCAGCGCATATCCCCTGCATGGCCTGATCCGGGTCACAGAACTTAACCACATGGTCAAATCCGACCCCCTTTGCCGCTGCCTTATCCCTAAACCTCTCCGCGCTCCTGGCCGCATGAAGTCTGAAGTCCTCCTGCACGGTCTGGTGATAAGCAGGCAGAAATCGGAATGCCAGATCGCTCTGCGTCACATTAAGGGCCGTGATATCCCGTCCCATCTTTTTTGCCATGTCCGTAGCATAATCGACGAGATGATCTGAGAAACTGTATTCGCGTCCCACCACCAGGATTCTGCCGCCTTCCCTTATCTCAACCAGGCGCTCCCCTATCACCTTACGGGCATAGGCATGTTCTCCGGCCTCCGCAAAGGTAGCGGCTTCAGCAAACCTGTCAATTTTGTCCGTCAGTTTCTCGGATGCCTTCTTCTCCAGCTTCAGTCCGGCGGCCTCAGTCCTCTGTTTTTCCACCGGGTAGGATTCATACCCCATGATTTCCATCGCGGTCTTATGCTCCCCCTCCTCGGCAAAGGCTGCCGCGGCCATTACATCCTCAAACCTTTTAATGATACCTTTCATAATATTACCCTCCTTTCCCGGGCCCCCGAGGGGCCCCTGTTAAGTCCTCATCTAAAGACCTAAATTAAACATCAGTCTCCCTACAACCCCCCGCCGGGATGTAGTAAGGTGGCCATTTCTCAGAGTAGGAGACTTAATCTCGGGTTCGGCACTCTCCCGTAAAAATTCCAGTGCGGTATTTCTCTCTCCGGCCTCGGCAAATGTTATGGCCGCCGCAATATCTTCCAGCCTTTTAATTATGTTTCTCATGGTATCTCACCCCCTGAGGCCCTCATCAAATCAATCCTGATTTTACTTTGATCTGTCTTTCTTTCCGTTCAGGAAAGATGTCCGGGCCGTTTGTCATACTTAACTATCAAATTTTGTGCCAATATCTTTTTAGACATAACGTATTGAAATATAAGATAAAATTTTATACGGCCCGAATTTTTCTCATAAGCATTGTTTTAAAATACAATAGCTATAAGCATCGTTTGACCCGCTATTATGAATAAATACAACCTGTTATTTAGAAGAAGCGTTTGGCAACGCAACTTCGTTGCAAACTACAACGCAATTTGCGACTCAGTATCCTCTGTCTGCCTGTAATATCAATGGGTTAGAGCCACGAGGACGAGTCTGCGCCGTTATTTCTCCCCATCAATGTTCGCTTAAAATTAAATCGGTCCTTCTCCATTGCATGAAGCAACGGTTTTTGCTAATATTCCATGCGAGGTAGTCTGCTGATGCATATAAATCTCAAACTGGGTCAGAAGATAGTCTGTTTTCTGGCGGTAGTTATCTTCATGATCTCCGCTATAGAAATCGCGGCGTACAGAAGCCTTCAGCAGTTTGATAAGAGGCTGCAATTTGTGGAGATGGCCGATGACCTTACAAAGAATATACTCGAGATGCGACGGGTTGAAAAAAATTACTTTTTGTACCATGACGAGGCCAGTCTTGTGGAGGCCATGGATTACGTCCATCGTATCAAGGACCTCAGCTATAACCTGCGCAAAGAGATTATGGAGCTGGCCGGAGACAAGAGGTTTACAGCTTTTAAAAAAGACCTGGACGGCTACGAACACATTGTAGGAAATCTACTCGGAGAATATCCCCGTAATAACGGGCAGGCTAATGAATTGAGGACAACGGGCCGGCGGCTTTATGAATTCACAAAGGACCTGGCGCGCCTCGAAAGGCTGGAGATCAGTTCGTTATTGGAACGATACCAAAAACTCTCCCTCGGAGCCATAGTGTTTATTGTATGCTTTGCCGCCATATCTTACTCCCTGGTTCGTCGTCACATCGTAAAACCGCTCGGACAGATAGAGGCAACAACCCGCAAGATAGCCCATGGAGATTTCAGTTTTGTACCCGTGATTAAGTCTCACGATGAGGTGGGCTCCTGCATAGAGGCATTTAATCGCATGGTCAAAGAGCTTAAGGCGAACCAGGACATGCTCGTACAGACCAAAAAACTCACATCTCTCGGCACGCTGACCTCCGGAGTGGCCCATGAGATTAATAACCCGCTCAATAATATCTCCACATCCTGCCAGATACTCATGGAAGAAATAGATTCTACAGACAAGGATTACCTCCGTAAATTATTGCGTAATATCAGCGTCCAAACGGATAAAGCCAGGGATATCGTCAGAAATCTCCTGGAATTTTCCCGGGAAAAGGTTTTTGCTGTCGAGCATGTTAAATTGAGCGAACTGGTCGAAGATACCTTTGAACTGGTAAAGAGCGACCTCCCAAGTAACATAGAGACCAATATCCGGATCGCAGAGGATCCACCCGGTCTCATTGTGGACAGGACCCGGCTGCAGCAGGCATTTCTCAATATAATCTTGAACGCCCTTCAGGCCATGCCGGACGGCGGCACACTGTCGTTTGAGGCGCAGGTTAAGGATAATGCGGTGGTCATTGATATCTCTGATACCGGGATAGGCATACCATCCGGGAACCTTACCAAGATATTTGACCCGTTTTTTACCACAAAGGAGGTGGGTAAGGGTACGGGACTCGGCCTCTCGGTAAGCTATGGCATAATCGAAAAGCACGGGGGGCATCTCACCGTGGCAAGTGAGGCAGGTAAAGGTACGACCTTTACCATCACTCTACCTCTGAGAAAAGAGAAAAGAGGGGAAGAAATTGTCTAATCAAGGCAAAATACTGATCGTGGATGACGAGGAGATTACGCTGGAAAACCTGGAACACGTCCTCAAAAAAGAAGGCTATGAGGTTATGGCCGTATCAACCGGCATACAGGCCCTTAAATACCTGGAATCCTCCGAATTCGATCTGGTGTTGACTGATCTCAAGATGAAAAAGGTAGATGGCATGGAGATCCTGGACAAGGTCAAAAATCGCCATCCGGACACCGAGGTAATCATGATCACCGGCTATGCTACGGTCTCTTCCGCCATTGAAGCCATGAAAAAGGGGGCCTTTCACTATGTCGCCAAGCCCTTTAAACTGGACGAGATACGTGTTGTTGTAAAGCAGGCCACGGAAAAGAAAAGGCTTCGGGACGAGAACCGCGAGCTTAAACGTCAGTTGGCCCTCCAGGGCCATGCCCCCCTGATCATCGGTAAGAGCAAGGGAATCCTGGAGATAAAACGCCTTGTTCAGCAAGTAGCCCCGTCTGACTGTAACGTCCTTATTACGGGGGAAAGCGGGACCGGGAAAGAACTGGTGGCCCAGTCTATTCATTATTACAGTGGAAGGGCCGAAAAAAGATTCATGGCTGTCAACTGCGGGGCCTTTACCGAGGAACTCCTGGCCAATGAACTCTTTGGCCATGAAAAAGAGGCCTTTACCGGCGCTGCCTCCACCAAAATCGGCCTCTTGGAGACCGCCGACGGAGGGACTGTTTTTCTGGACGAAGTGGGGGATATGCCCCTATCCATGCAGGTCAAGCTGATGCGTGTCATCCAGGAAAAAGAAGTAATACGCCTTGGGGGTACAAAGCCTATCCCTATAGATGTGAGATTTATTGCGGCTACGAATAAGGACCTCAAAAAAACGATTACGGAAGGGACCTTTCGCCAGGATCTTTACTACCGCCTTAACGTCGTATCCATCCATATGCCTACCCTGATGGAAAGAAAGGAAGATATCCCCCTTTTGGCATATAATTTTCTCAACAAGTACGCACAAAACGGTAAGAAGCCCGTAAAAGAAATCTCCCTTGATGCCCTGGAACTCTTGATGAGTTATGATTATCCGGGAAACGTCAGGGAGCTTGAAAATATTATGGAACGGGCCGTAGCCCTGACTAATCAAGAGACGATCGAGGTTAGAAGCCTGCCCTTTGATCTCCAGCAACTGGAGATTCATACCTTCAGAAGACGGGAGTCCCAGCTTATGAGCCTGGAGGAAAGGGAAAAAGAATATATCAAATGGGTCTTGCAGCAGATGGACGGGAATAAAAGCAGGACGGCAGAAGTGTTGGGTATTGACCGTGTATCCCTCTGGCGCAAGCTAAAAAAATATGGACTGGAATAAACCGATGATGAACCTGTTCGGTTTTAAGAAATCGGAGCGATCAATACAGGGAATGGAGCTGGAGGATCTGCGCCTGGCTATTGGAGAGGCGCAGATGCCCATTACAGTGCAGACTGTGGCCCGGCATGAATTGGAAAGGCTGTCCAGAATGGGCCAGAGCACGGCGGAATACAGTATTATCTTTAATTACCTGGATTACCTGATCTCTCTACCCTGGAACAAAAGCACGGACGATAACCTTGACCTCGCCCGGGCGGAAATGATCCTTACCCGGGAACATTACGGACTTGATGATATTAAGGCCAGGATAATAGAATATCTTGCCGTACGAACCCTGCGACTGGAGAAAAAATACCGGATAATCGTAGTCGATGACGAAGAGATCATCCGGGACAGCCTGCAACATGTCCTCGAAAAAGAAGGCTATATAGTAGTCACCGCGGCAAACGGTACAGAGGCGCTTCAGCTCATAGAATCCTCCAGGTTTGATCTTATCCTGGCCGATCTTAAGATGGACGGCATTGATGGCCTGACACTTCTGGAAAAAGCCAGGTCCCTGTGCCCGGAAACTGCGTTCATCATGATGACGGGCTATGCCACCATCGACTCCGCAGTGGAAACCCTGAAAAAGGGGGCATTTCACTACCTGGCCAAGCCCTTTAAGCTGGAAGATCTGCGGGAAACCGTCGGACAGTCATTGAAAAAAAGGATGCTGGTGCAGGAAACACGCGGGCCTATACTATGCTTTACGGGGCCTCCGGGCACCGGAAAAACCTCTCTCGGAAAGTCGATAGCCCATGCCCTGGGACGCAGGTTCGTTCGGCTCTCTCTGGGAGGGATGAAGGACGAGGCTGAGATCAGGGGCCACCGCCGAACCTATGTGGGCGCCCTGCCCGGGCGCATTATACATGAAATCAGGGAGATAGGCTGTAATAACCCCGTGTTTATGCTGGATGAGATAGATAAGATCGGACAGGATTTCAGGGGAGATCCCGCCTCGGCCCTCCTCGAGGTCCTTGACCCCGAACAAAACGCTCACTTCACGGATTATTATCTGGATGTGCCTTTCGATCTTTCCAGGGTCATATTTATAACCACGGCCAATGTCATCGATAACATCCCGAATCCCCTGCGGGACCGGCTGGAGATATTGAAACTTTCCGGTTATACTGAAGAAGAAAAGAAAAATATTGCCGCGTGCTATCTTATTCCCCGCCAGATCGAGGAGGCCGGGCTGACCGCTTACCCCCCTGATTTTACAGACGCGGCAATTTATAAGATTATACGCGAATATACAAGGGAAGCGGGCGTACGCAACCTGGAAAGACAGATTGGTTCCATCTGCCGGAAGTTAGCCAAAGAGATCGTCACAAAGCGGGAAGATAACGTCCTGCGACAGACTATAATCCCGGATGCTATTGAGCGGTACCTGGGGCCCCGAAAGTTCTCCTTCGAGGTTACAGAAGCCAGGGATCGTGTGGGTGTAACCACCGGCCTGGTCTGGACGGAATCGGGAGGCGATATCATTTTTGTCGAAGCCACCAGGATGAAGGGCCGGAAGGACCTCATCATGACCGGTTCTCTCGGTGAGATTATGCAGGAGTCGGCCCGGGCAGCCCTCAGTTACATACGATCCCATGCCCGTATCTTTAATATCCCCGAGAACTTTTTTGATTTTCAGGATATCCATGTCCATGTTCCGGCGGCGGCTATGCCCAAAGATGGACCATCAGCCGGCATAACCATCGCCATGGCCATTATTTCCGTACTCACGGAAAGACCGGCCAGACGTGATGTGGCCATGACCGGTGAGCTGACTTTAAGCGGAAGAATTCTGCCCGTAGGGGCCGTTAAGGAAAAGATACTGGCCGCCCGCAGGGCGGGAGTAAGGACGGCGGTTTTCCCCCGGAGAAACAGAATTGATGTAGAAGACCTCCCTCCGGAGCTGACAGAGGGAATTGAGATTATTTATGTAGATGACGTAAGAGAACTTATTGATCTGGTCTTGAAATAGAATTTGATTTGCCGGGCGCGTTGCCTCAAGCGCCCGGCAAATCAAATTTTGTTAGACCTTTTCCTAGCAGAGCAGCATCCGTCCTACTTTACCACCAGTACCGGACACGGAGAGTGGCCGATGGTCTTCCCTGCCACACTGCCCATGAGAAGTCTTTTAAGCCCCGTTTTGCCATGGCTCCCCATGATGATGACGTCAGAGTGGTGTTCCCCGGCCAGTTTGGTTATCACTTCATAGGGCTCGCCTTCGGCCACGTATGTTTTTGCCGCAATCCCTCCGGCCTCAGCCTTTGCCCTGGCCTCCTCCGTGAAAGACCGGGCCTTTTTAATAAGGTCCTCGGCTACATTCGGAGCCTGGGCATAGAGTTCTTCCGTAATCGGGGCCACGGATACCACTTCCAACTCTCCGCCATAGGATTTGGCAAAATCAACGGCCTTCTCCACGGCCTTTTCGCTGAATCTTGAACCGTCGGTAGGGGCCAGGATCTTATTCCAGCCGATACTTTCGTCTTGCGGCACCACCAGGACATCCCTCTGGCTGTAGCCGATTACCCGGGCGGTGACACTGCCCATAAGCATTTTTTCGAGCTTGGTAGCGCCCTTCCTGCCCATCATGATCAGATCACAGTTTTCCGCCTCTGCCAGGTCAACTATCCTCTCATAGGGTTCACCCTGTTCACAGGCCGTCCTGATAAATCTGCCATCTGCCTCGGCCATTTCCTTCGCCTCAGCTAAAAACCCTCGGTATGGTCCGGATATAACCTCCTCAATATTCGGCACACCGACCAGAGAAAGGTCGCCTGCATAGGAGGGGGCGACAGAGACCACCGCGAGCCAGCTCTTTTCCGTATCAGCCAGTTTAAAGGCCTGGCGCAGGGCGTTCTTGCCGGACTCCGAACCATCGATAGCTACGAGTATCTTTCTGTATTTTCCCATAAACTCTCCTCTGGACCGGATTCACTATTTCGGAGACCTTACAAAAGCCGGGGCCGGTGTCTTTTCCAGGGTCTGGGCCTTCTTTCCCTTCCACATGGCGCCCAGAATGATAACCGCACCGGTGAGTAAAGCGATGCTCATAGATATGAAACTTAATCTATCCAGCATGGTTAAGGTCTCTTTAGAAACGTGCATTATCCCCAGATCCGTCAAATAGGTCGGTACGGCCAATCCGCGGCTGACAGCGACGATAAGCATTATTGTGCCCATCACCACCTTGATCATATGCTCTTTTACATAGGTCGTGCCGATAGCCCCGAGCTGAACCCCTATCAGAGAACCGGCCAGAATTATAAGAGTAAGCCTGATATCCACCATGCCGTTCATCGCCCACTTCACGGAGCCGCCGAATCCCATTACAAAGGCTATTACGAGTTCGGTGGCGCTGGCAATGAGACTGGAAGCGCCCATTACATATATCATTCCGGGAACGCCGACAAATCCCCCTACGGCTATCGTGGCAGCAAGCATCCCCGTGGCAAAACCTACCGGTATTGTAAACCACAGGGAGATTCTTACGTTTGCCCTCTTGAAATGGATCATGGGCGGAAGGTTTATACTCTGTAGCTTTCTGGCCAGGGCCGTCACCTTTTCTTCCCCACCGGACTTTGATGTCTTCCATGCGTCATAAAACACATAGCCCCCGACAATCAGAAGAACAGCCACAAAAGAGAGGCTTACATAAAGATTTGAACCGGCCTCCCCCCACGCGGCCAAGACCGCCTCCTGAATCCTGATGCCTATCTGGACCCCGATAATGGCAGAGGCCGCCATCACCAGACCCAGTTTTATATCCACCTGGCCATACTTGAAACGTTTATAGGCGCCGACCATGGCCTTCGGGAATTTGTGGCACATGTTGCTGGCCACAGCCACCGTGCCCGGTATGCCCAGGCTCATCATCCCCGGCGTCAGGACAAATGCCCCGCCTGAACCGATAAAACCGCTTACCAATCCGCCAATAAAGCCGACTATGAACAGAAATACAACCTGCATCGCGCCTAAGTCGATAAAATTTGTCGCTTGTTGTACTATATCGTGCATCTCATGCCTCCCTATTTTTTCTTAACAACTTCCAGACCCAGTACCGACCACAGATAACTGGCAAAAGCGCCGTGGACGAAAGAAAAGATGAAGACCGTAATAATAGGCAGGGCCGCAAACCACTTACCCTTCGTAAACCATTCGGTAACCAGGCCTTCATTGGTAAAAACTATTGCATAAAGTATTATTGAGCCTATGCCGAATAATATCATCTTGCCAATAGGTTTATTTCCTGTACTGCTGTGACTATCAGCCATTTCGCACTCCTTATTTTCGTTTATATTGCTTTTGTTTTCCTAGATGAAATCTCGTATTTTCAGCATTTCTGCCTCTGCAACGAGGCCTTTATACTCAGCGATAAGATGAACGTTAAATTCGTGTTAGCTCTTCACCCCCTTCCTCATCCGGCTCGTCTCATTATCAAGCTTATCCACATGCCTTGGCATCGTAACTACGAGGGGACAACCCCGCGCATTGCAGTCTCCCGATAGTCTTTCTTCTACGCCCGGCCGGTTATTTCTTTCCCCATGCAACGGCTCGATAACCACCAGGGTTATGCCCTTATGGCTGTCGATATATGAGGGTATTTCTCTCTCCAGGGTGCCGCCCATCCGGAAGAAAACCCTGCTGATTATTCCCTCCATATCAAGTTCAAGGATGTGGGAATTGAGCATACCAAGCGCATCATCAAGAAATCCCCTGGTCATCTCTTTTTTGTGCTCAGATGCCTTCCACTCATGGAGCGCCGCGCTGTCCGGATTGACTATGTAAAGAATTTCAAGCGATGCCTCCATCCGGCTGCACAGATTTTTGGCGCAAAGCAAGGGTTCTCTGTTCGGATGGGGGCCTCTTATACCCAGTAATATCTTTTTGTACTTAGGTCTTTCCGGGCCTATAATCTCCCGGGCGATCTCGAATTCCCCGGCCTCAGCAAAGGCGACCGCCGTCATAGCATCTTGTATTTTTCTGATCAGGTCCCACATAATGAGCCATTATCCTCCACACTTATTGCCGTGAAATCTGCCGGGGAGTTCAGACAGGTATCAGCCGACCCGCATAATCTACCGACTACAGTTCCCCCTGCCTCCTCGCTTCCATGCAAGCGTTTGAAACAAATGCCCCGTTTACCGCCCGGCCGACGGCCCGCCGGTCGTAACCCTTTTCTCCTTAAGAGACCCTTGTCCCGCCCGGGGTCCCGCGTATTTATCACGCAGGTATCTTTCCTCCCCCATAATCTGCCTGGCCGTATCAAACTCTCCAGCCTCGGCAAACGTGACCGCCAGCATCACGTTTTCCCAAATCTTTCTAAATCCCATGTCCGTTTTCCTCCTGCTTGTTTCTAATAATTTCCCGTTGTGATGACCCGAATAACTCAAACTCCGTGCCACGTCCCCTGCATCACTTAACTATCTGTAATAGCTATATTTTTTCGCACGCCTCGATACGCCGGCATGTTACAAAAAGTAACATTAAATCCCGTCAAGACTATTTATATCGAAAAAACAATAAGATAGTCACACGATACTGATTTCAGCTATCCCGTTACAATGTGAAACATCCATCCATAACCTTCCGGATGAGCCATCAGCGTTCAGTTTAAGATGATGTTTGTCTTGATTTTTTTCGCCCAGGCAGACACCTGGAGAGTGCTCCTACAAGGATGGAGCCGGGGGAAGAGGGAAAAATGCGGGGTTTCGGACGGGAACCAATTAGTTGTCTGGACGGCGGTATTATGATATAAAAGGATCGAAGGTGGTGTTCAGCCTGTAAAATGAGGAGGTTTCACTGATGAGACTGATTGAAGCTCCCCGTCCGCCGCAGGCGGACCTACGGCGGACAGGGAATCTCCGTATGCAAGGTAAAATGCATCGTATTCGTTCGCTAACCCCGCCGCAAGCAGCGGGGAATGTGCTTGCTATGCATGTTCAAAAGGGATTGTGGCTTGGACCAATCATAAACTTTCTGTGCCTCTGTCTTTGCGTTTTGCTATGTGCCTGTACTGCTGCCCCCTTTACCGGCCGTTCCCGGCTCATATTGATTGACGAAGGAGAAGAGACGGCCCTCGGCCTTAAATCCTATCGAAAGATAATGAGTGAGTCTAAGTTATCCAGGGATGAAAAATTAGTCGGCCAGGTAAGGAACGTCGGACTACGTATTGCCGGGGCCGCAGACCATCCTGAATTCGAATGGGAATTTAATGTCATCGAGGACGATAAGACGGCGAATGCCTTCTGTCTCCCCGGCGGCAAGGTCGCCATCTATACGGGCATACTGCCTTACACTAAAGACGAAAACGGACTGGCCACCGTAATAAGCCATGAGGTGGCCCACGCCATTGCCCGCCACGGGGCCGAACGTATGACCACCTCCCTGATCGCCCAGATAGGACAGGAGGCCATGAATATCGCCATAAACGAGAAAAGCGCTGTAGCCGTACAGGCTGCGAACATGGCCTACGGGGTAGGGGCGCAGATCGGGTTTATCCTGCCCTTCAGCCGCACGCATGAGCTGGAGGCCGACCGTATCGGCCTCATCCTGATGGCCCGGGCCGGGTATGATCCCGAAGAGGCCATAGCCTTCTGGCAACGCCTGTCTCGGGCGGAAAAGGACAGGATCCCGGCCTTCCTGTCCACCCATCCTGCTGATGAAACCCGTATTCGAAACATCAAAGAGCACCTTCCTGAAGCCCTGCGCTACTACGGTAAAAGACTTGACTAACGCCTGAGATTGATTATATTACCGCATAAAAGTCTTTTCACCGCTGAGCATCGTAGATGCCGCCGCAGGAGGACCCAAAGTCCACAGAGAAAAACTGTAAACCATTCAGTATGTTATCTCAGCGTTCTCAGCGATCTGCGGTAATTTGGACTTTTTATAAGATCATCATTTGATTATGGGGAAAGATGCCCTGGGCATATAAAATTTATGACGTCTTAGTCAGCGCACTTTTCATTCCTTTCTTTCCCCTCTTTTTAGTTTATAGTCTGGTTACCGGCAAACACCGCCGGGGCCTTTGGCAACGCCTGGGATTTTACCCCGCTTCCTTAAAGAAAAGGCTACAGGCAAGCCCCCGCCGGTTGTGGATTCACGCCGTCTCCGTGGGTGAGGTAAGGGTAGCGGCCGCCTTAATAGCCTCTCTGAAGGAGATATTGCCTACTGATTTATTATTTGTCCTCTCCACAGTTACCGAGCAGGGGCAACAAATAGCCAGGGAAAAATTAGGGGATCAGGCCCTCTGTACCTTTTTTCCAATAGACATCGGCTGGGTAGTAGGCCGGGCCTTGCGGTTAGTCTCCCCGGAGGCCGTAATCTGCCTGGAAACAGAGCTTTGGCCGGGTTTTATTTATCGGGCACACCGCCAGGGCAGCAAAATTATACTGGTTAACGGACGTATATCGACGCGTTCCTTGGCCCGTTATCAAAAAATCAGGTCGTTTATGCGGCCTGTCCTGGAAAGATTTGATTACTTAAGCATGATCCGGGAAGACGATGCCGAACGTATCCTGGCCCTGGGAGCAGAGAGACATAAGGTCGTGGTCCAGGGCAACGCCAAGTATGACCTTCTGTCCCGGCAGGCCGGACCGGAAGTTAAAGATGCCATGCGGAAACGGCTGGGGCTTATGCCTGATGATATAGTCTTTATTGCCGGGAGCACCCATACGGGCGAAGAGGAGATTATCCTGCAGGCCTATCAATTCCTGCATAGGAAATATCCGGGCATGCTGCTGATCCTTGCCCCACGGCATATAGAAAGGGTCTCCGGAGTCGAAGCCCTGCTCAAGAAGAATGGATGGGACTATACCAAATGGAGCAACCTTGCCCCTGAGACAAGACCATCCGTCATCCTGGTGGATTCGATAGGGGATTTGTTCCATCTCTATAGCATAGGCACGATTATCTTCTGCGGCGGCAGTCTTATACCGTATGGAGGGCATAATATACTGGAGGCCGCCATCTGGGGGAAAGTGGTCTTCTATGGGCCGTCCATGCAGGATTTTCTGGATGCCAAAATTCTTCTCGAATCGGTTATGGCCGGCGTGGAAATCCGGGATGCCCGCGATCTTGCCGAAAAAGCCATCTGGTTTTTAGAAAACCCGGCCGAGTTGCAGGCGCGCGGGCTGCAAGGGGAAAAGGCCGTGGAGGCCAATCAGGGAACGGCACAAAAGCAGGCCCTTCTCATCAAAAAAGTACTGGAAGGCGCTGGCCGTAAGGAAGCAGCATGAAGGCATTGATTGCACTCGAAGACGGCAGGATTTTTAGCGGCCGGACCTTTGCCGGCCACGGGGAAGTCTATGGCGAGATAGTCTTTAATACCAGCATGACCGGCTATCAGGAGATCCTGACCGACCCTTCCTATAAAGGACAAATAGTCACCATGACTTACCCCTTGATCGGCAACTATGGCATAAACAGCGCAGATATGGAGTCACGCCGTATTCAGGCCGAGGCCTTTATTGTCAAAGAATATCAGGGCGTCCCCAGTAACTGGCGATCCGCTCAGACCTTGAAAGAGTTTCTGGAACGATATAATGTGCTGGGCGTCGAGGATGTAGATACGCGCGCCCTTACCAGACACATACGGCTGGCCGGGGCCATGAAAGGGGTAATTTCCACGGAAGACCTTGACCCGGCATCCCTGATAAAAAAAGCCAAGGACTCACCCGGCCTGGTAGGCCGGGATATGGTCAGGGAAGTTACCTGCTCCGCACCCTATGTCTGGGAAGACCGCCCGGTAGAAAAAGCGGCCGCACCAAAAGGGACTGCCTTCCGAGTGGTGGCCCTGGATTACGGCATAAAATTCAACATCCTGCGCTGCCTGAAAAATAGCGGCTGTGAGGTAATAGTCCTCCCGGCCACAGCGAACGCCTGTGATATCCTGGCCCTGGAGCCGGACGGAATCTTTCTCTCAAACGGCCCAGGGGACCCGGCGGGCATACCCGGTGTAGTCGGGACCATACGCGATCTTATAGGCAAAAAGCCTATCTTTGGTATATGTCTGGGCCACCAGCTATTGGGTCTGGCCCTTGGCGGCAGGACCTATAAACTCAAGTTCGGCCACCGTGGGGGGAACCAGCCGGTAAAGAACCTGCTTACCGGACGGGTGGAGATCACGGCGCAGAATCACGGCTTCTGTGTGGACATAAACTCTTTAGATAAAAAAGAGGTAGAGGTCACCCACGTCAATCTTAACGACCAGACCCTGGAGGGGATGCGACACCGGCGTTATCCTGTCTTCTCGGTGCAATATCACCCGGAAAACGCCCCCGGCCCCCATGACGCCGCATATCTCTTCGATCAGTTCGCGGCCCTGATGAAGAGTGATGGGTGATGAGTCGGGAGAAGGGTCTCGGGTTGCGAGTTTTCTAACCCGTAACGCGTAACCCGCAACTGGAAAGCTGAAAGCTGACTGCTGATAGCTTTAATTACGATTCACAATTCACGATTTACGAGTCAGCTTGAGAGGGGTCTAAGCGTGCCCAAGCGTAACGACATAAAAAAGATACTGATTATAGGCTCCGGCCCTATCATTATCAGTCAGGCCTGTGAGTTTGACTACTCGGGTACTCAGGCCTGCAAGGCCCTCAGGGAAGAAGGTTATGAGGTTGTCCTGATAAACAGCAACCCGGCTACCATCATGACCGACCCGGATACGGCCAACCGCACTTATATAGAACCTATTACCCCGGAGATGGTGGCCGGAGTCATTGAAAAGGAAAGACCGGATGCCTTACTGCCCACCCTGGGCGGGCAGACCGGCCTAAATGTAGCCATCAAGGTAGCGGACATGGGTGTCCTGGATCGCTTCGGCGTAGAGATGATCGCGGCCTCAGCCTCCGTAATCAGAAAGGCCGAAGACCGGGATCTCTTCCGGGAGGCCATGCGGAATATCGGCCTCCGGATACCCAACAGCGGCATCGCCCGCAATATGGACGACGTGCGCCGCATCGCCGTTGAGATCGGCTACCCGCTCATCGTCCGGCCCAGTTTTACCCTGGGCGGCACCGGGGGCGGCGTGGCCTATAACCGGGAAGACCTGGAAAAAATGGCGGCCTCGGGCCTTGATCTCAGTATGATAAATGAGGTTATGCTGGAAGAATCGGTCATCGGCTGGAAGGAATACGAGCTGGAGGTCATGCGCGACGTTAAAGATAATGTGGTCATTATCTGTTCGATCGAAAACTTCGACCCCATGGGCGTCCACACCGGCGACAGCATAACCGTGGCCCCGGCCCAGACCCTGACCGACCGGGAATATCAAATGATGCGTGATGCGGCCATCGCTATCATCCGCGAAATAGGGGTGGAGACTGGCGGTTCCAATATCCAGTTCGCCGTAAATCCGGAAAACGGAGAGATGGTGGTCATTGAGATGAATCCGCGCGTCTCACGCAGTTCCGCTTTGGCCTCCAAGGCCACGGGCTTCCCCATCGCCAAGATCGCCGCCAAACTGGCCGTCGGCTATACCCTGGATGAAATCCCGAATGATATTACAAGGGAGACCATGGCCTCCTTTGAACCCACCATCGACTACTGCGTAGTAAAAATCCCGCGCTGGACCTTTGAGAAATTTCCGGGCGCCGAGGATTACCTTACCACGGCCATGAAGTCCGTAGGCGAGACCATGGCCATCGGACGCACCTTCAAGGAGGCCCTGCAAAAAGGTCTCCGTTCTCTGGAGATCGGACGTTACGGATGGGGAGCCGATGGGAAGGATAGTTACGAACGCAGCCGGAGCCTTCCTCCTATGGCCGAAATAGAAGAAAAGCTCCGCATCCCCAATTCCCAGCGCATCTTCTATATACGTTATGCCATGCTGGCCGGTCTGGATACCAAAAAAATTCACGAATTGACCGGAATAGACCCCTGGTTTCTGGAAAATATGCGGCAGATACTGGATGTGGAACGTAATATCCGGTCCGCGGATAAAAAACTTACCGAAGACCTTCTGCGCCAGGCCAAGAAAACAGGGTTCTCCGATTATCAACTGGGCTACCTGACCGGCCGGACTGAGGATGAAATCCGCAGCCGGCGCGAGAAGGCAGGCATCAAACCGGTCTATAAACTGGTGGACACCTGTGCGGCGGAGTTTGAGGCCTATACCCCTTATTATTACTCCACTTATGAAACGGAGGATGAATCCCGCCCTTCCGAACGCCCCAGGGTGATGATTCTGGGCGGAGGACCTAACCGCATCGGCCAGGGGATAGAATTTGATTACTGCTGTGTCCATGCCTCTTTTGCCCTGCGCGAGGAGGGCTATGAGAGCATCATGGTCAACAGCAACCCGGAGACCGTGAGCACTGATTATGATACGTCAGATAAGCTCTATTTCGAGCCTCTGACCAAGGAAGACATCCTGAATATCATCGCCAAAGAAAAACCCCTGGGCGTCATTGTACAATTCGGCGGCCAGACGCCCCTCAATCTGGCCGTACCTCTGGCCCAAACCGGGGTAAGGATAATGGGGACATCCCCGGATAGCATCGACCGTGCGGAAGACCGGAAGCGTTTCCAGACTATGTTGCAAAAGCTGGGCCTGAAGCAGCCGCCCAACGGCACGGCTACTGTCAAGGAAGATGCCCTGGCCGTGGCCCGGTCCATCGGCTACCCGGTGGTCATGCGTCCTTCTTACGTCCTGGGCGGACGGGCCATGCGTATTATTTATGATGACCATGATCTGGAGGATTTTATTGAATCCGCAGTTATGGCCTCTTCCGAACATCCGGTGCTTATCGATAAGTTTCTGGAAGACGCGGTCGAGATCGATGTAGATGCCGTCTCCGATGGTCAGGAGACCATCATCGGCGGGATAATGGAGCATATTGAAGAGGCCGGTATCCATTCCGGCGACAGCGCCTGCGTCCTTCCCCCTCACACCCTGAGCCCTGATTTAATCGATAGAATAAAAAAGGACACAAAGGCCATGGCCAGAGAACTGAATGTCATCGGCCTCATGAACGTCCAGTATGCCATAAAGGACAAGGATATCTATGTGCTGGAGGTCAATCCGCGGGCTTCGCGCACTGTGCCTTTTGTGAGCAAGGCCACAGGCGTTCCACTGGCCAAGGTGGCCACGAAGGTCATGCTCGGGAAAACGCTCCGAGAGCTGGGGCTTACCACCGAAAAAGAAATAGGGCATATAGCGGTGAAAGAGGCCGTATTTCCGTTTGACCGCTTTCCGGGGGTAGATACCCTCCTCGGGCCGGAGATGAGGTCCACCGGGGAAGTTATGGGCATCGACGAAAGTTTCGGCATGGCCTTTGCCAAATCGCAGTTGGCCGCAGGCCAGAATCTCCCCCTATCCGGCACGGTTTTTATCAGTGTGCGTGACAAAGATAAAATGGCCGTCCTCCCTGTCGCCCGAAAACTGGCCGATATTGGATTCAAAACCCTGGCCACCCGGGGCACAGCCGCGTTTCTGGCTTCCAACGGGATTGCCTGCGAAACTGTCCATAAGGTGTCGGAGGGCCGTCCCCATGTGGTGGATCACATTAAAAACGGCGCTATTCAGTTGGTAATCAACACCTCTCTGGGAGCCAGCACTACCCGGGATTCCTATAAAATCCGCCGGGCCACGCTTGATTACCGCATATCCTATACTACTACCATAGCCGGGGCCAGGGCCATAGCCGCGGCCATTGAGGCCCTGCTGCAAAAAAAGTTGCAGGTAAGCCCTGTTCAGGAGTATCATAACCTGCAAAGTGATGCCGGATTAAAAACCGGTACAGGAATTAACCCGGAGTAAAAAATGAATCTGTGTATCCCTAACCGGCCGCGTGAAGAATGCGGTGTGTTTGGCATATATAATCATCCGGAAGCGGCAAAGCTGACCTACTTTGGTCTCTATGCCCTGCAACATCGGGGGCAGGAAAGCGCCGGTATTGTAGTCTCGGATGGATCCAAAGTCCGGGAACACAAGGCCATGGGGCTGGTTCCCGATGTCTTTAATGAGGCCATCCTCTCTAACCTTCCCGGCCACATGGCAGTAGGGCATGTGCGTTACTCTACCACCGGATCTTCCCTCCTTAAAAACGCCCAACCCTTTACTGTCTGCCACAAGGGAAAGACCCTGGCCCTCGCCCACAACGGCAATTTGATAAATGCCCGAAGCATCCGCAGCAAGCTGGAAAACGAAGGCTCTATATTCCAATCCACCATGGACAGCGAGGTCATCCTCCATCTGATTGCCAAGTCGGCACATAAAGGGCTGGAAGAAGCTGTTATAGACGCCTTTTCTCTGTTAAAGGGGGCTTATTCCATCGTCCTGCTGACGGAAGATAAGTTAATCGCTATCCGTGACCCCCGCGGCTTTCGTCCTCTCTGTCTGGGTAAATTAAATGACAGCTACGTATTAGCCTCTGAGACCTGCGCCCTGGACCTCATTGAAGCGCATTATATGCGCGATGTAGAACCGGGAGAGATAATAATCATCGATCAAAACGGGCTCCGCTCTGTAAAACCCTTTCCTGAAGTAAGGCCCTCTTTCTGTATATTTGAGTTGATCTATTTTGCCCGGCCGGACAGCAATATTTTCGGCACCAATGTTTATATGACCCGTAAACGCATGGGGGAATTATTGGCCCGGGAGGCGCAAGTCCAGGGCGATTTCGTTATGCCCTTTCCTGACTCAGGTAATTATGCTGCGGTAGGTGCGGCCCAGGCCTCGGGTATACCCTTTGAGATAGGCGTAATACGCAATCATTATGTAGGACGGACATTCATTCAGCCATCACAGACCATGCGCGACTTCGGCGTGAAGGTAAAACTGAATCCAGTCCGGTGCCTGCTTAAAAACAAGCGTGTGATAATCGTTGAAGACTCCATCATAAGGGGCACAACATCGCGTACCCGCGTACACACCATCAGGGGAGCCGGAGCCAGGGAGGTGCACATGCTGGTAAGCTGCCCGCCCCATCGCTTTCCCTGCTATTACGGCATAGATTTCTCCAACCTGGGAGAATTAATCGCTTCCAGGTTCTCTGTAGAAGAAATCCGTCGTTATCTCGGGTTGGATAGCCTGCACTATCTTAGCCTGGAGGGACTCCTGAAGTCGGTCAATGGTGAGCAAAACCGTTTTTGTCTGGCCTGCTTTGACGGCAATTATCCTCTTCTGCTTGAAGAAGAATTCTCCAAATACTGCCTGGAAAAAGAAAAAAGCTGACCCGAACATGATCTTCTGCCGCAAAAAACACGAATCTTAGAACCGGGGACCGATTTAACTATGACACTCAGGCAGGCAAAAGAAGTTCTCCAGATCGAGGCTGAAGGCATTCTAAAGCTCATAGATAAGCTCGATAACGAGTTTGTAAGGGCCGTAGAGCTGATCTACGAAATAAAAGGCAGGGTCATTGTCACCGGTATCGGCAAGTCCGGTATAGTGGGCCGGAAAATTGCCGCCACGTTGAGCAGTACAGGCACAGCCGCCCTTTTCCTGCATCCGGTAGAGGCCATGCACGGTGATCTGGGCATGGTAGGCAACCACGATATTGTAATTGCCGTCTCCAACAGCGGAGAGACAAGGGAATTAACCGCTCTCATCCCGCAGATCAAGCGCCTGGGAGCCAGAGTTGTGGCCTTAACCGGAAATCTTAAGTCCACACTGGCCACACAAAGTGACGTAGCCATAGACGTCGGTGTAGAACGTGAGGCCTGCCCCCTGGGGCTGGCCCCCACCGCCAGCACCACGGCCATACTGGCCGTGGGTGACGCCCTGGCCGTAACGCTTCTTCATAAACGTAACTTCAACGAGCGGGATTTTTACCGCTACCATCCCGGCGGCAGCCTGGGTGACAGACTGAAAGTCCTGGTCGGTGAAGTCATGCTGAAGGGTAAGAAGATCCCGGTGGTGCCCGTAGGCACCCACCTTCCCGGGGCCATAAAAGAGTTGAATACAAAAAATATAGGGGCGGTGCTTATAACCAGAGAAAAACAAAAGCTTGCCGGTATCATTACCGATGGTGATCTCAGACGCATCATCTTACGGTACGACCGTCTTGACAACATGAAGGTTGAAGAAATTATGACCGCTGACCCTAAAACCATCGGCGCTGATATGCTGGCCGCTGATGCATTAAGCATAATGCAACAACACGAAATCACGGTGTTGCCCATAGTTGACACCCGAAAAAATATAAAGGGAATACTCCATCTCCATGATCTGCTGGGGAAAGGCGAGTTTAAATTCCTCGTGTAAGCATAGAAACCTCCCCGTCTATTTTTGGGTATAACTATTAAGAACTTCTCCATAATTTCCGATATACTGGCCAGGGACAAAGGTTGAAGTTCCCCGCAGCCCACCGGTGTCGGACCTGGATGGCAAGCAGGGGGAATGCGCTCGCTACGCATGGTTAACTAACACGAAAAGGGGCCGTCCCATGAAAGAGACCGATTACACCAAAGAAAAAATTGATACCGCCATACAGACACTCGGGACGGCTAAAATAGACTCCCCCATCCCGGATATTGACATCGGAGGAGAATATACCAACTTTGCTTCCGATAGCGATCGCATACTCTTTTACCAGAGAGAAAAATACTTTCGCCACTGCCTGGAAAAAAGGATAGACCCGGTTACGCTGGAGCTGGGCGGGCCGCGAAAGAAGATATACTTTGACCCGAAAAAACTGAGATGTGCCATAGTCACTGCGGGGGGGTTGTGTCCGGGTATCAATGACGTAATTCGTTCTATAGTCCTCGCTCTCTACCATACGTACGGCGTACGCCATATCTATGGCATACGTTATGGACTGCAGGGGTTCATCCCCCGATACGGGCATGAGATGCTGGAGTTAACTCCGTCCGTAGTGGCCAATATCCATGAGATGGGGGGGACGTTTCTGGCCTCCTCCCGCGGCCATCAGGACATAGAAGAAATTGTCGATGCCCTGGAAAGACTGAACATCGGCATGCTCTTCCTCATCGGCGGCGACGGGACCCTTCATGCCGCTGCCTCCATAACGGATGAGGTGGCGCGGCGCGGGGAGAAGATATCGATTATCGGCATCCCAAAGACTATCGACAATGATATCTTCCTCGTCTCCAAGTCGTTCGGATTTGATACGGCGGTGGAAATGGCCGCCCTGGCCATCCGGTCGGCGCATACCGAGGCTATAGGCGCGCCGAACGGGGTCGGTCTGGTTAAGCTCATGGGCCGGCACTCCGGATTCATAGCGGCCACCGCAGCCCTGGCCCTGAAAGAAGTTAATTTGGTACTCATTCCTGAAATCGATTTTGATATTGAAGGTGAACATGGTCTCCTGGATGTCTTGCAAAAACGGCTCATCGCTCGCAGACACGCGGTTATTGTAGCAGCCGAAGGGGCCGGACAAAAATATGTGATGGCTAAAGAAGTTAAACGTGATCCTTCCGGTAACATCAAGTTAGGTGATATAGGCAAGTACTTACGCGACCAGATCAAAGACTACTTTGATCGGATTAAGATGCCGGTCAACATACGTTATATTGACCCCAGCTATATCATCCGCAGCGTTCCGGCGAATGTGAATGACCGTATATTCTGCGGCTTCCTGGGGCAAATGGCCGTCCATGCCGGTATGGCGGGAAAAACAGGCATGCTGGTCAGCCTGTGGAACAACCGCTATGTCCATGTCCCCCTGAAGAGCGCCATAGCCCGCCGGAAACAGATTGATCCTAACGGCCGGCTCTGGCTTAGCGTTCTTGAGTCCACCGGTCAGCCGTCTCTTAAGAATCCGGGGCCGACGTCTGCCGAAATATGCCTTCAGGGAAAAAAGCGGACATTAAAAGCCACAAGGCGTCCTGCCTCGAAGCGCACTAAAGGTTGATTCCATTGCGAATGTCTGGTAAAGTAGCGGGGCAATTTGGCCTTGACAAGCTTGCTCTCTATATGTTAGCTATACGGCCTCTTTCCTGCAAATGCGGGCCGTTAACTCAGGTGGTAGAGTATCTGCCTTTTAAGCAGAGAGTCGCTGGTTCGAGTCCAGCACGGCCCACCAGTAAATAATAGAATAATGAAACACGTCCCCATCGTCTAGTCAGGTCCAGGACACCGGCCTTTCACGCCGGCAACACCGGTTCAAATCCGGTTGGGGACGCCAAAAATTAAGGGGCTAACTATAAACGGTTAGCCCCTTTTTATTTGCCTGTGCAACTCTATGAAATCAATACTCCTCACACTTAACCTGATAGTAGCTTCTCTCGTGATCGCAGGAAGGGCATTTTTCCGGCGGCTCGGTCCCGAAGTGCACATAACCGCATTCCCGGCAGACCCACGCCACCTCTTTTTCTTTCCTGAAGACAGTGCCGGCCTCAACCTCTTTAAGTAATTTTTTATATCTTTCCTCGTGATGCTCTTCGGCCTTGGCAATAGCACGTAACCGCAGCGCGATCTCCGGAAGCCCTTCATTTTCCGCCGTATCCGCAAATTCAGGATACATGCTGGTATATTCATAATGCTCGCCCGCGATGGCGGCCTTCAGGTTTTCAGCCGTAGTGCCCAGCACGGTTGGAGCGGTGGCTTCCACCGTGATCTCGTCCAGCTTCTCAGCGCTCTTCTTTTTTAATTCATTGATCAGCTTGAACAGCCAACTGGCGTGTTCTTTTTCATTCTCCGCGGTAATGAGGAAAATCTCGGCGATCTGTTCAAACCCTTCTTTCTTTGCAATCTTAGAGTAGAAGGAATACCTGTTACTGGCCTGGCTCTCGCCGATAAATGCCTTGACCAGATTTTCAATAGTCTTCTTCATGGTCTTTACCTCCAGGATCAAGCGATTTTTTATATGTTATCAGCTTCCCATTGTTTTTAACAATATAAAAATTACCCGCATCTGCCCTAACTTTTTAAAACCTCTTCCCTTAACTCCTGCGATCTTCTGGTGGCCGCCTCGACCGCATCCATCAGAATGCCGTTGAGACCGGCCCTGGCCATGACATGCAAACCGGCTATGGTGGTGCCGCCGGGCGAGGTGACCATATCTTTAAGACAGCCCAGGTGCTCACCCGACTCCATAGCCAATTTTACCGAACCGAGTACGGTCTGTAAAGTAAGCGCCCTGGCCACCTCACGGGAAAGTCCCATCCTGACTCCGGCATCAATGAAGGCCTCCATAATGGCAAATACGTAGGCCGGACCGCTCCCGGAAAGACCGGTGACGGCATCAAGATACTTTTCTTCAACAATTACCGTCCTCCCTACCGCAGAGAATACCTGCTCGGCAACCTGCAAGTCCCTTACGCCGGCATATTTACCTTTGGCCATGGCCGCCGCTCCCTCCCCGATAAGGGCCGGGGTATTCGGCATGACCCGGATGACACGGCTCTTTTCCGGCAGCCTGCTTTCCAGATATGGCAGAGGGATGCCCGCCGCAATGGAAATAACCAGGTGTTTCGCTGTCACCCCGGACTTTATTTCGTCCAGGACTGCGCCCATCACCTGGGGTTTGACCGCCAATACGATTACATCACTTTGGGCGGCCAGTTCCTGGTTGCTCCGGCAGATATTGATGCCGTACGCCTCTTTAAGATGTTCCAGGCAAACGGCGCTGGCGTCGAACGCACAGACCTGTTCGGACTTTACCTCTTTGGCTTTAAGCAGACCCTTAAGGAGGGCCTCTCCCATCTTTCCGCCACCAATAAACCCTATTTTACCTTTTAGCCCCATTTTTGACCCCTTTATCTTTTGCATATAACTACAGAGCGCACAAAAAATTTATTGTCCAAACGTATTTCCCCCTTTACTAAAGGGGGAATGAGGGGGGATTGTTTTCTTTGTCCTTTGTGTCTCGTCTCCTTGAGACACGGCTGTTTCATTTGGAGTTTGGATTCTGAAATTTATATATTACGCACAAAATATCCCTTACGGCAAGAAAAATGGTTCGCTGCAGATTTTAGTTAGGCGAAAAACCTTTCTAACATACCCAAATCAATAACTTGCCTTTCGGAATATTTCAGACCTCCTTGTGAACCTGTTTCATATTATCTCAGCAGCCACTGCCACACGGGGAGTACCTCGATTTTCCTGCCCTCCATGGAAATGTCCTCTGATTCATCATGGGTGAGAATCGTCCCTTTTTTGAGCTTGAACTCCCTCATGGCCTCAAGGAGACCCTCAAGCTCTCTCTTTCTTGTGCCGGCATCTTTCAAGGAATAACTCACTTGTATGGCATCGCTGACGACCTTGCCTTCTTTTACGATGAAATCGCATTCTCTTTTCCCCTTCCAGTAATAGCACTCCCGCCCCGCCGCCTTGAGCGCAGCAAAGACTGCATTTTCAAGGAGCCTACCCGCGTCTTCCGAGAACTTGAATGAAACGGCGCTGATGAAACCGTTGTCCACGCAGTATGCCTTTCTCGGATAGGTTATCTGTTTTTTCAAACTGTACGAAAAATGATTAACGCCGAAGAGGAGGTAGACGTCTTCGAGATAGCCTATATACTCCTCAAGGGTATGCACGTTGACGTCGACAAGCCCGGAGAGGTTCTTCACGCTGAACGGGGCCGTCGCGTTACTCATCAGAAAATGCGCGGCTTTTTCGTATTGTTTCGGCCGCCGTATGGCATATCTCCTGATAACGTCCCTCGTCAGAATGCCGTTGTAATATTCCTTCAAAAGCGCGGTCTTCAGCTTTGTGTTTTCCTCATTGACGACCTCGGGAAAGCCCCCGTACAAAAGGTATTCGCTAAAGGCGTGCCGTATCCGTGCCCTCCTGCTTATGATGGCAGGCAACGCGAAGTCCGTGAGAATGCCCCTAAGTTTTACGATTTCCCGAAAAGAGAAGGGATAGACCTCATGCGGAATCGTCCTCCCCGTCAGGAGCGTTGCGTATTCCCCCTTCAACAGGGAGGAGTTAGAACCCGTGACCACCATCTTCAGGCCCCGCACTCCGTCATAGAGCTTCCGCAGATCCTTCTGCCAGCCCTCTATCTCCTGGACTTCATCGAGAAAGATATACACCTTGCCGGAAGGGTTCATGAACGCAAGATATTTCTCGTAAAGATCATATAACGAGGTATCCTTGACGGCGGGGTCCTCTAAATTGAGATGAAGGATATTGCGGGCGGGCACGTCCTCTCTCAGTAGGAGATCGATAAGGAGATGCAGCATGGTCGTCTTGCCGCTTCTCCTGACGCCGCTGATCGTGAGTATCTCTTTTCTGCCGAAAAGCTGTCTCAGAGATAAGAGGTCGGCTCTTTCATGGGCCTTCAGCCAGTCTATTTCTCCTGTCCACCACGGGTTCCAGAAAACGAAAGCGTCATAGAATATCATTATACCTCTCCATATGGGAACTTATGGTGAAGTATAATGCAATCTATGGAGATTGTCAATTTTTCCTGCCGCTGTCATGCCGAATCCTAAATATCCTTCCTCAACTCAGCAATGATCCCTCGAATTGTGATAATCGCGCTCGTCCGGGAGGGCGACTCTTTCTTCCGCCCTGATACGAAACCCCCTCGCTTTTCCATCAAAGTCACGCAAACACAATTTTCAGCCCCGCTCTTCCGGCAAAACCCGGATAATGGCGAACCTGATCGCGGTCCTTATTTTTATCGTCATCTCTCAATTGTGAAAACGGGATCAAACAGTTATGCTGCTTCTTATTAAATTACTTAAAGACAATCCTTAAGATTCCCCAGAGCCTTTCTAAGACACCCAAATTAATAATTTGCCTTTCGGGATACTACAAGAATTGGTGCCTGCGATTGAAGCTCCCCGCAGCCCGCCTGCGGCGGACGGGGAATCTCCGTATGCAAGGTAAAATGCATCGTATTCGCTCGCTATGCATGTTCAAGAGGAAAATGGATGGGCCAAAGCTACGCACGTTCAACACGAACGCCCCGCCCTTCTGCCCCCACGCCCTCCATCATCCACACCGTGGATGCGGGTTTGGATGCATGGACTTGTAGTATCCTGAATTGTCCGTCTTTCGATCGATATTATCTTCTTTGAAATACTTCATTTCTTCCAATGTATTTTCGCAATTCATGAAACTCATCAGGATGATTCAACTCGCCCCATGTTTTATGAATTACTCTTTTTATATCAAAACTTTCATCTTTCGGGGGGAACACCCAGACCCCTTCCTTGGCAGCCATAGCCATTATTTTTGACTGAAGGCGCAAAGCATATGATTTAGCTTGCATAAATGCATCAATAAACTCCCTGTGTGAACTCAATTGATATTTTGATTCCAAAACCATTCTGGCACTTTCATCTCCATGTTTGGTCTTTGCCCCAATTGCGTAATCAGGGTAGTTGCGTTCGCCCCTGCCCATTTTGATTGGCATTTGCCTTACCCAATCGGATTTCTTATAACCAAGCCTTTCAAGAAAAGGTTCAATAAGTTGTATTTCCACATCATGCTCGTCCTGAAGTTTTACTTGAGGCAATTCATCTCTTAGGGGAATTCTCGGCAGTACCGATAAGTCTTGCCCCTTATTTTTCATTATTTTTAAAATTGCTTCATACTCTTCAACTGTGCAAGATGCCTTGCTGCTTGGGCCTTGAAAATGAGCTTTGACCGCCGCCTTTTGAGAAAGCAATGGGTCTTCTTTCAATTCAGCAAAAGGTACGGGAACTGTCTTGACCCTCCCGCAAATCCAAATCGTTCCATGGTAGTGGAAAAATGGATCAATAAATCCATCAGAACAAGCACGCCAGATGGAATGGATACACTTGTGAGGACTAACGCAGTACATCAAAATAATATCACCTCTACGAACGGCTGGATTTCCACCCCATCGGCTTATGCTGTTTTCCTTCGACTTCTCAAGAAATTCAAAGTCCCATGCGCCGCCGGTGGACAGCCATACTTTTGAAGGTAATGGCAAATCTCTTGAGTCCATTGGAGTAACAAATTCTGGAGCGAAATCATATAGGAAGGCACACGTCTCGGCAGGGGAAAGCCCGTGAAGATTGCGAAACTCCTGCCATGCCTTATTTATCGAAAGATAATAGAGCCCTCTGTCGTCTTTTTTAAATTTGCCAGGGACAGGCGGCATCGGAATATTGAACTCCTCATGAATTTCCTCCAGTTGATTAAATTTACAGCGGAAATTATATGGCAAGAAATAATCTGGATGTGCTGAATATAGTCCAAGTGATACGGCCGCCACATAATCATACCAATCACTATCATCTTCTCCAAAAACGTAAATGATGTCCATTTTGCCTTTCTTGTCGGCCATTTTAAAAGGAACGCCTTTTCGAAACAGAATTCTTTCGTAGTAGCGATTTGCATCATCCAAGTTTTTGAACTTGACTTGTGAAGCTGCGTCATAAATCAACTGTTGGACGTTGATGGAGACTTTTTCAACAGGATATTGGTTTTTATATTCATCGGAAAATTCCCAGGTAATTACTCTGTCTTCTGATTCGATGAATCTATCAGTCACCCGTGAAAATTTCCTGATAACTTTTACTCCTCGCTTTGAACCGGAATAAAGTTCCCATGTGAATTTATTGAACCGCATGTTTTTAAATATCCACTTCTTCTATGTGTTTTTCTCGTCGACGAACGCTGCTAATCAGCCGCACGTTGTTTTGTGTCGGCTGAATTAGCCTTGTTGGGCCTTTTCTCATATTTTTGCTTTTTCCAAAGCCGCACTATTTCAGTAAACGCCAAACCTTCGAGACGCTTCTGCTGGCAGAACAATTGCCATTCGGTGAGAGTCTTTTTCTTTTGTATTTGTTTGTCAATCTGCTCTGCATCTCCAAGAAACGATGAAAGTTCGATAACCTCAATCCTCTTCGGACATTCCTTCCAGTTGTGTGTCCAGCAAATGATGACATCAACTCCCGATGGATCGTGGCCGTGCGTTTTGAACGAACGACTGTCATATTCGAACTCGATTCTGACTTCCTCCCAGCGATTATTACCGACTTTACGCCTGGCTAAACAGTCTGGATAACCAGACTGGATGGACTCGAGCTTGAAGTCGAAAGTATCGTGCAAAACCCCGAACAGATAAACGACACCAAGTTCGTTCACTGGCGCACATGAAAGGGATTTGAATTCCACCTTGTCACCAAATATCCGCTTTCGATTACCATTCGTCATTCTCTATCTTTCCTCCCTCAATGCTCATCTCAGCACCCGTTCGCGCCATTTGCGGTCTAAGGTTGAAGGACTACTTGCGAGCTACTTAGCACTGGAAACAACGCTCATCATTTCAATAAGATGCCAAAACAAAAAGCATACAGCACCCAGTACCAGAAGGCGGAACTGTAAATGTCCCCAGAAGTTGGCCATTGATGAATTGTGTTCTGCTGCGGTTCTGACGCCTTCGGCAGCGGCAGCCACCGCATCAGGATGTCGGGGAACATCCGGATGGGTGCCATCTTTTACCTGCAGAAGTGCAGCATTCGCGTAGAGCGTTGAGCTGAAGTAGGCTCTGTTACGGCAACCAGCAAAGAAAGAACCAGCCCAACATGCGACAGCCAATCCCAACGGGATCATACTCGATGTCAATGGACTACCCGTTGTACGTTGAACGGCAAGGGCAATAGCCGATGCCGCAACGGCCAACAGGAAATATGTGTACTTCGACTGCGCCTCAGCCAGTTGCTTTGATAGGTGCGTCTTCAATTCAGATGTCATTCGTTCATGCTCCCAACGAATAATAGTTTTTACGGCGCGAAGCCGACCGTAAAAAATCCTGTTGAACTGAACTGCAAGCTGTTATTTGGAAATTTAACAGGGTGAACCCTGCTAATATGTTGATACCTTAGCAAAAGTGCTGGACGAAGGCAAGGGCGGAATCATAAGAGACTGTCTGAAGGCCGCTAGGTTCGCCGCGGCGAATCTGCCTTTGGCACGGCCGAAAGCTGAACGTTCACTATTCCGCCTCAGATAGGCGGATGCCAGGTGGTGTGGGGACCGGGGGAGAGAAGCCCCCGGTTACCTGATTAGGCGCTTTTTCGAATCAATTTATTATCAAGTTCGAGTTCGTAGGAGAGAATTGTTTTAATATTCATTTTCTTGGAAGCATTAAGAATTTCTATTCCGACTATCTTATCCTCAGATGTCATATCTAA
>JBFMFO010000018.1:0-53240 GCA_040754095.1 Thermodesulfobacteriota bacterium | reverse complement strand
TATCGTAGACCGCATGGCTCATTCGCTTTATAGTCATGCAGCATACTATACCAAACTCTTAAACAAAGGTAACCCTTTCCTCCCCGTGCTCCCGCACGGGGTATCCAGGGTTGTTCTTTCATGAAATTAGAGATATTAACCGGTATCTGGAGGCGGGCAAGCCGTTGCCGGAGAAGTACCGTTTTCTGCTCTTTGAGGATAAGCGGGAGGTGGAGCTGGTCTGGGATGGCAGTCTTTTCGCACCAAGAAAGACCGCTCCCTGGAGTTAAAAAGCATATATCACGAATGCGCGCCGGGGCGGCGCAAGATCGCAATAAAAATGGTGAACATCTTCGGCAATGACACCATGAAAAGCATTGAGGTGAGGGTATGAACGCAAGGGATGTCATTATTAAGGCCTCTCTTAAATATTATCCCGATTTACAGGCCATTTACATTTTCGGCACATACGGAACGCCTGATGAACAAAAAGAGAGCGACGTGGATATTGCGCTTCTTTTTCCGCATGACCGCGCCAAATTAATCAAAAATCTTGCGGTGAGCGAATGCCGGTATGCCCTCGAAGATATCCTCAAAAGGGATGTGGATATCATCAATCTGCGGACGGTAAATACGGTTTTTCAACATGAAATTATCCAGGAAGGCAGAATTATCTATCAGCAAGATGAAAATGCCGTCGATTGTTTCGAAATGTACGTCATCTCTTCTTATCAGAAACTGAACGAAGAACGGGCGGGCATTATTCAAGAAATCTTCGAGAGCGGGAGGATATTGAATACATGATGGATGTGGTTTTAAACAAGAAAGAGAGCATTGAACGCTGCATCAGGCAGATAAATATTTACTACCGCACGCCCTCGGATAAGCCTTTTGAAGAAGATTATCTTAAACAGGATGCCATTGCCGCCAATCTGCAACGGGCGGCGGAACAGGCCATCGATCTGGCCAATCATGTTATTAAAAAAAGAAAGCTCGGTCTCCCCAAGGAAAGCCGGGAAAGTTTCCTGATTCTTGCGAGGGAGCATGTAATCCCCGTTGAACTGGCGGAAAAATTGAAGGGGATGGTCGGATTCCGCAATATTCTGGTTCACGAGTATCAAGATGTGGACATAAAAATAATGGTCGATGTGATTGAACACCATCTTGGTGACCTGATTGTTTTTACAAATCATGTAATGGAGTATATGCGTGGCCATACATCCTGATTTCCCTTAATGGTACACATGGAACCTCTTGCAAAAGTATATTTATCATGCTCTGTTTGTCATTCCCGCGAAAATGGTAATCCAGATTGAAAAGACTGGATTCCGGATCAAGCCTGTCCTCAACTTGATTGGGGATCCGGAATGACCGTTGTGTAAAGTCTTTTATGAGACAGTACGCTAAGTCCAGGGGCATTTATGCCCTTCCATAAATGCGGGTAAGCTCTGAAAGGCCGGCGGCCAGGGAAGGCGTTAACTGTCCCGGCAACAGCCTCCATTCCCAGTTCCCGTTAGCTGTTGATGGGGTATTCATCCGGGCCTCTCCTTCCAGGCCAAGGATGTCCTGCATGGGGATGATAGCCAGATCGGCCACGGACATCATGGCCATCCTCACAAGCTCCTGGTGAATCGTCTCTTCCGTAACCTCCCGCCCCAGGTATTGAAAAAGCCTCTGCTTGTCTTCAGGCCCGGCCTCTCGCCTGAACCATCCCCTGGCCGTGTTATTGTCATGCGTTCCTGTATATATCACACAGTTTTTTACGTGATTGTGCGGCACATAGGGATTCGTCGCCAGGTCGTCGCCAAAGGCAAAGAGGAGTATCTTCATCCCCGGAAATCCGTACAGCCCCATAATTTCCTTTACGTCCGGGGTTATAATCCCCAGGTCTTCGGCAATAATGGGAAGGGAGGGAAAATGCTTCAAAAGCCTGTCGAAAAAGTCCCGAACCGGGACTTCTACCCATCTTCCATTGATAGCCGTCTCTTCACCGGCCGGGACCTCCCAATAGGCCACAAGCCCCCTGAAATGGTCAAGCCTGATTATATTAAAGAGTTTCAGGTTGTGTTCTACAAGCCTTATCCACCAGGCGTATTCTGTCTCCCGCAGGAAATCCCAATTGTAAACCGGATTACCCCACAACTGGCCTGTGCTGCTGAAGTAATCGGGGGGAACCCCGGCCACAAAGGTCGGCCTTCGGCCTTCGTCCAGTTTGAATATCCGGGGATTGGCCCATACGTCCGCGCTGTCGTAATTCACATAGATAGGGATGTCTCCTATTATCTGGATATCCTTGCCGTTACAGTAAGCCCTCAATGAATGCCATTGTTTGTAAAATACATATTGGAGAAACCTTTCCATTTCAATTTTGTCTCTGAGTTTGCCCTGTAACTCTTTACCTATCTTCCCTTTCCTGTCTCTGATATCCTCCGGCCATTCGCCCCAGACGATCCCGTTGAAATTCTCCTTCAGGGTCACAAAAAGGGCATAATCATCCAGCCAGCAGCGATTCTCATCACAGAACGCTTCAAAGTCGCAATCTTTTTGCCTTCTTTTCTTAAAGTTGCCATAGGCGACGCGAAAAAGTCTTGTCTTGTACCCGGTCACGGCCTCGTAGATAACCCTCTCATCAGAAAAAGAAGGGTGGTCTTCGATATCCGCTTTTGAGAGAAGGCCTTCCTCTACCAGGCGCTCAGGACTGATAAGGAGGGTATTTCCGGCAAAGGCAGAGAAGCTGCTGTAGGGAGAGTTGCCGTGCGCCGTACTGGTAGGCTTTAAGGGGAGTATCTGCCAGAAGGTCTGTTTTGTCTCAGAGAGAAAATCCACAAACCGGTACGCTGATGGGCCTAAATCACCTATGCCGTAAGATGAAGGGAGGGATGTGATGTGGAGTAAGATGCCGCTTCCTCGCCTCTTCATGTCTTCTCCTCGCTTATGAGCAGGGCCACAGGGAAATGTCTTAAAACATCCCCTATGGGCAGGATTTCTTTCCCCTCTACTGTCTCTGCCGTTATAGCATCCTTCCACACGAAAGGACTATTTACGGGAAGGACAATATGCGTATCCCCCCATATTCCCATCCCTGTCGGGCATTCATTTTCTTTTATAAGACCGGTCAAAAACCTTGGCGCTATAGTTATTACCCATGAACCCTTATGGGGGAAATTTGCTCCCTTGCGAGCTGCATATTCCGGGCTTTTCTGAGTATCGATGTTTCTGGCATAGGCTACAATATGATCTCTGAATTTGCCCCCCACCTTAAGCGGAATATAAGCGCCCCTTTGAAAAACCTCGCTGTTCTCTCTTATCGCGGTAAGGGCCTTATTTATCAAGAAGAGCTTAATCCTGCCATCTTCTTTTGTTAAAAAAAGCTCTTTTATTAAGGCCGACAAGTCTTTTTCGGCATTATTCTTTATCTCCCGCAAAAATCTTTTTCTCTTTTCAAAATCAACGGGCCGGCGGTTATCAGGGTCCACCAGATTAAGATCCCATAACTCTGTTCCCTGATAGAAATCCGGAAGTCCAGGCGAAGTGATCTTAATAAGAACCTGTGAAAGAGAGTTGAATATTCCATAAGAAGCCACCCGTTTCTGAAAGGGCAAAAATTCCTTTAGAAATTCATTTCCTTCCGCGGGTGTCAGAATATCTCCGATAAAGTAGACAAATGCCTCCTCATACCCTGTATCAGGTTTCAGCCATGCCGTATGGACCTTGGCCTCCCGCACGGCCTTGACCATATAGTCCCTTACCCTTTTTATAAAGCCAGGGCGCTCGGTTTCATCGAAGGGAAAGGCCCCGATAAGCGTCTGATAAAGAAAATATTCATCATTCCGGTCCGGAACGCTGGTGCCATTTACAAGCTTCTTTTTTCTTTTGTTGATCCGGCTCCATTTCTTGATGCTATTTTCCCATTCTTTCGGAACTTCAGACAAAATGTTAATTCTCGCCCGCACGTCTTCGCCTCTTTTCGTATCATGGGTGGAGGTGGTATTCACGGAGTGCGGCCAGGAATGTGCCCTTTTCTGGTTGAAGCCATGGAACTCCTTTGCCGAAATACCGAATCTGTCCGGACTCCCACCCACTTCATTAAACGAAAGAAGTCGGTTATATATGTAGAGAATCGTATCCTCAAACCCTTTGGCCATCAGCGGTCCGGTGAACTGCTGAAATTTCATGACAAAATGAAACCACTCCTTCTTTTCTTCTTCCTTAAGGTATTCCTCGAATTCAAGGAGGAGAAATTTCTCAATAAAGTCCAGTTCGTACAGCAATCCGGGATTCCTCTGCTTGGCCTTCTTTACCGCCTCTGTTATGTACAGTTGGTCTGTTTTACTAAAAGTCTCCTTGCTTATATAGGTTCGATAAACTGGAAAGAGTGCCAGAACATCTACCAAGGCCCTTTTGAGACCGTAGAGCGTAATATCACTGCTATGTCTATACCTGCCGGAGATCCTCTTCATAAGATGGGCAAGGTTGTCAACATCTCCGGCCATCTCCTTTCCTATTATGAGCCTTTTCTTATCACACACCAGATCCTCATAAGAGGCCGTAAAACGAGTAAACTCGGTGTATATTTTGCTGAATGCCCTGGCGTTTCTCGTCTTGCAAAAAATCCCATTTACATAATTCATAAAGTCATAGCCGGTTGTCCCCTGCACAGGCCAGGTAGCCGGTAACTCCTCTCCAAGGTCAAGAATTTTCTCAACCACCAGGTATACCTCCCCGGCCCTTTCTCTCAATCTTCCCAGATAACCGGTTGGATCATAGAGACCGTCTATGTGATCTACTCTCAATCCGGTAAATTTCCCATCCTTTGCCAGGCTTATGATAAGCCTATGAGTTTGCTCTAAGACGTTTTCATCCTCCATCCGCAAAGAGATAAGGCCGTTGATATTAAAAAACCGCCGGTAATTTATCTCCTCCGTAGCCACCTTCCAAAAAGATAATCTAAAGAACTGTTCGGAAAGGAGGCTGTCAAGCCTGTTAAAGCTCTCCGCCACCCCCTTTGTACCATTAAAGACTTCTATATTTTCATCAACGAATCTCTTTATGTCGGGATTTTTTGAGTAAAGCTCCCAGAGCATCCTCTTTATAAACCGTATCTGGTGGTAGCGTTCACTGACGTCTTCTCTGGATGTAGGCATATTCTTTATGGAATAGAGAATACCCAGCAACTTTATAAAATCCGGATGGTCTTCACCCAGCTTTTTCCGTAATGTGTTTAATCTGTGGGTGATAACACTAGCATATGATTCCGGTCTCAGCGGTAGTTTTAACTCATAGTAGCGGACGCTAAAACCATCCTGGTCATATTGTAATTTAATTTCTTTCTCTTCTAGGGACTCTCCGTAAAGCCGTCCCAGGAAAGGAACGAGGAGTCTTCCCTGAATGCTTTCATACGGATGACTCCATTCTATGTCAAAGAAATCAAAGTACTCTGAACTCTGACCATTTTCCAGGACGTCCATAAGCATTGTGTTTTCGCCATCAAAGGCCATGTGGTTCGGAACTATATCTTGAATCCATCCCATTCCCCGGGCCTTTGATGCTCTTATCAGTTCTTCGAAGTCCTCACCGTTCCCGAGTTCCGGATTGAGCTGATTGGTATCCACCACATCGTATCCATGCAGACTCCCCTTCTTCGCCTTAAATATGGGAGAGGTATAGACATCGGAAATTCCGAGGTCAAAAAGATACTGCACTATCTCCTTGGCCTTTTTAAATCCAAAGGCAGGATTAAACTGAAGTCTATAGGTAGCTGATGGAATCCTCATTATTAAACCTTCGTTAAAACCGCCCCACTAAGCAATTCCTTTCTTTATATACATGACAAGGCCCTGTGCCCGCAGGGTTATCTTGTCCCCGGAAGCGATCGTCTCCGGGAGGAGTGTGCCCGGCCCCTGCCACAGACGGTCAGAAGAGTCCAACACCTTTTGCCATCTTCCCGCCGGCAAAGAAACTGTGATTGCGATATCCACTTTATTGAAATTAAAGATGCAGAAAACGTGGCTCTTTTCTGCATCTTTCCACCTTCTCATAAATAAAACCTTCTGCTCCTCAAGCCCCCATGCCTCAAGGTTATCTTTATCCAGGGCGAAAAGCGCCGGAATCTCTCGCCTTAAACTTATAAGGCTCTTATAAAAATTAAGTAAGACCCTGTGATGGCCTTCATCCCGCTTTCGCCAGCTTATCTTCGATTTGAGAAATGTATTTTCATCCTGAGGGTCAGGCAGCTCTCCCTGCCAGCCAAAGGCATCGAACTCCTCCCTTCTTCCTTCCTTCACGGCTCCAATCAAATCCGCATCAGAATGGCTGGCGAAATAAAGGAATGGAGCCTCTTCACCGTATCCCTCACCCATAAAGAGAAGCGGTATATAAGGAGACAGCAGAACCACTCCGGCCGCGAGCTTCAGCGCCTCGAACGAGATGAGGGTTGATAACCTCTCCCCAAGCATTCTGTTTCCTACCTGGTCATGATTCTGCGCACACACCACAAACTGCGTGGCTGGCCTATCTTTGGCGGTGTCTCCGTGTCTTCGCTTTCTGTAGCGGGAATACTGGCCGGAATAAACAAATCCTTCCTTTATAGACTTTACAAGGTGATTTATCCGGCCAAAGTCTATGTAATATCCTTGATCCTCTCCGGTAAGAAGGACATGAAGGGCGTGGTGGAAATCATCACACCACTGGGCATCAATGCCATATCCTCCCAATTCCCTCGGCCTTATCACCCTTGAGTCGTTCAGATCGCTCTCCGCTATCAGATGATACTTTCTTCTTTTGTGACTTGAAAAATCTTCAACCCGCCCGGCAAGCTCCTGAAGAAATGGCCTGGCGCTCATGTCAAATATGCCGTGGATAGCGTCAAGACGAAGGGCATCAATATGATAAACCTGAAACCAATACAGAGCATTCTCTATAAAATAGTCTTTTACTTCGTCACTGTAAGCTCCGTCAAAATTTATAGCCTGTCCCCAAGGGGTCTTATACCTATCGGTAAAATACGGCCCATAATCCCACAGGTAGTTTCCTTCCGGGCCGAGGTGATTATAGACGACATCCAGCACCACGGCCATTCCCTTTTTGTGACACACATTAACCAGTTTTTTGAGTCCATCCGGCCCGCCATAAGAGCCTTGCACGGCAAAGGGATACGCGCCATCATACCCCCAATTTCTCTCTCCCGGGAATTGGGCTACAGGCATTATCTCTATGGCGTTGACTCCGAGATCTTTTAGTGCGTCAAGCCGGGGAAGCACCGCTTCAAAAGTCCCTTCCGGCGTAAACGTTCCGACATGGAGTTCATAGATTATCATCTCAGAGAGGTCTAATCCCCTCCAGGTATCGTCTTCCCAATGAAAAGAATGGTGATCAACTACCTGAGAAGGCCCGTGCACGCCTTCAGGCTGAAAATAGGATGCGGGATCAGGTCTGTCCCGTTCACCTTCAAGCTGGTAAAGGTAAAGAGTTCCGGGAAGTACATCTTCTACCCGTGTCTTCCAATAGCCTATTTCATCCCTGCTCAGCGAAACGAGCCGTTCCTGTGGAGAGAATATCTTTAATTTTACCTCTTTGAGGAGTGGTGCCCAGACTATAAATTCACAGCGCCCATTTCCCAGATAATGTGCCCCAATTCTCATCTGAAAATCCCCCCTGCCCCCCTTTTCCAAAGGGGAGTGTGGGGGATTCGGGGGATTATTCTCATTGTCCCTTGTCCGTCGCAGACAGATGTGTATTTCATTTTCCTTCGCTCTTGAAAAAGATAACGCTAAGCGGCGGCAGGGTTAAGGACAAAGAATAGTCGCGCCCATGCGCCGGAACCGGGGTTGCTTCAACGCCTCCGGAATTTCCCCAATTGCTCCCCCAGTATATCCAGGCATCGCTGTTTAAGACCTCTCTCCAGAATCCGCCTCTTGGGGCCCCTACTCTGTAGTTCTGCCTGGGAAGCGGAGTAAAGTTACAGGCTACCAGGATTATGTCATCCGTATTTTTGCCTTTTCTTATAAAGCTTATAGTGCTCTGCTCCCAATCATAGAAGTCTATCCACTCAACCCCCCCTGTTTCAAAATCCAGTTCATACATGGCCGGCTCGTTCCGGTAAAAATGGTTCAGGTCCCTGAGCCATCTCTGTACGCCATGATGAGGAGGATACTCAAGGACATGCCATTCCAGGCTCTCTTCATGGACCCACTCCCTGCACTGCCCAAATTCACCGCCCATAAAGAGAAGCTTCTTTCCAGGATGACCGTACATATATCCGAATAAAAGCCTGAGATTGGCAGACCTCTGCCACTCATCTCCGGGCATCTTTCCGGACAACGCGCCCTTTCCATGCACCACCTCATCATGCGAAAGGGGAAGGACGAAATTTTCTGTAAAGGCGTACCAGATACTGAAGGTAAGCTGGTCATGATGATACTTTCTGAAGACAGGATCATTAGAAAAATAATCCAGGGTATCGTGCATCCAGCCCATGTTCCACTTCATGCCGAATCCGAGGCCCCCCACGTATGACGGCCGTGAGACCATAGGCCAGGCGGTGGATTCTTCCGCCATGGTCTGAACATCGGGATAATTTTCATAAACCATCTCGTTAAATCTTCTTATAAAGTTTATCGCCTCTATATTCTCATTCCCCCCGTATTCATTCGGTATCCACTCGCCGTCCCTTCTTGCATAGTCCAGATAGAGCATGGAGGCCACGGCATCCACCCGAAGACCGTCAATATGGTATTTGTCAAGCCAGAAAAGGGCGCTGCTGATAAGGAAATTCCTCACCTCGTTACGGCCGTAATTAAAAATAGCGCTGTTCCAATCGGGATGATATCCCTTCCTGGGGTCTTCATGTTCATAGAGGTGCGTGCCGTCAAAATAGATAAGTCCGTACTCGTCATTCGGAAAATGCGAAGGCACCCAATCCAGGATAACGCCGATTCCATTCTGATGGAGATGATCAACAAAGTACATAAAATCCTGGGGAGTCCCATACCGGCTGGTGGGGGCAAAATATCCTAGGGTCTGATACCCCCAGGAGCCGTAGAAGGGATGTTCCATTATTGGTAACAACTCGACATGGGTGAACCCCATCTCTTTCATATAATCCGCCAGGTAATGAGCCATTTCCCGGTAGGTGAGAAACCGGTTGCCCTCTTCCGGCACCCTGCGCCATGATCCCAGGTGAACCTCGTAGATGGAAAAGGGAGCGTCAAGCCTGTTATGATGTCGCCGGTTTTTCATCCATTCCCCGTCGTTCCATTCATATCTCAGGTCCCACACCACGCTGGCCGTTCGCGGAGGGGCCTCCCATAGAAAGCCATAGGGATCCCCTTTATCTACCTTATAGTCGTTGTAATTCGAAACGATGTGATACTTATAGAGCGCACCATGGCCGATACCGGGGATAAAACCTTCCCAGATACCGGAGCTGTCGTCTCTTGACCTTAAAGGATGGGTCTCCGGAACCCATCCGTTGAAATCGCCGACCACGGAGACCTTATGTGCATTCGGCGCCCAAACGGCAAAGTAAATACCCTGCGCATCACCTACGGTCGTCACGTGCGACCCCAGTTTGTCATAGAGTCGAAAGTGATTCCCCTCTTTAAAAAGATACGTGTCATGTTCTGTAATAAGGCTTACATCATATCGTACGTTCTCCACCTTGCCTCCTCGTCTTCATTAAAATCAAAATGACGTTATATATACTATTTTAGTGCTCATCCGGAAACTACCGTTTCCGGCTTCACGCTTTCAGCGATCAGCGATTAGCTGTCAGCATGTTTGTTATCCGTTATCCGTTAACCGTTGTCCGACATTTTCTTTCGGCAAAACGGTCAACAGTGAACGGTGAACCGGCTTCATGCTGATAGCTGAGTGCTGACTGCTCCATCCGGAATCTTTGGGGTTCCGGATGGAAACTATCTATCGGATGATGTAATTATACAACAAAAAAACGGCATCCCCTCCTGTTTTTTTATCACCTGCAAACTGGCTTGTACCAATACCTTGAGAGTTTTTGGAACAAAAAGCAGACGTTCCCCCACCAGAAAGCCAAGGGCGTTGTTTGTCTTATCGACTCTATTCGCCGGACATTTAATATGCGACTCCTTGTTGTGTCGTGACAAGACTTGCAAACGATTTGCATTTTTGCTATCATGGCGGCTATGGATATAGCAGACCACCTGCACGGGCACAGAAAATCTCTCACCCGGGCACGGACAGAGATATGGCGCATACTGACCCAAAGCGAAAAGCCCTTAAGCCCGAAGGAGATACACCGGCGACTTACAGTCCATAAGGTCGATCCGGCTACTGTCTATCGCAACCTGCGCGCCTTGAAGGACGTTGGCCTGGTGAGGGAGATCGACTTAAGAGAGACTTTCAAGCGTTACGAGGCTATATTACCCGGCCGACATGTGCACCATATCATGTGCCAGGTCTGTGGACGGATAGAAAAAGTGCGCCATTGTGTAGTGCAGGATATGGCTGATGCCATTCAAAAAGAATCAGGGTTTACCCTGGAAGACCACTATCTGGAATGCTTCGGGATTTGCCCGAATTGTCAGGGGATCTAAGCCCGCTGTCAGTTGTCGGTTACAATGGATGTAACTACTATGGATGAATCTGGAAATCAAGTTGTGCCACAGTCAGATCCGCCGGGGCGGAAAAACAGGAACAGAATAGTATTTTTATGAGTTCCTGAGTTCCAGATTTAAGAATTTGACGGACTACTGACCACTAAAGTGCTGGGGAGTAATTTTATGCGTAAGCTAATTTCGCTCACTGTTTGCTTCATTATCTCGTTAGTCCTGTTTCTATGTCCGATGCCGGCCCATGCCGCCTCATCGCAAGGGAAAAATGACCTCCGCATCCTCGCATCTTTTCTGCCCATCTATATCTTTACAAATAATGTAGTCCAGGGAATTCCGGGGGTATCCGTCGAACTCATGCTCCCCCCGGGCACGGGTTGTCCGCATGACTATACCTTGACACCGGGCGACTTGAAGAAGATCGCTGCCTCCTCCGTTCTGGTCATCAACGGTCTCGGTATAGAAGAATTCGCCGGCCGCCCTGTTCAGGCAGCAAACCCTGATATTAAAATCATAGATGCTTCGAGAGGGATTACGCCTCTGGAAGCGAAAGAAGGCCACAGCCACCATGTCCATGAACATCATCACGGCCGGATCAATGCCCACGTATGGACCAGCCCGGCTCTGGCCGCGGTTCAAGTTAGAAATATTGCCGAGTCTCTTTCCGCCATAGACCCGAAACATTCTGTACTCTACCGTAAAAACGCCGCAAATTTTACGGCGCGTCTGGAAAAACTCGTCTCCGGGGTCAAAGACACCGCCGGTAAACTCAAGAAACGAACGGTGGTTGCCTTCCATAACGTTTTTGATTACCTGGCTCGCGACCTTGGCCTTACGGTAGTCGCTTATATCGAAGAAGATCCCGGCCAACCGCCATCGGCCGGGAAATTGAACAAATTAATCCGGACCATACAACAAAAGAAGGTCGCCGCCATTTTTGCCGAACCGCAGTATCCGCCACGCCTGGCCCAGGTCTTGAGCCGTGAGACCGGGGTCCAGGTTTACGTATTAGACCCGGTAAACGCTGCCCGGGGGAGCGTCGGGCTTGATTACTATGAAAGGGCCATGCACGCAAACCTTGCTGTCATACAAAAGGCCCTGGCGGAGAACTAACTGATGGCCGAAACTGCTATCGAACTTGTAAATGTAAGCGTAACTGTAAATCGTGTGCCTCTTCTGAAGAATGTCAGCGCCGGCATCCCTAAGGGCAAGATTACGGCCCTGATCGGCCCAAACGGTGCGGGAAAGACCACCCTGGTTTTGGCTATCCTCGGCGTCATCCCGTATGAAGGGGAGATATTCTTTCTCCGGGACGGCCGGCGGGAAACAGCCAGACCCCGCATCGGATACGTCCCGCAGCGTCTGGATTTCGACCGCGGGTTGCCGCTCACCGTCCTTGATCTTCTCACCCTTTCTTCCCAGCGCCGGCCCCTCTGGCTGGGCTACCAGCAGGCCAAAAGAGACAAGGCCCTGGAGGCCCTCCGGGAGATTGGCGTGGAACACCTGCGTGAGCGTCAGATTGGACGGTTATCCGGCGGAGAACTGCAACGGGTTATGCTGGCCATGGCCATCTCGCGGGATCCGGAAATCCTGCTTCTGGACGAACCGGCCGCGGGGGTCGATGTCTCCGGAGAAGTCCTGTTCTGTGAGTTTATGACCCGGGTGCAGAGGGAAGGCCGTTTAACCATGGTGATTGTCTCTCATGATCTCTCCGTAGTGACCGGTCATGCCGAACACGTAATCTGCCTTAACCGGACCGTCCAGTGCCAGGGTGGAGCGCCGGAAGTTTTGACACCGGAAAATATCATGGCCGTCTATGGCCCCCACGCCGGCCTGTACCGGCACGGCCAGGATATACACCCCGGCGCATCTGCGACCTGTATCCATCCCCTGCACCATAAATAACCTATGACTATGGAATCTCTCTTCGCCACAATCTACAGCCTTCTGGACACCGTCCTCCCCTTCGCCTGGGCCGCTTCTCTCTTTATGAAAAGGGCCTTTCTGGAAATCATGCTCATAACCCCGCTCTGTGCCATCGTCGGCATACAGGTGGTAAATTACCGTATGGCCTTTTTCAGTGATGCCATCTCTCATTCGGCCTTTGCCGGTATCGCCCTCGGCCTGCTTTTAAACATAAATCCGCTCCTGACCATGGTCGTATTCGGAGTCATGGTAGCCTTGGGCATTGCCAAGTTTAAAAGCCGGTCTGATCTCCCTATGGACACCATAATCGGCGTCTTTTTTGCCGCCACCATCGCCCTGGGTATCGCCATAATCAGCACTCGTAAGGGTCTTTCCCAGACTCTATCCCCTTTCCTCTTTGGTGACGTCCTCACCATAGCAGAAATGGAGATAGCCGCCACCTTCGCCCTGTTCGCAGTCGTTCTTATCTTCATAGCCCTTAGCTATAACCGCCTCCTGCTCACCGGGATCAACGAACCGTTGGCGCGCTCACAAGACATCCCGGTCAGGATATATAACTATCTTTTTGCCATAATCCTGGCCGTGGTGGTAACCGTGGGTATCAGAACTATCGGCATGCTGCTTATCACCGCCCTCCTTATTGTCCCCCCGGCCAGCGCCCGAAATGTCAGCCGAAATGTCCGCCAGATGTTCTGGTATTCTCTGGTTTTTGCCTGGGTATCCGGTATCGCCGGGCTGATAATCTCCTTCTACACCGATATGGCCACCGGCGCATCAATCATCCTCACGGCATCTCTCTGCTTTTTACTCACCTTTATGATCAGCCTGGTAAGAAGATAAATTATCACGTCTATCACCGTTGTTCGTTCACCGTTCACCGAAAAGGGCGTTTTCGCGCTTTTCACGGACAACGGTGAACTGATAACGGTGAACGGATATATTACCACAGGCCCACTTGGGACATCTTCCTGAACTTCATTGACTTTTTAACAGATTTATGGAATCTTACCGTAGTTTGCTGTAACATATTACGCCTTCTCTAAGGCATTGTATCGGTCCGACCGAACAAAAAGGGACGTACATGATAGACTACTACCACACCTTTCACATCCCGGTCATGGGTACCGGGCACTCTGTTGACACGCCCATCCGTGTGGCTCCGCTGGGTATCTCTTCCGTTATTTCACTGGTAGATGATATTTTGCTCGAACAAATCCGCAAATACTACAGCGGAAAATATAATTTACCATATGTCGGAATCCCAAGGCACGAAGAGAACGGCAGGGCAAAAAGGATCACTGCTTACCTCGAAGTCGTCAGGGAAATCGTTCAACTTAGAATGGAGGACATCCGGCAACAATCCTTCTTCGCAGATAACGACAAGAAGAAGTATTTTGAGCTGTTACCGGATGAAAGCCCCCTGAAAAAGGATTACAGCAGGCTGTTAGATATGCAGGCCGGGCCGGAAAGAGATGCGCTGGAAGGGGATCTGACCCGTAGAATGCGCGCCGGCTCTATTGACGTCAATATTATGGTCAAACTGGACAACACCTTTGACAGAAACGGCCACCCCCGCGATGATGAATTCAGCGACGCCAAAACAGCCCTTAAGGGCTATGCCGATAGCAGCCTCAAGTCCGGCATCGTATTTTCCGCCGGAATTAACCAGAGCCTTTACACCTACATGACCCGGTTCCGGGATTTTTACCGGGATGAACGGGGTGAGGTCAAAAAGAAGATAATTCTCAAGGTGAGCGACTTCCGCTCCGCACTCATCCAGGGAAAGTTCCTGGCGAAAAAGGGATTGGAGGTACATGAATTCCGCATTGAATCAGGACTTAATTGCGGAGGGCATGCCTTTCCCACCAACGGAATTTTACTCCCCGGCATTCTCCAGGAATTCAAGGAAAAACGCGGGCAACTGGCCGCAGAATTTAAGCCGCTGATACTCAGGCACTACCGGGATATGGGCTGGACCTATCCGGAACCGGACCTGGAAACCAGCCCCCTCATCACCGTTCAGGGTGGCATCGGCAACCACGGAGAGGTGCGCAGGCTGCAGGAAGACTTCGGTATGGACCTGACCGGATGGGGCACCCCGTTTCTCCTGGTCCCTGAAGCCACCTGCGTGGATGCCCCTACCCGTGAGTTATTAAGGCAGGCCCGGGAAGATGACCTTTACATTAGCGGCGCCTCGCCTCTCGGAGTTCCCTTCAACAATGTTCGCAACACCGGGTCAGAACTGTGGCTGCGCAAGATGGCGGCAGAGGGCAGGCCGGGTTCTTCCTGCGCCAAGGGCTACCTGGTATCCAACACCGAATTTACTAAAAGACCTATATGTCTTGCCTCCAGACAATTCCAGAAAAAGAAGCTGGAAGAGATAAATCAGATGAGGCTTTCGGAGGCCGAGAAAGAGAGGCTGCGTGAGGAAGTCATGGAAAAGGCCTGTATCTGCGATCATCTGGGGAATGGATCCCTCATCGCACTGGGAATCGCCGAGGCCAAGGATGCGCCCCAGTGTATATGCCCCGGCCCTAACCTTGCCTGGTTTAACAGGATTTACACCTTGCAAGAGATGGTGGATCATATCTACGGGCGGAGTCCGTCCCTGGTTTCATCCCTGCGGCCGCACATGTTCGCCAATGAAATCGTGCTATACGTGGATTACTTCGAAAAACAGGCGGCTCGCAAGCAACACACGCCCAAAGAAATCAAAAACCTGCGGGAATTCAAGGACAATCTCGAAAAAAGCATGGATTTTTGCCTTGATATCGGGCAAAGGCAACCCTATCCGGGAGAAAACCTGGCGTCCATCCCGGCGACCGTAGAGCGGCAGAAAGCCCGTTTAAAATCTCTATACGCCGTCTTTGAAAAGAAATGTGCAATTATAGAGAGAGAGCACGATGAGGCATGCTTACCGCGGTTTGGAATTTTACAATAGGCCGTCATACTTCCCTGAATTACATGGCTGCCGCCGTTTGTTAATCCGCCGATAATGCCTTTCCCTATGCCCGCGCTGTAAATCCACTCTCACCAAGGTGCCGGATGCCTACATGGTAATATCAAAAGTTTTATGAAAAACAACCACAGAGCTAGAAAATTCGAAATCCGAAGCACGAAACTCGAAACAAATTCAAATGACCAAACGGGAGCAATGACCAAAACGAAAAATCGAAGGAGTTGCTGATGGACGTTTCGAACATTCGACATTTGGATTTCGGATTTGTTTCGGATTTCGGATTTCGATATTCGGATTTGGTTGCGGCTATGCCGCGCTGTGTGCTCTGTGGTTAATCTTTTGACAATGCGATTGCCATCAAAGGAATATGCTTATGTTTCTAATAAAAAAAGTGATCTCTCAATTCCTGTTTCCATTACCCCTATGCCTCGGAATTTCCTTTATGGGATTATTCCTACTATGCTTCACGCAAAGACAAAGGCTGGGCAAGGCGTTTATATCTATCGGCCTGATTACCCTGATGCTTTTAAGCTATGGGTTTATATCTGACCGGCTCCTCCGCCCCCTCGAAAGCAGATACGCGCCTTATGTTGGTGAGGGTGCGGCAGACATTCCCAAACATCCGGTAAGGTTTGTTGTCGTCCTGGGTGGAAGCCATACCTCGGACCCCAAACTTCCCTTAACCAGTCAGATAACTGATTCATCCCTGGTTCGTCTGGCAGAAGGGATTCAAATTTACCGGAAGCAACCGGGCAGCAAGCTTGTTTTGTCCGGCGGAAAGGTGTTTGACCCGGTTCCTAATGCCGAGGTTATGGCCGGTCTTGCCAGGGACCTTGGTGTTGATCGGGATGATATAATTGTCGAAAGCAGGCCTAAAGATACGAACGATGAGGCCTGCATTATGAAGCCCATAGTCGGCAGCGCCCCCTTCTTCCTGGTGACCTCAGCCTCCCACATGCCACGGGCCATGGCCCTCTTTAAAAAGCTCGGGATGAACCCGATTCCTGCCCCTACCAGACATCGGGTCAAAAGTAACCAGGCGTTAGGCCCTGGTTCGTTCTTCCCCAATGCAGGTGATCTCCATAAGTCGGAAACGGCTGTTTACGAATACTTAGGAATAGCCTGGACCAAACTCAGAGGACAAATATAATAATTATACTTGAACGTCATTGGTCAATGGTCATTTGTCACTGGTAGAGAGGTTAATCTACCATAGTTAATCAATGACTACTGACTAATGACCAGTGACATAGATTCAGCTACTATATCCCGGTCTTGAGATGGGCCACAAATCGGCCCACAATGGGCGTGAGCTGCGGATCTTCTGCATGTGTAGCAATAAGATTCACAATGGCGCTGCCCACGATGATGCCGTCCGCATACCGGGCCAGCATAGCCACTTGTTCCGGTGTGGAGATGCCGAATCCCACAGCCACAGGAACGGCAGCGTGTTTCTTGACCAATTTCAACTTAGTCAGAAGATCGCCCGGCAGATCTTTTCTGACGCCGGTTATGCCGGTAACCGAGACGTAGTAGATAAAACCGCTGCTCAAGCGGGTAACCTTCTTAATCCGGTCGAGGTCACTGGTCGGGGCCAGGAGAAAAATGGTGTCCAGACCGGCCTTGTCTGCCTCTTTTTTCCACTCTTCCGCCTCTTCGGGAGGAAGATCAGGGATGATAAAGCCATCCACGCCGGCTTGAGCTGCTTTCCGGGCCGTGCGTTTCAACCCATACTGCAAGACCGGATTGTAATAAGTCATCAGGACGAGCGGAATCCGGGTCTTGCTGCGCAGATTCCGGACCAGGCCGATGACGTCCTCCAGGCGTACACCCTGGGTCAAGGCGCGCTGGCTGGCGGCCTGGATGGTCGGCCCATCGGCTAAGGGATCGGAAAAAGGCACACCCAATTCAATTAGATCCGCCCCCTGCCGTTCCATCTCCAACACCAGTTCTGCAGTATGGGCAAGAGATGGATCACCGGCCGTAAGGAACGGGATAAGAGCGGCTTTTTTTATTTTTTTCCTGCCGGCAAAAACCTCTGCAATGCGGCTCATACATTACCTCCTGCTAAAAGACCGGCAACGGTCTCTACATCTTTATCTCCCCGGCCGGAGAGGTTGATGACTACTATGTCCTTACGTGATAACCGGGGCACTATCCTGGCGGCATAGGCGATAGCATGCGCGCTCTCCAGGGCAGGGATAATCCCCTCGGTCTCGGAAAGAAGCTTAAAGCCTTCCAATGCCTCGGCATCCGTTACCGAGACGTATTCCGCGCGCTTGCTATCCTGATAATGGGCGTGTTCCGGCCCCACACCGGGATAGTCCAGGCCCGCGGCTACGGAATGGGTGTCTCTGATCTGGCCGTCAGCGGTCTGAAGCAGGTAGCTCATGGCCCCATGCAAAACGCCGATGCTTCCGGCGCCGAGGGTAGCCGAGTGCTGCCCGGAGGAGATGCCCTCTCCACCCGCCTCCACGCCGATCAAACGGACCGGGTCGTTACGGAAGGGATAAAAGATTCCCATGGCATTACTCCCGCCGCCCACACAGGCTATGATGACATCGGGAAGTCGCCCCTCTTTTTTCAGAATTTGCCGGCGCGTCTCCTGACCGATTACCGATTGAAAGTCACGGACTATCATGGGATATGGATGCGGCCCCACCACCGAGCCGATCACATAATGGGTATTTCGAACGTTGGTTACCCAGTCCCGGATAGCCTCATTAATAGCGTCCTTCAGGGTCTTGCTGCCCTGTTCTACCGGCATGACCCTGGCCCCGAGGATCTGCATACGAAAGACATTCATGGCCTGTCTCTTGATGTCCACTGCGCCCATATAGACATCGCACTCAAGCCCCAACAGGGCCGCAGCAGTGGCCGTGGCCACGCCGTGCTGTCCGGCTCCGGTCTCGGCGATAACCCGCTTCTTGCCCATTTTCCTGGCCAGCAAGACCTGGCCCAGGGTATTATTTATCTTGTGTGCCCCGGTATGGGTCAAGTCTTCCCGCTTTAAATAAACTTTGGCCTTTTTTAGTTTCTCCGTAAGACGCTTGCAGAAGTAAAGCGGGGTCGGCCTGCCCGTGTATTCCGTAAGGTAGAAGCGTAGCTCTTCCTTAAAGGACCTGTCTTTCCGGTAGTATTGATATTTTTCCCCGAGTTCCATAAGGGCCGGCATCAATGTTTCCGGGACGAAACGTCCCCCAAACATGCCAAAATGCCCTCTTTTGTCTGGAAGCATTATGCTTACCTCCCCTTTATTTCTCAGCGCTCCTCAAATCATAATCACAGAGGACACAAAGATAACTTTTTAATAATAAAAGAAATCATAACACGTTAGGCGTTTGAAACCATCCTACATTCAGAAAAGGCTATTAATCTGGAACTCAGGGAATCAGGAAAAGATAGACCCTCTTTATTTGGGTTTGTACTTCCCTGAGTTCCTGATTTCCAGATTTGATATGTTTCTCGGTGTTCTCTGTGGTTTGCAGTTTTTAAGTATTACTTTTCGATATTCCGCACTCGTTCTATAAACAGCCGTATCTTCTCGTGATCTTTTTTGCCTGGCGACGTCTCCACGCCGCTGCTCACATCAACCGCATAAGGCCTGACAACCCGGATGGCGGCCTCGACATTATCCGGATTGAGGCCGCCGGCCAGGATAACCGGCCCGATCTTTCCGGCCTCTTTAGCCATAGTCCAATCAAAGGCCTGCCCGGTGCCCCCGGCAAGCATGGGGTGGTAGGTGTCTAAAAGAAAGGCCCTTACCTTGCTCCGGTACGGTTCCATACGTTCGATACCTTCTCTCTGACTTATGCGAAAGGCCTTAATCACAGGCCGGTCGAATCCTGCACAATACTCAGGGGACTCCGATCCGTGGAACTGCAAGACCGTCAACCGGCAAAAATCAGCTATGTCTTCTACTACGCCCTTTTCTTCATCTACAAAAACCCCGACTCTGTGCACAAAAGGGGGCAGGGCCCGGACGATCTCCCGTGCCCGTTCTTTCTCCACCCGGCGGGGACTTTCGGCAAATACCAGCCCTATGGCGTCTGCCCCAAGGGCCTGGGCCGCCAACGCATCCTCAATATTAGTGATACCGCACACCTTTATCCTGATCACTTTTTCCTAACAGCTCCATAATCGTTTTTGTCCTGTCCGGGGCCCGCATCAGGGTCTCGCCGATCAAAACGGCCTGGATCCCGGCCTCTTCCAGGCGGACAACGTCGGAACGGGTTTTGATCCCGCTCTCACTGACTATTACCTTCCCCGCCGGTATCTTGCGGCAAAGGTTAAGGGTGACATCCGGTGATACTGTAAAGTCCTTGAGGTTCCGGTTATTGATCCCGATCAGGCGTGCTCCGGTCTCCAGTACCCGATGCAGTTCCGGCTCATCATGCACCTCAACCAGGGTCTCCATTCCCAGCCTATGCGTCAAATCAAGAAGCGTCTTCATATCCCTGTCTCCCAGGATGGCGGCGATAAGCAGGACGGCATCCGCCCCGTAGGCCCTGGCCTCATAGACCTGGTAGGGGTCTATGAGAAAATCCTTACGAAGCACGGGAAGCGAGACCGTCCGCCTGACCTGGGACAGGAAAGCGATGTCACCGGCAAAAAATTCCCTGTCTGTCAATACCGAAATGGCCGCTGCTCCGCCCATTTCATATTCCGTAGCGACAGACGACGGGTCTATATTTCCGGCTATCATGCCGGCAGAAGGTGACGCCCGTTTTATCTCGGCAATAATATTTATTCCGCCGCCCGTGGTAAGGGCGCTGCTCAATGAACGCGGCGCTGCCACACGACCGATTTCCTGCATCAAGACAGGAATGGGTTCTTCCTCCTTGCGCCGGGCCACCTCAATTCTCTTATGGGCAACGATTTTATCTAAAATCATAGTAATAAAGCCTTCAGCGGTCAGCTATCAGCCATAAGCCTTTCCAAATCATGCCGCTTTCCGGGAAAACGTGATGTATTCCTCAAGCTTTTTTCTTGCTGCACCGCTATCTATGAGTTCCCCGGCCACCCTTACGCCTTCGGACATGTCTCGAGCCTTGCCGCTGATAGCCAGGGCGGCGGCCGCATTAAGAACCACCATATCCCGGCAGGCCCCTTTTTCGCCGGCCAGAATGGAACGCAGAATCCATACATTTTTTGCCGCATCTCCGCCGACAATATCCGCCGGTACAGCCCGCTTGAGGCCAAAATCCTCCGGCTGCACGACGTAATCGCGGACAGCGCCTCCTTTAAGTTCGCTTACCCGGGTAGGCCCGACTATGCTCAGCTCGTCATACCCGCCTTCGCCAAAAACAACCATAGCCGCCTTGCACCCCAGATTTTTCAGCACCGAGGCCAGGGTATTCGCCAGACTGCCGTCATAAACCCCGAGGACCTGAACATTGGCCCCGGCCGGATTGGTGAGCGGCCCGAGGATATTGAATATGGTACGAAGCCCTATCTCCCTTCGGGGGCCTATGGCGTGTTTCATGGCCAGATGTAATTTGGGAGCGAAAAGGAAGCCAAAGCCGACCTTGCCTATACACGCGTCCACGAGCGAAGGTGAAAGGTCTAAGTTGGCCCCGAGCGCCTCCAGGACATCGGCGCTCCCACAACGGGATGAGACTGCGCGATTTCCATGTTTCGCCACCTTCACTCCCGAAGCAGCTATCACAAAGGCAGCGGTTGTAGAAACATTAAAGGTATTAGAGCCGTCGCCTCCGGTGCCGACGATATCCACCACTGTCTCTGCCTCGACCTTAATCCGAGTGGCCTTTTCCCGCATTACGCGGGCTGCTCCGGTTATCTCCGCTACGGATTCACCCTTCATGCGGAGCGCCGTGACAAAGGCCCCTATCTGGGCCGGTGTGCAATTGCCGCTCATAATCTCTTCCATAACCGCCGCCATTTCCTCTTCGCTCAAGTCCTGACGGTTAACTACCCTGGCCAACGCTTCCTTGATCACGGTCATCTCCTCCCTCCGGACAATCTTGTAAAATTTCTCAGGAGCCTCGGCCCCTCTCCGGTCAGGATTGATTCAGGATGAAACTGTACACCCTCTATGACCAGCTCTTTGTGCCGAAGGCCCATGATTTCTCCCTCTTCAGTCCAGGCGGTTATCTCCAGACAATCGGGCAGGGACTCTTTCTCCACGATAAGCGAGTGATAGCGGGTGGCCTCAAAAGGCAGCGGCAGCCCATCAAAAATCGTCTTGCCATCGTGATAAATCAAAGAGGTCTTGCCGTGCATGAGCCTTTCGGCGCGCGCTATGCGGCCGCCAAAGGCTGCGCCTATGGACTGATGCCCCAGGCAGACCCCGAGTATGGGCAGCCGGCCGGCAAAATACCGGATAGCCGCCACGGAAATGCCCGCCTCTTCCGGGGAACACGGCCCGGGAGAGATGACCATGTGTGAGGGAGAAAGTCCTTCAATCCCCTCGAGGCTGATCTTATCATTGCGCTCCACGATCAGGTCTTCGCCCATCTCGCCAAAGGCCTGGACGAGATTATAAGTAAAGGAATCGTAATTATCGAGGATGAATATCATCGCCTATTCCAATCCCTTTTTTGCCCATTCGATAGCCCTTAACATACCGCGCGCCTTGTTTACCGTCTCCTGATATTCCTTATCCGGATCAGAATCAGCCACGATCCCCGCTCCGGCCTGAACGCTTATCCGTCCATTCTTAATGAGCAGCGTGCGGATGGCGATACACAGGTCCATGTTGCCGGAAAAACTGAAATAACCGACCGCACCGGCGTACGGCCCGCGGCGGTCGGGCTCCAGTTCTTCAATGATCTCCATGGCCCGCACCTTTGGGGCGCCGCTTACCGTGCCGGCCGGAAACGTAGCGGAGAAAACGTCAAAGGCATCCTTGCCTTCTTTTAACAGGCCGCGCACATTGGAGACGATATGCATGACGTGTGAATACCGTTCAATAGCCATCAGTTCGTTTACTTCTACGCTGCCGTATCCGGCTACCCGGCCCACATCATTTCGTCCCAGGTCAACCAGCATTATATGCTCGGCCCGTTCCTTGGGATCGCTCAGGAGTTCTTGTTCCAGCCGACGATCTTCCTCCTCGTCTGCCCCGCGGGGCCGCGTCCCGGCAATAGGCCGGACCTCTATTTTCCGGTTCTCCAGCCGCACCAAAACCTCCGGTGAAGAGCCGACGAGATATTCGTCATCAAAACGGAGGTAAAAGAGATACGGCGAGGGATTTATCTTGCGCAGCGCCCGATAAACCAAAAAGGGATCTGCCTGCCACGTCGTCTGAAAGCGCTGGGCCAGCACCACCTGAATGATGTCTCCCGCCCGGATATACTCCTTGGCCTTTCTGACCATACTTTTAAAGTCCTCAGACGGCATGTTGGCCGATACCGGAAGATCATCCTGAGGAATATCCCCTGACTGCGGGATCGGCGCCCTGCGCAACCTGTCAATAATGCCGTCTATCCCGGCTATGGCCTGATCATAACGCGAACGCAGGTCGTCGCCTTCCTTGATATGCACATTAGTTATGACCTTAAGAGACTGGTTGAAGGTATCGTAGATGAGGATCCGGTCACAGATTACAAAGACCATATCGTAGAAGCCGAGTACATCCGGATTTGTCTCCGGGATGGCCTCTACAAAACGCACGGTGTCATAACCTAGGTAACCCACGGCGCCGCCAAAAAAACGGGGCAGCCCGTCAAATACCACAGGCTTGTAAGCCGACAAGACCTTTCGCAGGAACAGGATGGGGTTCCCGGTTTCAGCATGGACCTCACCGGCGGCGTCGATTCGTTCCAATCTGTCGCCCCTGGCCCGGACTATGACCGAGGGGTTCAGGCCGATGAAGCTATAACGCCCCCATTTTTCCCCGCCCTCCATGCTCTCCAGGAGAAAGGAATATTTCCCCTCTTCCAGCTTACGGTAAATGGAAAGAGGGGTCTCCATATCCGCAAGGATGTCCCGATAGACCGGGATGAGATTCCCTTGCTGAGCGAGTTCCTTAAATTGTTCGAAGGTTGGTGAATACATTTCTTAGCTATCAGCTTTCAGCCTTCAGTTTTCAGCTATGAGCCTCTCATGGCCGACTGCTGACTGCTGAAAGCTTAAAAATAAAAAACCGTGGGTCATTTTGAGATGACCCACGGTTTATTGAACGGCACGCACGTATGTTAATAACCGGGAAGTGGGTACACCTCACCCTATATCAACCCACTCCACCACCAGCGTAAGATTATGCCGTCATAAGCTTTCATATCAAATTACGTTTACCAGACTCAAGACTGTGTGTCAATAAATAAAATATGGCTCTTCGTGCAATCAAGTGGGTTAGCTTATAGCCCATTATTCAGATAACATAATACATGACGTCCCCGGGGCAGGAATATTACCGGTTATTTTCAGAAACGCAAAAAAGGCCTCCGGCCACTTACTCTGAAAGGCAAACAGCCTCCCCATTATCCCATGCAAGATAACACGGCTCCTCACGTCAGGTAATATCTGGGGGTACTTGTGGCTCAGTCTCATAGCCAGGGTCACGGCATCAATATAGCCTCTGTCTCCCAGGAGTGCGGCGTCCTGCAATTCTCCGGTCTCAAAAGAAAAACATAACTGCCCGAGGTTGACGGCCGCAGTGCAAAACAATCTGAGGCCGTCCCGGTCTCTATCAGAGAGCGGAGCAGGAGTAAGTAAGGTCGCCTGGGCTTCATCTTTAAATCTTCTTATAATCTCCAGCCAATGCTTTTTGGCCTCCCGGAGGTTTCCCCTTAAACGCCATAGCTCGGCTTGACAGGAGAGTATATCTTCATGATTAGCGGCGGCCTTATCTGCCGCCTTAAGGTGCTCTTCAGCCCTGGATATAAGGGTGTCCGGCCGTAGATGCGCCGAGGCGTGCGAAAAGTCTAAATTATTTGGGCCTGATTTAAAGTACCCGTAGAGATCCAGAAAAACTCTGGCCAGTGTAATATGATCAAGGGCAGAGAGTAAATCATGCTCTGGCTCTTGCAGCTCTGGAGTTGCCGGGGATAGCCTTAAACTATCAGCCCGGTCGGATATGCGCCGGGGCGTGCCGGCCTTATCCTTTTCCTTTTTTTCAATCTCGTCTATCTGGTAGAGGAACCTGTACGCGGTCGTAATCTCTTGCCGCAATCCGGTATTCTTCAGCACTTCAACGGCGGTATGAGCCATAACTCGGACGTCTTCAGTACGTCCGGCCTTAAGATACAAGTCAGCATAGCGCAGGAGCAGTCGTCCCAGTTTTTCCAGATCCATTTTATATCTCCACAATCCTCATGCCTTAAATTCTCCGGTATCCACCCATTCCTTCTTAAGAATAGACCAAAAGTCCTCGGCCAGTCCTTTTAGCACATATTCATAGGGAAGCCAGCCGTAGCCATCATCTCCCCAGCCTGTGCCCCACGAATTCCGGATGAGAAGAGCGCCGGTGGTTTCAAACCCGCACTGTCCGGTATTCTTAATCTTTATCTTGTCATCATAGCCGACGGCTACGATAGCGTGGCCGCCTTCTATCCTTTCTCCCCGGCAGGGAAATGGAATTTTACCTGTCTTGTCCGCCTGTTCAATGGAGCTATAGACTGTAAACCCGAACATCGAGGGATGACCTACGGCCAGGTAAGTCTTTATCCGATTAAGCAGGACATCTCCCGGCGTCCCGGGCGGGTCATGGCGGTAATATTGAATAGCCTGATAGTTTTGGGCAAAGGCATAACAGAAGGCCGGCGGCTCCTTGTCAAAATCGGCGATGGCGTAAGGCCAGTACTCTTCAGGCGGTACGCCGAAGAGTACCAGGGCGCCCATAGTACTCCGCAAAAACGCCCCGGTATCCCCGGTCCAGTGGAGGAGATTGCGTGTGACCTTGTAAAGAAATAACCGGGAGGCATCGATATGCCTTCCAAGGGCGCGCCTCTCGTAATATTCTACAATCCCTACACCCGCATGGGCCGTGCATGACCCGAGGGCCCCCTGATCCTCAATGGATGAGCACCAGGGCCTCAGATCGACCGAGATAGGCTGCTTCACCCTGGCCTTCAGGACGCCGGTGGGCGCCAGCACCTTGTTGATCTCTTCCTGCTCCTGTGTATAGTCCCTGAAATCGGGATAGTCAGGCAGCCACCCCAAAGCTGATTTATCAAATTTACTCATACCGTTCCCTCCTTATGGAACAATGATTTTAAATATTGCTATTTCATGAGGTTGCAAGCCGGTGCGGACTATATGCCGCCCGTTTACCTCGCTTATCTTTACTTTTGACTGCGCATTCAGAAGGTTGACCATTTCTCTATCGACGGGAGAAAGGCTGCTATCTACGGTTACAAAGTCACTCCTTGGCTCCCTATCCAGATTCATGGTCACGAGTATCTCGGTACTGTCGAGAATACGGGAATAGGCCAGAGTAGAACGGCCGTCGATAGGATAGCCGAAGTCAATGCCGTTTCCCGATATCTCCCGGAAGTATTGTCTTCCATAACGCAGGGCAGGCTCTTCCCCTCTTATCCCTGCGATACGGGATATATCTTTATAGATGGGGTTATCCGGGTTAAAAAAATGATGCCCGGCAGTATTGAAGGCCCCCCAGCCGCCACCGAACATACATTCACGTATGTACTTATCATGGTCCCCTCCGCCGTTGAACCCCTGCTCCGTCCCATAGTAGAGGCAGGGGATACCGATGCTTGTGAGCAGGTAACCCATAGCCAGAACGACCTGTTTATGGAAGGGATCGTTATGGAGAAATCTGCCCCTCGGCGAGCGGCCAATCTGGTCGTGGTTGTCAATAAAAGTCACAAAATATTCGCCGGCCCGGCCGTGGTCGCTATATAATTCCCGGAATCCTTCATATCTTTTCCTGAGTTCGGCCGGATTTGTAAATCCCTTTATCACCCCTTCCAGTATCCCCCACAAGGGGAAGTCAAGGGCGGCGTCCAGGGAAGGAAAGCGTTCGTTGGTGCCCGGGATACGGACGTTTCTGCCGATATACTGGTCGATAAAACGGTCGTCGCCGATGATTTCTCCAAAAAGCAGAAAGTTCTTTTTGCCGATGGACTGGGCATATTCCCTTATGGCCGCACAGAATATGGCTGTACTGGACTCTTCGAGATGCTTGACCGCATCCAGGCGGTAGCCGTCCACATCGGTGACGGCAATCCAGTACTTATGCACGTCGATGAGCGCCCGCAAGAGGCCGCGGTTTGAGGTGTCAAGTTCCTTTAGGGTACAAAAGTCGCCGTCCCTTGCCTCCGGGAATGTGTCCCAGTTTTTTATCTCTCCCTTTCGCCTGTACCACTCCGGATTCTGGAATTCTACCGGCCAAACCGCATCATCCGGCCACTCGATCCCTGAACCAGGGGCAGCTTCCCGCCAGAAACCGAAGGGAAACCTCTGCCCCCCGCAGTAGTCGTAGCGGTAGCCCCCCGGATAGGCCCAGTTGTCGCCGGTGTGGTTCAGGACTATATCGAGGATCACGTACATCCCCATCTTGTGGGCCTTTTTTACCAGGGTCTGTAGGTCCTTAGCCGACCCAAAGCGCGGGTCAATATCCAAAAAATTCTGGATGCCGTAGCCATGGTAGGTGTTAAAATCCTTACGGTTCTTGAATATAGGGCTTAGCCACACGGCTGTACAGCCCAGGCCTTTTATATAGTCGAGTCTCTCAGTAATACCTTTCAGTGTCCCGCCCTGCCATTTTTCGCCTTCTTCATCATTTCTGCCGGTGGGAGTTGAGCCGGGTACGAATGGAGGGATATCACCTTTCCCGCTGTTAAATCGGTCCACCAGGAGAAAATAGACGAACCGGTCCCGCCAGTCTGAAGGAGAGGGGAAGACCCGGCCCGCCGGCTTAAACCTTATTTTAGAAAGGCTTTTAGGCTTGTCGGGCATTTTAATCTCCCAGCGGAAGCGGAGTCAGCTTTTCAAATACCTTGCCCTCCTGGGTGATATAGAGGGTGACTCTATCCAACATAACCTCCCATAAGGGCATAAACCGGCTCTGGGTCTGCTCCGAAGGCTGGAACATGAGCTGGGCCTGAACCCTCAGCCTCCTATCTTTACAGGCACACAGGTAGTTCCGGGCTATACGTATGGCCTCGTCCTTAGATAGATATTTGAAGGGCTTTTGAAAGACACCCACCTCCTGGAAACTTCCGTCATAAGCATTCACAAGGACCGCCCCCTGACTGAGTTTCCCTTCGCTATAGCCGAGCGGCACCAGGAAATATCCCTTGCGTTTTGGATTCACCAGGAGCGGCTGAAGGACCTTGGTCTGCCGCAGTACGGCATAGGGCGCCCTTTTTTCCAGGCGAAGTTCCTTGAACCATCTCATGGCATACTCTCTGGCGGCGCGCTCAGAGATTATACGCCCTTCTTCCACCTGCCTGGGCGCCTTGGCCACGCCCTCTCTGACGGGCGGTTCAATTACGGCGATATAGTTGCCGTTCCACTTACTGGCCGCGATATTGCCCGGCGTGTACCAGTAATTGGCATACCAATTCGCGCCGGTCATTAAGGATCGTACGCCGCCGGAGGTGGCCGCCGGGCAAGGGGGATTCCATGGATCGACGATCTCAATCGACTGGAGATTTATTGTGGCATTTGTAGTAGGGTCCACATCTGTTGTGAAGCCGTCAATCATGACCCAATGCTGAAATCCATAGACCAATACGGCCGTCGGGAACTGTCGTCTGGTCATCCAATAGGCGACAGAGTACATCAGCGACTGGGCGTTGGAGTTGGCATAGATATTCCAACTTACCCCGGGGTCCCCGCCCAGTTCCATAAGGGTATCTCTAAGCCCGTCAGGGTCTGTGGCCCAGTTTACCGCCAGGTCATCCCTGTGGGCCTGAATCCTGTTCCAGATATGTGTTTGCGTAAACGGATGCTCGGTTCCGCCCGGGTATCCTTCCAGGATCATCTGTGTGGTGGCTGCACCACACCAGATATTAGTTTCCTGACAGTATGAAGGGACGGTATTGGGGGTTTCCAAATATACATCGTGCTGGGCAAAAACACTGCCTGCCATTGCCAGTACCATTAAGCCGATGAACACCAGACTTCTTAAAAATTTTGACTTGTGCATGTTTATTACCTCCTCCTTATTGAAATTTTTCGGCTATTATGTCTCATCGCCTGACTCCGGGGCCAGGGCAAAGGCGCGGACCGCGTCCGCATCGTATTCGTCAAGCCGCCGCCAGCCGTTGGTGGCCTTGGCATTCACGTTCAGAACCTCGGCAAAGGCGGCCTCCGCACACGGCCCCAGCAGGCGGCCGGTTGTAAAATCATGCTGGAAATTGCCGTCGCCGTCGCCCGTGTAGGTGTGGTCCGGAGGGAATGTGGTCTTATCCGCCACAGAGCCGGCCGCTGACTCGCCACCTACGCTGCTCACCGGGGTAGCGCCGCGTGTGACCGAAAAAGAGAAGGTGGCAAAATTGGCCGTATGCAGGGCGTGGAAGGCGATGTGCACCGGCGTGGAATCGCCCGGCGTGTAGCGGAGGAATCCGCACACGTCACCTGCTGAAATACCGCCGATGGTCGGCGCGTCAATGATAGCCGTGCACTTCCGGTTGTCTATGTGCAGATAAAAGACAAAACCATCGCTCTCGATTTCGGCGGCATCAGCCAGCCGGGTCTCGATGGTCACGCCATCATCTGCCACGCCCGTAGGCACAATAAACTGAAAGGTCCCCGGCCCGGAAGTGACACGGTTGCCTGCCTGGTCATAGACCTCCAGCTTTATCTTGTACTTTCCGGCCGAAGTCTCCACTCCCCCGGGGAGGCCGGGTGAATTCAGAAATCCGGTGTAAATGTCGCCGAACCAATCATCGGTGGGCCAGTAATTGGTGCCGCCGGGGATAAAGTCGCCGCACTCGGACGGATCATGCGGCTTGAAACGGTAAAGGTTTTTGCCGTCTATTCCCTTTGGCCCCAGGGTGCAGACCGGGAAGGTGGGCAGTTTTCCCGGTACTTCCTTGACGTAGTGACGAACCACAGGTTCGCTGAAATCATGCCACTCGGCTTCGCCTTCTTTTTTGTAGCGCCAGCGGTAGTAATACAGGGCAGGGGTGGGAATGCTGCTGGCGTAACCATGACGGAAACCAAGCCAGCCGCCGAACGGGGCATCTACGATGCTTCCGTAATCGGTGAGGCCGCGCTTAGCGGGGTCGGGGTCAACCACATGCCATGTCAGATTCTTTTGCCATTCAGGCTTGATTCGATCCAGACTGATGCCGCCTACAGCATAGGGCATAACCCAGAGAGCGACGCCGGCCGGCACTTCTACGGGATCCGTCGGCATACAGACCCTGGCCGCCGGATCGGTGACCTCAAGGGTTACCTCACTCCCGCATTCGTAGTTCCAGTAGGTGTGACAGGCCACCCCCGGGTCGTATAAGGTGTGCAGGGCGCCGTCAATACACTGCATCACCTTGAAATAGAGGTCAGGCTTATCACCGCCGCAGGGATACGAAATAGTCGTCTGAAAGCGACCCTGTTCATCCGTGCAGGTACACTTGATCAAGTCTGTATGTAAGTAGTAGTAAAGCCATTCCCAGAGACAGGCGAAACGGACCAGTATGTCTGCCTTGGCTATCAAGGCCGACCTCAGCTCAGTGGCTGATACTGCGAGAAAGATCGGTTCAAGCTCCGTCTGTATCTGAGTATTCAGGGGGGTAATTATTGCTCCCTTTCCAGAGGCCTCAATCGGAGGTTCAGGTTGGGGGTTGATGGCCACGGCTGAGACAGCTTCAATAGGCAAGGCATTGCACATCTTGGCACGTTCGGGTGGCGGAGGCGGCCAAACCCGGGGTTCGAATTCAAACGGCAACTCTTCGGGAGGCCACTTCTGAAAGCGGCGCCACAGATCATCCCTCAGCCGGAAGAGGTCACGCTCCGGCAGGCGCGCAATCAGTTTAGGAAACTTATCCACCTCATAAATCTTGACGCAGGCGTGACAGACACCCAGGTCTCTAGTTGTACCGTCCGGCAGGGTCATGTGTTTGACTACCCTACCCTGCACCGTGCATAAACATCGGAGCCACTTCGTCCAGTCATGGGGAAAAACAGCCACACTGAGAGTCTCGTCAACCGTGTGCATACGGACACGTTTTTCGTATGCCCCCCTCCGTACCAGGACAACCGGCGACGGCGCTTCTTGCCGTTCAGCGCCCTTAGATACAAGCGCAGCCATCCATGAAGGCATCTCCCCGGCCTCCTTTGCCATGTATGGACCGAGGAGCACCCGTACCGTGGTGCCGCGTAACTCTTGGGGCAACCCCAGTTTCACCTGGCCCTGTTCGCCTTTAGGCAAACGCGCGGAGGCAAGAAATTGGCCGGTCTGGTCAAAGGCGTAAGCCATAATCTCCGGAAGATCCTTGCCGTTAGCCTGCTCCAGACGCACATTGACAGTCAGCGTCAACTCAGTCTTTTTTTTACCTTTTTCATTCATTTTTTTACCCCCTTCATGGTTCGGTGAACGACGGTTCCGTAGGCTCTGTAACTTCGTAATCACGTTCCCAGCCTTCGTGCTGGAGCGTTATGGACTCAAAAGCCACGGAGCTGTCGTTGGCATTGAGCTCACTCAAGGCCACGTATTCAGAAGGCCAGCAACGATATACCCTGAAGGCCATGGCGAGCTGCCCGGCCTCATTGTAAAGTTCTATAATTATATCTTTCCGGAAGTCCTTTAGAGAGACTTCCGACCCTAATCCTGCCCCATGGTTCCAGACTTTATTGGCCCATTTCTCGAATTCCGGGTCATGTGTCCGGCCTCTGCTGAGAATAACGGGCTCGTATCCGGTTTGTGCCGGCGATTTATGGACGGCATTAGGACTTCCGCCCTCGCGGTGGGTCACGACCTCGGTTATCCGTTTAAGGGCGCTTACCTTTGAGACTCCGGCGATATACTTCCCATCCCACTTGATACGGAATTTGAATTGCTTATAGGGATCACACCGGTGTGGATTAACAACAAATTCTGTCATGTTTTCACCTCCTGGAAAGCGCTCATTTTTGGGCCTTTCAAAATCTACGATCCGCTTTCCCCCGTCATTTTACACCTGCGCTTGGCCGTTCTTTATACCTGCCTTAATTACTCTATCTGTCCATACAGTACTGGAAGTGCATAGCGTCCGGTTTTGACCATCTTCCGCCCCAAATGAAGCCAACGTCCTCAAAGCAGGCGGCAAACTTTTGGGTCATGTCAAAGTCCCTCTGCCCGAAGGCGTTCCAGGCGGCATTTACATCTATGGCTATGGCCCAGGAGTGGACGGACCAGGCGGCCCTGGCTCCCTCTTTTGAGAAACATATAGCCACCTTTTGCCGGAATTTAATACAGCAGCTTAACCCGTTTGAACTGTTTAAACTGTTTGAGCTGCTTAAACTGCTTAACAGGATCTATTACTTCTTTACCGGGGCAGGCGCCTCCTGGGTCTTTAAAAGATCGGTAATCAGACAGTCCATGCGCGGCCTGTCCCTCGGGCTCAGGTAATTTTCCGGAAAGAATATTATCTTTATCCTGGCCTTATTTTCTTCCGGCCTTGCCTCCGCTAACACCACCGAATATCTCATGGCGTTTATGGTGCTATTATCCACATAGGGCATATCAAAGTACGTCACTTCGAATCCGTCTTCATCTTCCGGTAACGTTTTTATGCGAATACGGTCTTCGCTTACCCCTAATAATTCCAATTGCAGCGGGCCGGCGGGAGTAACCTTACCTTTCTCAAGCCAACCCGGCTCCTCCCATACCTCGCCCCCGCTTCCTTCCAGTTCCGCAATCTGGCGGCCGACCGTATCCTTAGCTACCCTCCGGAGTTCCATCCTGTGCAGGCTTGAGGTCAGTTTTCTGTCCAGGTGTTCAAAGAGGGGCTTGACGTTCAGGTATTCCTGAAAATTGAGGGCAATAAGTTTTAAAAACAGGAGTTGGGCCTCTTCGTCCTTTTTTTCAAAATAATGATTCATGAGCTCTTCAAACATCTTGGCCCTCAGGTTGGACTCCGAGGTCTCCCGGTTGCTCATAGTCTGCACAAAAAGCTGGGCTTTCCGGTTGATCTCGGCCTCTCTTTCCCGGCTATTGTTTGCCCAGATGCCGTAGAGGGTAATGGCCCCGGAAATGACGGCTATGCCGATTCCCTTTATAACGATATCTGCCTTGTCCCAGGCATCTTTTCTTTTGTCATTTGTCTTATTATCCTGTTCCTGTGACATGGCTTTGTCTTGCCCTACCAATCCACCTGAAATCTACCTTTACCAGGTATCTCCACTTCAAATGACTGCTCGTTGCCTCTTTCAGATATAACCAGTTGATACTTCCCATTGCGGGCCCTTATGACAAAACCGCCTTGACGATTGGTAAATGTAGTCCTTGATTCGGGGCCAAGCAGGGTTATCCGCGCGTACCCTTTAGTGTCGCCCCTCCTGCCAAAGACTATTCCCCTTAGCTCACCGGCCTGAACTGTGGATGGGAGGAAAAACGCCAGGGCGAGAAACAGAACAGTGACACGGGATATTTTTCTGATTTCCAGTCGCCGGAAGGATGTTGTTAGATGCATAGTCCCCTCCGTAAGATTCGTCAGAGGTCAGATCGAGCCGTGAAACACCTATTCGGACTCTTCCCGGCCCAAGGGGGCAAAAATAATCTCTATCTCACCCACGAGCTGCTGCTTCGGTGGCCCTTCTTCTCCGGCTCCTGCCGTCTCCGCCGCTTTTGGGTGTATTAACTTGACCTTGGTATATAGGCCGCGTTTACCCGGCGCCCCTTTGTCTATGAGAAAACCCTTCCGCCGCGCCAGATTACCTACAATGGTCTTGATGTCAAAAACAGCCGGTTTCTCTTCTACCTTATGCTCTTTCTGCTCTGTCTCGAAGATAAAAGGGAGCCTGATCCTCACTTTTTCAATTCCCATAACCGCCGGGCTCTTTCCCAATTCGGTGGACTCGCGGCCGGCCACCTCGCTTATGTAATCGATGGCGCTCTGGACGTCATGGTGGATAGATAATATCGTCTCCGTCAAAAAAATGTCTCTGGTTCTCGTAGTTTTTTTAGTATCGTTGTCTGGCATAGTCTTGCAAATAGTCTTAAGCTGTCAGCGATCAGCCATCAGCTTAAATAGTTACGGTTTTGAATGTAATCTCGACCTCTCCAATAACATCTACCTTGAGGGTTAAGAATTCCGGGGTGCGATTACTCACCGGCTTGACCGTCAGTCTGGGCAGGGATAGCTTAGATATAAAGGCCGCAGGCAGTTTGGATTTGGTCTCCTCTCCCTTTTCCATAACGTTAGTCAGATAAAATGAAAGTTTGGTATTGATCTTTCCATGATCAATCATAACCCTGGGTATGCCCTTTTGAAACATGAGGAGAAGGGTGTCCCTATAGCTGGCAGCCAGCATGGATTGGATAATCTCTTTAATATGCGCATAACCAACTTTGCTTATTTTAAGATTTCCGGTTTCGCGATCCTTTTCCAAGTCTTTCCCGGTTATACGGTAGCCGGTAAGTATGAATACAGGCGGGTCCTCGGCCTGTTTCTCATCCTGTAAGGTATAAGGGGAGCCCGGGTCTATAGAGCTTTCGGTCTCCTTGCCCTCCTTCGACGGAAACAAGCAAATAATCTCGGCCCTCAGCATATCTTCGGTAATATAGAGCCTGGCAAAATCTGCCGGTTCCAGGGCTGCGATTTGCTCCATGTCCCTGACCTCTTTCTCCTGTTGAACCAGGGAACGAACCACAGCCTGGAAAGTTTCAGTGATGAGCTGGCCGGTAAACTCGGCAAAGCCCACCTCCGCCGGTTTAGTGATAGGGCTTGGCATCGGGATACCCTTACGCCGTCAGAGGCTGATAATCGGTTTTGAAATTAATCTCCACCCGGCCGTAGATCTGTACCCGGCTGCCTGATATATCGCGGTTGGTCTCTTTAGACGTGCTTATATTGACGCTGTTGTACGACGTGGATGCCGAGGCCTTGGCCCACAGACTGACAAGAGATCCGGTCTTGGCCTTGGCGCGGAAGCTGAAGGCGTCGCGGTGGTATTTACTCGTTTGTTTCTGATAGAAGGTTGAGCCGTACGTGGTAAAGGTGAGCCGGGTTTCGATTACCCCGTGCTCGACTACCAGCCGGAGGATGCCCATCTTGACCATTTCTTTGAGCATGGTGTATTTGTCGGCAGAAATACGGCGGGCTACGGCGTCCAGAATTGACTGATACTTGCTCTTATCGATGTCGCCCTGGCTGATGGCAGGGTTATTGGCCTCATCTCCTGCTACAGCCACGGCGCTGGTGATAGTGGTGGCTTCCTGTTCGGTAAGCGTGCCCCCCTCTTTCACTTTTGTCCCTGATTCCTCCTCGGCGGCCGGAAGGACTTTGGCCAGAAACTGCAAAATCATCTCCCCGCTTATATCATCTTTGGTGTCGTTGATGAATTGGGTGAGGGTTTTTGATACTTGGGTGACCAGTTCAATATATGCCTCTGTTTGACGTATATTGGCGCTTACCAGGGCATCGAAGGTATCCGTAATCAGTTTGGCCGTAAACTCCGGAAAACCGATTTCATTGAGGCGGGCGGCCTCAGTTACTGCTGCACTCGTTCCGTTTGACATTTTTACCTCCTCGGGCCTAAGCCCTTTTTATGTTTTTAAGCCTCGCTCAATTTCGGAGAAAAACAGTTTATTCGGAAGGAACAGGCCGACACTTCTCTCAGTCGCCGACCCAAGCTCAACAGGGAGTATATATGTGAGATCTGGTTTTTTAGAGGGTTGCGGGCTTCCATCCATGGAAATCCTCGTTTGTTAAAGAATAGATTTAGTTGCGCATATTTTAATTAAAGACTATGAATTTGCATTCAGTTTGTCAAGAAAAAATAAATGTTATTTTTTACACAAGTTATAATTGATGATCTCGTAAAAAGTCGAAAAATCCCATTTTTTGTCATTCCGGCAAAAGCCGGAATCCAGCAAATTCAATATGTTCTGGATGCCGGATCAAGCCTGTCCTCAACTTGATTGGGGGATCCGGCATGACGATTTCAGGACTTTTTACGAAATCATCATAATTGACGGTCTCGTAATTGGTTTCATTAGAACGCCGACAGGATGTAAACTGTAATGGACGAGGACGGATGATTGTTATGGAATTTCTGTTGACAAGGAACACGCAGATTTGCGATCATAAGATTAAGATAAAAATCTGTTCCCGACGGAGGCTTGCCATGGGTATTTATGTGATGCTTAGCAGTTTAACCGGTGAAGGCAGAGAGACCCTCAAAAAACATCCGGAACGAATCAAAGAGGTGAACAAGGAAGTGGAGGCCATGGGAGTAAAGATATTGGCCCAGTATGCCGTGCTCGGCCCCTATGACTTTGTCAATATCCTGGAAGCGCCGGATAACGCCACGGTCACCAGGGTTTCAGTGGAGCTTGGAGCGCGGGGAACCATGCAGGGCGTGACCTTGGCGGCAATCCCAATTGATGAGTTTATCGCTTCACTAAAGAAATAAGCAATGTCAGCGGCCTGTTGTTGGTAGTCAGTTGTATCGATGTTTTATAAACTTAGACGGCGCACGAAATCGTGTAACGCTGTAAGCGCCCTTTGAGCGTAAAACCGCCCTCGTTCCCGCCGTGGTACCTTATGCGCCGGTGGAGGAAAAAGGCCGAAGTTGACATTCATAGGTTGGAATGATTCGGGGTTGCTCTCTGTTATGTGATTTATCAGGGCTCCGTGGGCTGTGGTATCCGGCGGTACAACCATTTCCTTGCCACCGGCCAGAAGGGCAGCGTTTATCCCGGCTATCAATCCCATGGCGGTAGATTCCACATAGCCTTCCACCCCGGATATCTGACCGGCCAGAAAGATATTTTTATTTTTTTGTAATTGGAGGGTCTTGGTAATAACCACAGGCGCCTTGACAAAGGTGTTGCGGTGGATGCTGCCCAGACGGGCAAACTCTGCCTTTTCTAAGCCGGGTATCATACGGAAGATGCGTTCCTGTTCCGGCCATTTGAGTTTGGTCTGGAACCCGACCATGTTGTAGAGCGTCCCGGCCACATTTTCCTGTCTTAACTGCACCACGGCGTAGGCCTCTTTTCCTGCACGCGGGTCTCTTAATCCCACCGGCTTCATGGGACCGAACCGAAGAGTCTCATCCCCCCGTTCGGCCATGACCTCAATGGGCAGGCACCCCTCAAAATAGACGGGCTTTTCAAACGGTTTCAGGGGCACTTTCTCGGCCTCCTTTAATGCCCGGATAAAATCCTCGTATTGTTTCTCATCCATAGGGCAGTTCAGATAATCTCCCTCGCCCTCTGCATAACGCGAGGCCTTGAAGGCCACATTGAAGTCAATGGAGTCCTTGAAGATAATGGGGGCAATGGCGTCGTAGAAATACAGGTAATTTTCGCCGATCAATTCTCCCAATCTTTTAGATAGACCCTCCGAGGTCAAGGGGCCGGTAGCAACAATGGTTAGGCCCTCTTCCGGAATTTCCGTGACCTCTTCGCGCACTATGGTTATCAAGGGATGGACAGCTATTTTTTGTGTTATGTAAGAAGAAAAACGCTCCCGGTCAACGGCCAGCGCTTTTCCAGCCGGGACTTTGGTATTATCCGCCGCCTCCATAACGAGAGAACCCAGGCGGCGCATCTCTTCCTTGAGCAGGCCCACGGCAGAATCCAGGGCATCGGACCGGAGTGAGTTGCTGCAAACCAGTTCAGCCAGATTTTGAGATTGGTGGGCGGGCGAGAATCTGACCGGTTTCATCTCATGAAGAGTAACCCGGATGCCTCTTTTAGCAATCTGATAGGCGGCTTCGCTTCCGGCCAGTCCGCCGCCGATGATAGTTACGATTTTGAGATCTGACATAGTTATGTTGAAAATACCAGGGAGCATAGATACCGTCAACCTAAAACAAGATCACGTAGGACAGACCTATGGCCAGCGGGACAGTCAGATTGTCATCGATAGGGATAGGGAAAAGCTCGGCCAGAGTTCCAGCCAGGGCGGGTATAAAATGCTTTAAGGGCTCACGGCCGAAATATACGGCCAAAATTATCCAGGCCGAAACGAAGAAGGCCGCACTCCCCTCTACAGTCTTATCCCCTATTCTGTGTCTCCCTAAGCGCTGACCGGCCAGGGCGGCCGCGGCATCGGACAAGGTTTGCACTGCCAGCGCCGCAATAGCGATCTGTTTTGGAAAGAGGATGATAGTCAGGCCGGAACCGGCGAGATAGTAGAGACTGGCCGCAGGTCTGCTATGTTCCCTGTCGCGCAGTAGATTTTTGGCGACCCGCAGGTATATCCTTCCCAGCCATTTTATTTTGAGCCTGGCCAGGTCAATGATTATGAAGGCGACTGCCATCGGAAAAAAGAAGCGCAAAAAAATATTTTCCGGAAGATACATGTAGGCCAATGGGATACATAGGCCGCAAAGATGAAAGGCCTTTCTCCAGTATTCAACTGCTGCTATCGGGGGTCGCCCGCTTTGCATGGTTAAAACGTTGCCTTTGGGTAATTACTCAGATTGTTAGGTTCTCAGGTTCACGGTTCACAGTTGGCTACTTTGCACTTTTCATATGTTAGCCTTGAACCGTGAACCTTGGAACTTTGAACCTTAGTAACTGCGTCTTTTGTATCTCTTTATTCGCCGTATCAAGGGTCACAATAAGAGAAAAAATGCACATTTCCCGAATATTCTTATGAATTCAATTAATAAGGTCGATTAATAATTACATAAAACCTAGTTAAAAGGAAGTGAGAAAGACTTAGGGATATGTTGAACGGATCGCTTGCCGAAATAAGAAAAAGAACCTGGATTAATAATAAAGCGTTCGCAAATGATCTTTATACACCGGAGGTCAAGCCGGAAATTGATTTTAATAACTTCAGCCCTGCATCTGCTCTAGGGGCTGATACCTACGAGGTCTTATTTGCACATATCCCTGAGCAGGTCGTCGTGTTAGATCGTAAAGGCAATATAGTCGAAGTCAGCCCTTCTGTGTGCATGGAGCTTGGCTACTCACAGGATGAAATGCTAACTATGCGGTATAGTGATATTACCGCTTCAGAAGGGACAAAAACATCTCCCAGCCTTTTCAGGAAGGATATGGCGAACCAGCCGGTTACCTTTAAAACCGGTTATGTCTGCAAGAATGGCAAAATAAAACCTGTAGAAGTAAGTTGCCGTCCCATATCCTGCCATTCAAAGAGATTCTTCCTGACAGTTGCCAGAGATATCACAGAGCAACAGAAAAGAGAGACCGGGATTGAAAAGGCCTATGCAGAGATGCAGACTCTGGGGCAGATGAGGAGTCAATACCTGGCCGGCATCGTTCATGATTTGAAGACACCCTTAACGGCGGTCAAGGGCTTTATCGATATGATGTTGAGCGGGAAAGCAGGTCCGCTCACGGCCAAGCAGGACAAATTCCTGCGGAGTTGTTCCATGGCCATTAGTCGCGAGGCCGAGTTGGTAGAATGCCTTGAGAATTATTCCCGGGCCAAGACTGGAAAGCCGGTTATAAATAAAGGAGAGGCAGATATCAGCGATGTTTTAAGGAAGAGTCTGGCCTGGCTGGAACCCCTCGCCGAACTCAAAAATATAACTATGGAAACAGAGGTAGAAGACGGCCCCATGATTATACAGGGCGACGCACATCAGTTGACCAGGGTGTTTAATAACCTTTTTTCCAATGCCGTGAAATATAACCGGCCTGGAGGCAGTGTTAAAATTGAGGCCAGGGCCTATGGCCTGGAAAAGGTGTGTATTTCCGTTAAAGATACGGGTATTGGCATCCCGTCTGAAGAACAGGGAAAGGTCTTTGAGCGATATTACCGGGCCAAATCTTCGCATTCAACTAAGGCCCCGGGTATGGGAATCGGACTTGCGGTAGTCAGGGAAATCATCCATCTCCACGACGGTGAAGTTTTTGTAGATAGTGAACCGGGCCGTGGATCCACCTTTTATACCATTTTCAAGCTTCTGCCGCCCCAACAATAACTAACCTTTTGACCCTATAACGACATTAGAAGAACCTCTTTTATTTGTATTTGCCATCTTGGGATGGAATCCTTCATTCCTTCGCTTCATGGCTTCCGCAGTGACCCTATCGAGATTCGCAGGCGGGGAATACCTTGCCCCATCCCGCCTCTGAAGGGCGGGCTTTCCCCTTCCTGCTCATCCCCGATGGGTCCCCCCTGCTCCAGCAAATTTCGCTCAGAAACGTTGGATTCCGTAAAAAATTAGGGATATCTTTTCTCGTCACGTCATTGCATTATTCATAACCAGGTGTTATCTATTGGGCTGTCGGCATTCAGCCATCAGCCTTCAGTTAAGATGTTGTTTGTATCATTCTTTGCTGACGGCTGAAAGCTAATCACTGAGAGCTTTCATTCGGAAACGACAGTTTCCGGATGAAAACTAATTAAGAAAGGGCGCTAAATGAAACTGACCATAATTGGTCTGCCCGGTTCCGGTAAAACCACACTCTTTAACGCCCTGACCAGGGGGCATGCAGCGCTGTCTTCCGGGGGACGGGCAAGGGAAGCTAATATTGGTGTAGTAAAGGTGCCGGATGGCCGTGTGGACTTGCTTTCCACCATGTATGAGCCTCAAAAGACTATCTATGCCCAGGTTGAGTATGTGGATGTAGGCGGCCTTGACAGTTCCGGCGAAAAAGACAACCCTCTTGACGAAAAATTGTGGACTCTTGTGCGGCCGGCAGATGCCATCGTGCTTGTAGCCCGCAACTTTGAGGTAGGCGGCATTGCGCCTGCGGCCCGGTCTGACATAGGGAAGGTAGAATCTGAGCTTATGCTGGCCGACCTTATCGTGGTAGAAAAAAGGCTTGCCAGGATAGAGGAAGATAAAAAAAGGGGGAGAAAGATAGACGAAGAAGAGCATAATCTACTTTCCAGGTGTCTTGCTGCACTGGAAGAGGAAAAACCCCTGCGCTCCCTCGGTGAAGCAGCATCTTCACCCCTCCTCAAAGGCTTTTCCCTCCTCTCGGCAAAACCAATCTTGTGGGTCATCAACAATGGAGAAAAATATACAAAGATTGAGGTCTCTGAAACGCCGCCCAATACGATGGTCGCCGAGGTCTGCGGCCAGCTCGAGATGGAGCTTGCGCAGTTGAGCCCGGAGGAGTCTGAAGTTTTCCGCGGCGGTCTGGATGTGGATGCCGAACCGGCCCTGCAAAGAATTATACGTTATTCCTATGCCCTTTTGGGACTTATTTCTTTCTTTACCGTAGGAAAGGATGAGGTTCGCGCCTGGACAATTACGAAAGGCACGCCTGCCCGGAAGGCGGCGGGTGCGATACATTCCGATATAGAGAAGGGGTTTATTCGGGCCGAGGTCCTGGCGTATGATGATCTTGTGGAACACGGTTCCTATGCCCAGGCCCAAAAGAAGGGACTGGTTCGGCTGGAAGGCCGGGACTACATTGTCCAGGACGGCGACATAATAAACTTCCGGTTTAATGTATAGGACGATATGTAAGCCGTTGCTCCTGAGCGGAACTTGCTGGAGCAGCGGGGCACCCTTCGAGGGTGAGCAGGAAGGGGAAAACCAGCCCTTTAGAGGCTGGAAGGGGCAAGTATTCCCCGCCTGCGAGTCCCGAAAGGGTCACTGCGCAAGCCGTGAAGCGAAGGAATGAGGGTTTATATAATGCAAGAATTGTATAAAAATTAACGCGCTTACATAATCTGCCGCTATTTTTTGGGGGAAAGTACCGAAGCCTTTTTAATTGACAGCCGTGATAAAAGGGTGTTAATAATGGGTTAATATTTTATTATTCAGGCCTCTCGGAGGATTTTCTTTCATGTTCGGGTTAGGAATGCCGGAGCTTTTGATTATTCTGGTTATTGTTGTGATTATCTTCGGCGCGAGTAAATTGCCGCAGATAGGGAGTGGTATCGGTAAGGGCATACGAAACTTTCGTAAGAATATCCGGGGGGATGATGAAACCCCGTCCGACCAGTCTAAAATAGAGGGGAAAAACAAGCCCGGTTCCGATGATTAGGTGGCTCCAGCGGCGAGGAGGCTAGGTATGGGTATGTTTGGCTTAGGGACGCAAGAGCTTATAATTATTTTGATCGTCGCTTTTTTTATCTTCGGCGCCAAAAAGCTCCCGGAAATTGGCCGGGACCTGGGAAAAGGGATTCGTTCCTTTAAAAAGGGCCTGAATGATATCGAAGAAGATAGCAAAGGGCTTCTTTCTGAACAGACAGATAATAAGACAAAACAAGATACAACTGCGGTGAGGGACCAGAATCCCCTGGAAAAAGCCGTGGGCGATCTCCCCGGAGTGAAGGAAGCACGTGAAGTAAAGGAGAGTATTGACAAATTAAAGGCTTAACTTCCGGTTAATGGATTCCAATCCCCGCTTTATACCCGCCACCCTGGTTTTTCTAATTAGTTTCCATCCGAAAACCTAGGTTTTCTGGATGGAGCAGTCAGCACTCAGCTATCAGCATTCAGCTTAATATGTTGTTTATCTTAGATCTTGCTGACGGCTGACAGCTGATCGCTGAAAGCGTAAAGACGGAAACGGTAGTTTCCGGATGAACACTAATTAAGAGATAACATGAAGGCCATGATTCTGGCAGCCGGGTTTGGTACACGCTTAAGGCCGCTCACGCTACTTAAGCCCAAGCCCCTTTTCCCGGTCCTAAACAAACCCCTTCTGGCAATAATTATTGAGCAGCTCCGGCATGCCGGGGTGACTGAGATAGCGATCAACACCCATCACCTCGGCGATCAACTTGCGGCATTCCTTGAAAAATATAATCTCTCAGGTATTACTGCCCACGTCCTTCATGAGGGGGTTATCTTAGGCACCGGCGGCGGACTCAGAAATGCCAAGCGTTTCCTGGATGACGCACCCTTCCTGGTAGTCAATGGGGATATATTCACCACTATAGACCTAAAGGCGGCCTATAGTTTCCACATAGCTTCAGGGAATGCGGCGACCATGGCGCTCCACCACTACCCGAGATACAATAATGTCCTGGTTGACGACCGGGATTCTATAAAGGGCTTTAGCTCTCATCCGGATGGCCGGATGGCCTTTACCGGCATCCATGTGATAAATCCGGATGTCCTTTCTTTTATCCCCAAAGGCGTCTATTATGATATACTGGATACCCATCGTGCCCTTATCTCAAAAGGCGTAAAGCTGGGCGCTTTCAGGGTTAGCGGCCACTATTGGACGGACATCGGGACGACAGAGGCCTATCTGTCGCTCCATGGCGATTTATTAAGAGGCCGGGTGAAAGGGGTAGATGACCTTCTGCCGTGTGCCTCCCCCTTTTGTCTGGGGGAGGATGTCTCCATAGCCGAAGGCGTGGAGTTTACAGATTGGGTCTCCCTGGGCAACCGTGTCTCTGTGGGGCCTCATACACACCTGACGCAGTCCGTAGTCTGGGAGGGGGCCAAAATAAAGGCTAACAGCCGGATCGTCAATGCCGTGGTACACGGCGTCTTTCCACAGGATTAAGCGGTGTTACAGGATATTATAAAACCTTATCTTTCTCTGATTACGAATGAAGGGGCAGCGCCGGACCTTATAATGCTCACCGGTGACGGCTCTAACCGCCCTTTTTATCGTATCTCCGGGTCTAAAGGATCGCTCATAATTGTCCTGCCTGAGAGTAAAGACCCTCTGCACCTCAAGGAAAGCGAGGCCTATCATTACATAGGACGGCATCTGGCCGCGAGGGGCGTCCCCACACCGGTTATCCACGGTTATGACCGGGCCACCGGGGCCATCATCATGGAAGACCTGGGGGATAGGCATCTTGAGCGGGCCGTCAGGGAAGAAAACAATACCGGGGCTACGGAAAGGTGGTATCTGGAGGCCGTGGATATCCTGGTGAACATGCAGGTAAGAGGGGCCGAAGGGTTTGATACCCGGTATTGTTTTGATACGCCTGTTTATGACCGAAGGCTTATGCTGGAACGGGAGTCCGGCTATTTCCTGCAGGCCTTCTTACAGGGCTATCTGGGGCTGAAGATCACCCAGGATGAACTGGCCCAGGATTTTGAAAGGCTGGCTGACCTGGCCGGTGAACAACCCCCTGCCCTCTTTCTCCATCGTGATTTTCAGTCAAGGAACCTTATGGTCTTTGAGGGACGGCTGCGGTTAATAGACTTCCAGGGCGGACGCCTCGGCCCCCCGGCCTATGACCTGGCCTCACTTATCTTCGATCCCTACGTTGACCTGCCGGATAATATGAAAGAGGCATTATTCGAGACCTATCTTCTCAGACTGCGAAGACAGTACCGGATTAATGAAGAAGACTTCCGGCACCATTTCTGGTATATAGCCCTGCAACGGGCCATGCAGGTGTTGGGCGCATTTGGATTCCTGACCAGAGTAAAGGAAAAGCCTTTTTTCGAGCCATATATACCGGTGGCCGTAAAGAACTTGAAAACTATCCTGAACCGGGAGATATTCGCTTCTTTCCAGAAACTACGCCAAGTAGTAAATAATTTCGTAACAGTTTAGGTTTTTGAAACGGTATGGGTCATAAAATACGGTGGATTCCCGGATACAACGGGGTTTTCAAATTCGAAATCCGAAGCACGAATCCCAAAACAATATTGAATGAGCAAAATCCGAATAATCAAAACGAATTGACCACGCTGCGGTTTTGAACATTGAGACATTAGGAATTTGAATTTGTTTCGAATTTCGGATTTAGCTCTAGTCCCTAAGTAACCAGAGTTTTCGGACTTAATAACTGTTTCAAAGAGCTAAGGCATTATAAAAGAGGTATCCATGTCTTTTCTAGTAGCTATAGTAGGGCGGCCAAACACCGGTAAATCAACCTTTTTTAACCGCCTGACGCACAGCCGGAGGGCTATCGTTGACTCCACACCCGGGGTGACGAGAGATCGGAATTACGGTGAGGTTGCCTGGGAAGGGAAGCGGTTTGTCCTGGTTGACACGGGCGGATTCGAACCGGTCGGTGGCGACAAACTGGTCTCAAGGATGCAGGAACAAACCACCCTGGCCATGGAAGAGGCGGACGCTGTCATCTTTCTCATGGACGGACGGGAGGGGCTTACGGCTACCGATTATGAAGCCATCGATCGCCTGCGGAAGATAGAAAAGCCGGTATTCTACGTGGCAAACAAGATAGACAGCCTGGAAAAGGAGGACCTCCTCTCGGATTTTTACCAGCTTGGAGTGGATCCGATTTATGGAATTTCGGCTGAACATGGTTACGGCGTCAGGGATTTTATGGATGAGCTTGCCGCCCACATTCCCGCTGAAGAGGCTACAGAGGCCGGGCCGGAAGTTATACGGATAGCCATACTGGGGCGGCCGAACGTGGGTAAGTCTTCACTGGTTAACAGGCTGCTGGGCGAAGAAAGGATGGTGGTGACCGAGATAGCCGGCACCACGCGCGATTCCGTGGATACTATCCTGGAAAGGGGGGGGACAAAATACCGCCTGATCGATACCGCCGGGATAAGGAAGAAGGGGCGCATCAGCCATCGTTTGGAAAAGTACAGCATACTAAAGGCATTAAAGAGCTTGGCGGAGTGCGACGTGGCCATTGTACTTGTTGACGCCGCAGAAGGAATTACCGAGCAGGATACTCACATCCTTGGCTATGTCTCGGATAATCACAAAGGTTGTGTCATAGCAATTAACAAATGGGATCTGGTGAAGGATGATGAGAAGCGCAAGAAAAAGCTCATGGCGGATATCGCCGTGGCCGCACCTTTTATGGCCTATGCCCCGGTGTTGAAGATCTCTGCCCTGACCGGTTATCGGGTTAACGGCATATTAAGGTCCGTGGACGAGGTATATGAACAATACACCGCCCGCATCTCCACCGGTAAGGTTAACCAGGCCCTCAAGGAGATACTCGCTCATCACGAACCGCCTCTCCGCAAGGGACGCCGAGTCAAGTTATTCTACATGACCCAGACCGGGATAAAGCCGCCTACCTTCGTGGTCTTCAGCAATTACCCGGAGTCCATCCATTTTTCCTACGAACGCTACCTCGTCAATCAACTGCGTGAGAAGTTCGCCTTTGACCGGTGCCCGCTCCGCCTTATCTTGCGACGCCGCGAAAAAAGCGAACAGCCGGGGGGCAAAAAAACATAACAATTTAGCTTTTTGAACTTGTTCAATATGCGTAATATTTCAGCCACCATGTCTGGTATGACTTTAAATTCGAAATCCGAAGCACGAAATCCAAAACAATATCAAATCACCAAAATAAGAAATGCAAAACGAATTGACTTCGCTGTAGTTTTGAACATTATGGAATTTGAAAATTCGAATTTGTTTCGAATTTCGATATTCGAACTTCGAATTTAGACGTATCGGCTGTAAGAATAAAGGGTATTTAACACGGGCTGAATGGTTATTTTCAACAGCTAAGACGTTACAAAAAAACATAATCTTATTATGCAGATAAAAGATATCAAAGCAGAGGCCAAAGCCACTTTTTTGAGGTGCCGGAAGGAGATACTGGAGGAAGTCCTCCAGGTTCAGGATCTTATGGGTATCCTTATGAAGGGCACGCACGCCAGGTGGACAGAGGAAGACTTGGCCGCCATAAAAAAACACCTTACCCATCTTGCCAAAAGGATACCCGCCTTATCCATTTTGCTCCTGCCCGGGGGCTTGGTGCTTTTACCGATTCTGGCCGAGGTGCTCGATCGCAGGAAAAGCAGAAAAAGCGCCGCACCCGCGGGCGAACAGGACTCACCAAAATAACGGCGTAGGAAGGATCGTGGCCTTAAAGCTGAAACACGGCGACTTTAGCCTGGCAACCAGAAGCCACAGCCTCGAAGAGGCTGCATGTGCGACTAAAATCCTCTATTACACCGCCATTATGCTTCTGGAACGGTATAATCTGAAGACGCCCGTGCGTTTGATCGGACTCGCCGTCTCAAATTTTGGCGGAGGACGGCAATATTCTCTCTTCCCCGGCATGGGAAAAGAGATGGAGAAACAGGAACGGGTCGATTACGCAATTGACCGGATTCGGGAAAAACTGGGGCCGGGGATCATAAAACGGGGACGGAGCCTGACCTGACCCCCTTTTAGCATACATAAAAAAGGGCACGACTAAAACGGGGTGCCCTTTTTTAATTAACATAATTGTGCGAATGTACTGGTTAACTTTTCTTACTCCTCTTTCTCAGGAAGCCCGCAACTCCCGCTATACCGGTACCAAAGAGAATCATGGTACACGGTTCGGGGACAGGATTAACCTGTTGCTGAATATCACCGCCACCGAGTTCATATACCACACTTCCGGAACCAGCCCAGAAGTGATCCAGGGCGCCAAAACCCATTCCTTCAACATATTTGGAAGATCCACCAAATATTTCGTTGTAATCAAACACTTCTTTCTCAATCCAAACGCCACCAACATTTTCCCATTGAGCGATATAATTGGAGGTCATATCAGAGACGAAGACATACCCATTGACATACTCCATACCATCTCCATGGCTACCGCCTGTTGTTGGATTGAATATAAACTCGTAGGTCCAAACGCCACCGGTAGAACTCCAAATTTGCCGGTCTTCATTTCCAGTCCACCATTTTCCGCCGCCGTATGATAGAAAATGAGCGTAACCTGCATAAGTACCTGTGATACCACCGCCTGTGACCACCGTAGATTGATAGACGCCAGTATTTTTATTAAAAGCATACACCTTATCACCAGCGGTAGTATATATATTGGCAGCATCCACATACATCTCGCCAACACTCCCACCATTCAGGGCAGTAGGATGTCCGTTTAAGGTAATCGCCTGGGGGTTTGAAAATAACCTTGTCTGGTAGTTTGGATTAGGCGTGATGCCATCGGAAAGATAATACGGTTCATTTTTCTTAGAAGGATCTGCCACAGAAACGTCTATTGAATAAACAGATGCCCCCGCACCATAATAAATTGTGTTTCCATAACAGGCAACATCATATTCAGTTCCTGAACCCCCATAACTAGAAAATTCGTAATAACTACCGGCCGATGCCGTCATGGCAAGACCCATAACTAAAAAAAACGCCACTAATGATACAACAAACTTTTTCATTCTTTTTCACCTCCTTCTATTTAGAATTTATCAGATCATTCTTCAAAGTGAATCATACTTCAAAAGTAGCAATTTGTATGCCAGATGCACAAAGACTTTTTAAAATAAAAAATATATTATTTACGGATAGTTAGCGTAGGCGCTGGCATATCATTTTTTGACCGAATGGAAAAGGTTTTCTCTTTAGTGGAAAAGTATTTCCACTTTTATGAAAAATAATTCCACTTTCTCGAAAACTACCTTTTTACTTCTTTTTGCCATTGCGTGTATTTTTCCTGTCCTGACGCCCCCATTCTCCTTGCCCATATGCGGGGGACTCACAATGACGATTTTCTATCCCGGTATGTGGAATCTTGTGCCACTTGACGTTTTGCCTGTTTCAGTATAGTTTCGTAAGTTATAACATCCCAAAAGGAGTGAATATCGCCTTATGTCTAATTCCCGCTTTCCGATCCCTGTATTTGGACTACTAATATTCTTTTTACTACTTGCAGTAGCTGCGTTAAAATTTGAATTTTTAAAGCCGGAGGTGCGCATTGCGCCTGATGTCAGGCGCGTAGGCATGGAAAAGACTATAACCATTACCGCTAAAGACAGGCTGAGCGGACTCAGGGAAATAGAAGTAACCCTTCTCCAGGGGGGTAAAAAGGTAGAAATGGCAAGGCAGTCTTTTCCCAGAGGAGGCCTGCTGTTGAGAGGAAACGTAAAAAGCACCTCTATGCCTGTAACGCTTCGCCCCCTTGGCGCGGGGCTGGTTAATGGTGAGGCCCTTCTCCAGGTATCGGTCCGGGATTATTCATGGTGGGGATGGTTTTCAGGCAACAGGCGCATCATAGATAAAAAGGTCTCCATTGACAGCAGGCCGCCTGACGTTTATGCCCTGAGCGCCGCCCATAATATCAACCTTGGGGGCAGCGGGCTTGTAGTTTATCAGACAGAGGACGATGTTCCGGTAAGCGGTGTCTATGTGGGCCGGAAATTCTACCGCGGGTATCCAAAACCGGAAGGCCCTAAAGGTGTTTATGTGACCTATTTCGCCCTGCCGTGGGACGCGCCGACGGATATCCCCCTATACCTCGCCGCCCGCGACGAGGCCGGCAATACGGCACGGGTGCCCTTTACGTATCGTATAAAAAACCGCCGCTTCAGAACAGATAAGATCGCTCTCTCTCCGGCCTTTCTGCAGACCAAAATGCCGGAGCTTATGCAACATTATCCAGACCTTAAGGGGAGCTATGAAGAGGTCTTTGTGCAGATTAACCACAAAATCAGGGTGGAAAATGACCGCAAAGTGGCGGAGGTCTGCTCCCATTCTGAGGCCAAGCCGCTCTGGACGGGGGCATTTTTGCGTATGCAAAACGCAGCGCCCATGGGCCTCTTTGCCGATCAGCGCATCTACAGCTACAATGGGCAGGAAATGGACCGTGCTGTCCATCTGGGCATTGATTTGGCCTCAAACGAACGGGCCCCCATCCAGGCCGCCAATACCGGCAAGGTTATATTTACCGGGTACCTCGGTATTTACGGAAACACCGTTATCATGGACCACGGGCAGGGGATCTTCAGCCTGTACGCCCATTTGAGCAGCATCAATGTCGCTCCCGGACAGATGGTGGAAAAGGGGATGGTCTTGGGCTGCTCAGGGGCTACCGGTCTGGCCGGCGGCGATCACCTCCACTTTTCCATGCTGGTAGGCGGGACATTTGTCAATCCGGTCGAGTGGTGGGATGAACACTGGATTCAAGATAATGTCCTTTTAAAATTATCCTAACCCGGATCCGCCGAAGGCGGAGAACCAAATTTGCCACGAAAACAGAAAGTTAAAAAATTCGGAATTCGAATTTCGAAATTCGAAATTGATCTGATCTCTTGGTGCCTTTGTGGCTAAGATAAAGATACTCTCTGAATCCCTTGCCAATCAGATTGCGGCCGGAGAGGTCATCGAACGCCCGGCCTCGGTGGTGAAAGAACTCATTGAAAACGCCCTGGATGCCCGGGCAAAGCGCATAGAGGTGGAGGTTAAAGGCGGCGGGCAGCAGCTTATCCGGGTTATGGACAATGGCGAGGGGATGGATCGCGAGGACATCCTCCTTTCCCTGGAACGCCACGCCACCAGCAAGATTGCAACCGATACGGACCTCTTCCACATTAATACCCTGGGATTCAGAGGAGAGGCCCTGCCCAGCATCGCCTCCGTCTCCAGGATGTCCCTGATATCCCGCCGCCGCGGGGATCTATCCGGGCATCGGGTTACCATCCACTATGGCCGCATAAAAGAAGTCCTGGAAACGGGCTGTCCGGAAGGGGCAGTAGTTGAAGTAAGGGATCTCTTCGGCAACCTGCCGGCCCGCCGGAAGTTCCTTAAGTCATACGACACGGAGACCGGACATATCCAGGACGTCGTCGAGCATATAGCTCTTGCCGCCTGCGCCGTGCAATTTATCTTCTCTAATGACGGGCGCAGGGTATTCACTACTTCATCCGGCGAAAGGCCCGAAGATCGCCTGCGGGCCATATTTCATCTTGACCACGGCAGTAAACTGATCCCGGTGTCAAATGCCCGTGGAGAGACAGCCCTCTCCGGTTATATAGCCGGGTCGGAGATAAACCGGGCCTCTTTACGATCCTTCTGCATCTTTATCAACGGACGTTTTGTACGTGACCGGATCATCCAGCATGCTGTCCTTGAGGCCTACGGTAGCTTCCTTATGAAGGGACGCTATCCGGTCGGAGCCCTATACGTAATGCTTCCTCCGGCCGGGGTGGATGTAAATGTGCACCCGACCAAACATGAGGTTCGTTTCAAGGAACCCAAATTGATACATCAAATGGTCAGTGAAGGCGTCCGTGCGGCCATTCTCTCCCGGCAAAAGGTCGGAGAGCCGGGACCGGCCAAGATGCACCGCTCATGGGAGCAGCCATATAGAGAACCTGATAAATCTGCCTGCGGAGCTATCCCCCAGGCACAGGGTCTCTTTTCTGAAGAAGCGCTAACGGCCGGGGGCAGCGTGCAGGAAAAAGCGGCTCCATACGCGCACCCCGGCGCATCTTTGACCGGTTCTCTTCCATCGACCCAACCCTCACCTTCTGATTTGCGACTTATCGGCCAGTTGGCCGCGAGCTACCTCCTTTGCCAGTCGGAAGAAGGGCTGATTATCATCGACCAGCATGCCGCTCACGAACGCATCCTTTTTGAGAGTCTCAAAGACAGACTCCGGAAGGGTGGGATTGATAGCCAGCAACTCCTCTTTCCTGTAACCCTTGAACTGGCCCGATCCGAAAGAGAGGCATTATCCGGGCATCTTACGGATTTCGCCGCATTGGGGATGGAGATAGCCCCGTTTGGTGGAGAAACCTTTGTCATCCGGGCCGCGCCCGCCATAGTCGCCGGCCGGGATATAAAGGAATTGGTGGAATCGGCCCTGGCCATCATGGCCTCTGCCGGAGGCGCGTTCCTGAACGAAAGACTCCTTAATGATATCCTGGCCCTCATGGCCTGCCACGCCGCCATAAAAGCCGGACAACCGCTGACGGTCGAGGAAATGGAAAGCCTTTTGCAGCAGCTTAACTCCTGTCCCGTTTCTTCAAACTGCCCGCATGGCCGGCCCATCCAACAAATCTACACGTACTATGAACTGGAAAAAGGCTTCAAGCGTAAATAAAAAACTGCCGCTGATTATAATTGCCGGGCCGACAGGGGTTGGAAAGACCGGCCTGTCCATTGCGCTGGCCGGAGAATTTGGTGGCGAGATCATAAATGCCGATTCCATGCAGGTTTATAGGCTTATGGACATCGGCACGGCCAAACCTTCACCGGAAGAAAAAAGACTGGTGCCGCACCATCTCTTAGATGTCGTCTATCCGGATGAGGTGTATAATGCCGCCCGCTACCGGCAGGATGCGGAAGAGGCTATCCGGGATATATCCGGGCGGGGAAAACGCGCCTTCGTGGTCGGAGGGACCGGCCTTTATATCAAGGCCCTGACGCGCGGCCTATTTTATCTGCCGGCTGCTGACGAGGCCGTACGCCGGACGTTACAGAGCGAAATGGAAAAAAGCGGCCTGGAACGCCTCTATGCAGAATTGAAAGAGGTAGATCCAAGGGCCGCCGAGAAAATCCACAGCCATGATAAGGTGCGCATCCTGCGGGCCATCGAGGTATTCCGCCTGACCGGCAAACCTATTTCAGTTTATCAATCCGAGCATGAATTTAGCGACAGCAAATATGACACGTTTAAAATAGGGCTTGAACTCGAGCGTGATAAGCTTTATGAAAGGATCGAGATTCGCGCACACGAGATGTTGGAGACGGGCCTGATTGATGAGGTCAGGGGACTTCTTGCGGCCGGTTACGCTAAAGACCTCAAACCCATGCTGTCTCTCGGCTATCGGCACGTCATCCGCTATCTCGAGAATGAAAGTAATCCCCCCTCACCCCCCTTTACTAAAGGGGGGACACATCATATTCCCCCTTTGAAAAAGGGGGATACAGGGGGATTTTCAGGTGAATACACCTTTGATGAGATGCTACGCACCATGATTCGGGACACCAGGCGTTATGCCAAGAGACAGTTGACGTGGTTCAGAGGTGACCCGGAAATAAAGTGGTATGCGCCGTCGGATGTACCCGGCATCTCCCGGCAGGTAAAGTTGTTTTTGCAGAAATCTTAAAAAACTTTGTTCACCACAGAGCACACAGAGAACGCAGAGAAAAAATGTATTAAGCCCAAATGCAAACCAGTAAGCCAGTGATATTTTTGACAGTTGAACTTTGTCATTTGTCATTTAACTTTGCGTCTTTTGCGTGCTCCGCGGTTAAAAAAGTAGGATAGAAGATGCCTTTTGAAGAGGCTTACCAGGAATCGATTGCGTTAGCCAGAAAAACATTGGCTGTGCTGGAGCCGGAACCAATCTCCATAAGAACCGGCGGCCGCTGGGAAGGAAACGCCCGGGGCGAAGGGATCCTCCATCTCACTTTCTGGGCCGGAGAGTGCGCCATCCATTTCCCGGAGGTGAAAATCGAGGTTATCACCGGCCCAAAAACGCTGAAACCAACGGAACAAATCGTTATCCTCCATTACCTCATACACTCCCAAGGAGTACCGACCACGGGAAACTGGATAACCTTCCGGCAGGTCCCGTCCGGCCAGTTTTACTATGAACCTTTCGTCAAACGGTGCATTAAGCCTTTCACCGGTTTATTTGGCCGTCAACCGGAGATATTGCGGGAATTCTCCAAGGGACTGCCTACCCTGTCCTCTATTGGGCTGGGCGACGTCTCGCTCGTATGTCGTCCGCTCCCTAATATACCCCTGGCCTTTGTACTCTGGCAGGGGGATGACGAATTTCCGGCAGAAGGAAACATCCTTTTTGATGAAACGATCCCTTCTTTCCTCCCTACGGAAGACATAGTGGTCGTCACCAGTATCCTTACCTATGGTCTTCTCGCCCGGGGGAGGAAGCTTCTCGAATAAACCAGGAATTTGGGACGCAGATGAACGCAGATTACCAGGATATTGACGGCTTCATATTTACCGCAGAGCACACAGAGTCCGCAGAGAAAAACTGTAACCTATTCAATATATTATCTCAGCGTTCTCAGCGACCTGGTTTATTGTTGTCAAGTTTTTTAAATGATCTTTTTATCAGTAATCTTAGCTGTGGCACCTTGCTCGACCCTGGTAATTCGAGGGTCTCAATAGAGCCCTGATCTTGCTTAATCGGAGCTAAGG
>JBFMFO010000017.1:25000-55456 GCA_040754095.1 Thermodesulfobacteriota bacterium | reverse complement strand
GACTCTCAAATACCAGGGTAAGGCAAGGTGCTTCAATTAAGACCTCCGTATGTTAATGTTATAAAAAAAGCGCTTGACTAAAATAAACCAGGGGCTAGGGGAGATTTTAAAAATCTTATTTTGGACAAATGTGCGGTAAGAACTAAGATAGTGTGGACTTTTTAACAAGCTCTGGAGAAGAAAATACAACATATGTTTTTTAAAAAACAAAAATTCGCCCTGGGGTTGGATATCGGTTCCCATTCTATAAAGGTAGCTGAGGTGACAGACTCTTCCCATGGGTTACAACTGAAAAACTTTGGCATAGCGGCTGTCCCCGCACAGGCCATTGTCGAAGGAGTGGTAAAGGAGCGGGCACAGGTGGCCGATATTATAGCCGCACTGGTGAACAATTTAAAAACAACGGGCAAGCGCACAGCGGCATCTATCGCCGGTTATTCGGTTATTATAAAGAAGATAAACATGCCGCTTATGAGTGATAAGGAACTGGAGGATAATATCGCGGTGGAGGCCGCACAGTATATTCCTTTTGATATTAACGACGTCTATATCGATTTCCAGATACTGGGAGCGAGCACAGATAAAAAAGACCGCATGGACGTTATGCTGGTGGCTGCAAAGCGTGAAACGATAGACGAATACTCTGAGTTAATTCGCGATGCCAATCTTGTTCCTACCATTATCGATGTCGATCCATTTGCGCTGGAAAATGCCTATGAAGCCAATTACGACACGCAAGATCAGAACATCGCTCTGGTGGATATCGGGGCCTCCAAGATTAATATCAACATCCTGGTCAACGGCGTCTCTACCTTCACCCGGGATGCCTCCTTTGGCGGCGATCAGATCACGGACCAGATTCGATCTAAGCTTGGTCTGCCATACGATCAGGCAGAAATTTTGAAGATAAGCGGCGATGTGAACGGTGATAAGAGGCCAATCCTTGAGGAGATATTTTCTTCTACATGTTCCCTCTGGACGATGGAAATAAGGAGGGCCATTGACTTCTATTACGCAAACTATCCGGACCATAGCCTGGCCAAGATTGTACTGAGCGGTGGATCGGCCAAGATCGCCGGACTCAGCGATATCTTACGCCTGGAGACAGATATCCCGGTGGAAATATTTGATCCCTTTGCCCGCATAGATGTGGACCCTGACCGGTTTGATCCGGAGTATATAGGTCAGGTAGGCCCGCAAGCCGCTATAGCTATCGGCCTGGCCCTGAGAAGCGTAGAGATATGATTAAAATAAACCTCTTACCGGTAAGATTAGCCAAGAAGAAGGAAAACATCCGTAAACAATTATCGGTATGCCTTCTGTCCGTATTCTTTATTGTTTTAGCTATGGCTTATCTGGGTATTTCCTTTTCGTATCAGATAAAATCGCTGACTGATGATATCGGGCAGGTCCGAAATGAGATAGGTGAGTACAGTAAGGTAGTCCAGGGACTCGAAGAGCAAAAAAAACAAAAGGACTTAATCCAGAAAAAGCTCGATGTGCTTGGCCGGCTGCAGAGAAATAAAACCGGGCCGGTACATATGCTGGATGAAATAAGCACAAATTTGCCGGAAAAAAGGTTATGGCTCAAGGCCGTCAAACAGACCGAAAATAAGCTCCTCCTGGAAGGAGTGGCTATGGATAACGCTACTATAGCCTTATACATGAAGAACCTGGCCGCTTCTCCTTATTTTACCAATGTGGACTTAATAAATTCGGCCCAGGAGACGGTCAACAGCGTGAAATTGATGCAGTTTAGCATTACTTGCGAGATTAAGGGGGCTTCGGGAGATCCGTCTATAGCGGAGCAGCCTGCCGACCCAAAAAAGAAGGGTGAGAACAAGGCATGAAAGGGTTAAGTCTGCCGCCCAAGATAGAACATATAGTTACCGGGCTGCCCTTTAAGCAGAAGATTTTGATTTATATCGGCATACTTGCGGCCCTGGTAGCGCTTTTTGTCGTCATTTTGGTCGGCCCCCAATACAGAAAGATCGGGAAGCTGCGCGGCGAGCTTGAAGACGCACAGGCCACCCTATCCAAGGTCAAACATAAAGCGGCTAACCTGGCACAATTTAAGGCTGAACTTGAGGTTACCAAGGCCCAATTCCAAAGAGCCCTGTTGCTCCTCCCGGATAAGAAAGAGATACCTTCCCTGCTGACTAACATTTCAAGCCTGGGGAACGAAGCGGACCTGGAATTTATTCTTTTTAAGCCTAAAGAAGAAGTGCCTAAAGATTTTTATGTTGAAATACCTGTAGAGATTATCGTTGTGGGCCCATACCACAACGTGGCCGTATTTTTTGACAGGGTGAGCAAACTGCCGCGCATAGTTAATATCTCTAATGTCTCCATGACTGATCCCAAAAAGGCACATGGCGCGATGATGGTAAAGACCTCCTGTCTGGCCACCACGTACCGATTTGTAGAGGGCGAGCCTGGTGAAGATAAACAGAAAAACAACTAGTTGCAATAGTTACAAAAGTTGCAGCAGTTGCAATTCATGCCATAGGTCGTGCCTTAGGCAGATTCGCCGTGGCGAAAAAGGTATCCGGCTGCTGGTGTGCAGTTTGGTGTGCGTGATGCTCATCTTTGCCGGCTGCAAGGATAAAAAAACGGAACCCCCCTTAACTGTGCCGGATAAAGGATCTCAGAAGGCCGAAGCGGTCTCTCCTGCCTCAGGGATGAACGACGAAATCGGGATGCCGGAAAAATATTCTTATAACCCGGTCGGAAAGCCGGATCCGTTTAAGCCCTTTATATCAGAAGAAAAGGCAGGGGATAAATCAAAAAACGTATCGTCCGGCAGCGTGGCCTTACCGCTGCAAAGCCTGGATATTGGCCAGTTGACGCTGGTCGCAGTCATTACCAATAGTAGGGATCCCTACGCCATGGTGGAAGACGCATCGGGCAGGGGTTACATCTTGCGTACAGGAAGCCGGGTAGGAACGCAGGAAGGCATTGTAACCGGCATCCTGACAGACCGCGTGGTAGTCACGGAAACCGTGAAAGATTTTACCGGAAAAATAAGAAAACGCCCCGTGATACTCAGGTTAAGTGGATCAGGGGAAGGAGAAGATTAATGTGCTGGATTAGAATACAAGTTCTGGCCATTATAGTATTACTGGGTCTCGGCCTCTGGTTGCCGGCTGACACGGCTCATGCGGCATCAAAACCAACATCAATCCGGGAAATTGAGTCTGTTATTATCTCCCAGGATGAATCCATACTCCGGGTTAATATCGAAGGGAAAGAGCCGCTTACCTATACGGCCTATAAACAGGTCAATCCCCTGGCCATAATTATTGACATCCCGGAAGCAGACGCAAGCCAGGCGGTATTCCCCACGGATTTCGACACCGGCATTATTAAGTCTATAAAAGGCATATTTTTCGGCGATAAACCGCCGGCCTATTCCCGCATAGAAATCGCACTGGTGAAAGATATTCCCTACACCGTTACCCGAATGGATAAGGGTATTGTTATTGCCTTTCAAAAGGGCTCTGTGGCTGCCGTAAAAGAAGAACCTGCGCCGGAATCCGGTTCAGGACCTGGCGCAATAAAGGAACCGGACAAAGCGCTTGAGACCAGTGCCAGTTTAGCTGCTATGCCTCAAGCCAGCGGCATAGTTGACGTGGCCGTAGATGCCCCCGCAAAAGGAACAGTAAAAGTAGTTATCTCCGGTGATGGGATACTGCCCAAGGCCAAGTCCTTTACATTGTCTGACCCGTCCAGGCTGGTTATAGACATCCCTGGAATTAAACTCGTATATCCAAAGAGAGCGGTCTCTGTCCAGAATGATCTCTTAAAAAAGATTCGTATGGCCGCAAAAGCAGACAGGGTTCGCATTGTTTTTGACTCTAAAAAGGCGCCGTTGTTCCCTTATGCTATCGATCAGGCCGGCGGATCCATTACAGTCTGGATTGGCAAGAGAAAGGCGGCAGCGCCTTCGGTCGGGACTATAGAAGCTATAGACTTCGAGCCTCTGGATGGAGGCAAGGTTCGCCTTACGGTGAAGGCCGACCGAAAATTATCATACAAGGTAATTAACGTCGACAAAACCACTGTGCTGCTGCGTTTGGGACAGGCTCTGTTGCCCAGGTCGTTGGCCAGACCTTATGACACCGGCTATTTTAAGGGTGCGGTAGAGGTGATAATCCCGCAGCAATCCATATCCGCGAAAAATACCGTGGATATTACCATAAAGATGCGGGACGATGTCCCTTTCCAGACCATAGAAAAAGAAAATCGTATCCAATTGGAATTTGCGGCCACAACCGTCCCTCCGAAACCCGACCAGTTGGCCCAAATGACGCTGGAGGCTGCCAAATTACCGGCAGAAGATAAGGCGGCCTCTGACAAGGATGCCGTCTTGCCCCCGGAATTCAGCGACCTGTCCAAGAACACGGCCGCCCCGATAGACGATGGCCTTGCCAGGGTAGAAATGCCTTTTGGCCCGGATAAGGTCTATACCGGCCAAAAGATATCTCTGGACTTCCAGAATGCCGATATCCATAATGTCCTGAGACTGCTGGCCGAGGTAAGCAAGCTGAATATCGTGGCCAGCGACGATGTAACCGGCAAGGTAACCCTGAAATTGGACAAAGTACCCTGGGATCAGGCCCTGGATGTAGTGCTGGCAGCCAGGGGCCTGGGAATGGTAAAAACCGGCAATGTCATCCGTGTTGCCCCCCTGTCTAAGGTGGCAGAAGAAAATAAACGCCTCCTGGAGTTGCAGCAGGCAGAACCCATGGTCACGGAGTATATCCAGGTAAACTATGGCAAGGCCGAAAAACTAAAGGATCAGATCGACAAAATCAGAAGTGAACGGGGTTCGGTTACATTCGATGAACGTACCAACAAAATCGTGATAAAAGACACCCCGGCTGTAATCGAAGACGCTAAGACTATAGTAAGCTCCCTGGATGAACCGACCAGGCAGGTGCTTATCGAGGCGCGTATTGTAGAGGCCACGGCCGATTTCTCACGTGAGCTGGGTGTGCAATGGGGCAGTGGAACTGCGTCAAATATTATTCAAAAGACCGGGGGGGAATGGACTGTCGGTGCCCAGGGGCAAGCCGGTTCCAATTTTGCGATTAATCCCGGCATACCGGCTACTGCGGACGTATTGGGCGGCATCGGGTTTACCTTTGGGCGCGTGGGCACTACCATAGTCAATCTGGATGTGCGCCTCCTGGCCATGGAGAGTGACGGCAAGGTACACATAGTATCCTCACCAAAGATTACTACCCTGGATAACAAAGAGGCGTATATCCAACAGGGCGCCAAGATACCCTATCTCAAGCAGACCCAGGACGGTATCTCCACGGAATTTGTGGAGGCTACTCTTAAACTGACCGTGGTTCCCCATATAACGCCGGACAACCGTATCGGTCTGAATATAACGGCCAAAAAAGATGAGCCGGACTGGACCAAGACCGTACAAGGCACGCCGGCCCTTGACATCCGGGAGGCAAAGACGGAACTCCTGATTAATGACGGCGAGACCGTGGTGATCGGCGGAATCATCTATGAAAAGAAAACGAAGACTATCTCAGGTGTCCCCGTATTATCCAAGGTTCCGGTATTAGGCTGGCTCTTTAAGGGTGAAAAGGATGCCACAGAGCGCACAGAGCTCCTGATCTTCCTGTCTGCAAACACCGTCAAGATGGATTAGCAGCCGTCAGCTTTCGGCCTCCAGGTTGCGGGTCAAAAACTCGTCGTGCCTCCGGTCATGCCTCAGGCAGATTCGCCGGGGCGGACAACCCGCAACCCTTCTCCCGACTCACCACCCGTCATTCATTGCCTACGCTAATAAGCCGCTGTTTCTCTTGACAGAATCCGTTGGTAAGGGTAGTAAAGGCTAAGTCCAAAATTCAAAGCTCAAAGTTCAAATCAATGCCAAATCCCAAAGCTCAAAACGTCACTCGTCACTGGTCATTAGTCATTGGTTAAGTCGGGGGAAAGAGAGACCCCTTTTACCAGTGACAAATGACTATTGACTAATGACTTCTACTTTAGTCATTTGAACTTCATTTGAACTTTGGGTTTTGACATTTAAAATTCGCGCAAAGCGTTACGTATTTGAAGGTAAGGAGCATAAATAATATGAAAGTCCTCGTTGTAGGCTCAGGTGGCCGTGAGCATGCCCTGGTCTGGAAGATTGCCCAGAGTCCTTTGGTAAAAAAAATCTACTGTGCGCCGGGCAACGCCGGTATAAGTACACTGGCTGAATGCGTGAATATCTCCGCTGAAGACATTAAGGAGCTGTGCGCATTTGCCCTGAACAAAAAGATAGATCTGACCGTGGTCGGGCCGGAGACGCCGCTAACTCTGGGCATTGTAGATCTCTTTTCGGCCAAAAAATTATCCATATTTGGTCCGGGTAAGAAGGCTGCGGCTATTGAAGGCAGTAAAGTATTTGCCAAAAAGCTTATGGATAAGTACCGCATCCCCACCGGCAAGTACGAGGTATTTACATCAACCAATAAGGCCATGGCATACCTTAAAAAAGCCGCGTTCCCCCTGGTTATCAAGGCTGACGGTCTTGCGGCCGGCAAGGGCGTAATAGTGGCCCGAAGTTATGAAGAAGGAGCGGCTGCCGTTGACCTCATTATGCAGAAGAAGGCCTTTGGTGAGGCCGGTAATAAAATAATCATCGAAGAATTCCTGGAGGGCGAAGAGGTCTCTTTCATGGCCGTCACAGACGGCAAGACCGTTCTGCCGCTGGCCACTGCACAAGATCATAAGGCCATTTTTGACGGAGATCGCGGCCCAAACACAGGAGGTATGGGTGCCTATTCTCCGGCGCCGCTGGTCACCCCTCAGTTGCACCAGCAAATTATGAAAGAAATTATGCAACCCACCGTCAAGGCCCTGGCTGCTGAAGGGCAGCCGTACCGCGGAGTCTTGTACGCCGGCCTTATCATCAAGGAAGGAAAGGCCAGAGTACTGGAATTCAATTGCCGCTTTGGCGACCCGGAGGCACAGCCCATCCTGGCGCGCATGAAAGGTGACCTAGTCGAGATCGTGCAGGCTGCCATCGACGGTACACTCGGCAATCTTTCCATCGACTGGGATCCCCGGCCGGCGGTCTGCGTGATTATGGCCGCGCAGGGATACCCGGGAAGTTATGAAAAAGGCAAGATCATTCAAGGTCTCGCTGCTGTTTCAAAAATGAAAGATGTTACCATCTTCCACGCTGGCACGGCCGTCAAGGGTAACAACATTGTAACCAACGGCGGCCGGGTCCTGGGAGTAACCGCTGTTGACAACGATCACAAGCAGGCAATTAAACGCGCCTATGAGGCAGTGGGCCGCATCAAGTGGAAGGGCGTCTATTCCCGCAAGGATATCGGACACAGGGCTCTGAAAAATCAGGGAAGCAGTCCTTTAGTGGGTATCGTTATGGGCAGTGACTCAGACCTGCCCATTATGCTCGAGACAACTTCCGTACTTAAAAAAATGGGTATCTCCTATGAAATTACTATCGCCTCTGCCCATCGGTCTCCGCAGAGGACACATGAATATGCACAAAAAGCCGCGGAGCGTGGCCTGGAAATCATCATTGCCGGGGCCGGCGCTGCCGCCCACCTGGCCGGAGTCATTGCTTCGGAGACTACTCTGCCCGTTATCGGGGTACCGATAAACTCCTCGGCCCTGAACGGCCTTGATTCCCTTCTTTCTACTGTCCAGATGCCGCCCGGTGTCCCTGTGGCTACTATGGCCGTCGGCAAGGCCGGGGCCAGGAATGCCGCCATCTTTGCAGCGCAAATCTTATCCTTGAAGTATCCCCGCATTGCAGAAGAATTGAGAAAACATAAAGTGAATATGGCGCGGGAAGTGGAAGAAAAGGCCGGTCGGCTAGGACCGGTATAAAATAGTGATGAGTTACAAGTACTGCGTGATGAGTGGAAAAAAGAAAAGACCTATGCTCCAGAGTCCATTACTCATCACTCGTCACTCGTCACTCGTCACTCTTAGGGTGGATGCCCAACATCCTGACCAGGCGGCGATACAGAAGGCCTGTGCGATCCTCAAAGAAGGCGGACTGGTGGCCTTCCCTACCGAAACTTTTTATGGGCTAGGCGCTGACGCCTTAAACGAACAGGCCCTTAAAAGGGTCTTCGCCCTCAAACGGCGTGATTATGCCAAACCCCTTCTGGTAATCATCGCTGAAAAGGACCAATTACATAGTCTGGTGAGTGACATTCCGGCCGCGGCGGAAAAGCTCATGGACAGATTCTGGCCCGGCCCCTTGACTATTATATTCAAGGCCAAAAAGGGCCTGCCGTCGCTGCTCACCGGCGGGACGGGTAGGGTGGGCATCCGCATATCCTCCTACCCGGTTGCCCAGTCTCTCGCTTCGACCTTTGGCCTTCCCCTCACCGCCACCAGCGCCAATCTCTCAGGCGGGAGAAACCCGGTCACAGCTAAGGACGTCTGGGATCAGCTTGGCGACAGAGTAAATCTGATGCTTGATGCCGGGAAAACTAAAGGGATCAAAGGCTCAACCATTGTCGATGTAACTGTTTTACCGCCGCGAATAGTAAGGGAGGGGGATGTTCCGGTCGGGGAAGTTAAAAAAGTGGCCGGTTAATTTCAAAGCTCAAAACGTCAGTCGTCACTGGTCATTAGTCATTTGAACTTTGAACTTCCCTACCCTATTTGTCTCTCGATAAAAGCATAGGCGCTATGATTGTGAATGGATTCGAAATTTTCCGCCTCCACGGCAAACCAGGTTATCTCCGGATTATTTGAGAGCTTCTCGGCCAAACTGCGAACCACATCCTCCACAAACATAGGATTTTGATAAGCCTTCTCGGTAACGAATTTTTCGTCCGGCCGCTTTAGAATGGAATAGACATCACACGAGGTGGAATTCTCGACCAACTGGATAATATCTTCTATCCAGACAAATTTTTTAAAACGTATGCTTACCCGTACCTCGCCCCTCTGATTATGCGCACCAAACTCACTGATCTCTTTTGAGCAGGGACAGACCGTGGTAACGGGTACTTCCACACGCAGGACGATGTCGTTTTTTTTCTTCTTTTGCCTGGATCCGCTGATGCAACAGCGGTATTCCAGCAGACTGGGAGTACGACTTACCGGGGCCTTCTTCTCAATAAAATAGGGAAATTCGATCTCCAGATGAGCCGACTCTGCCTTTAACCGACTTCTCATTTCGTCCAGGATATGTGAAAATTTCTTGATGTTTATCTCGCCGCGAAAATCATTAAGGATTTCCACGAAACGGCTCATGTGTGTCCCCTTGAACTTATGAGGGAGATCAACATACATATTGACGCTGGCCACCGTCTGCTGGACACCGTTTGCTTTGTCCAGTACAGTGATAGGGTACCGGATGTTCTTGACCCCCACTTTGTCAATATCTATATTACGATGGTCTCTTTGGTTCTGGATATCAATCATAAGTCCAAATGGATTGGAGTGCTGGAATATTGGAATAATGAACTAAAACTCCTCTCCCAATATTACTCCATCAGTCCAGTATGCCATTACTCCACTTTCCCTCCAGTTATAGAGCGAAACGAAGTCAACTTATTGACGACCTCTTCCCCTGCCTCTCTTAACCCGGCGCTGGCCACAAAGGGCGGCACCCCTTCCCTTTCAGCCTCTAAAACTTTTGCATCCAGGGGCAGAAAGCCGGCAACGGGCAATTCTTTTATGCGGGCAGTAATATATTCTTTATCTGATTCATTTCTCACCTTATTTCCGACCAGAAAGATTCGATTAAGCCCAATCTCCCTAGCCAGACGAACGATCTTCTCCGCCGTCTCGATACTCCCCCTGGAAGGCTCTACCACTATTAAAAGGGCATCCACGGCCTGCACCGTAGCCCGGCCCAGGTGTTCAACGCCAGCCTCCATGTCCAGGATAATAACCTCGGATTCCGAGGTGAAAAGTTTCCTTACCAGCGTCCGCAAGACCATGTTCTCCGGACAGGCGCACCCGCTTCCTCCCTTTTGTACAGAACCCAGCACCATCAGGCGTATGTTGTCCCTTGTTACCATGAATCTTTCCGGGAGATCTTCCACGCGGGGATTCAGGTTGTAGAATGCCCCTCCTTGACTGCCCGACCGCTCCATAAGGAGTTCCTTCATCTCAGCCAAAGGAGTGATGTTCTCCGCCTCCGGGAATCCCAATGCATCGGCCAGATGTGGACTGGGATCAGCATCAATGGCTAGGACATTCATTCGTTTTTGGGCAAAAAGATAGGCCAGGAGAGCAGAAACCGTGGTCTTACCTACACCACCTTTACCGCTTACGGCTAATTTCATAATTGCCCTTCGTATAGCTATCAGCCATAAGCCGTCAGCTATTAGAAAGAATTTTTTTTCCGGCGGACTGACTGCTGAAAGCTTTTTAAAAAACTTAATGTAAGCCAGCGAGTTTGTCCAGTTAAATATAACACCGCTCCCTCATGACTTCATGTGTAAAATTACCTATAAGGCAATCCACCCCAAATCCACCGCCTATCTTCATACAAGTTAGCTCTTGACCGTAAACACACTATGGTTGCTGTGCAGCATGATTTCAAATCCGAAATCCGAAGCATGAATCTCGAAACAATATCGAATCACCAAAATTCAAATCCAAAATAATCGGCGCTGCTGTCGTTTGGAACATTGGGAATTTGGACATTTGAACATGCATAGCGAGCGCATTCCCTGCTGCTTGCAGCGGGGTTAGCGAGCGAATACGATGAATTTTACCTTACATACGGAGATTCCCCTCAGCTTGCTGCGGGGAGCTTCAATTTGTTTCGGATTTCGATATTCGATATTCGGATATGAACCCGGCTGCCTGGTAATCGGAGATCACCCATTGCTCTCTGTCAACAGTTTGACGGTGGGGCAAGTCCACTAACTCGTGTTGACTTTGATTTACATTGTAATGTATCATAATTATTACAAAAGACACATGGAAACCCATGGCTGCTTTGCGCAGGCAGATACGGATAGAGAGGGACTATGGAGCATGCCACCAAATTATTAAACACGGATCGTATGCCCTTAAAAGTTATAGGGGCGCATATTCTTCGTCCGCTTGTGCGAGGTCTGGCTGACCTTACCAAGGGCTCGGTCAGTGTTTTTGAGATTGACGGGGCCTGTGCGGCTACAAGGACTGTCTCTCCATGGTGTAAGCTGCTTCAGTCAGCATCACTGGCCCTTACCGGCACCAAAAGCCGGAGGGAGGCCATGGCCTCCCGGAAGTGGCATTGGCATGAGTCTTCGTGGCATAATGCGGCGCGCCTGGCTATTGAAACGGGCGGCCCTCTCGCTAGTACCTGCCCCGGCGGCCTCAATATCCATGCCGTGCCCATTCTGTCCCGAAGTGAACCGGTTGGCGCCCTGATTTTCAGCTACGGTAACCTACCTCCCGATGCCTCTCGCCTTCAGGAAATTGCAACTCTTTACGGCCTTGACCTGGAGGTACTGAGGAAAAAGGCCCGCTTACATCAGTCACCATCCGAAGACTTCATTAAGGCCGCCGCTATACTATCGCAATCTACATCCGCTCTCATGGGTGAAATCTACGCCCGGATCACAACCGGAGAGAAGATTCAGGAGACTCTACATTGCCTGAGAAATGTCTTGGAAAATGTCTTTACGTGCACCAGGGTCATCGACCGGGATCGCAAAATCGTTGATCTCCTTGGCGGCTCAGGGCTGGGAGAAAAGGGGCCTACGCCGGATCTATTAAATGAGTTTTGCTATGTGGTGTCCCATCATCGCTCTTCACCCTGCACCCTGGCAAAAATCCAATGTCCGTTAGAAAAAATAATTAAAACGCGCAGGCCGGTAAAGATTGAACACGACCATAAAGACCGGCAGGGCAAAGATATTATCGCCGAAATCCAGGCCTTCCCCATCTTTGGCCCTAAGAAGCAGATAGAAAAGATCATCGCCGTGGAACAGGACATCAGCGCCCAAAAGCAGGTCGCAGAGGCACTGAGAAAAAGCGAACAACAACTGGAAGCGATTATCGATTCGGTGCCCGATCATATGAGTATGATAGACGAAGATTACAATATTGTGTGGGCTAATGATGTTGCGAAACACTTGTTTGGCCCGGGCCTGGTGGGTAAAAAATGCTATGCTGCTTACCATGGGTATGACAAGCATTGTAAATCATGCGAGGTGCATAAGTGTTTCCAGGACGGGAAGGTGCATGAACATGAAACGGAAGTCATAGGGGCCAGCGGGGAGAAAAGGATTTTATGGTGTATCGCCAATGTCGCTACAAGATATGAAGATGGCCGGCCCAAAACGGTCATAGAGATTGCCCGTGATATCACCAGGCGCAAGCAGACAGAGGAGGCATTGAGAACTACCGAACAGCTATATCGAAAAGAATATCAGCAAGCCCTCAGACTTAAAGAACGCCTGGAAAAGATGACCCACCATCTGATAACCGCGCAGGAAGAGGAACGAAAGAAACTCTCCATGGAACTCCACGATAGTATAAGCCAGGACCTTACCGCTACCAGGATGATGCTGGAGCAAACCCTCATGGGATACAAAAAGGAGGGAAAGATAAAACTAGTACAACTGGAAGATAGCCTCAGACAGCTTGAACACATAATAGTAGAGCTTCGAAATATTATTTCCGGACTGCGCCCTCCTTCTCTGGATGATCTGGGGCTTATATCCACGCTATGCCTGGCCGCACAGCAGTTTTCCGCACGGTTCGGGATAAAAGTAATCCGTAACCTGGATGTTTCTGAGCATCAGATCCCTGAGCAATACAAGATTAACATCTACCGTATAGTGCAAGAGGCCCTGCACAATGTGGCCAAGCATGCCCAGGCTAGCGAAGTCCGCCTGTCCCTCACTGCAGATGGATCGCGTCTCGAGCTAATCATCGCAGACAATGGCCTGGGCTTCGACGTACAAAAGGTCCTCCAAAAACCGGTTCGAAAGAGGGGATTCGGCCTGGCCAGCATCAGGGAAAGGGTCACCATGACGGGTGGCACATGTTCCTTCGAGTCCCGGCCCGGCAAAGGAACGACGGTTCGGATACAATTTCCAATAGGATAAATTAAAGGGCTATGAGCTACCCGCGGCAAGGCTACAAGGTACCAAAACTAAAACGGCTATCTATTTTGTCATTCCGTACTTGATGCGGAATCCAGAAAATTATGGTAGGTTATAAAAATGGCCTTAACCAACAAAATTAAAATGCTATTAGCCGATGATCATACCCTGGTAAGAAAAGGCGTCAGGCAGCTTCTTTCATTACATGAAGAGTTCGAAGTAGTAGGAGAGGCGGCAGATGGACGGGAAACCTTGAAGAAACTGGAGGCCGTTAAGCCTGACATAGTCCTAATGGACCTTTCCATGGAAGGGCTGGGAGGTCTCGAAACCACGCGGGAGATAAAACGGAGATACCCTCGTATTAAGGTTATCATCCTGACCATGCACTCCAATGAGGAGTATATCTATCAAAGCTTCAAGGCCGGAGCAAATGGTTACCTTCTAAAGGATTGTTCCTCCCACGAGTTGACAATGGCCGTGAAGTCAGTAGCTATAGGAAGCAAGTTCTTAAGTCCCTCTATATCACACAACATAATTAATCGTTACTTAAGCACATCTGGAAAATTCCTCCGGCAAGGACCCCTGGGGTCACTATCCCCGAGAGAAAAGGAAATAACACGCCTTATCAGCCAAGGCAAGAACAGTGGCGAGATAGGTCAAATTCTCTGCATAAGCCCAAACACTGTTCGCGCCCATCTTGCCAACTCGCTGAAAAAATTAAACCTGCGTTCTCGAACCGACCTCCTCCGCTACCTTTATGAGGCAAAGGTCGACCTTGACAACCCTACCTAGTCCCTCTGTTCATTTCCTGGCCCATCGACAGGCAATCGAACAATAAAGGTCGTTCCTTTTCCCTCCTCGCTTTCCACCTCGATCTGGCCATCGTGTTTCTTCACGATATTATAGACCATGCTCAGCCCTAGCCCGGTACCCTTACCCACCGGTTTGGTGGTGAAAAATGGATTGAATATCTTGCCCAGTGTTTCTTTAGGGATGCCCTCGCCCGTGTCACTTATACGAATTTCTACCATCGGGCGGTCTCCATCAAGGGCCGCAGTGGTTATCTTAATCTCTCCTTTCTCTTTAATGGCCTGGGCGGCGTTGACCAGGATATTCATAAAGACCTGGTTGATCTGTTGAGGATAACAGCGTACTTCCGGTATTTCCGCATAATCCTTGCTTACTGTAGCCTTGTATTTTATCTCATTCCAGACAATGTTAAGCGTGCTTTCCAGCCCTTTATTGATATCGGCATAGCGCAGTTCAGCCTGATCCACGTGCGAAAAGTCCTTTAGATCCTGCACAATCTTCCTGATCCGCTCTGTCCCTTCCTTGGATTCTTCGATAATCTTATCAAGGTCGTTAAGGATAAAATCCAAATCCATTTTGTCCTTGATGTCCCGGATGGTTTCAAGGTTACTCGTCAAATCCTTATCTGTGGCCACTGTCGGGTTATTTGCGATTGATTGCTCGAGCCCAAGATAGGCATGTATGATTTCTGTCAGGTCCTTACGATATTCGTCCAAGGAGTTCAGGTTGCTATGGATAAATCCTACCGGATTATTAATCTCATGGGCAACACCAGCGGCCAACTGGCCTATAGAGGCCATTTTTTCCGATTGCAGGAGGTGGGACTGAGCCTCTTTTAATTCGGCGACCATTTTCTCCAGCTCCCTATTTTTTTCCGTAAGGAGGCCGGCTTGGGCCTTTAAATCTTCATTCTGCCTGTCCAGCGCCTCTGAGTAACTCTTAATAGTTTCTTCGGCCTTCTTTCTTTCTTGTACCATAGAGGTAAAGGCCTCTGTAAGCTGCGTAAGTTCATCTCCGGAATATCTTGAAAATACCTTACACCGCCTGCACATCGAAAGTTTGTCAGACAGTCTCATATCATTAACAGCCAGATGGCGCGATGGATGCTGACGGCAATGGGTACCGGGTATAAACCAACACCGGACGTCACTATTTCCATAGGCCGGACAGGAATCTTCCAGGCAGTTGAGTATCTCCCAGCAGGCGATTTTTCCCCTGGAAGGTAAGGTAAGCGCAAAATTCCCCTGACCTACCTCATTAATCAGGCGGCTTAGGTGCGTAATGGGTTGGATAATGGTTTTGTTCAGGCCATAGCCTGCCCCAATAGCAGTAATTACGATGAAAAAGACAATGGCCAAGGCCAGTAAGTTGACCTGATTAATACGTTTATCCAAAAAATTTTTGTTTAACCCCACTCTTATGGTACCAATTGGCCCATGGCCATCCTGAACCGCGAGGGCTATATCGATAGAAGACGGACTTCTATTTTCCAGCCTCATAATGCTTTTTTCCTGGTCCGGGGGAACCGGGTTGGCCAGGATCAACTCCTCAGCGGGCCGCTGGTTAAAGGTATGGGCCAAGATTTTCCGCCCCTTACCGAGGATAATTAAGTAAGAGAGGTGGTCTTCAGCGGCTATTTTCCGGGAAAGAAGCCTTTGAAGCCGGGGGTTATCCCCGGTGAGCAGGTAAGGTCCGGCCCGCATGACAATTTCATGCGCAATCTCCATACCGTGGCGCTCGAATTCTCTGGAAAAGGCAGGGAAAACCAGCACTTGGAAGACGGCCTCTATAAACAGGCCCAGAATCAAGATAACGACTGCGGCGCCCAGCGTGAATTTTGTTTTGAGTTTCATAACACTATTTAAAAGTTTTTGAATGAGTCTTTGGCCTCATCGAGTGGAATGACCTCTTCCGGCTTGACTCTGCCAAGCCTTGCCTTGGTTTTAGGGAGAGGCTTCTTAGATCCCTCACGGGTAAGCTGCCTGACTTCGCTCCCGGTTGCTCCAAAACGCTCCCTGATCCCGGCCAGCCTATTTTTTACCGGTGATGCGTCATTCACTGCGGCGCCGCCTACTAAGGCCACCAGTTGACCGACAAAGTCTTTCATGTTCTCGGCCTGGGCGTTCAGCTCTTCACTAGCCGAGGCGTTTTCCTCAGCCGAGGCGGCATTGGCCTGTACTACCTTATCCATCTCGGCCACAGCCGTACTGACCTGTCCAACACCCTGGGACTGCTCCTGGGAGGCGGCCGCAATCTCACCGACCAGATCTTTCACCTTCCCGCTCTTCTCTGCTACCGCCTTAAATGCCTCATTGGTCTTATTCACCAGATCTGAACCAGCGCCTATCTTTTTTACTGTGCCTTCGATCAAATCGGCCGTGTTCTTGGCCGCATCGGCCGCACGCATGGCCAGGTTGCGAACCTCTTCGGCCACCACGGCGAACCCGGCCCCGGCCTCACCCGCACGCGCCGCCTCTACTGCCGCATTTAAGGCCAGCAGGTTGGTCTGGAAGGCAATCTCGTCAATCGTCTTGACGATCTTGGATGTCTCCTCGCTGGCCTGGGATATCTCTTGCATGGAAGCGGTCAATTCAGTCATGGAGTCATCGGCCTGTTCAACAAGCATGGCCGCCTCTTCCATAAGACCGTTCGCCTGCGTGGCATTATCCGAGTTCTGTCTGGTCATGGAGGACATCTCCTCCATGGATGCAGAGGTCTCCTCAAGCCCGGCCGCCTGCTCGGACGCCCCCTCGGCCAACTGCTGGCTGGCCGAGGTTACCTGCATAGAGGCAGCGGCTACCTGGTCTGCACCATCGGAAAGCCCTTCGATCACGCGGTTGATAGGCTTTGTAACCATTCTGGTAATCAAAAAACTCGTCAATATCCCAACGATAATGGAGACCAATAAAATAATAATGGTGTAGGATTTCATTGAATTGGCTGATTTAACAATTGACTCCATAGACTGGTTCAATTCATCCATCTGCTCTTTTCTAACCTCTTCAACACCCTTTGTTATCTTTTCGGCATAAGGATCGAACTGTTCCATCATCTTGTTTCCTTCAAGATGACCCGATGTTATATAAACTCCGGCCATCTTCTTACCCATATCATAATACTCATCAAACTCTTTCTCCAACTTTTCAATTTTATTCAAGTTCTGCTGGTCATTCTCTTTTTGATACATCTTTTTAAAGTAATTCGATAATTCTTTAAACTGCTTGCTATAAGTCTCCGCATTCTTAAAACCATCGTCAAAACCTTCCACTCCCCTTGTGGCGGATATATCGGTCAACCATTGTTGAACCTGCGCAACTGCAAATTTCATCTCCTGTCCATAGGTTGCAAAAATAACCGATTCTTCCTTAGTCTGTATGGCCTTCTTAGCATTAGAATCTGATGAAATGATATTCCATATTCCAATGGCCACAATAAAAGTGAGCAGAATCCCAAAACCAGATCCAATTTTTACTGCCAGCTTCATATTTTTGAACATTCTCATTTACCTCCTATCAAATGGTATCCTCTTTTTTATCTGAAAATCCCCCTTATTTGTCATTCCGTGCCTGCCTGCCTGCCCTCGAAGTCTTTAATCGGGGGACACGGAATCCAAGGTTTCCCGTGAAAGCAGGAATGACAGAAAATAGCTTTTTAAGCCCTGGAATCTGTCATTTTTCTTCTTTCCTTCTTCGGTCCTTCCACCGGCAGCGTAATGGTAAAGGTCGTCCCCTTTCCGGGCTGACTGGTAAGATCTATCAGCCCACCATGCTGCTTGACCAGCCTGTAAACCGTAGCCATACCCAAGCCGGTTCCTTTACCAAGTTCCTTGGTGGTAAAAAATGGTTCGAAGATCCTTTTTTGCGTCTCTTCATCCATCCCGCGGCCTGTGTCTGAGATGGTTAGCCGGACGTAGTCTCCCGGCGCAGCCTGGGGAGGCCTTTGATTATTAAGGGCGTCGATAGTCTCGTTTCCGGTCTCGATGACTAATTTGCCCCCCTTGGGCATGGCATCCCGGGCATTGAGACTTAAGTTTAAAATTATCTGTTGCAGGGCCGAAGGGTCTCCCTTTATTTCACGCAAGTCAGGGGCAAACGCCGTGTCGAGTGCAATGCCCTTGCCTATGGATAAGGCCAGGAAGTCCCTGAAATCTGAAAGCAAGGCATTGAGATCCAACTTTTGCATGGCCAGCGGCTTTTGCCGGCTGAAGGCGAGGATCTGGCCGGCGATATCCGTGGCCATTTTGGCCTGCTCCTTGATCTTCCCGAAATATTTATAGGCGGGGTCGTGTGGGGATCCTTTGGTCTCCCCCAAGTCAGCATAGCCCTGGATCCCGACCAGGATATTGTTGAAGTCATGGGCTACAGACCCGGCAATTTCCCCCATGGCCTCCACCTTTTGTGACTGCCGGAGCTCTTCCTCCAGCTTCTTATATCCGCTGATATCCCGAAAATCCTCAATAAGGCCGATAACCTTGCCATCCCGTCCTTTAAAGGGGGCTGCGGTCAAAAGGCAGGGAAACCGTATCCCATTCCTCCGCTTCCTTTCTACCTCCATTTCGATCTGCTCCCGCCCCATACGCACCAAGCTGAGCGGACACTTTTCCGTCCGGCACTCCGGCCCCGGGAGTATCTCATAGCATTTTCTGCCTTCTATTATTCCGCTGGGCAGGCCCAGGAGGGATAAGATTCCCTGGTTTGCCTCGAGCACGTTATGTTCGAGATCAACCAACCACATCCCATCCGGCGCAACCTCGAATATCTGGGCCTTTTCCCTCCTTTCCCGCGTAATTTTCTCTTCCAATACAGCCAGGATGATGCCGCATATAAGACCCCATAAGGTAAAGACCATGGCCCAGGGCCAGAAGGAAAATTTAAAGACCTCTTTAACACTGATCCTCCAGTCTCCGTGCATGACCAAAAAGTGTTTCCAGGTGAGGGCCTTGTGCACATGGTCGGAGAGCAGCATGGTCAGGGGGCTTAGTATGCAGTAACCGGCTATTGCCCCGCATAAGGCAAAAACCACGGCGCGGTGTCTCTCAAGAAATGCCTTCACCGTCAACCTCCTTCAGTGGTAAACGGACATGGATAGTCATACCCTTGCCTGGGGCAGAGACGAACCGAAAACTTCCTCCCAGAAGACGGGCGCGTTCCTGCATTCCATTAAGGCCGTAGATCCTTTTCTCTTTTAACCTGGCCGGATCACAACCCTTCCCATCATCCCAGATAGTGAGAAAAATGCTTCCCGGTTTTTGTTTAAAGATTACCGCCACCCGGTTGGCCTTGGCATGTTTATAGATATTGGTCAAGGCCTCCTGTAAGATCCGGTAGGTAGATGTCTTGACCGCATCCGGCAGCCGGTGTCCGTCAAGGTAGAGCTTCATATTAACATCGAGATTGGTCATCTTTTTGTATCTCTCTACATAGGTACTCAACAAGAAAGTAAAATCCTGATTGTCTAAGGTCGAAGGCGTTAGGCTCAGGATAGCGCTGCGCAGCTTGTCTATGGCCTCAGTGTTTAGACTGGCGATTCTCTCCAGGTCTTCCTTAAGACGCCTTAATCCTTGGGGTCCCTGGTATTGGTCGAGACGCGCTATCATCCGCTCCAGATCCAGATGCAGAAAACTGAGTATCTGGCCCACTGTGTCGTGCAGTTCAATAGCGATCTGGCGGCGTTCTTCCTCTATGCTCTCGAGGAGTACACCGGCGGATGGCTGCGGCGGACGAGGACCTGACATGTTGTTTTCCCTATGTGGTTATGACCTGTTCGTCTTGATTACTCACTACGCCCTTTTATTAAGGGGAGGGTAACATAGGCTTTTCCTATTATTCGGATTTATTAATAATAACAATATAGTAGCGATTATTATTTGTATAAGAACATTCGCTTAAGGTAGGATAAACATATGTTTAATTGATTTGGCTGGGCGGTTAGGATTCTTATTTATCTTAGACCTTGCGTGCTATATTTAACTATAATCTAATAACATGATCACTATCGGTCTTTCCGCACATCGGGTAGAGGTTATTTCTTTCCTCAGAAATGTATTGGCTGAATCTGACGTTATTATCCTCGAAGAACCGCCCCATCCATCTTTCCAGACCATGCTGAAAGGAGAAATTCCTATTCCCGGCTATCTCGAACAGACTGACCCATCTTTCCCGATATACTCAGGGCAAATCTATCATCTATTACAGGGTTGCTATAGACAAGGCAAACTCGTCGCCCAGATCGAACCCTATCTGACGAAATTAAATGAGATTCATGACTTGCTCGAAAAAGGAATGAAACCCGCCGATCTGACACACCAACCGGAGACGAAGGCCGTCTATGATGCAGAGAATATGACCTTTGGGGCCTTATTGAACTACTACCAGTCCGTAGATAAGACCTTTGCGGAAACCACGCAGGCCGTAATGGACTTTGCCTCTCGTGATGCCCAGCGTATAAAACTCCGTGACCGGATGCGGGCAGAGGCGATTACTGACTTTATCAGAAAAAATAGATTCCAGGATAAAACCATCTACATAGAAGCGGGGTACATCCATTTTGCCCTACGCGCGGCACTCTTAAAAATAAAAAGCGCTCACCAACACAATGTAAAACAGGTCTTCATCCTGGCCGAGCCCTCCCGCAATCTCAGTTACAAACAAGGGGGGAGAGCTGTTGATTTTATATCTCCACCGGGCGATCTTTTGACCTTGCACTATATGTTCAGAGGAAAATTTAACGAGGCGTTAGGGAAGTTACTGGCAGCCCGGAGTCTGATCTACGTAAGCCTTTTGACCAAGGAAGAACTTTTGCCAACAGATGATAATTCGACACCGCATCTGACAGAGGAGATAAAGCTAAAGGCATTTGTGGATAAGTTGGATTATGAGGCATGCGAAACCATATTTAGCCGGATAAAAAACCTCCCCCCTGCTGAGGCCAGAAAAATGCTGCGTCTTCTTTGATCTATGCAGCATTCTCTCCATGAACCTCAAAAGAGTCCGGCGCGTCAAATATCTCCATTTTTCTCCATCTTAGCCAAGTCTTCAAAACGGATATCCGCGCCGAGAATGCCTGCTATCTCTTCTTTATCGTTGCGGATAGGAGCAGAGACCGTGATACAGAGGGCCCCGGTTATCTTGGAAGTATAGAAATCTGTGACATGGACCTTCCCATCCCTTAGGGGATCGATAAACCATGGGCGGTCGGAAAAGTCCCTGTCCAGTTTAAAGGTCTCGTACCTGGCCCGGTCCTTAACGTGCGTAATATTCTTGGTGATCTTGCGGCCCTCGGTATTCGTGACATAGATAAACTGGATAAATGGATTGGCATCCAGGAATTTCTGCAACACAGGTTCCTGGGCCTTGGCCTTCATAGTCTTTATCTCTTCTCTTTCTACTATTTCTTCTATTAAATGGGCCGCCAGGTCATAGGCCTTTTTCTTCAGTTTATCGAACTCAGAGATGAATAACTCAGGCAGATGCTTCCTGGCCTGCATCTCCATCTCCTCATTGGATATGGCGGTCACCCGACCCACCTCATACTGTTCCATTACCCATTTATAGATATGCGCAATCCCGGGATGCCGCTTGTCCACCTGAGACTCACCAGCAAGGCCTAACCGGTTGTTAATCCAATGAGCAATGCCGGCTACACCAGATTTGTCGCCGATTATTATGGTGATAGGACGCTTGAGAATCTTCTGCGTATCAAATATGTTATATATTTCCTCATTCTTGATCAGGCCGTCCGCGTGTACCCCGGCCCGGGTGGCATTAAAGTCAGAACCGATAAAGGGATAATTGGACGGAATGTGATAATCCAGTTCCTTTTCAAAATATTCGGCTATATCGGTTATTACCGTAGTATCAACCCCATTGGTGCGCCCCAGCAGACTTATATATTCGACGATCAATCCCTCGATAGGGGCGTTGCCTGTCCGTTCACCAAAACCAAGCAATGTCCCATTAGCTCCTGCACATCCATAGAGCCAGGCGGTAGTGGCATTGATAAATACCTTATGGAAGTCATTGTGGCCATGCCACTCCAAAAGGCGGCCAGGGACCCCGGCATCATCAATCATGGCCCGCACCAACTTGGGTACACTACGGGGCAGAGCCGTACCCGGATAGGTTACGCCGTAACCCAGGGTATCACAAAGTCTTATCTTGACATCGATGCCGCTCTGTTCCCTCAACTTCATAAGCGCTATGGCGAAAGGCACACAGAAGCCATAGATATCGGCCCTGGTTATGTCCTCAAAATGGCATCGGGGAACGATTCCGTGGTCAAGGGCAGCCTGCACAATACGCAGATAATCCCTCATGACCTGAGAACGTTTTTTCTTTAGCTTGAAAAAGATATGGTAATCAGAGACTGAGGTCAGGATTCCGGTCTCTTTAAGACCCATCTCTTTGACTAGTTTTAAATCCTCGGCCTTGGCCCTGATCCAGCCGGTTATCTCCGGATAACGGTATCCCTTCTCCAGGCAGCGCCGCACTGCTTCTTTGTCTTTGTTACTATAAAGGAAAAACTCACTTTGGCGCACGACGCCGTTTGGTCCGCTCAGACGGTGCATGAGATCAAAGATGTCGCAAATTTGTTCTACAGTGTAAGGCGGCCTGGCCTGCTGACCGTCACGAAAAGTGGTATCGGTAATAAATATCTCTTCCGCCGGATCAATAGCAATCAACTTGTGGTCAAAATCTATACGGCAGACCTCATCGTAAGGAAAGACTTCGCGCTGGAGGTTGGGTTCAGAGACATCCTTCAGTTCATGACGCCAAAACTCGGTATGCTCATGATCGAGCACCCTCCTGGATCGATTCCATTTAGCCATTCCAATCCACCTCCATGCAATTCGGGATTTGGAATGCGAATTTATTCCGGGAAACAATCAACCCGCAACTCGCAACCCGTAACTCGTAACAATTTATTACTCATCACTCGTCACTGTTAAGCCAGTCCGGCTTAAGATATAGCTCGGCCAGCTGGGTCATGCTGACCGAAGACGGCGCCTCCGTAAGCAGGCAAACCGCCTTTTGGGTCTTGGGAAAGGCGATGACATCACGGATAGTCGATCGCCCGCACATGAGCATCAAAAGCCGGTCCAGCCCAAAGGCAATGCCCCCATGAGGCGGAGCGCCCATCTCCAGGGCCTCCAGAAGAAAACCAAATTTATCTCTGGCCTCTTCACCAATACCTAAGGCCTCAAAGACCTTCTGCTGTACCTCGGTTTGATGTATCCTGATGCTTCCCCCGCCAATCTCTATCCCGTTCAATACCAAGTCGTAGGCCCGGGCCCTAACCTCCCCCGGAGAAGTTTTTAACTTATCTATATCCCCGGTCACCGGAGCGGTAAAGGGGTGATGTACGGCTACATAGCGCTTTTCTTCGGTGTCATATTCCAAAAGCGGAAAATCCTTTATCCATACAAATCTAAAATCACCCTCCGGAATAAGGTTCAGTAGCCCGGCTAAATGTAATCTGAGTTCACCGAGGGCCCGACAGGCAGTGGCCATAATGTCTGCCACAAAAAAGACTATATCTCCCGTCTGGAGATCCAATGCCTCTCCGATGGCCTTCTTCTCCTCATCAGAGAAAAATTTGGCAATAGGTGATTGCCATCCCTCTGGTTTAATCTTTATCCAGGCCAGACCCTTGGCCCCGTATTGACCAACAAACTGGGTCAGGTCATCCAACTCTTTGCGTGAGAAATCATAACCGGCTCTAACCGGAAGGGCCTTCACCACGCCGCCTCTGGCCACTACATCTGCAAAGACCTTACATTGGCTCCCGGCCATGAGAGAAGAGATGTCGCGCAGCTCCAGGCCAAAGCGCATATCCGGCTTGTCCGTCCCAAAACGGGCCAGGGCCTCGCGATAAGAAAGACAGGGGAACGGCGTAACCGTAGATACCCCCAAGACCCCCTGAAACAGCCTGGACATCATCCCTTCCACCAATACATATACGTCTTCTTCGGTGATAAAAGACATCTCCATGTCCACCTGGGTAAATTCCGGCTGGCGATCGGCCCGCAGATCCTCGTCCCGAAAGCACCGCACTATCTGATAATAGCGGTCCATGCCGGCTACCATCAAAAGCTGCTTGAATAGCTGCGGCGACTGGGGAAGGGCATAAAACCGGCCGGGGTTGAGCCGGCTCGGCACCAGATAATCCCGCGCCCCTTCCGGGGTGCTCTTGGTAAGAAAAGGCGTCTCTATCTCCCAGAAGCCGTTTTCTTCCAGATACCTCCTTATGACCGAGGCCGCTTGATGCCGCCGCCGAAAGTTGGCGGCCATATTTTGACGTCGGAGATCAAGGTAGCGATAACGAAGCCTGAGATTCTCCGAGACATCAACTTCTTCTTCCAGCGGGAAAGGGGGTGTCTTGGCGGCGTTTAGTACACAGACCTTATGCACTACCACCTCTATTGCCCCGGTCTTCAGGTTGGGATTCTCCATGCCCTCCGGCCGATTTCTCACCTTTCCCTGTACGGCAAGCACATACTCACTGCGCACCGCCTCGGCCCGGGTATGGGCTTCCTGGCTGACGCTGGGGTCAAATACTATCTGCGTGATTCCCTCGCGGTCGCGGAGGTCAACAAAAATAAGCCCGCCATGATCACGCCGGCGATGCGCCCAGCCCATGAGCGTCACCTCGTTACCAATCTCAGCCATACCAAGTGATGCACAGTAATGAGTCCTCTTCCAACCCTCCGCGCCGGACATTAAACAACCCTCCCCATTTCCTCACCTATACGGCGAACCAACGCCTCGATATCGTCATCATTAAAATTAACCGCCCATTGCCGGCTGGATTTCATATTCCGCATTGTAACACTATTCCTGGCCAACTCATCATCACCCACGATTAAAACCAGGGAAGCGCCGATCTTGCCGGCGCGTCTCATCTGACTCTTCAGGCTATGCCCTTCGTAATCTATCTCGGCCTGCATCCCGGCCAGTCTTACTCTGTGTGCGATCCTGGAGGCCATAACGCAGGCCTTTTCACCAAGGGCCGCCACAAACAAGATAGGTTCCTCCCGTATTTTTTGCGATTCACCGATTAACAGGGACAGCCTCTCCATGCCTATGGCAAAGCCCATCCCGGACAACTCCGGGCCTCCCAATTCTTTAATCAGGCCATCATAGCGTCCCCCGGCGGCCACGGCGCTCTGCGCCCCCAGGGCCGGACTGGTAATCTCAAACGTCGTCCGGGTGTAATAATCAAGACCACGCACCATAAGGGGATTTATTGTGTAAGGAATACCGAATAACCGGAGCTGTCCCTCTACTGCATGGAGATGGGTCTTGCAGTCCGAACAAAGATGCTCGGATAAGGAAGGCATGCCCTCAAGCGCCGCCCGGCATCTTTCTACCTTACAGTCCAGGACTCGAAGCGGATTGGATACGGCGCGGCGCTGACAATCAGGACAAAGCCCGGCCTGCCTCGTTCCGAGAAAAGACTGTAAATCCCGGCGGAATTGCGGCCGGCAATGAGAGCATCCCAGGGAATTTATCTGCAATTCCACGCCGGATATGCCCAGAGCGCTCAGGATATGCATAGCCATAGTCATCAACTCGGCATCAATGGCCGGGCTATCTAAGCCGATGGCTTCGGCATTTATCTGATGAAACTGCCGGTAACGGCCCTTCTGCGGCCTTTCGTGGCGAAACATGGGGCCGATGGTATAGAGTTTTTGTATCTTGTCCTGGGCATATAATCCATGTTCAATAAAGGCCCGCAGAATGGAGGCCGTAGCCTCCGGACGCAAGGTAAGACTCTCGCCGCTACGATCAGCAAAGGTATACATCTCCTTTTCCACGATGTCGGTAGCTTCACCGATACTTCGTGCAAAAAGCTCTGTCTTCTCCAGGATAGGAATTCGGATCTCCTTAAACCCAAAACAGCGAAAGACGTCTCTGGCCACATTTTCCATATGCTGCCATATTTTCGCCTCTTCAGGCAAGATATCCTTGAAGCCACGAATACCCGGTATGGGCATTTTTCTCTCCCCTAAAAACTATGGCAACCCCGGGGGTTGCCGCACAAGTCCATCCCCCCTGCCCCTCTCTCCTCAAAGAGAGGGGCAGGGGGAGTGAAAAATAGAAATTCCTGAGCTAGGCGCTTATTTTAACTCGCTGATTATAAAGCCTTCTTAACGTATAGAGGCAAAAAAGTCAATAGAAATGGCCGATAAATTAAGGGGATACCGTAGTTGAGACCCTTATCGAAAGCACATAGAGGTCGGATTTTCTGAGAGCCGGACCCTCAAGACTTCAAATACCGTTCAATATTTTCCGCCAGTATATCAAAAATCCTTCTGAACTCTCTTTCGTCTCGTTCCAACAGTGTAACCCGGAACCCCTGGAGGTCGGTAGAAAAGGAAGACAGTGGCACGACGCAAATACCCGTGGACCCAAGTAAATAATACACAAACCTCTTGTCCAGGGATACACCCGGTGCACTTACCAGGCGCTCCACATGAACACGCACGTCATTATTTTTAATAGGCATGGTCTGTTTGTTATTTAACCGGCCATCTTCAAATACCACACTCATGTAAAAAGCACCGTTGGTTCGGTTAACTAAGACACCCGGCACACCTTTTAGCCGCTCATAGGCAATATTGGAAAATTTCTCGTACCTGGAGATACGCTCATTTAGATATTCCTGGTACTTAGGGTGGGTTACCAATCGCGGGATAGCCTTCTGCGGAAGGGTGGTCGAACAGACCTCCATCATCTTGGCATTCAAAATAGACTGTACATATCTCTCAAAAAGTACGTCTTTGTGGCCGTTATAGACTTCTATCCAGCCACAGCGGGACCCCGGCCAGGGAAATTCCTTGGATATGCCACGCATGGCTATGGCCGGAACATCGCCTATAATATCACTTATAGGGACCGTTTTTTGCCCATTGTAAACGATATTGATATAAACCTCGTCACAGATAATGAAAAGGTTATACTCCCTGGCGATAGAAACTATCTCTTTTAAAATATCTACGGGATAAACCACTCCCGTTGGATTGTCCGGGTTGATGAGCAAGATGCCTGCTACATTCGGGTTATATTTAACACGGTTACGCAGGTCTTCAATATCCGGATACCAACTGTTTCCGGGATTTAACTGGTAAGAAATAGGTCTGGCCCCGGCATGGGCGGCCTCAGCCGAGGAATGCGTGGAATAGGTAGGGGCGGGGCCAATAATACGCGCCGTAGGATTTAACAGCCCATAAACCTTGGCAATAGCATCGCCCAAGCCATTAAAAAAAATGATGTCATCCGGGGTAATCTGTGCTCCGCCCCGTTTGTTAGTCTGCTCCGCTATAAACCGGCGGGTCTCCAGAAGACCACGGGTAGGGCTGTAACCATAGGTGCAATCCTCCATAACCAGTTCAGATACGATCTTTTTCATCCAATCCGGAATCTTCTCTCCTTTGGCCACGGGATCGCCAATGTTCTCCATATTGGTCTTAATGCCCAGAGCCTGGAGCTTCTCCGCTACATTAACGATATTACGAATCTCGTAGGTCAGCTCTCCTGCGCCAATGTGAACGATGTCCGTACGCATGAAATTAACTGCCTCTCTTTAGTCGATGTCCTGCAAAACCTGCATCAGATTTCAGGCTTTAATAATACAACTGCACTTAGGAGTCAAGCGGACTTTTTCTAGGAATTTCCCACCCATTTTTATGGAAGCCATTATTCCCGAGCATAACTTACTGGAGTCCGCTGCGGCGGACCTGAGACGGATCACTGCGCAAGCCGTGAAGCGAAGGAATGGCAGCTTCGATTTCTTCATTAAAAAAGCAACCGACACCGCTTCCCCTTTCTCAGGGGAGAGCCGATAAGCATTTTTACTCACTCGCTCAGCGGGACTTGGGTGTGGTCTTGGGGTAGTAGTTACTGTCCCTTTAAATACTCAGAAATAGTCTTATCGTAAACGCTGGTCAGTGCAAAAACCTTCCTGGCCAGGGCAAATCGCGTTTCCACCGTAGTAGCCCCGTTATTTTTCTCCATCTCTCCTAATACCCGGCGGTAATCGGCCGGATCACAAACTACAGTAACATCTTTGTAGTTCTTTGCCGAAGCCCGAAGCAAAGTCGGTCCGCCGATATCGATCTGCTCTATGGCCTCATCCAAAGTAATATCCGGTTTGGCTATGGCCTGGGCAAACTGGTAAAGGTTCACTACCACCAGGTCTATGGGTGGAATATTTAGCTCGGTGGTCTGCTGGACATGTGCGGGATCATCCCGCCGGAAAAGGATCCCCCCATGTACCTTGGGGTGAAGGGTCTTAACGCGTCCGCCCAATATCTCCGGCGAACCGGTATAGTGGGAAATCTCGACCGCTGGGATGCCATTATCTTTCAGCAGTCTCGCCGTGCCGCCGGTGGAAAGTATCTCTACCCCAAAATTAGCTAAAGCTTTTGCGAATTCAACTAAGCCGGATTTATCGGTTACACTGATTAACGCCCGTCTTATCTTCCCCACGAAGTCACCTCCAAAAAAAACCCGACCCCGCCTCTGGCGGAATCGGGTTAAATTTTATTCCCGGCAACGTCCTACTCTCCCACCCGGTCGCCCGGGCAGTACCATCGGCGCTGAGGAGCTTAACTTCCGTGTTCGGGATGGGAACGGGTGTTTCATCCTCGCCATAGCCGCCGGAAAATCACATTCTTCAAAAAATCAATTGATAAATAAATATGGCCACATCAGTAAATGCATTGAAAATATAAAATTATGGTCAAGCCGCACGACCGATTAGTATCAGTAAGCTCAGACCATTACTGGCCTTATACACCTGACCTATCAACCTCGTAGTCTCCGAGGGGTCTTTAGGTGGCTTACGCCACGGGATATCTAATCTTGAGGTGGGCTTCCCGCTTAGATGCTTTCAGCGGTTATCCCGTCCGAACATAGCTACCCAGCGTTGCCACTGGCGTGACAACTGGAACACTAGAGGTTCGTCCATCCCGGTCCTCTCGTACTAGGGACAGATCCTCTCAAATATCCTGCGCCCGCGACAGATAGGGACCAAACTGTCTCACGACGTTTTAAACCCAGCTCACGTACCGCTTTAATTGGCGAACAGCCAAACCCTTGGGACCTACTCCAGCCCCAGGATGCGATGAGCCGACATCGAGGTGCCAAACCTCCCCGTCGATGTGAACTCTTGGGGGAGATCAGCCTGTTATCCCCGGCGTACCTTTTATCCGTTGAGCGACGGCCCTTCCATACAGAACCGCCGGATCACTAAGGCCTACTTTCGTACCTGCTCGACTTGTCAGTCTCGCAGTCAAGCTCCCTTATGCCTTTACGCTCTACGGCTGGTTTCCAATCAGCCTGAGGGAACCTTCGCGCGCCTCCGTTACCTTTTGGGAGGCGACCGCCCCAGTCAAACTACCCGCCAGGCAGTGTCCCTGATCCCGATAAGGGACCGAGGTTAGAACTCTAGAATAACAAGGGTGGTATTTCAAGGACGACTCCATCCCGACTAGCGTCAGGATTTCACAGTCTCCCACCTATCCTACACATGCAACCCCAAAGTCCAGTGCCAAGCTGTAGTAAAGGTGCACAGGGTCTTTCCGTCCAGTCGCGGGTAACCGGCATCTTCACCGGTACTACAGTTTCGCTGAGCCCCTGGTTGAGACAGCGCGGAAATCGTTACGCCATTCGTGCAGGTCGGAACTTACCCGACAAGGAATTTCGCTACCTTAGGACCGTTATAGTTACGGCCGCCGTTTACTGGGGCTTCGGTTCAACGCTTCTCCACCCAAAGGTAAATAACGTATCCCCTTAACCTTCCAGCACCGGGCAGGCGTCAGACCCTATACGTCGTCTTACGACTTCGCAGAGTCCTATGTTTTTAGTAAACAGTCGCTCCCGCCACTTCTCTGCGACCCCCTTCGGCTCCAAAAGCGAATTTTTTCACCTAATGGGGGCACACCTTCTCCCGAAGTTACGGTGTCATTTTGCCGAGTTCCTTAACCAGGGTTCTCTCAAGCGCCTTGGGATACTCTCCCCGCCTACCTGTGTCGGTTTGCGGTACGATCACCAAACTGACTCGCTACGAGGCTTTTCTTGGCAGCATGGGATCAGCCACTTTGTTCCGCCAAAGGCGGATCGTCATCACCCCTCGGTGTTAACAGGATTCCGGATTTGCCTGGAATCCCCACCTACAGGCTTAAACCGGGACGTCCAACACCCGGATGGCCTACCCTTCTGCGTCCCCCCTTCGCTCAAACGCCAGTTTGATGGTACAGGAATATTAACCTGTTTTCCATCACCTACGCCTTTCGGCCTCGGCTTAGGGATCGACTAACCCTGAGCAGATTAACTTTACCCAGGAAACCTTAGGCTTACGGCGTGTGGGTTTCTCACCCACATTTTCGCTACTCGTGTCAGCATACTCTCTTCTGGCTCCTCCAGCACGCCTCACGGCGCACCTTCACAGGTTAACAGAATGCTCCCCTACCGAACCGCCAGTCCGCAGACCAACGATTCCCGCAGCTTCGGTAATGTGCTTGAGCCCCGTTAAATTTTCGGCGCAGGATCACTCGACCAGTGAGCTATTACGCTTTCTTTAA
>JBFMFO010000017.1:0-20000 GCA_040754095.1 Thermodesulfobacteriota bacterium | reverse complement strand
TTACGATATTGACTTCTTTCTTTAGTGTCTCAATCTCCTTTTCTGCCACGCGAAAAGGACAATCCAGGTTACCCATATATACCCGTCCCTGAAGATTAAGAACACCTATGAGATCCCCTCCCCGCGTACGGATCACCGTACCGCCTCGCCCAGGCAAGCCAGGAGGATAATTGGCAGGTCGCAACAGTCGCTCACTTCCTGCCAAATATCCTGATATCTCCTTTTTGGCCCAGACATGGTTGCCCGAAGTCAATACATGTATCCCATTACTCAAAAGCTCATCCGCCACCTGCGGCGTTATCCCGATGCCTCCGGCCGCATTCTCGCCGTTAGCTATAACCAGGTCTATGCCGTAACTCCCGACTATCTCCGGTACGAGATGACGCACACCATTGCGGCCAGGGCTGCCTATGATGTCTCCAATAAATAACACTTTGATCTTACTTGGCATATTCTACAGCCCTGGTTTCTCTTATGACGGTTACTTTGATCTGCCCCGGATACGTCATCTCAGATTCTATCTTTTTAGCAATATCCCGGCACATTAAAACGGCAGCGGCATCTGAAATCGCCCCGCTATCCACAATAATTCGCACTTCCCGGCCGGCCTGTATGGCAAAAGACTTATTAACACCGGGACAAGAATTTGCAATTCTCTCCAGGTCAGTCAGCCGCTGAACATAGCTTTCCAGGGTTTCCTTCCTGGCGCCGGGCCTGGCCCCGGACAAGGCGTCGGCTGCCTGAACCAGGACAGCCAGAACACTCTCCGGAGGAACGTCTTCATGGTGGGCCGCAATAGCGTTTACAACCTGACCGGACTCGCCATGCTTCTTGGCCAAGTCAGCGCCGATCAAGGCATGGGGTCCCTCTATCTCGTGATCCACTGCCTTACCTATGTCATGTAATAAGCCGACCCTCTTGGCCCTCTTAATGTTCAATCCCAGTTCAGCAGCCATAATACCGCACAAAAAAGCAACCTCCAACGAGTGTTGCAACATATTCTGCCCGTAGCTGGTTCTATATTTAAGCTTACCAATAAGCTTAACCAACTCCGGGTGGAAGCCGTGCACCCCGACATCAAAGGTGGCCTGCTCTCCGGCCTCTTTTATGGACACCTCTACCTCCTGGCCCACCTTTTCCACAACTTCCTCTATCCGGGCCGGGTGTATCCGTCCATCTGCTATTAGTCTCTCCAGAGCTATCCTGGCCACTTCCCGCCGAACGGGATTGAATCCGGACAGGATAACCGCCTCCGGCGTATCATCAATGATCAAATCCACGCCGGTAGCGGCCTCAATAGCCCTGATATTACGCCCTTCACGCCCGATAATTCGCCCCTTCATCTCCTCATTAGGCAAATTCACCACAGAAACTGTCTTTTCAGCGACATAATCTCCGGCATAGCGCGCAACCGCCAGGGAAATTATCTCTTTTGCCTTTTTATCCGCGGTTTCTCTAGTATCATTCTCTATTTTTTTCAACAACTTGGCCGCATCTGTCCGCGCCTCTTCTTCAACCTGCCGGAGAAAAAGTCCCTTGGCCTCTTCTGTAGAAAGTCCGGATACCCTTTCAAGCTGTCGTCTTTCTTCCTCAATCAATACGTGATACTCTTGTGTCTTTTCGGCCATCAGCTTTTCCTGACGTTGCAGATCCTTTTCTCTCCGCATGTTATCCAGTTCTTTTTGATCCATGAGGGAAAGCTTATTATCAAGGTTTTCCTCCTTTTGCGCCAGGCGTTTTTCTATAAGCTGAAGTTCGGCCTTTCTTTCCTTAGCCTCCTTTTCCATCTCCAGCTTCGCCTGGTAAAGTTCATCTCTGGCCTGTAGGGTGGCCTCCCGGCGTTCGGTCTCGCCCTTCTTTTTGGCCTCCTCAATAATCCTTTCAGCCAACCTCTCGGCAGATTCCAGCTTGGCCTCTACTACTTTTTTACGGATTAAAAAGCCCAGAACAGCTCCCAGGCAGGCAGCCAATATAACGAAAGATACAATTACCAGTGTAGTGCTCAAATGCCAAGCACCCCCTTTGCTGATTAAATTTAGTGATGCCGGTTCAGATGAAAAATACAAACAATCCGAACATAATCAATTATTACAAGTAGATAGAAAAGATGACGGGTGTAATGGAGAAAAGATGGAAAGAGGATTGGTCGTTAATGTTTTAGGTCAGGAAAGCACAGGTCAAGGCTTAACCTTTAAGATTACATTTTCTTATCAATTCGACCTCAATAACTATTGTTAGCCATACTCGCGCGCCTTTTAAAACTCAAGACCATTAACCAAAAAACAATACTGGATACCATCAAGCAGCCTTGACAAGACCCAGCCTTCTTTCCTTGTACAGTCACCCGTTATCATCTTTTAAATTAGGTTATATGTAAACCCTTGTCGGGATATTGCTAAATCCCCCCGCCCCAATGCCGTGCTAGTATATTTATCGAACCTAGTCTCTTAAGTGGGCGTCGCTCATTACTCTTTCAGGCTTTTCCGCCGGAGGCGGACCATGCTCACCAGAGCCCTGGCGACCCCCTAGGCCGACAATGTTGGCTCAAAAATACTACTAGTCACCAACATCGCAGGGGGAACTTCCATTAAGTTTGTGTATCGATTACCTCTATCAGCCTCTTTGACTTCTCGGTCATAAGGCCGCGATAATCTTCAAACTCCTTCTTAATCTGATAATAATCGCTGGCTATATCCAGGGCAGCCAGCATAATTATTTTGTGGTCAGATATATTTTTAACCCTGGCCTGAACTTCTTCAACCTTGGCCTTTAAATAATTAACAATGTCCTGTGCATCCTCGCGCTGAGGGGCAACTCTAAACTGAAACTCCTGACCAAGTATCTCAACCGTGATTATCCTAGTCACACAACCTACCACAGGATAAATACGAATCTATACAGAAACATCGATCTCCTCTAGCTTGCCTAATAACGAGTTTATCCTCGTACATACCTCATCCCGCTCAGACTGCAACCGCTCTGTTTCACTTTGAAGCCTTTTTAATTCTTCTTCCAATCTCCCTCGAATGCCCTGTAATTCTGCCTTCTCCATTTTTAACTCATTATAAGCAGCAAGCAGTTTTTCAACCCGCTCTTCTAACCGGCCAAAGTCCTCAGCGCCCATCTTTTGAACCTTTCTTTTATCGACCCTTTCAATTGAAATATAATCGTTCTAACTTTGAAAAGTCAAGGTATTTCCTTAGCTATCAGGCGATACTTTTAGCCCGGTCAACTGGGCTATTTCCCACTCCGCCAGCGGCCGATAGGGATTTTTAAGGTCATCCATGGACAAGACCTTTTTATAAGCATCGACAGCCCTGGCTGAGTCGCCCATCATCCTGTAGGTACGGCCTAAAGAAAGGTTAGCTAATCCTGCCAGATCTCCGTCAGGCGTAGCGGCCATGCCAAAATATCGAAGGGCAGCGGGGTAATCTCCCTTCATTTTAAAGCAATAACCTAGGGAGAGCGAGATAACGGGACGCAGTGCATGGTCTTCCGGCAACCCCTCCAGAGAGCTTTCATAGGCCCTTATCGCCCGGTCTAACTTACCCTCTCTGTAGTAAATATTGCCGATTTCCAGCCATGCCAGCAGGCCGGCTTTCGTATCCGGGTATTCTCTCGCCAGCTTCTCCAATGCCGGAGTTATTTGATCCGGCTTTTGCCTTATAGCTTTTTCATACATGGCCAGGGCCTCGGCATTACTGTGAGCGGTATAAGCTGTCCAACCGGCCCAGCCGGCCACAATAAAAAGCGCCGCTGCCAATGGCCACAGAATAATCTTAATCCGGTCCTTAACATGCTGCCATTGTGGTATTAAATCGCCAATATCTTCTGACCCGCTCTTTGAACAACCAGGGCACTTTTTAAACAATTTTGGGGTTTCCGACATCTCTTCCTCCTCTCTAACCTGACTGGTAACTATATTTATACCTAAATCCGGGGAATATTGCCAAATTAAATTTGACACGACTGATGAATCCTGTTAAGTAACTCTGCGGTTTCTTTATAAAGAAGCTGTCCGGCCAGTACATAATTTAGACCAACTTATTCTGGGGTTGATTTTGCCTTTTTGGAGGAAGCAACATGCCGTTAGATGAAATTGTTATCAGCAAGGCTATATTAAACCGGTACCTTGAAAAATTCTCTTCTTGTATGGAATTGGATGTAGCCATAGTGGGCGCCGGGCCGTCCGGAATGCTTGCGGCTTATCGCCTAGCCAAGGCCGGAAGGAAGGTCGCCATATTCGAGCGCAAATTAAGTATAGGCGGGGGCATGTGGGGCGGAGGCATGCTTTTTAACGAGATAGTCGTGCAGAAGGAAGGAAAGCGTATTTTAGATGAGTTGGGAATTACAACGGCAGATTATGAAGACGGCTATTACACGGCAGATGCCGTGGAAGCGGTCACCACGCTCTGCTCTCGCGCCTGCCAAGCCGGAGCCCGGGTCTTCAACTGTATAACCGTGGAAGATGTTATGGTACGCGAAAACAGGGTATGCGGGCTGGTAATAAATTGGACGGCTGTGGATATGGCCGGCCTTCACGTCGATCCCCTGGCTATACGGGCGCAGTATGTGGTGGACGCTACCGGACATGCCACCGAGGTCATGAAGGTCATTGAACGCAAGGTTGGCTTGGCGCTGCTTACCGAGACGGGCCGTGTGGCCGGAGAAAAGTCGATGTGGGCAGAGGTAGCCGAAGAAAATACCTTAAAGAATACCAAGGAGGCCTTTCCGGGGGTATTTGTGACGGGCATGGCTGCCAATGCCACCTTTGGCTCTTACCGCATGGGTCCAATTTTTGGCGGGATGCTTCTTTCCGGGGAGAAAGTGGCCGCACTAATCAACGAAAAACTGTCTTAGAAAAACCGGATCAGGCCCGCGGGGTTCATGCAGCGAAAATCTCCTTTTTCGTCACTGCATCCTTCTTGATAAGATTTATCGCCTCCGTCATGGCCGCGATCACGTTTTCCCGAAAATCACCGGCGATGACCAGGACCATCAGGTCATCGCCGACAGAAAACCGGCCTTCCCTTATCTCGGCCAGGCATTCAACTATGCCCGGCTTTTTCTTTATCCCCTGTAAGACCTGTGCCAGTCTTTGTTGATCCACCTTTACTTCCACGGCCAGAACCTTCCGTCCGTCCCGCGAAGTCGCACGCACCAGGCCATTATGGCACAGAATCATGCCCGCGTCCGCAATCTTCGGATGAGACCTGATCTTTTCTATCAGCTTACCTGCGTCCAAAATATGTCCACTCCCTTTCGTTAGTCTTAACGCCGTCTTTCTTTAACCAGCCCCTCGTGCGTGAAAAAATTATCCCTTGATTTGTTTCAGTGCGGGCGCTGTGGTGAGTACCTGCATCTGGTAGCTGTTCAACCCGGCCAGCATTTTAATTCCGTCGAATTCGACGGAATTAAAATCAGAGTTGTTGAGCTGCTCCCAAATGCTGTTGAGTCCGGTATTGGTTTTAAACCCCTCGAATTCGAGGGGCTTAAAACTTTTAATTGCGGCGAATTCACCATATATGATTGATTTTCTGGTCTTGGTCATGGATTTTCCTTTATGCGGCGAACCGGTTCAAGGAGACGTAGTCCTTGACGTATTCACCAAACAAAACAAGAAAAGTATATTTACATGACCCCATTGTTCGCACAAAGTTATATTTATTACTCCGGCAATTAAAAAGCTTAAATCCCCCCATCCCCCCTTTAGAAAAGGGGGGATGGGGGGATTTGACAAGTTTATGTGTTAAATGCCGTTGTAATAGAAACGATACTATTCCGTAAACATTAATATTCCACTGACCTCTTTAATTTTACATTTATGTGGAATATTCCCTGTCCAAGCGTCCACTCCATCAGCATTCTGAAGATGATCAATGTGGCGTTCAATTCTTGCTAACGGATTCCTACAATCAGTCTTATTTTTTAACTCACGAGCAATGTCTTTTTTTGAATATTTCCCTTCCAAGATCATAAGATCAATTAGACCGGCTTGCGTATTAATTCCATGCCTGAGCCAGGTTTTTCCTTCTCTAATCGGATCGGTTTTTATTGCTCTTAATAATAAGAGTATTGTATCGTTATAATCAGTTTCTCTTCCGTGGCTCATAAAACAATCCTTTCATCGAATACAGCGTGCAATAAGCCGCCAGCAGTCGAATTGAACTCAGCCGCGTTGGCCTGTGGCCTTCCGAAAAAATCGAAACCCGTTCCACGGCGTCGGCTGTAGTGACGTATTAGCCAATTCAGCTGCAACATAGGATTTACTCGAAGTGCTGTTCATCTGTGTTTTTCCACCAAAGAAACAGCCGCTTGCTTTTGATGAAATTGGATAGCAACGTTTCCAGTTGTTGGGTTCGTTTCTCATGAGGTAGTCTTAATAAATCTTTGTTGATGCCCTCCCAATTCATCCAAACAAATTTGATATTATTGCTACAGCACCAGTGTAGGGTGGGCTTTGCCCACCAAAACTACTGTTCAGCTTTCTCGCCTCTTCACTTAGCGCAACATATTTATATTCCATTTAAAATATCCTTGACAAGCTTTTTCTAAACGCTTAGTTCTTTCTGTGTAGCGTGCTATTTGTGATGTTATCACGCTTCTGGATAACTCCGGATGCTCAAACCGTTAAACTTGATGATCTCGTAAAAAGTCGGCATTCCCGTGAAACTTGTCCCCGACACCGATCAGGGAGCGGTAATGACAGGCAGCTTCGGGTCTAATTCCCCGAAACGATTAAAGGCTAAGGAAAAAATGAAGGTATTCCTGACCGGTGGAACGGGCTTTGTGGGCAATCATCTGGTGAATACCCTCCTGGATGACGGTTATCAGGTGCGCTGCCTGGTACGGCCGGGTTCGGAGAAAAAATTAGCCGGAAGGCAAGATGTTGAGCTTTGGCCGGGTGACATATTTGATGGGGAACGCCGGCTGACTGAGGGGATAGAGGGATGCCAGGCGGTAATCCATCTAATCGGGATCATCCGGGAGTTTCCCCGTAAGGGCATCACCTTTGAAAGGATGCATTATCAGGCCACTGTTCAAATTGTGAACGCTACACGGGCCAACGGCATCAAGCGCTATATCCACATGAGTTCCCTGGGCACGCGTCCCAATGCCATCTCTCGTTATCATCAGACAAAATATAAGGCTGAGGAATATGTCCGCCAGAGCGGTCTCTCCCATACCATCTTTCAACCCTCGGTTATTTTTGGCCCGAACGATAATTTCGTCAATCTATTCAAGCAGATGATGATAAAGACGCCTCTGGTCCCGGTAGTCGGCGATGGCTCTTATCAGATACAGCCCGTGGATGTCCGCACGGTGGCCCGGGCCTTTACACTGTCCCTTAAAGAGGAAAAAACTATCGGGAGGATGTTTCAATTACCGGGGCGGGATCGGTTCACATTTAATGACATCCTGGATATAATTGCCCGCGCCTTGGGTAAGAAGATTATAAAGGTGCACCTGCCGGTCTGGCTGGTAAAAGCTACAGCCTATTTTCTGGAAGGTCTGCGGGCTTTCCCCTTGACGCGTGATCAGATTACTATGTTGCTGGAAGGGAATGTTGGAAACGACAGTACTTTCTATGAGGAATTCGGCATCGCGCCCACGCCTTTTGAGGCGGGGATAAAAGAATATATCCGGGGAGGTTAAAGGTGGTTATTGTGCCTCATTTTCTTCGCAGTTGTCTTTTATGATATCCTTGACATTTTCCAGGGTATAAAAAATATCATGTATGGTCAGGTGAGGATGCTCCTCACAAAATTCGTCGACAACCTCCAGGATGCGCTCCGCAAAGTCCTCATACTCATCGACCGTAAGGGCCTTTGCCGGTTCGGAGGCCAGGAGCTGGTCAAGATCAATGCCGTGAAAACGCAAGAGTTCTTCTTTAATGGCCTCAAGACGCCTGTCACGCCCCTTTTTAACCACTCTTTTATTTTTGATGCTTACTACCTTGGCCATAGGTTGACGCACTCCATATTGCAAAATTTTATTTATTCTAAACCATGCCCTGTATAAAAACAAGTTTTTTCCTTACTTCTTCTTTCCTGCCCAACCCTGAAAAAGATCCGGCTGGAGCCACCCTTGATATATATGGCATTTCCCCGCCTTATGGCATCTCCGGCAGACTTCTACAGCCAGCCTTGGGTGATTTCGGCGATTTTCACATATGACAAAAGATTTGTCTTTTAGTTCAGATTGCATGCAGTGCTAATTACTAATTATATCATGATTGGTAGTATTTGCTACGGTGATATATCTATATTCAAGAAAAAAGTTGATTTTAGCGAAACGTATTATAGCAGATTAATCCATCACCCCACTTTTGGTTTCGTGGGGACGAAGTAAAAAACAGGGTGACCGTGTCGTAAAAATTGACATAAGCCGCAAAAAAGCATAAATAAAAAGCGGCATCAGGCCTGTCTTTTTTGCAATATAAACCCAGGTGGAAGCAAAGTATGAAAATAAGTCTTAGCGAGAAACAGTATGTTATCGATTCCTTCACGATTAAAGACTCATGGCGAATGTTTCGCATTATGGCTGAGTTCGTGGATGGGTTTGAAACCTTGGCCGATGCCTATCCCGGCGTTTCTGTCTTTGGTTCGGCCCGCGTAACCCCAGGTAGTCAGACCTACGAGATGGCCGAGAATATAGCCCGTCTTCTGGTTGAAAGCGGTTTTTCCGTGCTTACCGGCGGGGGGCCCGGAGTGATGGAGGCGGCTAACAAGGGGGCCGCAGAGGCTGGAGGCAAATCGGTTGGACTAAATATCCAGCTCCCCTACGAGCAGAAACCGAATCCCTATGCCAATATAAGATTAAACTTCAAATACTTCTTCATTCGTAAGGTGATGTTTGTAAAATATGCGGTGGCCTTCGTCTGTTTGCCGGGTGGATTTGGCACCCTAGATGAGTTCTTTGAGGCCCTGACCCTGATTCAGACCAATCGCATCAGGCCGTTTCCGGTAATTTTGGTAGACAGTTCTTATTGGAAAGGCCTCTTGAGTTGGCTGGATAAGCGTATGTGCGTTGACTGCATGATCACACCCGAAGACCTGAAGGTTTTCAAGGTCGTGGATACGGCCGAAGAGGTTGTGGATGTTGTGAAGAGAACAATTATTGTATGATTAAGTGTGACGGCTTCGTAAAAAGCCAACTTATACCGCGAGCGGCATCCTATTTTAGAACGAACTTGCTCAAGTTCGTTGGAAGCTCATCAGGTGGACGTTTTGCTGAATTCTATATGGGCTTCTCCGGGCAAGAGATCGGCCTGACCATCAATGTGAATGCCCATGCCACGACGGGTTTCCAGATGAAAAAGTTCCCCGCGCTTTCTATTTAACAGGTAGGCGGCCACATCTACAGGGACGCGGACCTGAACTCCACTCACATCGCCACGACTCAGGCCGGCCTGAATACGGCGCAGAACGGCTATGGCCTGGGCCTCAACAGAACGCACTATGCCGCGCCCCTGGCAGTGGCTGCATGTCTTGTAACTGCCCATGATTATAGGTGAGCGAATCTTCTGCCGCGTTAATTCCAGGAGGCCGAACTTGGATATCTTGCCGATCTCGATTTTAGCCTTATCCTTCTTCAGGCTATCACGAAACCTTTTTTCTAAGGCGCGTTGATGCGTTGCCTGCCGCATATCTATAAAATCAACAACTATTAACCCGCCCAGATCCCTCAGGCGGAGCTGCCTGGCAATCTCTTCCGCCGCTTCCATATTAGTCTTAAAAGCCGTTTCTTCCGGTTCCTTTTCCCGCACGGAGCGACTCGAGTTTACATCAATAGCAACCAGGGCCTCGGTGGGATTTACGACTATCGAGCCGCCGGACGGGAGGTTTACCCTGGATTCATATATCTTCTCAATCTGGGCCTCCAAATTATAACGGGAGAAGATGGGATTTGGATCCTTATAGAGTTTTACCAGCCGGTAATGCCTTGGCGAAACAATACGCATAAAATCACGTATCCGGTCAAATGCTTCCTTGTCATCGACCAGTATCTCGAGTGTATCGGAAGAAAAATAATCGCGTAAAGACCGTATAATAAGGTCTGCTTCCTTGTAAATAAGGGCAGGGGTAGGCAGGGTTTGTCCTTTGGCTTTTATATCTTTCCATAAGCGCAGGAGATATTGCAGATCTTTAGACAGCTCCCTCTTGGTGGTTTCCAGGCTCGCCGTACGCACGATAAAACCGATGCCTTCCGGCAGCTCAAAACCCTTCATCATTTCCTTAAGTTTTTTGCGCTGTTCTTCGTCTTCTATCTTACGGGATATCCCGGCGCTGCTGCTGCCGGGCAAGAGCACCAGATACCGTCCGGGAAGGGACAGATAAGTTGTCAATGCCGCCCCTTTTTGCCCGACCGCCTCCTTGACCACCTGCACCAGCATCTCCTGCCCTTTTTCGATCAGGTCTTGAATGCGTAGTTTTTCACCCCTTTCACCCGGCGTCTCTACCCCGTAATATTCGGGATGGATCTCCGATAGGGACAAGAAACCGTTTTTTTCTCCGCCGTAATCTATAAAAGCCGCCTGGAGGCTGGGTTCAATGGATACCACTTTGCTCTTATATATGTTGCCCCTGGTAACCTCATGGCCGATAGTCTCGATATGAAAGGCCTCCAGCTTACCGTCTTCTACTAAAGCGATCCGGCATTCCTCACTGGCCTCTGCATTTATAATCAGCTTTTTTCCTGGTTTCCTTGACATGCGTATGCCTTTAAAGCCTTTCTTTTATTATGAGGCCATGGTCCTGGCTTTGTAATGGTTGACCTGGTACATAAAGGCCTCCAGCCGGGTGCGGGTATTGGTCGCCTCCTGTCCGTCGTAGGAGATACTTAAGAAAGGAATGTTGTTATTCTGCTCCCGGAATCGTTTTAAGATGGTGCTGACTATAGTGCCCGGCATGCAGGTAAAGGGCATGACGTTTACTATTCCGCTGACATTTTTCTTCAAATAGTCATGGGCCTTGCCCACGCTGAGTACGGCCTCGCCTTCAAAGGAAGAATCAATATACGGCTGGGCGTAAGACAGGATAGCCGGTATGCTCGGTTCCGGAGAATTTCGCAGGGCCCCGTCAAACACCGCGCAAAGGGTGTGTTCATCCTTGAGCTGGAAGCGTTCTTCCATGGCCAACCGTAAAAATTGCTTAAGCCCCTGCTCACGGCGGCTCTTTCTCTTGGCTGTGAAATTAATATAAAGAATCCATTCGCTTATGGTCGGCAGCCAGGCCTCACCACCCAAGGCCTCGATCTGCTGCACAAGATTTTCATTGGAAAATTTATTGGAACGTATGTATATCTCACCGACAATGCCTAAAACCGGCTTTTCTCTGTAGCCATTTAAGGCCACACCCTCAAAATCTTTCCGCGCCTGCCGCAAGACCGGAGTGAGATTTTTTCTTTCCTTTATAGCCCGGCAGACCTGACCAAGCGCATGTCGATAGACCGCCGCAGCCTGTCCCTTTCGCTTTTCGTATGGCCGGGTTTCCCGCAGTTTCTTTTCTAAAAGGTCAACAGCTACCATGCCTTGCCATCCCAGGCGAGTGAAATTACCGCCAACCATGCCCAGCCGGTCGTAAAAGCTTTCGTCTTGATTGGGCGCAAAAATGGGCACCTGGGGAAATCCCAGAGAGTCCAAAATCATACGGTGGAACCGATGATACTGGCCAAAACGGCAAGGGCCGTTTCCGGATGGCATGAAAAAGGCCGAATGGTCAGGGTCAAAATCCGTGCGCTGTACCATCTTTGCCATGTCCCCGGTGGTGAGTATGAAGGGATAACATTCCTTGCTGGAGGTTAATTTGCGCCCCAACTGCAAGGTCTCTTCGTCAGACTCCGGTAAAACCTCGGATTCTACTCCGCAGGCCTCAAATGCAGCGGCTATGGCATAGGCATGGTCGGCCATCGGTGGAAGATAAATCTTTCGCCATTCCAGCCCGGCTTTTCTAATTACCGAAGGCGCCTTTTTAGCAGGCTCGGGTGTTACGCACTTCAGGCTGTCCAGATAAGCCTCCAGGCGGGTCAATGCGCCGGCATCGGCGCTATGTTCATCTATCTCTATTTCCAGATACGGCTTGCCGCGCAGTCTTTCCCTGAAGAAGGGAAGGATAAAGGAATCCGGACCACAGGCAAAATAGGTCAGGCACACGGCAAAAAGGTTGGGGTTTTCCCGAATTAACTCCGCGGCAGTAATGATTCTTTGTCCGTATCGCCAGTACATAAACCGGGCTGATTCCACATCTATATCGTCTGTAGGGAGAAAATCCATGGGAATGGCCAGGACTCCCAACTTTTTCAGTTTACGCGCTATATTGAGATTAATCCCCGGATCGTATGCCGTATAAGGACGCCCGATTATGACCACGGCCTTTTCATCGGGGGCAAGGGAATTAAGGACTTCCCGCCCGCGCATTTCGAGGCGGCGGTAGAACTCGGCCTGGGCCTCTTCTGCCGCACGACAGGCCCGGGATACTGCGAAAGGAGAAATCCCCAGGTCGGCAACCATCTTGCGCAATATCCGGCGAACATCTTTACTCTCCCGTCCAAATCGCAATACCGGTTGCAAGACCCGTATATTTTGCCTGCTAAAATCGATGGCCGATTGCATAATATAGGGCAGGGCCTGGTTGTACGGACAGACAAACCCATGGTCAAAGGGGTCTTCTTTCGGTTTCATCTCTATAATGCTGGGCAAGAAGAGGAAATCAACGCCTTTTTCTATAAGATTGAGGACGTGCCCGTGGGCTACCTTTATAGGGTAACAGGTCTCGGACACAATCTGCTCCAGGCCTTTGTGTATCATCTGTTTGTGGGTGGGTTCGGACAGGACTACAGTAAAGCCCAAAGCCGAGAAAAAGGCCTGCCAGTACGGAAAAAGTTCATACATATAGAGGGTGCGCGGGATACCCACCCGGCCCCGGTTACCTGCCCTAGATACTCCCTCGCCGGATTTAAAAAGCCATTCATCCCTCTCTTTAAACAGGTCCGGGAGGTGCGCGCCTTTATCCGACCGCTGGTCCACATCATATTTTTCACAGCGACTGCCGTAGAATAGCGGACGTTCACCTTCAATAGATACCTTTTTGATCTCGCAGTGGTTCGGGCAGCCGTTACACTCGAAAGATTCTGTGGTATAGTTTCGTTCGCTCAGCATAAAGCCCTTGAAGCAGCTTTTCTCCCAGGTTCGTTCCCTCTGGGCCAGGATGGCTACGCCTATGGCCCCGGTTACCTCATGGTGCTCGGGAACGGTAATCTCCCGGTCCAGGACACCTTCAAAGGCGGCCACAATGCCCAGGTTGGCCGCGGTTCCGCCCTGGTAAAAGATGCGCTTGCCGATCTTTCTGTCTTCTACGACTTTATTCAGGTAATTTTGTACGATGGCGTAGGAAAGCCCGGATACCAGATCAGCCCTGGAGGCTCCTCCCTGTTGATAATGCACTATATCCGATTTCATAAAGACAGTGCATCTTTCCCCCAGGGGGACGGGCGTTGATGATTCGAGGGCAAGCTTGCCAAAATCATTCCGGATGGAGATACCCAACTGCTCGGCCTGTTCTTCCAGAAAAGAGCCGGTTCCCGCCGCACAGACCTTGTTCATCTGGAAGTCAACGATGGCCCCGTTTTGCAGGCTTATATATTTCGAATCCTGCCCGCCTATTTCGAAAATGGTATCCACCTGCGGATCAATATCAGCGGCCGCCGTGGCCTGGGCAGTGATTTCATTGACGACGATGTCAGCTCCGACAAAGTCGCCGGTGAGATAGCGCCCGGATCCCGTAGTCCCGGCCCCGATAATCTCCAACCGGTCGCCGATCTCCTCTCCTATCTCCTTCAGGCCCTGCTTGACGGCATCGAGCGGTCGGCCGGCTGTCATGAGGTAGCGTTTGGCCAGAACCCGCCTCTCTTCATCGATCGCTACTACATTGGTGCTTATGGACCCCACATCTATTCCCAGAAACGCCTTGATTTTTTGGACTTCCGAATCCTTATAGATGTGTCCCGCGGGCACCTTATGTTCCGGGTCGGCCAAGCGTAACGGATTATGATACCGGATATCTGTTTTTCTCTCCTTTATAAACTTAAGAAGCGGTTCCAGCCCCTGGAATTTATGTACATAAGCCGGGTCTTCCAGCGTCAGGAGGATAGCGCCCACTGCGCCCATGGAGAGGAAGTGCCGGGGTATGATCAGCTCTCCTTCTTCAAGTCCCAGGATGTCCGTAAAGGCCCGGCGTACACCCAGATTTGCGGCCACTCCACCCTGAAAGGAGATAGGCTTATGAAATTTCTTACCCTTGCCGATGTTGCCCTTCAGATTGCGGGCCATAGCGTAGCAGAGGCCGGCGACAATATCGTACACCGGCGTGGCTTCCTGCTGCAGATGTATCATATCGGATTTGGCAAAGACACTGCAACGGCCGGCAATGCGCGGTGGGGCCTTTGATTCCAGGGCGAGGCGGCTGAACTCCTCAATAGACAGGCCGAGCCGCGAGGCCTGTTGATCCAGGAAAGACCCCGTACCCGCCGCACAAAGGGTGTTCATGGCAAAGTCTTCTATTTCCATGCCGGCAGTCGAGTTCTTCAGGAGAATCAGCTTGGAATCCTCGCCGCCCATCTCGATTACCGTTCGTACCTCCGGATGGTAAAAGGATATGGCCCTGGCCTGGGCAATAATCTCATTGGTAAAGTTAGCTCCTAACAGTTTGGCCATGAGGCTGCCGCCTGATCCGGTAAACGAAACGGTCTTTATGCTCTCCACAGGAAAGCGGGAAAACACGCCGGTTAATACACGGGCCACCGTTTCCAGAGGTTGTCCCTTGGTCCGGGTATATTCCTCCAGGAGAACCTCTTTATTATCATTCATGATAACCGTATTTGCGCTGGCTGACCCGACATCTACTCCTAAGTGTAGCTTATCACTCATAAGCGCTTCCTCCCTAAATCGAGATTAAGCTCAGGGATGATATAAAAGACGCGCTGGTCATATGTCTTACATTGTGCCCGATGCTTCTTGATTAAAGACTCCATAACGGCTGAGATCTTATCCGGTGAGACATCCAGCAAACCGCAAATATCCTCTGCCGTGCAGGGCCTTCTGGCCAGCATGGCCAGTATTTCGCTTTCCACAACAGGGCGGAATCCTTGTTGAATACGGCGCTTAAAGTCAACAATGACCTCCGCTCTTTCTCCCAAGACTTCCCTGATGGTCTCCAGCCGGGCGCTGCTTAAGGGTGCGGCATAGTCTTCAGCCGGCGGTCTATCCACGGTGTTCAATTGGATGCGGTCCGGCTGAATGGCCTGGAGAGCCTTCTGCAGGTCCTCTACCTCTTCCGGGCGGTCATTGATGCCCTGCACAAAGAGTATTTCCAGCCAGAGCTGCCCCGTATATTCCTGGCGGAGGTCTTTAAGTCCGCTGATAATCTGTTCTATGCGGATGGAGCGGATAGGCCGGTTGATACGACGAAAAGTATCCGGCCTTACCGCATCAAGCGAAGGCAGGATAACGTCTGCCTTAAGCAGCGCCTGTCTTACCTCCGGGAGATGGAGAAGAGAGCTGTTGGTTATTACCGCCACCGGTTTGGGCGATATATCTTTCAGCCTGGAGACTATGTCTCCTATTTTACTATGAAGGGTCGGTTCCCCTGAGGCCGTAACCGTCACATAGTCTATTTTTGCTGCCTTGGACTGTAAGTAGTTTTCAGCCTCTTTTAACACCCCGGAAGTTGGGACATATTCCTTGCGCCTGGCGGTACGGAGCGTAGTCCGGCCGATCTCGCAATAGATGCAATCAAAGGTGCATATCTTGGGCGGAAGTAAGTCAACACCCAGGGAAAGACCCAGGCGGCGGGAAGAAACCGGGCCGAACAGAAAGGCCATGACCTAAAAACACCCCAGTTGACATTGTACAATCTTTATATTGAGTTCGTCTATGAGCCTGCCGACTTCTACGGGTGACACACCGGTCTCTTCGGCCAGTTTACAGGCCACCGCGCAGGCTATGCGGTTGTTTACTGCGGCGGCGCGTATCTTGTCCTTCAACTCTTCTGTTTTCATGGGCGCTTCTTTTACTCCACAAAATGGTTTTAATAGCTATAAATTTACGCTGTACATTCCCTGCCTGTCAAGTCAATTGTGGAAAACACGGAAACTGCCTGATAGTCGTCCGGAGCTCACGGGCTATTTCCTGAAAAGCTCCTCGTCCCCGACCCTCTCGTAAACCTTCACGTCAACAAAGATCGGGAGGCCATCCCTTATCTCTATCTTGTAGATCCCGTTGTCGTTGGGAAGGAGAATAGTCCCGTCAGGCAGCATGAGTTCATGTTTGCTGTACAACGTCACCGACTGGCCAGGGCCGAAGTGTATGCTGCCGTCCTTGTATGCGCCCATCAGCTTTCCGTTTTTTTCGAAATGCAGCGGCTTGTACAGCGGCTTAGGCACCCACATGCCGTTGTATCTTTCGGACTTGACCATCGCCCACCTCCTGTCTTCGCCCTCAATGACATCGACCCACAGGGCAAACACGCTGACCGCAGTGCCATCCGCACACGTAAGGTATCCGTTTTTCACCTCAAGTTTTATCTTCCCTTCCCCAGGCATGACGTGGAACGCACCGTTTGCCAATACAAACTTGACGGCAGTGGTGACCGTCGCCGACTGGTCGGGAAGATAAGATATCCTGCCCTTTTCCTCGGACCTGCCCCTGATCTCCGCGTTGCCGTCGAAGGGAAACTGGTGGTAGCCCGACTTGAAACCCCTTACGATGAACTCTCCGTCCGCAACCCCGAACGTGTTGTCATCCCTTATGATCATCTTGCCGCCCGACCAGCGCTGCTCGATGCTCCAGCGGTAGAGGCCCTTGAGGCCGTTCAATGAAAACTCGCCGTCAAGGACACCGAACGTGTCCTCCTCGGTTATCACAGGCACATCAGCGGCGCTGCAGGCGGAAAGATGACCGTCGAGCATAAACAGAACGACAGGAACGAATGCCATCAGGGACGTCAGGAGAACAGTCCTGGCCAAGCGTAAGACCCGGCACTTCATCGTTGCACCTCCATGAATAGCACGTATTATTGTGTTATTGTGCAATCTCTTTTATTCGTTTCAGTTTCTGATTGAGCTTGCCTGACTTAATTTCATGTTCCCAGATTCTAATTACCCGCCCGCTTTTCATTTTCATGTCTTCTAGTTATCTTAAATAGTGCACTTTGAAGTAGAATTTACCGATGAAAAAAAGTGTCCACTTTTACTTGACCACATCATTTGCTGTAAAAGGAGCGTACTTCATAACAAAACTGAACCCACTCTTTACGTTCTTCATTGAGTATTGACCTCATAAGATCATCATCACTATCTCTGTCGAAATATTTCCTTTCTTTACTCCACTTTTCAACGAAATTGAATAAAGCGGTAGCAGCTTGAGGATCTTTTTGCCTGAAAAGTATCTGCGCTATTGGATATTGATGCCATTGAAAAGCTAATTTCACATCAGTGAGAAGAGAAGCTAAGATCTCTGTCAAAGAGATCCCTTTAGACTTTAAGGACTGGAAAATATTATCTTGATCTTCTGCTACTGTTGCAATAATCACCTTAACCAATCTTTCATATCTACGTTTTATCCAATCATTCTCCAATGCTTGAAGCCACTTAAAATAGGATTTCATTAGCTCATCATCATGTTTTGAGCCCATTTTCCTAAACATTTTTTTCATAGCCTTATTCCAATCTTGTGTATCAATTCCTAACGATTTGATCTTGTTGGTAAAAAATTTTTTTTGGAAAAATTCTTTTGACAACAAAGGTGCTAGCTCTACCCCACCTCTTTTTCGCCATTGATAGAAAACCTCAATCGTTTTTTCGCCTAATATTAGAAATCCCTTGTCAAAATCTTTATATTCGTGTTTATACCAGTAGCCTATACCTTCATCAATTTTTCTATCAGCATAAACAGAAAAAGCGATCAAAGAATGTAAATCTCCCTTTTTTATTTCGCCAAGAAAAGCATTTAAATCGCCCTTAGCCATTATTAAGTTTATTTTTTCAACAACGGTTGAGCAATTTGGACAAAATGAATTAGAGAATGACGATAATGGAATCAGAGAGTATTTTGTCCACCTTTTTTGCTTTGGGCTAATTACACTCTTCCACAATGTAGTGAAATAATTAGATCTCGTATTACATCCTGAGCATATAATCATTTTGGGATCATCTCCGAACTATTACCTCCTGTATAATTAACGTCCTATACTTTGAGCAGGAGGTAAAAATGAGACCTCATGGAGGCCCAAAGGAATTGGAACAACGTCGTCAGCGTGCCATCTCTCTTCTACGGGAAGGATACCAACCTGTTGATGTAGCCACCATGCTTGGTCTAGATCGCCGTAGCATGCGTCGCTGGGAAGCAACACACCGCCAAAAGGATGAAAAGGGCATTCTCGCCAGGCAGGCACCGGGGAGATCGCCCAAGCTTGACAGTAATGATCTTCGAAAACTGGCGAAAGCCTTGCTGAAAGGATCGAGGAAAGTAGGCCATTCCACAGACCTCCACCTTGACTGGGACCTTGTTTCTTACGTTGCATAACACCCATCCGTCTTCTATCCAATCGCTTATGCAATACTGACGGAGTTTACTTCTTTTACACTCTTTTTCAAATCAAAAGAAAAACAATCTGAGAAACAACGTCTTGCTGGTACATGTCCCTTGTTAATGGCTTACCTCTAAGCCTCCATCCCTTAACCCTCCCGCCTAAATCCTTATCCTAATAGGGATTGCCCGCGAGGGATAAGTGCGAGGCACCTACCTTTTGCCGAGTGACTCCTGTTGTTGAACAGTTCCCTTAATGTCAAGGTCGAAGTTATATTTCATGTATGTCTGAAAATTACCGTTCCAGAGGAATTCATAAGAAACCTTCCGTCCAGTTCTCCTCGTATCAAGGATAGTTCTTTTTAATGGAACAGGAATTTTAGCTTTAAAATCACAGAAGTAAGTTTCGGTTACGACGACGGGGCCGTCCTGCGGATACCGAAAGAATATCATGTGCTTGAATACAAGTTCGTCGTAGGAAATATCGTGGAACTCCACCTCTTCATAATCAAAGATGAGTTCAGAAGGTAAGCCCCATGCTATCTTTAGGTTTTTAGCCAGCCAGTCTTGTTCTTTCTTTGGGCGGAATTGACCAACGTCTGATTCCGTAATGCTCCAGTGCTTATAGTACCAGTCAAGGGTGTCTCGGGTAAGTATTTTCTGAGTCTCCCTGAATGGATCGTTGACTCGGCGATAGATATAGCCACCTATAATGGCAAGGACTATAATAATGACTAATATCCACCAGACATATTTTTTCATGTTATTGCCTAACGTGCTCTTCAACGGACATGGCTTTTTGCGCTCCGCTGAAATGAAATAACTTGTTGGGTGTTTTTTAATAATATTTCTGATTAGTTTTTCTTCCAAACGTCATTTAGAGGTATTTTTGTAGTATCTTCTTTAGAAATTCTTAAAATCAATTCACCTGTCTCCACATAAATTTTATCAAAAGCATCCTTTGACCAGTATCCCTGAAGTCGCTTAAATAATATGGAACTTGATTTATCAATGTCGAGAGCAAAAGAATTTACATTGTCATATATTGAGAGCCAGTTCTCACAGTATCTTTCAAATCCTTTTGAGATCAACTTTTTCGACTTTTTCTTGATAGTATCAAAGATGACCTCAGACCATTCAACTTCGATTTCATCGCCTTCCCAACCTGGTCCAGTCAATTTTTTCTCAGATGCAATGGATCGCAACTCTTGAAGAGATCTTTTAGGTGACCCCCATTTAAATAAGGAAGGATCAAGTATGGATTCATCCAATCCTGCTTCTGGGAGAACCCTGGGGTGTACTGTCAATAGTGGACAGGGCCACTTTAGGCAGCTCTCCTTTTAATAAAATATTTCTGTGCGAATACAGCCGGAGCAACGTTGCCTATAGCTGAGTGTCTCCGGATACGGTTGTAAAA
>JBFMFO010000016.1:0-61827 GCA_040754095.1 Thermodesulfobacteriota bacterium | reverse complement strand
TCTTTTATAATCTCATGCTCACCTTGATGCAAATTCATGTTCGTTAAAATATCCTTTATTGTCGTTTCAGAAATCTCATAAAGTTTTGCCCGCCTTTTAGCATGTCGTGAGAATTTTATCTTCATAAAGCAACTTTTCCTTCTGTTATTTTTTTACCTCAGGGCAGGCATTGCACCACTAATAATCACTTTAAAACAAAAAATCCCTTTCCGCCACAACTTGGCAAAACCATATTATAATGTTTTAGCTATCGACTGTCTTTTTCATAGTCATAGAGAAAAAAGAGGATGGCGTCAAGCAAAAAGGGGGAAGAAATGCGCTCGCTATGCATGTTCAACGCAGTCAATACGTGTCCTGCACAATACCTTATCTGCTTTCCCTTAAACGTATTACACGCGGGTCCTTGGGAGTCAACGTAGTTTGAACGGTTCTGCCGGTATCCTTTCCGAAATAATCAAATGCTGTCACCAGCAGATAATCTATCACGATTCTAAGGTCGCGGCTCTCTCCCTCGCTCATGGTGTCGCCCGCTCGTAGGTGAACATCTATTATCCGGCTATGGCCCGATAGGCTTCATAAACCGCCTGGTCCGCCCAGGCGGATGCCATATGGTGTGGGGACCGGTGGAGAGAAGCCACCGGGTACCCCGATTAAGGCTTCTCTTTTGGGTCTTGTCTATTGTCAAATACAGAATGTATTATAATTGCATTATGTTCAATCGTATAAAATATAGAAAAAGGGAATCTTCTTATCGGGCACCCACGAAAACATGAATATCGAATTTGGTATATCTCCGGATAATGAATAATGTTTTGCAAGGCGGCCTCTACACAATTCAAAAACTCAAAGCCAAGTCCCCTCCGTTGTCTTTCATACCAAGCAAAAGCCAATTCGACATCATCTTTTGACCTGTCAGTATAACGAAGCTTCATTTGTATTTATTCCTTATTCCTTCGTGAACTGACTGCCAATCATGAAGATTTTGTTCGCCGGCTTTGTATTGGCTGTATCTTTTATCAAGTTCTCGTTTTTGCCATTCAGGCATCGGAAGCTCTGAGTTACTTTGGGCGATAGAATCCCAGATATCTTCTATCAGCAATAATTTTTCCGAAAGATTTAATTTTTTTATTTCTTGCTTAATTTTGTCGGGTCTCATTTTGAAATCTCCCTATGTCTTTTATGTTATTCATATCACCATTAAGTCTTAACATTGCATGTTAGCTGTCGACTGTCATTTTTCATCTTACTACATCGAAGCCGATTTCAACCCTTATCTTTTCCCAGTCCTCATCTAGGAGGAGAAAATAACCGAAATTGCGGCAGCGGTACAGGCCCGGATCTATGCGCGGGTCGTATGCCCTGGACATATCCGTGGCATAGAGGAGCTGGCCCATATAGAGGCCCTCGGCTATCTGGACTATCTCGTCGATACAGTAGTTATCCGGCGGGAAGGTCTTGAGCTTGGGCCAGCGATAGTTGAACTGATAGACCATGCGTCCCTTATTATCCGGGTTGACCGAACGGCCCTCCCGGCCGATAAAAAAGAAGCCCTTCACATCATAGTCACGGGTTCTTATCTCTTCGGCTGTAGCCGGCTCCAATTCTATCCGGAGGGCTTCCATTGCGTCCACGGCCACTTTATGACGGAACGTCCGGGTGCTGTAGGTATTGGAACCCCAGGTCGTCGGGACTTGGCCGGTCTCAAAGCCATCGGTTATATCTTTGAGTCTTTGAGGATCGCACGGTTCAAAGGTCTTGCCGGTCCAGGGCGAGAATATCCTGACCAGCGGCCAGGGGAGGTTAAGGACGTTGATATTCAGGCACTTTACCAGTTCCTGACTCTGAAAGGCCACCACGGCGCCGTGCAGGTAGCCCTGCATGTCCCGGGGCGCAATACTGCAATCGAATATCTTTTGGAGTTTGTCAAAATACGGCGACCTTGTGCCTATGTCCTTTTGCAACTCATCCGAATAGAATTTCATCAGGTCCAATACTGTCCCTTTTTCTCTCAGTTCCCCCTCTATTTCCGCCAGCAACCGGTCTTTGGGGCCTTCCATGCATTCTTTTTTAAAAGTAAACCGGGTAAACTTTTCCGGTTGAGGTTTCAGGCCTTCTCCCTGCCAGCCGGCGACGGCGCAGGAAGAAAGAAAAATAGCCACAAGGCATAAGATGAGGATATTGGTTTTCACCCGAAAATCCCCCTGTATCCCCCTTTTCCAAAGGGGGAATATGATATGTCCCCCCTTTAGTAAAGGGGGGTGAGGGGGGATTATTTTCATCGTCCTTTGTGTTGCCATACGACATGTGTGTTTCATTGCGTTCCTCCTGGGCTAAGAAGATAGTTTTTTTCTTTGTTCCATTCGTCGTCCATTAACAGAAAATAGCCAAAATGTTCGTACTTGTATGCGGCTTCCGGACAACCGGGGTCATAATCTTTGAGAATGTTGTCAGTGGCAAAAAGCAGTTGTCCAAGATAAAGGCCGTCGGCTATTTCCACCAACTCATCTATAAGATAGCGCAGGGGCGGCGGGTTTTTGAGGTTTCGCCACCGGTAATTGAGTTGGAGAACCTGCTTGCCAGGATTCCCAGGGTCAACTGATTCTCCCCTATGCGCTATAAAGAGTCCGCCCTTTTTGTCATACCCATATCTCTCTTTCTCTACTGGCGGCGCATCCTTCAGGCCCAGCCAGAAGGTGAGCACCTCTGTACTCAAGACGTTCCAGACCGATCCCCATACTTCTTTGAAACAGTTTATCCCCATAAAGGTTGGAAGGGCGCCTTTTTCCCGGCCTTCTGTATATTCTGTAAGCTCAGCTCCGATAGCGGGTTCAAATATCTTGCCGTCCCAGGGCGAGGCCTCGCTTAGGGTTGCGCTCCAGAGGCGATTAAGGAAACCGCCGTAGCGGTGTTCTCCCTTTCTTAAGACCAGCGTCAGGCCATAGTAATGGCCCTGAATATCCACCGGACGCCCCTTGGCAAAAAGCCAGGCCAGTCGCCTGAGATAGGGAGAATCCGGAGAGGCGTCCTTTTCCAGTTCCTTCATGTAAAAGTGCATGAGTTCAAGAATGGACGCCTTCCCTTCCAAGTCCTTCCTGATGGCCGTAAACACGAGATCGTCCTGGATGTCGGCGGCGTCCAGTTTAAACTCTGTAAACTTCGGGGTGAGTTGCGGCCTTTCCGGCCTGGGCGAAGGAGCAACGGCGCAGGAGGCGAGAAAGAATAAGGTGAAGAACGATATTAAAGCAGGCAGCCATTTTATTTTTACGCCCCGGTATGAATTAGACATGTGTGGTTCTCCTTTGAAGCTGTTATAGTGAACGACTTAAATAACTTGACATCCGCGACTAAAACCTGACCAGTTCCGCCCAGGAAAATATATCCCGATATTTCTTTAATTTCCCCGGTGTGAGCAGGCGACTGGAAATCATGGGATCAACCTTCTTCCCGATGGCCTCGGCCTTGAAAGTCCAGGTCGGATTATAAGGAAGCAGAGAGCATTTTTTTACGCCCAGCCTTTCCAGCAGGCCTGATATGGAACGCAGGTTTTTCGCCGTGGCAGTAAAACCGGGGATAAGCGGGACGCGCGGCAAGACCGTCTCCGGCTGTTTGGCTCTGCCCCGGCGTGTCTTTGACAGGAGGCTTTCAAGGTTGGCCAGTATCGGTTCATTGCTGCGGCCCGTATATTCCCGGTGTTTGTCTGCATCCGCCAGCTTGACATCGAACATGATCAAATCCACATAGGGGAGTATCTTTTCCTCAAACTCTTTCCAGGAGAAAAAGCCGTTGGTCTGGATGGCCGTATGGATGCCTGAATCCTTCAACACCTTTAAGACAGCCGAGGCATAGTCCATAAAAAAAGTCGGCTCACCGCCTGAAAGGGTTACCCCGCCTCTGGAGACCTCATAAAAGGTCTTATCCCTAAGGAGGATTTCTGCCAGCTCAGCAACCGGATAAAAGCGGCCGATCAGCCTCAGGGCGCGTCCGGGGCAGGCCTCTACACAAGCGCCGCACCTGGTACACCTTTCCCGGTCGATCAAAAAAGGGTCTTCAAGCGCGCAGGCCTTTGCCGGGCAGGCGGAGACGCAATCGCCGCATTTTATACAGTCCCGTGGATAAAACCCGATCTCCGGGCCGGGGTCGATGGATTCAGGGTTCTGACACCATAAACAAGTTAACGGGCATCCCTTAAAGAAGACCGTGCTGCGGATGCCAGGCCCGTCTTCCAGGGCGTGCCTCTTGATATCAAAGACCAGAGGTCGCGCTGTCGCCGGATCTGCCGCGGGTAAAACGGTCATCAAGGTAAATTGCCGGTCAGCTCCAGTTGGAGGTGGTTGGCCATGAAGCCGAATTTGTACATATAATTAAGATTGCCGGTCACAACCACCTCGTTATTGAGAAGTCCCCTTAAAATATCCCGGTTGGCCGAGAGCAAAAAGTTCATTAAGGCCCGGCCATCTTTAAATGATACCGTAACATCAACATTGTCAACGGCCTTCTCTTTTATCTTCATATCGCTGTCTTCGAACTCGACCAACACGGCCACACCGCCGTCCCTGCTCCTGAATTGATAGCGCCCCTTAAAACCTTCGATGTTCTTGCGATAGGCCGGGTCCAACATGAATTTAATCTTCATAAAGGCTAAAATGGCCTCTAAAAACGTCTCGGCCGTCTCGTCCTCAAGGCTCTTTAAAAACCTCTCGCCCAGCCGGTCCAGGGCCTTATCCATGGATAACCCGCTTATAAATTTTTCGATATCAAACATGGCCATGCTCCAACATGTTATAACAGGTTAGGGGGTTGAAAATAATTCACAATACTGCAAAACCCAAATCCCCCTAGCCCCCCTTTCCAAAAGGGGGGGAAAATAGTTCTCCCCCTTTGGCAAAGGGGGATTAAGGGGGATTTCTAAGCGCAGTTTTTCGGACAAATCCGTTCTTTCAAACAGCTATAGTGTTACCAAAAATATTTAGAGTGTGCACCTTGAACTTTGAGCTTTTACCCATACTTCTGTTCCTCGCCGGTAGCCAGGTCATACTCCGCACGGGTGATTATCTCCTGCTGCATGTGGGGATTGAGGTCCCTGAAATATGCCGTATATCCGGACACCCTCACAAAAAGGTCCGGATACTTCTCCGGATACTTTCGCGCGTCCTCTAAGGTCTTGCGGTCGATGATATTGAACTGCACCTGCAGGCCGCCCATTTTGAAGAAGGCCTCGATGGTGTCAGCAAACCTGGACAGCGTCGTGGTAGAGGGGGTGTACTTCAGGTTCAGGGCATGGCCATCCGCGATTTTGGTGTGATCGAGGCGGGCCACAAAATTGAGGCAGGAGGTCAAAACCGGCGCGGAACCGGAGACCGGTGTAATACCACTGGCAAAGGGCTCACTCTTTATCCGGCCGTTGGGCAGCGCGCCGGTAAGCGCCCCGAATCCGGCGTGATTGGTCATAGTCCAGTAGCCGACCGTATATCTGCCGCCCCGGTAATTCGCCTTGCTTTGGAAGGTCTCATGCAGGAAACCTATTAACCAGTCGGCATTGGCTCCGGCCATCTCGCTATCCGTGCCGAACTTATCCGGTGAGGCCTTAACCATGGCCTGAAGTTTTTTATAGGGGCCGCTCCAGTCGGCATTCATGGCCGTAATCATCTCGGACATAGTGAACTTTTTCTTATCAAAAACGAATTCCTGAATGGCCGTTACCGAATCCACCACATCGGCCAGACCGATCATGGCTGCGCCGGACGAGTTATAGGTAGCGCCGCCATAGATGACATCCTTGCCTTTCTGCATGCAGCCTTCCATCAGGGCGGAAAGCATGGGCGTGGGGTGTATCTCCTGGTGGGCCCGGCCTAAATTGTTATTTAAAGTTACGACTTGATCGATCAGCCAGCCAAGCTGCGTTTCCAGGGCCTTTTTAAATTCTGCGAAAGAGGCCATGGCCACGGCCGGTTTTGTCTTCGGCCCGATCTGTTCATCTTCGGTCAGGCGGTGTTTGCCTCCCCAAAGGGCCATCTCCAAGGCCGAGGTAAGATTCATCAATATACAGCCGGTATGGCCGTAGGTCCGGCCACTACTTGACGGCTCCACACAACCCACTGATGAATAGTCTCTGGCATGCTCAAGGGATACACCCTGCCCGGTCAAGGTCTCGATAGCCGAGGCGTCGTTATGGAAACACGGAGTGGCCCCGGTATTGATATTGACCTCACAGAGCCGATCCAGGTATTCCTTTTTGTTTACCTCCGGGTGGTAGCGGGCGTTGACATTGGGGTCACGGAGCCGCAGGAGTTCCGTGGCCTTAAGCATGACGTAGGTGAGATCATTTACGGCGTCCTCACCCTTCATATCCACGCCACCCAGGGTAACGGCCTGATTAGAGCCGCTCCCTCCGAAGAGTTCTTCGCCGGTTTCCGGGCTCAAAGGCACATGGTCGGCGATCTTGAGCCAGAAGCAGCCCACCAGTTCTACGGCCTCAGCCGGAGTCATGCCCCGTTTTATATCCTCAGCATAAAATGGATAGAGTACCTGATCCAGGCGTCCCAGGCTCAAGGCCACATTGGCATTTTCTTGGTGCAGGGCGATCTTACAGATCCATACGGCGTTTAAAGCCTCGCGGAATGTCTTGGGCCTTTCGGCCGGCACCCTTTTGCAGACCTCGGCCATCTCAAGGAGTTCCTGTCGGCGTTTGTTATCCTTCTCTTTTGCCGCCAGCCGCTCCGCCTCCCGGCTGAGATTGGCGGCATAGCTGATAATACCGCTTAACGAGAGTTGCACGGCCTGATAAAATTCCTTTTTCGCCCTATCTTCAGCAGAATTACCGAGGGCGTTTTCCCTCTCCCCGGCCTCTCTTATGATGTCCAGAAGCCCCCGCTCCACTACCATGGCATAATTGGGGACGGTATGGGAGATACAATAGACCTTGGTGGCTATGTAAAAGACAATCCGCTCCATGATCCTCTGACAAAGAGGGTTGCCGTTATCCTTTCTGGCCACCTCCTGGATGGTGCGATCCGGCCAGTAAGGGAATATGTCGAAGTTTAATTCATCTATCTCTGCCCTGGTAATGCCGAAGGGATTTTTCTTCCGGCGGCTAACGGTCTCCAGTTCGGGCCAGATAGAAAGGGCCATAAAGTCCGGATAGAGGACAACGCCAATGGTTCTGGCGGTAGTTGTCCCGGCCAGGAGATTTTCATCGGCGATCACCGGCCGTTTATTCTTCATCACGTACTTATACAGCTTTCCGGCCCTTAGCTCTGGAGAATCTGCCAGATTATCCACCTGTTTCATATAATGGGTTATATTCCGCGGAAGCTCTATGCATATCTCCGGCCGGGTAGCAAAATGGAGTTCCCTCAGCCGCTTCAGCCGGGGCAAGCTGTTTAGCGTAATGTCTTTTAGACTCAAATCATCAATAGTAACCACTGCCGCTCCTTAAAACTTTCAGTTTTCAGCTTCCTATGCAAATTCTGCAACCTGTAACTTTTGCAACTTTCAACTTGTAACTCGCAACTCTTATCTCCCGTAACCCAGAGAGGCGGACCAGACCTCGTAGTTCCTGTCCTTTTCCTTTTCTTTCTCAAGATAAAAAACGAGAAAGGTCATGACATGCCAGCCGATGAACTCGCAGTTATCCTGGTCAAAAGTCGTGTGTTCAAAGACCTTGCGCCATGTGCCTGTATTGAAATAAATCTTATCTATGACGCCATCCCCTGGGATGGGCACGATATCAAGAGGCGCCTGCTCGGTATGATGGGTATGGCCATAGACCACATAACGAACGAGGTTGTTTTTGAGCGGCGCCTCGTTGTAAGCAAATCTTCTGTAATCATCGGCTGTTCGGTACAAACTGCGGACTGCCCAGTGGCCCAGTATCTTCTGAAGCCCGCTGAAAGAAAAACCGGAGGAAAGGCGCATGGCCATCTGGAGGAAGTCGATTACATCCGGTCCCAGCTTATCATGGTCTTTTACAAATTTTATTTTAAAAAATTTATCCACCAGGTCGTTCCAGATGGCGTGCACCCTCTGTTCGACGCCGGGTTTATAATTACAAACGCCTTGTATCCAGGCCGGTATCTCAAGAAGAGGCCTGACGTTGTCAATCTCTTTCAGTTTATTGACCAGGTCTTCATCCTTGCCCAAAAGAGGGTCGTCTTTTACGGTCCTGGGAAACTTATTCAGAAGGTCAATGACGATGGCATCACCAAGGGAAGAGGCATCCCTGTTCCCTTCATAATTGAACTCGTCATAGTAGTCTCCGTGACGGGCCATGACTTCATGGTCTTCAAATACCCTTTCATAGAGAAAACGATTTTTGGCATAAGACTGTGAATCCGGCATCCCAAGAAATTGGGCTATCTCCTGGCGGGTTGTGGCATATCTGTTAATCAGCCAGTCATGATTGCCTATCAGATAGGATAGTTCAACATCGACTCCTTTCTTCGCACAGTGTCTTTGAAACTCCTTCAGGTATCCTATGGCCTCAATATTTCCGGGCTGGCTGATAATTTTACCCACGATCTTTTCGGCATATCTTTGCAGATTCCAACCCTCCCGGTCGGTCTCGGTCTCCGTTGACCATGGCCTTACAGGCTTCTTAGGATCGTCATTTTCTTTACGGAGCCACAGGTCAGAACGGATGACATCAAATATATCTCCCAGGAGCGCTATCTCCAGGTTCTTGATGTTAGATTCCCTGGGGTCTCCTACAACATCCTCCAATATCCGGCAGAACTTGTTAAAGGCCCTGGGATCAATCGTTGTGCCTGATGATCCGTCCGTGAGATGTACATCGCTTAGAAAGACTAGCATGGCCGTTCCCTCCTTTCGGACATTTTACGCCTGAAAGTTTCGCATGTCTATTAACTTTTTATGTCACCCTACGTCCGCTCCAATACCCAGAGACAGAAAAAAATTCGCTTAAGTAAGTCCTCCCATTAGCCGAAAAGCTATAATAAAGCATTATGAGCTATCAGCACTCAGCTATCAGCCTTCAGCTTACTTATGGTGTTTGTATCAGGTTTTTGCTGACAGATAACTCATTAGAACTGTAAGACAGATGGATAGGCAGGAACAAGTAGAAGGCATTATGAAGTTGTATAGCGAAATAGGAGCCCGTCATCCTGACGACCTATATGAGCGCCTGTCGAAGATGTCCGCCTGAGGCGGATGAGGGATCGGGTTGGGGGTGTATATTGATCCGGGCTTGACAGAAAACAGATCGGCACTTATGGTTGATAACAAGAGGGCCTGAAATAAATACGGGCTTTGAATATGGATGACCAGGAATACAAACTGTATGAGATTATCCGGGATCCGGGGTTATGGATTTATGAAAATCTTGACCTGTCAACTGCCGGTCATTTCTATCTGTATCGTTATGATGCAGGCGAAGAGACTTTCTATCGGGCTACTGTTCCGGCAGGAGCAACCGATCCGCATTTTGGTCCGCTCGATCCCTCGGAAAAAGTCCCCATCGGGGGATGGTATGCGGTGGAAAAAAAGTCACGCGCCCCATTCCGGCTACGATTGGTCAGCTGAAATTTGTAAGGGGGCTGCGGCCGTATCGGATAAGGACTTGCGTTACGTCCGGGCTACGGGGTTATTCATCATCGTTGCTGTTTTCACCCCATTGCTCCGGCAGAGGCTGAGGGCCGGGTCGAATACCGGCAATATCCGGGTCTTGATCGCCGGACTTCATCTCTGTATTGGCTTTGTGCTGCTTGGTCTCGATTCGGCGGGCTCTCTTAGCTTCTTGTTTCTGCTGCCGCTCTTTCTCCTTTTGACGTTTCTCGAAGGTACCCCTTGATTTTTTTGCCAAGTTTTTACTCCAAATTCTTCCGGTTGTGGTTCGTTCGACAGATTCCCGGCTGGGCAGCGAGGGTGCCGGTAACCTGTTCCCCGGCCCCGAATCTGTCTTATGCCGGAAATATGACGGCTACGCCCCGGCGCATCTTCGATCGGAAGGGCTTCTGCTTTTATCTTCTGCCTCTATTCCCTCCGAACCCTGATTCTCTTCTGCTTCCGCCTCTGCCGTTACGGCCACCCGAATAGCCTCCACCTCCACCATATCCGCCGGTGGTCTTCGCGGGCCGGGGGCGCGCCTCGTTTACGCTCAGGTTGCGTCCTTTAAGCTCCTTGTTGTTTAGGGCATCAATCGCAGACTGGGCTTCCTTAGCGTCTGACATCTCGACAAATGCAAAGCCCCGGGACTGACCGGAGTATTTATCTTTAATGATCTCTACGGATGTAGTCTCGCCGAAGGCGCTAAATTCCTCCCGTAGCTCATTTTCACTTGTCTCGTAGGACAAGTTGCCGACATATATTTTCATTTCCAATCGCTCCTTTTATATCCAAACGGAGAATAACCGGTACTCATGAGAGCGGCTTTCTCCGTTTGAACATGCATAGCGAGCGCATTCCCCGCTGCTTGCGGCGGGGTTAGCGAACGAATACTATGCTTTTTATCTTACATACGGAGATTCCCCGCAGCTTGCTGCGGGGAGCTTCAATATTCCTTGTGTCTCGTTTATTCCGTTACGGAAACGTTCACCGCCTGAAGGCCTTTTTTGCCTTCGGCCAGATCGAAGGTCACCTGCTCGCCTTCCCTTAAGGACTTAAACCCGTCGCCCGAGATAGCTGAAAAGTGCACAAATACATCTGTACCGTCTTCCTGGGAGATAAAGCCGAAGCCTTTGCTGTCATTGAACCACTTTACTGATCCTTTAGCCATTTATTTCACCTCCTTTCAATAATGACTTCGAGTAGGTATCTATCCGGGCAAAAAAAACTGCATCGGCCATGATAGCCTTTGCAGTAAGGCAAATCCGGACAAAACAACCTCTTTTTAAAAGTAAACACTATTCTGGAGGGGAATGCAACAAAAAACTGCGCTGGAATCTCCTGAGTTTTAAAGGAGCATCTCCTTACTACTATGATGTTATTTATAATTTCGCGTCTCTTTAAGGAACCCCTGGTTTCTTCGCTTCACGGCTTGCGCAGCGATCCGCCTCCGGCGGACTCGCAGGCGGGGAATGCTTGCCCCTTCCTGCTAGCTCTCGATCCGCCTAATGCGGACTGCTCCAGCAAGTTTCGCTCAGAGCTATAGGGGTTCCCTAAAAAATCGGGAAGTTCCGGCCTTTTTTCCCTTGCAAAACATTTATTCAGTTAGTATTTAAGGTATCGTAAGCATTACAGGATTTATACTTAATCGCCGTCCATAATAAATTAGTTTCCATCCGAAAACCCAAGGATTCCGGATGGAGCAATCAGCACTCAGCTATCAGCATTCAGCTTAATGCGTTGTTTGTCTTAGGTTTTTGCTGATGGCTGACAACTGATCGCTGAAAGCTTGAAGCCGGAAACGGTAGTTTCCGGATGAAAAAAATCATACGGAATTGTACTATGATCGCGATTATCGACTATAAGGCGGGGAACCTGACCAGTGTGGAGAGGGCGGTCAGGAAATTAGGGTATCCCCGCAAAGTGACTAATAAGGCCGGGGATATTAAGAATGCGGAACGGATTATTTTTCCTGGCGTAGGCGCGGCCGGGCAGGCCATGGCCGATTTAAAGGCCCTGGGTCTGGATAACCTTATACGAGAGGCCTTTCTGAATGGGAAGCCCATCCTGGGCATCTGCCTGGGGACGCAGATCATCTTTGAGTACAGCGAGGAAAATGACACGACCTGCCTGGGGATCATCCCCGGTCAGGTAAAGTTATTCCCACAGCCGCTTATGGAAGGTGACACCCGCCTCAAGATACCGCACATGGGCTGGAATGGGATGAAGATCATCCGGCCGCACCCGGTATTTTCGGGTGTGGAGGCCGGGAGCGAATTCTATTTTGTGCATTCATATTATCCGGTGCCGGCAGATGATGCATTTGTTGTCGGCCTGACCGGTTACGGGCTGGAATTTGCCTCGGCCGTGGCTTATAAGAACCTGGTGGCCTTGCAGTGTCACCCGGAGAAGAGCGGCCAGGTGGGCCTTAAGGTATTGGATAATTTCTGTCGGTGGGATGGCTATGCTTAGTAAACGTATTATTCCCTGCCTGGATGTGCGGGCCGGCCGGACGACTAAAGGCATTAGGTTTAAAGATAACATAGACATCGGCGACCCGGTGGAGATGGCCAGGCACTATTATGAAGAGGGTGCGGATGAGATCGTCTTTTACGACATCACGGCCTCCAGTGATAAACGCGACATCATGATCGACGTGGTGCGCCGGGTAGCTGAAGAGATATTCATACCCTTTTCAGTAGGGGGCGGGATCCGGACGGTAGAGGATATGCGGGCCGTCCTCCTGGCCGGCGCGGAGAAGGTGAGCGTTAACACGGCGGCCATACAGAACCCCAATATCATCCCGGAAGGGGCGAAGGCCTTCGGCAGCCAGTGTATCGTCCTGGGCATGGATGTGAAGAAAGTGGAAAAGTCGGCTAAAATACCCTCCGGCTACGAAATGGTCATCCATGGCGGGCGCACTTACATGGGTATTGACGCCCTTTGGTGGGCAAGAGAGGCCGAAAACTTGGGCGCGGGCGAGATCTGCCTCAACTCTATAGACGCGGACGGCACACAGGAGGGCTATGAATTGACCCTGACCAGCCTAATCTCCGAAGCGGTAAATATTCCGGTCATCGCCTCGGGCGGGGCCGGGAAACCGGAACATCTTTACGATGTCCTCAGTGCAGGCAAGGCCGATGCGGCCCTGATTGCCTCCATGGTCCATTATGGATACTACCGCATCAAGGACCTCAAGTCCTACCTCAGCGAAAAAGGCGTGAAGGTACGTCTTAACTGGTGAATGCCGTGCCGGGGGTTGAGCTGGGCATAGAACGCTTTGTAAGGAATCCACCCCCATGGATCAAAGGGGCGCGGTTAGGTCTCCTCGCCAATCAGGCCTCGGTCGATAGCCGCTTTGAACATACCTCTACACTGCTGGCCCGTGCCTTCCCGGGACAGCTTGCGGCCTTTTTCAATCCCCAGCATGGTTTCCGCGGCGAAAAGCAGGATAACATGGTCGAGTCAGACCATAGCCGCGATCCGCTCTTAAATGTGCCTATCTTCAGCCTGTACGGCAAGAGCCGGATACCATCCCGGGAGATGTTTGACCATATCGATGTCCTCCTGGTTGACGTGCAGGACGTGGGCACGCGGGTCTATACCTTCATTTATACCCTGGCCTACTGTATGGAGGCCGCCGGAAAGTGGGATAAGAAAGTTGTAATCCTGGACCGGCCTAATCCAATAGGCGGCCTTTTGACCGAAGGAAACCTTTTAAAGGAGGATTTAGGCTCCTTTGTCGGTCTCTTTCCCATTCCGATGCGCTATGGACTGACCATAGGCGAGATAGCCAGTCTCTGGAAGGGGGCGTTTGGTGTGGAATGCGACTTAGAGGTCGTGCCGCTCGGCGGCTGGCGGCGGGACATGCTCTTTGCCGATACTGGCCTCCCCTGGGTCATGCCCTCGCCCAATATGCCTACGCCGGATAGCGCCTTGGTCTATCCCGGGCAGGTCATCTGGGAGGGCACCAATGTCTCTGAAGGCCGGGGTACCACCCGTCCCTTTGAACTGTTCGGCGCGCCGTTTATTGAACCGGCCCGGCTTAAAGAGAGAATTGCCAAAAGGCGCATTGCCGGCGTTATCTTTCGCGAGGCCTGGTTCCAGCCGACCTTCCATAAGTGGGCCGGCGAGGTCTGCGGGGGGCTTCAAATCCACGTCACCGATCCGCGGGTCTACAGGCCTTACTATACCACCCTCTGCCTGCTTCAGGACATTCTGGCCCTTTACCCGGATAATTTTGCCTGGAGACAGCCGCCTTACGAATATGAGTATGAAAAGCTTCCCATTGATCTCATCCTGGGGGATGATGCCGTCCGATATGCCTTGGAGGAAGGGGCCGACCTCATTGACTTGACGGCCTCCTGGGAGGATGATCTGGCCTCATTTGAAGAACTGCGCCGGGGATTTTTCTTGTACGAGTGATGTCATAGTGAATGTCGTTCCCGCTATCCCAAGTCACTGCTACAGTGTGCGTATTACGTAAGTGTCCGTTATTTTATCATGCCACCCTTGTTTATTTTTGTCGATGGCCACCCAGAGAAACCCCAGATTCAGCGGCACTGAGGAAAGAATATAGCCGACCCAGCGCAAAAAGGCCTGGCCAAAGGTAAGGGGAAGCCCGGAGGTATGGACCACCTTCAGGCCAAAGAGTTGTTTGCCCGGCGTCTGTCCGGTGTATCCATGAAAAAAGGTAAAATAGGTTATTACCGTAAGAAGCACGGCAAGTTGAAAAGGCAAAAATAACATGCCTAGCAATTGTAAGGCCGCCGGCCATGAGAAACCGGAACCACAGTCCAGGCTGGTTTTAACGGCGATGGCTATTCCTAATAATAAGAACAGCATTATCAGATGGATGAGACAGCAGTCAAAAGAGAAGGCCAGCGCCCTCCGCCAGAAACCGGCCCGCTGGAGGTAAAGGTTGGCGCCGGAAAATTCCAGGCCAGAGTTAAAACCTCCACCCTTAGCGCCCCTTTTGCCCCTCTTTTTGGGTGCATCGTCGGCGCCGGATGAAGAGGGTGGGGGAAGATCACTGTCGTCATCTGTGTCCCTGTCTTCTTCCGGGCCTTTCTCGTCGCTCAGTATTTCCTCAAATTGTATCTCTGACTCTCCGGCTTCGAGTAATCCATCAAGACTGATTTCACCTGTTACGGCGGGAGGGGTTACCGTCTTATCTGCGGATGCGACCTCTTCTGATGCAGAAGATTCCAGTTCCAGATTGGATAGATCAATCTCCGGGAGATCCAGGTCTGTTTCGGCCATGGTTATTTCTTCGCTTTTTGATGCCGCTTCCCCTGCTGTTGCCTCCGGTTCCAGCGTGACCTCATCTTCCAGGTCTGAAAAATCAATCTGGGAGAGATCAATAGGCGGAGACTGTGGAGGTTCTTCGGCCGGCTCAGGGGTGCCCATAGATATCTCGTCTCCTGAAGGCGGAGGTGTTTCCGGGACGGTAGCGATAGGAACCTTTTGCTCTTCGCGTGTCTCTGTTGCCGGATGCATAAGTTGTGATAAAAAAGACACCTGGCCGGGCTTACTCAGCGCAACACCGAATAATTTCCTGACCTCCGTCAGATCATAGTTGCATTTTTTGCACGATTCTGCGTAATCCGGGCCGGTAAAACCACATTTGGGACATTTCATAGTCTTTTCCTCATATTAAATCATATTGTCAAAAAATTAACCACAGAGCGCACAGAGAGAATTAAATAGTCACCATCCAAAAAGTTCAAAAATCTCGCACCGCCGTAAGAGCGGCATCCTACTGCGATACGGGCAGGTCGCTCAAAGTTCACAGTTCGAAGTCGAGGGTTAAAAACTGTGAACGTGGAACTCGGAACCGTGAACTTCTTCGGTTATATATAGCCGAGTTCATACTGAATTATACTTATGACGGCCAGCGTTGCCGTCTCGGCCCGTAAGACACGCCGGCCCAGGCCCACAGGAATAAACCCGGCCCGGACGGCTTCTTCTGCCTCACGGGCTGAAAACCCCCCCTCCGGGCCGATGAGGGCGCATACCCTCTCGGTTGCCTGGGCCTGAGTCAAAACCCTTTTTAAGTTATTATCGGAAACTTTTTCCCATAGCATAATCTTAAGGTCATTTTTTTGACAATCAGCCAATGTAGATGTCATATCCTGTACGTCATGAATAACAGGCAGTATATGCCGGTTGCATTGTTTGGCGGCCTCAACAGCTATCTTTTCCCATCTCTCTTTTTTGTGAGGCATTTTCTCCATGTCTGCGGTGGGGATAGTTCTCTCACATATAAACGGATATAGAGCGAAGACCCCCAACTCTGTCATCTTCTGGACAATGAAGTCCATCTTTCGGGCCTTTAATAGGGCCTGTCCGATAGAGAGACGGAAGGGGCCTTCTTTTACAGAACTTATTTTTTCTCCAAGCCTTAATTCCACGCCGGTATCGGTCATAGAGGATATGGCGGCTATATATTCCAGGCCGCTGCCGTCAAAGACCCTGATACGGTCGCCGCGCCTGAGTCTGAGAACATTTCTTATGTGATGGGCGTCAGAGCCGGCAATTATGGCGGTCTCTTCCGAGAATGCCTCGCGTGGCAGGAAAAATCGTCTCATGGCCACCGCTTAACTTTGGTCAGCACGGCGCAGACCCATTCGTCCTCACGGGATGTGGATAAGACGTTGAATCCATGCTGTTGATAGACTTCGAGCAGGCCCCGGATCTGTTCCGCGAGTATGCCCGAAAGGATAAGGGCGCCTTTTTCTTTCAATCGGGCGAAGAGCAGGGGACAGAGCCTGACAAGTTCGAATGCTGTGATGTTGGCCAGGATGATGGAAAAAATTTCCGTTATTTCCGTTAAATCCTGGCCGGTCACGGACATCTTATCTCCCAAGGCATTTTTCCGTATATTTTCAGATGCTGCCTTGATCGCTTCCGGGTCTATATCTATACCCAGGACGCGATCTGCCCCCAACTTCGCCGCCGCCATCCCCAATATGCCTGTGCCTGTGCCTACATCCAGTACGCTGATCTGCGGGAATTTCTTGCGGAATGCCTCGCTCAGGATTATGCCCTCCAGGGCGCGCAGGGAAAGGTGGGTGCTGGCATGCGATCCCGTGCCGAAGGCCATCCCCGGGTCTATCTCCAGGACGATGTCTTCTTTTTTTGTGGTGAAGTCCTCCCACGAGGGCCTGACCACAATCCTTTCGGTAAGACGTATGGGCTTAAAAAATCTCTTCCATGCATGTGACCAATCTTCTCCCTTTATTATTTCAGATGTAATAGAGACCGGGTCGCTTAATGGGAAGATTTTTTTCAGACTTTCTATGTAGTTATGGAGAGAAGCCATATTGCTTTCATAGGATTCATCAAGGGGAAGATAGGCCTTGATACGTTGAGCAGCGGGCGCAGTCCGGCTTGAAGAGGCGGGCAGGTCTTCCAGGCAGATTCCTCGCCCTGTAAGATCGATCAAGAAATCAGACAGGGCCTCAGTCAAGTCGGCATCAGAGGTTATTATTATTTCTTGCCACGCCATTTATACATCCTCCTGACCCTGGAGGCTGTCGAGGGCTTCCCTTGCAATTTCCAGGATGTCCGGATTCTGTTCTTCGGGCACCAGACGTCTTAAGGGTTCTATGGCGCGTGGATCGCCGATCTTGCCCAGCATAAAGGCTGCGTCCCCGCGGATGTTCACCATATCCGAGTCCAGCAATTTTATAAGACCGGGGACAAGCCGGGGTATCCTCCCCGGGGCAGTCTGTTGCAGGGACTCGATGACTACCATCGCCCCCAGCCTCACTGTGAACTCCGGCCTGCCCATTAAATCGCTGAGGAGATCGGGTCTATCCTCTTCAGTAATAATCTCCAGCGCTTTTCCGCTATTGCCTATGGTTAAAAGTGAGGCCAGCACGTCTGGCAGGCCTTCTTCAGAAAGGGCCTTGTATATCCAGTTTAATAGCTCTTTTTCATTTACGGCGCCGACGATCTGCACCCGGTCATTGATTACCGTGGTGGGGGCCGAGGAGGCGCGGTGTTTCTCCCGGATATGCGGGAAATGGCCAACATCGACTATCCACACCTTAATCTTCTGAGAACACAGCGCGAACTGATTGACCATCTCAGCCATTCTGGGGCAGACCGGGCAGGATTGAGTAATCAAGACCTCGATAGTTACCTCATGTTTTAGACTGCGCAGATGGTGTACGGTGTCTTCATTAAGGGAATTTGTGCCGTTTCCCAGATGGGCCAGGGTTCTTAAAAAGGGGGCGAGTTCGCCTCCCTCGGGCAGGGCCGCATAGCTGATATTTGACCGGGACGAATGGACCAGGTTGATGGCCGGGGCGATATGGGCGTTTGTAGTTGATGTTTCTTCTACCATTATTAAGTCTGAAAGTCCGGATACTTTATGGGCAAATGCCTTTAACTCGGCAAAGAGTCCGTCCTCCCCATTTTTAAGAAGGACGAGAGACACTCTGTCGTTCAAGGTTTTCAGAAGGCTTCTGGTCTCTTGCTGATTCATGGAAGAAGAACCCCGGATAGCCCGTGCCACGGCACTTGGTTTCTATCCCAAAATCTAAAGCTGTTCAAAAATCTGGAAATGAAAAGTACGGGGCCGACGGGGATGTTGATTCTTACGTTGCATAACTCCATCCCTGCCTTTGTCCGTATAAAAATCGGGCCGCAAATAGGAGCCAGGTCGTTAATCTTGCCTTCTAGCCCTTATAGCACAAATTTTGCCGGATTGTCATTTAGATAGTTCCCATCCGGAACCCTTGGATTTTTGGCCTACAGTCGGCCTAAGGCCGGTCGGGACAAGATAAACCTCTCCAGGGGAAACGGATACCTCTGAACAGGTTTATGCCTTTAACAGGTGAGGTGAAGGGCGGCTACGATTTTTTTACCGGACTGGCTGAGGCGGTTGAATTCTTTACAGGCCTCTTCTGTTTTCCGGACAATGAGTTCTATGCCCTTTTCAGCAGCGAGGTCACAAACTTCTTTGGACACCTTGAGTACGCCATAGGCCCCTGTCCCAACGATTAATACCTCCGGATTCTGGGCTATGATTTCTTTTATATCTGCCAGGTAGAGGGCATGGCCTTCTTTGCGCCACCAACCCGCGTCCACTTTATCCGGGTAAATAATTACGTCAGAGTTATAAGCCCGGTCGTTTATGGTTATGGAGCCAAAATGGTAATCGTTTATCATGGGCGAAGTTTTTGCTCCTTATCCTTTAAATTAGGACGTCTGCCTGAGCAACTGTGTTTTTTGTCAAACGGTTTTTAAGCATGGTTGCCATGGTGTATTGTCTTTAAGCGCTATAAATCATATAAATACCACCCACAAAGACCAAAACTCCACAAATCCTTTTCAATATGACAGCGCCGCGGGAGTTTTCATTCCAGTTCATATACCGCTGGACCAATTCGGCGGAGGTTCCGGCTGCTACGATGACCGAACAGTGGCCGAGGCCGTACATGAGTAGCAGGAGAATCCCGTAGGAGATGTTTGTGGCGGCAATTTGAAAGGTGACGCCAATAATGGGAGCCATATAGGCAAATGTGCAAGGGCCTACAGCCACACCAAAAATCAGACCGAGTACCAGGGCCATCCATAAACCCTTTCGTTTCATGCCGATCTGTCCGGGTCCAGACCAGGGGGCCGGGATTACGTCCATAAGGTAAAGGCCCACCAGGAAGAAGACCCCGGCAACCAGGTAGTTACCGTAAGGGCCGATATCCCCCAGCATGCGGCCGGCCGCCGCAGTGACCAGGCCGATAGCGGCAATGGTTACCAGAATGCCGCAGGCAAAAAGGAGGGATATGGAAAAGGCCCGCCCGGTGGACATACGCCCCTGACCGTCGATGAATCCAATAATCAGGGGGATAGAGGCCAGGTGGCATGGGCTGAGAAGGATGCTAAGGATCCCCCAGACAAACGATGCTCCCAGGGCCATACCGGCGCTGTTCTCTACGGTTCGGGTCAGTATGCCAAAAAGTTGATCCATGGCTATTTGATGAATTTGAGTTCCCTGAGTTTGGCCACCAGATCGTCTTTCGGATAAAATCCCAGATGTCGATAAACCTCCTGGCCGTTGGCATCCATAAAGACCTGTGTAGGGATAACCATGATACGGTAGCGCCGGGTTAACTCCGGGGTACCGTCAATTTCCACCACTTGTACCCTAAACTGACCTTCGTAGTCTTTGGCTATGGACTCCAGAATAGGCTTCATTTGCCTACACGGGATACATACTCCCCTTCCGAACTCCATGAGGACCGGAAGCCTTGGCTTCACCGCCGGTTCAGCCCGAAGAGGAGTAATGGAGAGGAGGCTTACAAAAATCGCTGATATCAATGCAAGCAGGACCTTATCTTTCATATGTCTTTTCCTTTATCCAATCTTTTATCTGATTTTTGGATGGCAAACGGCCGGAGGACTTGATCATGCCGTTTATGACCAGGGCCGGGGTGGCTACCATCCCATAGCCGGCGATTTCCCGCACGTCACGTACGTGCTCTATCTCCGCTCCTATATTCTCTTCTGTAAGAATGGACATGACTATCTGCTCCAGTTGGTCGCAGCTCGGGCACCCTGGCCCCAGGATGGCGATATTTAAAATAGACGTTTTTTCTTCGGCCACCGGTTCTCCCACGAATTTCTTGAATTCACGCAGAAAGGCCGCTTTATATTCTGCCTCTACAGAAGAGGGTATGTAATTTCCAGCTTTTAATTTCACGAGCATCAGGTCGGCAATTTCTTCATCTTTCCGGCCCTTCCAGGCGGACAATCCCTCCAGCGCCTCTCTCAGGCCCAGGATACCCACACGGATGCCCTTTATGGTTATATAGGATGGTTCTGCCTTGTTGCTCATAATGAATATTCTTTTAAATGGCGTAGCCTGTCCCCCGGCTCACAGCAGTATCCCTTAAGAGTATTTTAATTTCTGTGTTCTGAACTTCTTTGAAATATATTTTCACGACATCCTGCCTTTCAATATATTTACCGATAATCCAAGAAATACAAAAGCAAAGACTACAAGAATAATCAGACTTAATAAAGGATGCATTATTTGTGGGGCATAACCAAATGACACTTTTATGCTGTCAATACTGTAAGTAAGCGGCATAATATACGCTATCGGTTTTATTATTGACGGCAGACTACTGACCGGAATAAAAACGCCGCTAAGGAAGATCATCGGAAATCGGAAAAGATTTGCAAGTGTCTGGGCCTCAAAAACTTGTTTTACTGAGACGGACACAAATGCTCCAAGTGCAGAAAAAGTGAATGATGAAATAACAACAGACATTAAAAACAACAGGGGTTTTTCGAGATGAAGCGGGAACAGAATAATCAAACCTAAAAGAAAAACTATGGTAACAGTTATACCGAAACATGCCCCTCCTGAGATTTTCCCTGCCAAAATAGTCGTAACAGACACGGGATACAGCATCAGCCTCTCGAGTGCTCCGGTCATCCTTTCGAATGTGATAACAATTGCCTCCATAGAGGTTGTGCTGAACAAAAGGCTAAGTGACAGAAGGCCCGGTATTAGATGCGCAAAGGCAATAGGGCTTCTGAGGTAAAATGCCAGGATGAACACAAGCGGGAAGAGCATTCCCCAGCTTATGTTCGGCGGCTTGAAGTAATATGCCTTCATATCTTTTAATGCGATAAAGAAAGCGCTTCGCAATGCACCCTTCATTTGCCGCCGCCTTTTTCCTGAATCATTATCTCCCGCCTTAGACCTGTAATTTCTACAAAGGCATCTTCAAGGGATGGTGATACAGTGTTTAAAGATTCTATGTTTAAATTATGTTTCTTAATGAAGGCAGAAAGTTCCGACAGGAATGCATCCAGATCATCTATGAAAAATCTGAATATATCCTCTCTTTTCTCATAGTTCATTGCCGTGGTTATCTTTGAAAACTCTTTTTCTATAAACGGAGAATACGGACTGATTTTGACATCTACCGCCTTTTCGATGCTGACAGATTTTTTTAATGCATCTGGCGTGTCAATAGTCACGATTTTGCCTTTAACAATAATGGCAATCCTGTCGCAAAGTCTATCCGCCTCTTCTATATAGTGTGTGGTAAGAAGTATTGTTATTCCTCTTTTTTTCAGTTTTTGGATGATTTCTCTCAATGCCCGTGCGCTCATTACATCGAGACCTGTTGTCGGTTCATCAAGGAACAACACCGGCGGGTCGTGAATGAGAGAAGCCGCCACAGTGAGCCTTCTCTTCATGCCGCTCGATAATCTCCCGAAAAGAACATCCCGTTTTTCTTCAAGCCCGAATATATGAAGAAGTTCTTTAGCCCCTGTTTTTGCTTTTTCAGTGCTTATCCCGTAAAGCCTTCCTGCAAAAATAAGATTATCGGTACAGGTGAGTTCAGGGTACAGATTGGATGTCTCGGGAACCACACCTATGTTTTGCTTTACCATTACCGGATTACTCACGATATCATATCCTAGTATTTTCACAGTTCCCGATGCAGGCATCGAAATCCCTGAAAGTATCTTGATCGTTGTCGTTTTCCCTGCACCATTCGGCCCGAGGAGACCAAAGACTTCTCCCCTCCTTATCGAGAAACTGATGCCGTCAAGGGCAGTAAATGCGTTATAATTTTTTCTTAGTTCTTTTACTGTAACAGCATCCATCAAAAATAATACCTTATCCTTAATTCTGCCCGGCAATCATTCTGTTTCTCCCCATATTCGCTTTCCCTTTCACCTGCAATAAAGGCTGTCTTCAACCTCAATTCAAGATTGGTAATCCCTGTATATAGCAATTCAGGTGAAAGGGAGAAGCTCCCGTCATCAATATTCAATATACCTGTTATAGAAGGCGTAAAATAGAGGATATCAAAAGGCTCTTTCTGGCTTATCCGTATATAGAGATAATTCCTCATGGGATTTATCCTGCCGTATTTTTCTTCAGTGACATTTAAGGCTGTTTTCAGCAGGGCATCGCCACCCGTTGACACATAAGAATCATAGCCCTTATTTATGAATTCAAAATAGTCCTTCATCTCATCTGATGTGAAACCCGTCCCATCATGATAATATTCAATGATGTAAGTAGTATCGAGTTCTGTTAGGTACCTGATTCCTAACAAATAATTTTTGGCGTTGTATTCCTTTCTAAAGTTATTTCCGTTTCTGTCGATGTAGTTTTTCTGGTAGTCGTTTATGAATGCGCATTCTCCGTGTATTTCAAAATTGGTAGTTATGTTCCTTGAAAAATCCATGCCGTACCGTGTTGTCTTGCTACCGCCGGTAAGAAAAATAAAGTCAATATCTGTGTCATAGAAGAGAAGATAGAGTTTCATTGCAAAATCCAGATTATCGACTTCTCCGAAACTGTCATTTATATGTTCATAAACAGGGATCACTACCGGTGTGAAGGAGAGAGTTTTCAAGGGTCCTTTGAAACTCTTTATGTAATCTGCTGAAGCTACGGTAAATCCCTCACGACTGAGTTCAGGATCATCCGGGTCTTTGGGTTTGTCAATGAATGCCGAGGGGTTCCATGCATAACCCTTACCCCATTTCAATGTCTTCTTGCCTAAGTCAATTGTCAGGGATACGGAGGGCTTCAGGGACAGATATCCTTCATAGATAATGGTTTTCTGGGAATTTCCGAGATATGACTCTCCGTATTGAGTATTTGTCACAATATATAGCCTTGAGATGCCTTTCTCGATAGTCCCTTCCAATTGTAGCTCTGCATTATATTCCTCAACCTTACTGCCTTCGTTACGGTTGTAAAATCTCAACTTGTAAAGTGATGCGTTCTTGTCCAGACAGAAGAGAACTGGTTTGACCTCTGCATATCCGCCAAGATGGTAGGGCTTTTTCTCTATCTCGGAGATATCAAAAGTGTACTCCTCTGCAAAAACATAGGGCTGAATACAAAAGACAGGACAGAGAATCCAGAGAAAAGAAAGAAAAACCGTCAAGTGATGTTTTCCGCTTCCTGACTCCCGGCTCCGGTCTCCTGTCATCTTAAAGACTCTATATTAGGCATAAAGGTTAATGTAAAAACCTCATCCCTAAAGCCCCTTTTTTTAATTCTTGCATATATCATTACTGACTTATAGCCTTTGTATAGCGGGCTGTCCGTCTCTATAACAGACGGTCTTACGATTTCCTCTCCAAGCTTTTTGACTTCTTTGAAATAAAGCGTTTTTATCAGCAGATTTTTTTCAGTAAGACATTCTATCTTTGTGGGAAGTTTTTTGTTTTTGTCAGCCCGGAGCCGAATCCTGTCATAAGCAACAGTCTTTGTCTTTGCCTTAAGATGCAGGATGTATTCATTGTCCTTTTCCTCGATTTTTTCAACATGGTATTCTGCTGCGTAATCCAGTTGCAAGATGTCGGAATTGTTGAAGACCCCTCCAACTACTGACTGAAGGCTTGTTATGCGAATCGGCTTGCCCACGTTCGGAATGTAGAGCCACATATTGTCTCCGAGCCTTAGTGTGCTCCTTCCCTTTTCACTTGCAGGGGCAAGGAATAGGGCAGCAACCTTGTCCAATCCCTTTTTGACAGTAAAGAGGGTGTATTCCTTTTTCCTGCCGTCGGGCTCTATGTTGATAAGTTTCCGGTAAGATTCAAAAGATTCAGGATTAAGGTTTCTGTCTATCTGTTTAAGAAGCTCTGTCCCGTCTATGGCATAAGCCGGAAGCGCCGTCATTAATACAAGAATAAAGCCGAATATTTTAGGCATCGAATCCTCCTATACGTGTCTCAGTGCCTTAATAGGCTCCATGCGCGACGCCTTGAAGGCGGGCTGAAGGCTGGCGATTACAGAGACGATTATTACGGTTACCGATATGACCAGAACGTCCGTTGAGTTGACATTGGCCTGAAGGATTATCCCCTTCTGCTGTCCGAAGTTAAAAGTTACCCTTGAGAGATTGAGAATAAAGATAATGGCAATTCCCGCGATGTTGCCGATAATTGCCCCGACAATGCCGAGACAGAAACCCTCAATCACGAACATGTTCAGAATCTTGCCGGGAAGGGTGCCTATGGCAGCGATAGTGCCGATCTCCCGTATCCTTTCATACACCGCCATTATCATCACATTCATAATGCTGATAAGGACGATGGCGATGAGCATGAGCTTGATGAAAAATGTCATCACATCTATCATGCGGGCTATGTTGAAAAATGGAGAGAGTTTCTCCCATGTGTGCAGTTCAAAAATGGGTTTGTTTTGCCGGTTAACTTCCTTTGAAAGCAGGCCATCCAGTTTTTCGCTGAAGACATTGAGCTTCCCAAAGTCCTTCAACCGGATGGCAACCTCACTTATTTCCATTCCCTCCATCCTGAGGACTTCTGCGGCATCTTCTATGTGGATATAGCCGTCCCTGCCTCCCGGCCCCGTTGCGCTTTCAAGCACTCCCGACACAATGAACTGCTTCCCATTGACAGAGCCGTCTTTATTGGTGGCAACGACCACTATCGTATCACCGACCTTGACTTTCATGCCTTTCGCCAAAAGTTCCGGTATCCAGATTTCTCCCTTATCGAGGACCTTTTTGCCTTCTATTACCCTTGAAGCAAGGAGCGGGACACTCTTTAGTTCCTTATCAGGATAGATGCCGTTCAGCCTGATGTTGCTGGTTTCTACAAAATTGCTGAACATTCCGCCGAATTTTATCCTCGGAGAATATGCCACGATCTCCGGCTGTTTATTGAGGATATTTTCAAGTCGTGTCATGGCGCCTGATTTTAGATTCAAGTTCAGAGGGAGGTTTTCGATGGATGCCACATAGCCTTTCCGATGCACCTGCAAGTGCCCTATCATCGAGTCTGTTATCTGCCCTATCATCATGTTTTTAAACGAGCCTGATACCGAAATGAACACGAGGACAAAAACGACACCGATGGTTATCAGTGAAGCAGTGAGCAGTGTCCTTCTTTTATATCTCATAAGATTTCTTGTTGCTATTTTAAAGAGATTACGCATTGCCTTTGTCTCCTTTAACCTCTTTGCCCTTCAGTTCTCCATCCTCAAGCATATAAATAATCTCAGCCTCTCCGACTATCTTCTGGTCGTGAGTCGAAAAGATAAAAGTGGTCTTGAATTCATCCCTCATCCTCTTCATAAGCTCAATTACCATGTATGCTGTCTTGTGATCCAGATTGGCAGTGGGCTCATCCGCAAGAACGAGCTTCGGATTTGTCACTAATGCTCTCGCGACCGCCACCCTTTGCTTCTGACCTCCCGAAATCTGTTCGGGATACTTATCTTTTTGGTCGGACATTCCTACCGCTGCAAGAAGAGCGGTTACTCTTTTTTCTCTTTCGTCAGACGGAACAGCCTGCACCATGAGCAGAGGATATTCAATGTTCTCATAAACGGTAAGGACGGGGATAAGATTGAAGTCCTGAAAGATGAACCCTATGTTATTGCCTCTGAATGAGGCGCTTTGTTTTCTGCCGAGGCGAAGGACATCCGTATCCGCAACCGTCAGTTTCCCGGCCGAGGGTTTATCAAGGCATCCGATGAGGTTTAGCAGGGTTGTCTTTCCGCTGCCTGAGGGGCCTACGAAAGAGACAAAAGATGCGGGAGCTATTTCAAAGCTCAGATCTTTTAATGCCTTAACGGTTACTTCCCCTGTTTGGTAATCTTTTTGAATATTCTCGGCGGTTATTAATGGCATGATTAACTCCTTGTCTGTTCTTGGGATTTTATCTTCTCCAACCTGACCAGGCAAGGACGCCTGCGCTTTCACGCCGGCCCTCCCAAGGTTGGGCCAAAGCTAAGGAGCTAACTAAAAATACTGAGAGTGTTACCAATAACCTATGATACTTTTTGTTCTCATAAATACCTCCTTGAGCGGGGGGGTATGCTGGTTTTAAAGTAATAACCCTTTTTTGCCTCATTTATTTTTTATCTGAGCATCCTGATTCGCTGTACTGGGGCGGCTCTGAAGTAGCGCCTCTTGAACCAGATGGCCACATTCACAAGGCTGATCAAAACCGGCACTTCCACCAGTGGACCGATTACAGCAGCGAAGGCCTGACCCGAGTCAATCCCGAAAACAGCCACGGCCACGGCAATGGCCAGTTCAAAGTTGTTGGATGCCGCAGTAAAGCTTAAGGTCGTTGACTGCCCGTAGGTGGCCCCTACCTTCATGGAGAGAAAGAAAGAGACAAAAAACATGCTCACGAAATAGATGCAAAGGGGGATGGCCACCCGGACTACGTCCAGAGGAAGCTGGACGATGTATTCCCCTTTGAGGGAAAACATGACCAGGATGGTGAAGAGCAAGGCCATAAGGGTTATGGGGCTGATCTTAGGAATAAATCTCTCTTCATACCACTGACGTCCCCTGACCTTGAGCCCGATTAGTCGGGTCAACATACCTCCTAAAAAGGGAATACCCAGGTAGATAAAAACGCTTTCGGCTATCTGGCCGATGGAAACATCCACCACCGCGCCTTTAAGCCCCAGCCATTGAGGAATAACGGTAATGAATATGTAGGCATAGACGGAAAAGAAAAGGACCTGAAAAATAGAGTTGAAGGCCACAAGTCCTGCACAGTATTCCGTGTCTCCGGCGGCCAGTTCGTTCCAGACAATGACCATGGCAATGCAACGGGCCAGACCGATCAGGATAAGACCCACCATGTATTCGTGGTGACCGGAAAGAAAGGTAATGGCCAGGAGAAACATCAGGATGGGTCCGATGACCCAGTTTTGAACGAGGGAGAGGCCCAGAACTTTAACGTTATGAAAAACCTGCCCTAACTGTTCATATTTCACCTTGGCCAGTGGCGGGTACATCATCAGGATCAACCCGATGGCAATGGGGATATTGGTGGTACCGATCTGAAAATAATTGATCACGTTCCGTACGCCGGGGAAAAGATACCCCCCGAACACCCCCGCAAACATAGCCAGGAAGATCCATAAGGTTAGAAATCGATCCAGAAATGAAAGTTTCTTAACAATTTGTTCAGCCATATCCAGGCCGCTTTCTGTTTTTTTGACTCTTCTATGCCAGCATCTTCTTGATTTCTTCAACGCCCGGTACCTTGCCGGCCACCTTGACCACGCCATCCACAACCAGGGCTGGAGTGATCATCACCCCGTAGGACATAATCTCTTTGATATCCGCCACCTTCTCCACGGTAGCGTCGATTCCGAGGTCTTTTACCGCCTGCTTTGTGGCCTCGGCCAGTTTATTACATTTCATACAACCTGGTCCCAGTATTTGAATTTTCATGGTTGTACCTCCTTTCCAATTATCCCCAGAACGTGCCAAAAACCTTGCCGGCAACCGTGGCCATAACACAGACCAGGGTAATAAAGAGTATGGTTTTTGGGGTGCCCATAACCTGGCGGATGACCAGCATGCTGGGCAGGCTTAGGGCCGGTCCGGCCAGGAGTAACGCCAGGGCCGGGCCTTTTCCCATGCCGGCCCCGAGTAAGCCTTGTAAAATTGGAACTTCAGTCAGGGTAGCAAAATACATAAACGCCCCGGCTATACTGGCAAAGGCATTCGAAAACCAGGAGTTCCCGCCCACACTGGTTGCTATCCACCTTTCCGGGATAAGGGCCGTATGCCCCGGGCGTCCGAGGAGAAACCCCGCTGCCAGTACGCCCAGGAAAAGAAGAGGCAGGATCATCCCGGCATAATTCCAGGTAGATATTCCCCACTCCCTCAGTTCCGCCGGTTTGAACCAGAGGGACAATACCACGACGAGTCCAAGAAGCACGGCCCCTGCGATATAAAAGCGAGCCTTATAAATGCTGGTATAAAACAAGGGGGCATAGTCCATGGAAGAGATGTTATCCTTTGGAATAACCCGGATTGCGTTGCCGTCAATTCCCTTGAAGTGGTATTCGGTCAGCGTTTCACCAGCGAGAACTCCCTCCAGCACAGTTCCATTATTTAAAGTAATTTTAACATCACCCGGCTTGCCCCAGTTGGCAAAGACCAAAAAGCCGATCATTAGAGTAAAATAAATAATCATCTTCCAAAGTGGCTTGTCCTGTTCTTCCTCAGGCAACAATACGGCCGTGGCCTTCATGGCCTTTTCCCGTTCTTCTTTCAGGAAGGCCAGGTGCATCAAGAGACCGATGATGATACTGAACCCGACGGCGCCGACAGCACGGGCCAGGCCAAGTTCTATGCCCAGCACTCGCGCGGTGAGGACGATGGCCAGCACATTAATGGCCGGCCCGGCGTAGAGGAAGGCCGTGGCCGGGCCAATGCCGGCCCCGCGCGCGTAGATACCGGCAAAGAGAGGCAGTATCGTGCAGGAGCAGACGGCCAGGATGCCGCCGGATACCGAGGCCACGGAATAGGCCAGCCACTTTTGGGCCTGGCCGCCAAAGTATTTTATAACACTGGCCTGGCTGATAAAGACAGCGATGGCCCCGGCGATGAAGAAGGCCGGAACCAGACAGAGAAGCACATGCTCCCGGGCATATTCCTGGAGCATCATAAATGCCTCCAGGCCGGATTGCCGCACGATAGGGTGGGCAAAGGGGATGAAATATGCCGCGAGAAAGATGCCGACCATGAGGCTGATAGCTTGCCACTGTTTCAATTCAGGGTACCTCTCTTGTTAAGTTAATGCGGGAGATTATTTTTTTAAAATCCTTATGAGCGCCTGGTCTTCAGCAGCTTCATATGGGCCTGGGCATTAGCTACTAATACGGACTCGATACAGTCAAAAAATTTCAGGATGCAGGGTATCCGCAGTATATAATAAATCTGAGTTCCGTGCTTATTGTCCTGAACTATACCGGCAGTCTTCAGCACAGAGAGATGTCTGGAGACCGTCGAGACATCGACGCCGACCATTTCCGTGAGTTCATTCACGCATCGTGCTCCTCTGGATAGTTCTTCGACGATGAACAGGCGGCTGGGATGGGCCAGGGCCTTGATAATCTTCGCGCGGGCTTCTAATCGGGCCTGCGTCCGTGTGCTGATTTTCCCCTTCTTTGTTGTTGACATGGGGCTATCCTCCGTAAGCGGCTGCTCTTAATATTGGTTATTTGGTAATATAGCCAAATAACCAATCATGTCAAGAAAAATTTTACCAATTTGTTGACCTTTCTGATATGATGATGCGCATTACAAGATAAATCCAGATGCGATGCCTATAGCGAAAGGTGGGATAGGGGATGAAAATTCTATTTATCATTACCGCGAACGATGGAGAGACAATATATAATGCCATGAGATTGGCCAATGTGGGGGTCAAAAAAGGTGATGATGTCAGTGTGTTTATGCTCGGGAAAGGCGTATGCTTTGAAAAAAGCAGCACCGAAGAATTCAATGTTATGGAGCAAGTTAACCAGTTCCAGGGAGATTTTTATGTCTGAGGGGTTTGTATGAAATCCCACGGTCTCGTGGGATCAAGTACCTGCCCGATTGCCTGGATGGACGATCTGTACGAATTGGTTAGGGACGCTGACAAGGTTATCACGTTTTGAGCAGATCATTATCCGAAATCACATGAATGGCATGGGGAAATTATGAAAGAGATAAGACTTCGGCCGATAGGCATAATTCATTCGCCCTTTAAGAATACTGCGGGAATGCCCATACAACCGACTGCCGCCAGGGGCATCCCCGGGACTATAAAGATGGAACCAGAGTACGTTGATGGACTTAAAGACATAGAAGGATTTTCCCACATTGTTTTAGTTTATTGTTTTCATCTCTCGGAAGGTTATTCATTAGAGGTTAAGCCATTTATGGATGATCATCTGCGCGGTGTATTTGCTACCAGGGCGCCCAAGCGCCCGAATCCTATTGGAATATCTGTGGTCAGACTGGTAAAGGTGGAAGGGCGGACGCTTCAAGTCGAAGATGTGGATGTTGTGGATGGCACACCCCTTCTGGACATAAAACCTTATGCTCCGGAATTAGACAGCCCAAAGGCGGAGCGGATAGGCTGGCTTTCTGGAAAAGTGAATAAGGTACATAAGATGAAGGCGGATGAAAGGTTTAGATAACCCGCCCCGACTTATCTCACAAAAAGACTTGCACTAATTAATAGTATTCAAATAGAATATTAACAAGGGCATTGGAACGCTTTTGTGTCCTGTTAATCTACCACGCTTCTGGTGCATCTATGACTGAAAAGTCTTTAAGGCCAACCGGATTGTTAACCTGGGATATACCCTCTCTTGAGATACGCCGGGGCGTGCCGGTGACCATCTGATCCTTTCTTCGCCCAAATTTAGTTCAGAAGGAGATAACCATGGCTCTTAAACAGGGCTACATACATGTTTACACCGGTAACGGCAAGGGCAAGACAACCGCCGCCTTAGGGCTTGCCCTTCGGGCAACCGGGCAAGGGCTGTCTGTGACTATGATTCAGTTTTTAAAGGGAGAAACTGATATTGGTGAGATAAAGGCTGCATCTGCATTCCTGCCGAAGTTTGTTATAAAGCCGGCCGGACAGAAGGGCTTTATTTTCCAGCGCGAGATTTCTACAGAAGATAAGGAACGGGCGGCAGGGGCCATGGAACTGGCCAGCAAGATTGTTCATGAGGGATCAACCGATGTATTGATATTGGATGAGGTAAATGTGGCGGTAACCCTCGGCCTTGTGCCCGAGGAATGGCTTGTTTCAGTGATGGAGAACAAGCCCTCGGACATGGAGCTTGTGTTGACCGGACGGAACGCCTCCCCTCGAATTATTGCGTGCGCAGATCTGGTTACAGAGATGCGCGAGATAAAACACTATTTTAAAAAGGGCGTTAAGGCGCGGGAAGGGATTGAAAAATGATGCCCTCCCATAGGGTCGCGACCCTTGGAGCCGTGGATTTGCGGGGGAAGCGCCAGGCTATCCTTTAACACAGGCCAATGGTTTGACCATAGCTACCGTTTTTGCCAATCCGGCCTGGTGAGCGGCGTTCACGACCTCCACTACATCCTTATAAGCGCCCGGCGCTTCTTCGGCCACGCCTCGATAGGAACGGGTCCGGATTATGATTCCTTTAGCAGATAAATCCCTTATAATCTTATCACCACGCCAGGTCTTGGTAGCTCGCTTGCGGCTCATGCTGCGACCTGCACCGTGGCAGGCCGACCCAAAGGCCTGCTCTGTGCCGAATTCTGTGCCTACCAGAATGAAGGAGCAGGTGCCCATGGTCCCGCCGATAAAGACCGGCTGACCAATTGACCGGAAGCGCGCCGGTATTTCCGGTCTTCCCGGACCAAAGGCTCGGGTTGATCCCTTACGGTGGACATAAAGTCGGCGTTTTTTGCCGGCTATGACGTGTTCTTCAACCTTGCAGGTGTTATGACTGACGTCAAATAACATTTCTAATTTAGCCTGAGGTATAATTTCGGCTACGGCCTCGCGGGTCAGATGACTTATAACTTGGCGGTTGGCCAGGGCGCAGTTTATTCCCGCGCCAACTGCCCCGAAATAGCGTCTGCCTTCCGGTGAGTTGATAGGTGCACAGACCAGTTCTCTTTCACGGATGGGAATATTATATTTTTTAGATGCCTGGGCCAAAGTAACCAGATAATCCGTACCTATCTGGTGCCCCAAGGCCCTGGAGCCGCAATGGATAGCGATAACAATATCATCCTTTTTAATGCCCAGGGCTTCGGCGGCTTCAGCATCATAGATCTCGAATACATGCTGTATTTCCAGATAGTGGTTCCCTGACCCCAAGGTCCCTACTTCTCTGAATTGTCTTTTTTTGGCCAGGTCAGAGACCTGGGCCGGATCCGCCCAGGCAACATAACCGCCTTCTTCTATGTATTCCAGGTCTTCCGGGAGTCCGTAGCCCCTATCTAACGCCCACTTTGCCCCGCCGGCCAGGACGTCATCGATTTGGGCCGGGGTGAGCCTTATCTTACCCTCTGAGCCGACGCCGGCGGGAACTACCTGAAAGATTTTATCGATTAACCTTTCCAGAGAGGGCATGATCTCATCTTTGGTAAGGCCGGTGGTTAAGGTGCGGACACCGCACGATATATCAAAGCCCACGCCGCCGGCGGAAATAATGCCGCCTTCTTCCGGGTCAAAGGCGGCTACTCCGCCTATGGGGAACCCGTAGCCCCAATGAGCATCGGGCATGGCAATGGAGGCGTGGACAATACCGGGCAGGCAGGCTACGTTCGTAACTTGCTCGCGGACCTTTTCGTCCATTTCTTCAACCAGCTTCTGGCTGGCGAAGATGAGACCGGGGACGCGCATCTCACCCACCGGCGGGAGTTCCCAGAGAAAGTCGTTGATCTTCTTTAATGACTGGATTTCCATGTCCCTTACCTCATACATCAACTACGCATTGGGCCACAAAGTAGCCGGCTTCTTGAAATACCCTGAGCATAGTAAAGGTGGCTCCCTTAACCTCTACGCCCAAGTCGTGTTTCCGGGGGCTTATAGATTCACCCCGGGCGGTGGCGGTTAAATTCTTGTCCTTTATTGTGACGCTAAATTCACAAAGGACCATTTTTTCTATATCTGCCAGGGCAATTAATTGATTTAACCAGACCATAAAGAGGGTTTCTATATCCGGCGCGCTGCACTCCACCCGGATTTCTTTCCGCGGTTCAACTGTGGATAGGTCGGCCATCAGCGCGAAAAGGGCCTTTGCCCCGTTGGCAAAGGCCTCTTCCAGCGTCCGGCCTTTCCCACGGATGCCAACATCTGCACCATGCTCAAATGTTTCATAGCAGGGCTTCATAGTTATATCTTATTTGTTATCCCGGTCGTTGTCAAAAGAATCTAATGCCATACGAAATGGCTGAACATGCATAGCGAGCGCATTCCCCGCTGCTTGCCATCCAGGTCCGACCCTGGCGGACTGCGGGGAGCTTCAATCTATCGCAAAGGCTTTACGCCTATGGCGCATCTATGACCCGCCCCGGCGTATCTTCAAGGCGCGATGTCCTGTCTGGCCTATCGGATCGCAGGCGCGTGGTGGGGCGACGGTTTCGCAAAAACTTATTGCCGCTCTTTTAAAAAAGGTGTATGTGATACAATTTTCCGCCTTTGCAAAAGGTATCCTTTCAAAACAGGCCCCAAATACAGGGTGGCACGCCAGGGAGAAAAGCGCATATAACCGTTTCGCTCTTCGCCCGTTGTTTGTGTCACTGCCTTAGGTTCGGGATTTCCAAGACAGGAGAATAACTATGGGTATTCTTTCCAATACGGTGAGCTTTTGTCAGTATCAGGTCTCAGGTGAGTTCCCTGACAAAGATCTTTACGAATGGGCCGCCGACCGCCTGGCCCAAAATGCTTTTCGTGCCATCGACCAGACAGCCGAAGAGCTTTCCTTCGGCTGGGTTCACTTCGATGATTTCTCAAACAACAGTTTCACCACGCCGCACGCCTTTTGGCGAGATCATTATCTGGCCTTTACGCTTCGCCGGGACCAACGCCGCGTGCCGGCCGTTTTGCTGAAGGCCTATCAGGAAAAGGCCGAAAACGATTATCTCGCCTCTAATCCTGGTCTGAAATGGGTCCCGAAGGACAAGCGGCATGACCTGCGCAATGCGGTGCGTAGTGCTCTGCTCAGCAAGACTCTGCCGCTACCCGCCATGTATGACGCGGTCTGGGATACCAGGACCGGAGTGGTGACGTTCAACAGCCTGACTCCTAAAATCCAGGAACTGTTCGAGCACCTTTTCGAGAGGACCTTCCAGATGGGCCTGGTAGCAATTCACCCGTTTGCACGTGCGGAAAGGGTGTTGGATAAGAGCCTCCGACCGGCCCTGCAAAAGGCCAATTGTGCCCCCACAGACGCAGTAGCGGACCTCATCAAGGGCAACCGGTGGCTGGGTCTGGATTTCTTGCTATGGCTGATTTACCAGACGACGAATAGTTCCTTGGAGTACACGGTAAGCCGGCCTGGTACAGCCCCCCAGGGCGCGCCGTTTGTTGCCTACCTCAATGACCGCTTCGTCCTCCTTGGAGGAGGCGACAAAGGGGCGCAGAAAATCACTGTGGCCGGGCGACAGGATAATTTCAAGGAGGCCCTCACCGCCTTGCAAAACGGCAAAGAGATTACAGAGGCGACCCTTTACCTGGAAAAGGAGGAACATGTCTGGAGGATGACCCTGAAAGGGGAGACGTTCTACTTCGCCTCGTTCAAGTGTCCCGCGGTAAAACTGGAGAGGGACGAACTTACCGACGAATCAAGCGAGCGGGAAGCGGTTTTCTATGAACGAATGCACGTTCTGGAGGGAGGATTGCAGCTTTTTGACAGTCTCTACAACGAGTTTCTCAATAAGAGGCTGAATCAAGAGTGGGAGCAGATAACCAGGGCCATCCGGGAATGGTTATCCTCAGGAGCAACTTAAATACTTCATGGACAGATAGCCGAAAATAAGAGGATTAAAAATAAAGACCCCTGGGCATGTTCCACGACCGGGGGTCTTTATTCAGAAAAAGATATAAAGAATAATTAATCCATCCAGTATTCTTCCGGCATGTCCATGGCCAGCTTAAGGGCCCCTTTGGCTCCGGCAAACAGGGGGTCATCAATACATTCTACCTTGGCGCCGCCTAAATCTGCCAGCCCGGCCGCCACCATATCCGCTAACCCTTCTATCTGGCTGCCACCGCCGGCCAGGTAGATATTTTCTCTCAGTATTTCCTGAAATTCAGGGTCATAAGTGGCAATTAATTTTTTTACTGCCTCTACAATCTCAGGGACGATGCTTTCACATGCGGATTTTAACTCATTGGTTACGTCAAACACCTCCGGCTTGCCGTTGACCGGAAAGACGGTTGAAACGGAGCGGGTGACATTATATACAAAGGAATGACGTTCCTTTATCTCTCTGGCCATGTTCAGGGTAAAGTTGGCCGTAGAGTATGTAGATCTGAGGGTGTCATAAAAGACTTTATCAATATAATCTCCCCCTTTGTACAGCGTAATCTGATCTTCTTCCTCCGGGACAGTTCCATGCATACGGCAAATATCAACAGTTCCCGCGCCGATGTCGATTATCATAGCGTTGTCTAGCCTGCCGGCGTAATAGGCTACGGCAAAGGGTTCGGAAATTACCGCTGCATAATCCATGACTGACTTGGCAATATCGGCCACAACTTGTTTATTTTGTACGCTGGCCTTGGCCGGTACGCCGATAATTCCATAAACCTTGGCCCCGGAGGGGGCTTCCACGGCACTGATGAGGTGCTTGATAAGTTCCTGGGCCATAGTTTTTTCCTGCTCGTCTTCTTTAATAACACCTTTTTCCAGAGGATATACGACGTTGAGCGATAAACGGTGCTTAAGGGCATCCCGTCCAAACAACAGGTTTTGTTTTAACATTTGCCTGGCGATCAGATCTTTTGGCCAGCCCACTACGCTTAGCGTTACCTTTTCTACGCCATTATTAGAGACCAGCGCACTCCTCGACGTTCCGAGGTCAATTCCCATATATATTTTTTCACTCATCCACTTTCCTCCTCTGTATTAGGTTTCAACAGATCCGGTAGAAGAACTTTCCAGCGGTGACAAATCTCCATTTCCAGGTTCGTCTCTTCCATCTCCAGATATCTGGCTTTCAGTGCCAGCCCCAGATGCAACTGACCGGCCTCATGGACTTTCTTTTCAATTAATTCCAGTATGGCCTCGTGTTCTTTCTGAATGCGGTTGATAATATGCTTATAATATTGTTCTTCTTTATCCTGTAATCTTTTGGCAAAGCCGGCTATCTGGTCTTCTTCTGTCTTTTCTTCCTGTTTTCTGACTTCTGCTGAGATAACTTTATTGACTAATTCCTTCTTTTTGTCGATCACATTCAAGGATTAATGGGTCCAGCTTACTTTTGCATTATGGCTGTAGTTTTTAAGGATAGCCGCCTGGGCATCGATGATATTGGTCTGATCCTTGAGGACAGATTCCAGGTATTCTATATGCTTATCTAACAGACCGATTTGTTTTCTTTGTTTTTGGCCCAAATTAAAAAGCGGGTTAGCTCGGTCTGAGATGTTTACTTTTTGTCTATATAGAAAAAAATCCACCTTGGTTTCTTCCAACTCTGCCCTGACTTTAACGACTTCTTCCTCTTTTTGGGTAAGTGATTTTTGTTTTGTCATCAGGGCCTTGTTTAAGGTGTCTATTTTTTTCTTTTGCCATCGGATATTTTTATTAAGGGTGGTGATCTTTGACGCCTGTTGTTTAATAACTTCAGCATTTTGATCGATCGTTTCGTTAAGCGACTCGATCTTTTCTATCTTGGACTGGATAATGTGGGTTTTCTGTTCCAACGTCGAGGAGAGATCGCCCAGTTCCTGCACTAGCTGGTTGTTGGAGCGATACATATATAATGAGCTGAAGCTGACGACCAGCAATAGTGCGCATAAAAAGGCGATGAGCCGATCCTTGCCGGCCCCTTTTTTATTTATAGCATCAATCTTATCCGTGGCGCCCTGAAGTTCGGTCTGTAATGTTGAAGCCATCTGTCTATAATCAAGAACCCTGGACTCCAGGGCAGTTTTGTCCTGTTGGATTCCCTGGAGATCGTATAGCATCTTCTTGCGTTCTGAGGCGTGTTGGACCTCCAGCGCCGATGTCTTCTCCTTTAATTCCAGAATTGTCTTTATTTGTTCTTGAATCAGCCGGTTTTTGTCTGTTAAATTCGCCTTAAGGGCGTCTAGCTCGGTTTGTAGAGGTTGAGATTGTGTTTTTAGCTCCCGGCCCTCCGCTTCTTTTTTGGCAACCTCATCTTGTAACCTGGAAATTTCTTCTCGTTGTTTTGCATTGTCTTCTCGTTGCTGTTCCAGCGCCTCTTTAATATCCTGAAATTTATTAAGTTCTGACTGGAGTGCGCTTAGATCAGCTTGCAGAATTTGGGTCTGCTCCTGGGCAATTCTTGCCTCTTCCTCTTTAGCCGTTGCCTGGCTCTGGAGGATGGAGAATTCCTCTTCACGACGTCTGGCCTCTTCCTTTTTATTGACTAGTTCTGCTTCGGTAGCCTGAAGATCAGAGATGCTTGTTTTTAAGAGATTCAATTCTCTTTTCAGGGTTTGAACTTCTTCTTTATGCTGGTTTAATTCTGTTTCTTTTTCGGAGATATTATTTTGCAGGCTGGCGACTTCCTCTTTATGTTGTCGTTGTATCGCTTCTTGTTGCCGGATGAGGTCAGCTCTGGCTGTTCTTAGGTTTTCCAGTTCCTGGTTCTGAAGTTCCTCGGTTTCCTGTTGTTTGTGAAGGGTCTCCCTGAAGAGCTCCATATCAGATTCAAGGCGTTGGAGGCCGGCTCTTAACCGTTCTTCTTCAGACTCTTTTTGCTGAAGGTTATACTTTAGATCGATTAAGTCCTTATCTTTCCGGCGATTTTCTTCTATATAATATTCATTTTCCCTTCTTAACACGGCGATTTCTTTGCTCTGTAATTCTATACCGTCTGCCTGCTCCTGAATAATATTAGTTTGAGAAGCAAGGGTGGATTTTATCGCCTCTAATTCTTTTTGAAGGACAGAATAATTTTCCTGTAGCTGCGAAATTTCTGCTGTTTTTGGGGCGATTTCATCCTGCCGGTAATCAATTTTTCCCAGTTGCTGTCGTTCTTCTTCTCTTAAGGGTTGAGCTACTTGCTCTTCAGCAATAGTCTTTCCCATAGGGACATTATGACTGTTTGGGAGATAGTATATCTGGCTGGATTTTCTTTTTATTACTTTTGAAAAGTCTATACGTTCGTCAGTTTCAGATGCGCCTTCAGATTCCGGCGGGGTAGGCCTGAGTAACATATCTGAAAATTTGAATTTTTTTATACGCTGCTCTAAGGATAATGACATGAAGATATTCCCTTACGGTGGCTGTACGTTACAATAAATTGATTTTACCCCGAATTTAGCATATAACCTCTACCGAAATTAGCATTATTATCAAATTGTTGTCAACACAATTTTGACGGCTTCGTAAAAAGTAAAATTTTACCGCAGAGACCGCAGGGCATGCTGAGATAACATATTGAATAGTTTGTAATTTTTCTTTGCAGGCACTGCGCACTCGACGGTGAAAGGGCTTTTTTACAAATTCATCAATTTCTGTTTTCTAAGGATTATGCGCCCCAGGGTTAATTCCCCCACTCATTCACTGTATATCCGCACCAGATAAATACTGATGACAAAAAATATAACGGCAAAGATTACCAGGACAGCCAGGGATAAGAGGCAATCAGGCCCCATACATTTGGCGCGCATGAGCTTATTGGTATGGGCCAGGGGCAGGATTCGGATGACGAATTGCAGCCAGCGGGGCATTTCTTCAATCGGGAAGAATGTCCCTCCGAAAAAGGCCATGGGCAATATAAAGAAATTGGAGAAGGTGGCCGTATCTTCGTGAGATTTGGCCCTAAGGCCGGAGACCACTCCCAGGGAGGCGAAGAGAAAACAGTTGAGGAGCAAGGCCGGTATGAAGAGCGGCATAAAATAAAGGCCGCTTCCCAGGAAAAAGCCGACTAAAATGATCATGCTCGAGGCAAAAAGACCACGTACCATGCCGGCCAAAACCTCTCCCAGGACAATAGCACAGGGACTCACCGGTGACTGGATAAAAACCTGGAAAGTACGGAAGTGGAGTCGCCCTACGGTGAGACTGGTGGCGATCCAGGTATAGGAATTATTCATGGAGCTCATGGCGATGAGACCCGGAAGGAGGAAATCAAGATAGCTTCCTCCGGCAATGCTTACCCTGTGTCCTAACCCGAGCCCAAAGGCCAGCAGGTACAGGAGCGGGGCAAACATGGCCGAGAAGAAATAGCCGAGGCGCAAGAAACGCTTGCGAAAGAGCATCATCTCACGCAAAAAAACCGGATAAAATGCAAACATTTTAATCCGCTCCTATCCTCTCCCCGGTCAACTTGATGAAGACGTCTTCCAGGTTGGACTCCCGGATTATTATCGGCCCTTTTTTGTTCTGCGAAAGGCGGTGGGCCTCTTCCCGGCTCTGGCATAATAAATATCGGGTATTGCCGTTTTCCTGATACTCCAGCACGAAACCGCCCACTTCGCCCTTAAGTTCCTGCGGCGTTCCCAGGGCTATAAGCCTGCCGCGGGAAAGGATGCCTACCCGCGTGCAAAGGGCCTCAGCCTCCTCGATGTAGTGCGTGGTAAGAAAGACGGTGGTTCCGTTCTCTTTAAGGTTACGGACCAGGTCCCAGATCTGCCTCCTTACCTGGGGATCCAGGCCGACCGTAGGTTCGTCGAGAAAAAGCACATTCGGTTTGGTGAGAAGGGCGCGGGCGATAAGAAGCCGGCGCTGCATACCGCCGGAAAAGTCACGTACCAGGTGGTTGCTCCTTTCGGAGAGGCCGGCCAATCCCAGGATATCTTTTATATTTCGGCCAGGGTTGTCCAATCTGTGAAGCATTCCATAGACCCGGAGATTTTGTTCGGCGGTCAATTCCTTGTCCAGGTTGATCTCCTGGGGCGCTACACCGATGATGTTTTTCACCGCCAGAGGCTCTTTCTCTACGTCATGCCCGCCGATTGCGGCTTGGCCGCCGGTGGGCTTACTGAGCGTTGTTAATATCTTGATGGTGGTCGTCTTCCCGGCGCCGTTCGGTCCCAGAAGGCCGAAGACCTCACCCTGTTTTATGACAAGGGTAAGGGAGTCAAGCGCCCTGATGGCGCCATAGTTCTTGGTTATGTGGTCAATATTGATCATATGCCCGAAAACAGAGGTTAGTGGCAGGCAGGGAGGCGTGGATAAATAAAACGCCGTCCATCGTCACCTATCCATTCCACCTCCAGGTCATACACCTGCCTGAGAGGGCTGCCTTTTCTTTATTTCCCCTTCAGCACCATACGGTGGTCGAGAAAATTTATCTCCTGAATATCAGCCGCTATGCACATCTCTTTTCCCAGAAGACCGCGGAGGTATATCTTGCCGTCTTCCGGTCGGAGAATAATGACGCTGTCCATCAAAAGTTCTTCCTTGTCATCCTTTAAAATATAGGCGGTTGTCTCACACATCCTGTTCCTCCTTTTCTGCAAATAGTCATTAGTCATTGGTCATTAATCATTGGTTAAGTTGGAATCATCTGGACAACTTTTACTAGTGACAAGTGACTAGTGACCAGTGACGCTTTGAACTTGTACGCTATCTGTTTACCAACTTAAATACCAGCGGCACGTCCAGAGAGAGTTTGTTCATCGCCAGCTCATTTGGTATGGACGGAAATTTTCCGATGCGCCTTACCGTCCGTTCTGCCGCTTCGTCCAGGAGACTGAACCCGGAAGACCTGACAACCCTCAAATCTTCTACCCTCCCATCTCTGCATATGACGAAATGCAGACCTACGATCCCTTCCCGGTTGTTTCTTCTGGCCCACAAAGGATATTCTTTATACTCTTCCAGCAGGGTCCGGATAAGGGCTAAGTAACCTTCAAAGGCATTGTGTTTTCGGGACGCAGAAGCAGGAGCGGGAGAGGAGTCCGGCTCCGAACCGGCCGTTTCGGCCCGCATGGCGCTCAAAAACGGGCAAGTAGAAGGCCGCCGTGCCGCATCCGGTGTCTCATTTTCCATTCTGTCGTTATTTGCAGAAATGGGTGTCTTTTCCGTCGGCAGCTTCTCAGTCTGTGCCGTCTCCTTAGGCGTAACCGGCTGCGCCGCCTCGGTATCCTTTTTAACGGTTCTCTTTTCGGCCTTACTTGCTGCCCTTACGGGATGGGGGGAATCCGCCGCCGCAACCTCGGAAAATACAAAACGGAGGACAGGGGCCGCCAAACGGTGCGGCGACACCTTGTTTTTGAAATCCATTCCCCACAGGAAGAGGACATGTAAGAGGCAGGAGACCAGAAAGAAATAAGGTATGTTGTCAGCGGCCCTTCTCACCGGTCTTTTTCCTCCGCGGAAAGAAGCAGGCCGCGGGCGCCGGCCAGCCGTATCTCGTCCATTACTGAAACCAGGATTTGCACCCGGCAGTCCCGGTCGGATTTGACCACGACCTCTTCCCTCCCGGTTTCCGTCAGCCGCATCTGTAAGGCCTGACGCAGATCCCGCAAGCCAACCTCGACCTCGTCCACAAAAAACCGGCCCTGTTTATCGATTGAGACCGTCAGGGGGATGGGCCGGGAAGCCCCGGCCACCTTTGACTGGGGGAGTTCTAGGCTGATCCCGGTCTCCTCTATAAAATGGGCCGACAGCATAAAGAAAATGAGGAGCAGAAAGACCATGTCTATCAGCGGAGCCATGTCCAGCCCTAAGGATTTTTTTTGAGTGCGACGGATGGTTACCAGCATCTGTTTTCCATTTAATCCTGGCGGCTTCGTAAAAAGTCCATTTGCTGTGTTGCGCGGCATCCTTCGTCACTGCGGCGTAGCTATAAAGTACGCCTCATTCCTCAGGATTTGCGCGCCTTGCAACTGGAGCTTTTTACTGTGCCGTCCAACCCTTGATTTTTACGACTTCATCAATCCTGTTTTTTCAGTTCCTTCTCTCCTACGGCGCCGCTGCCGACTCCTGACTTCCCTCAACCGTCGCCAACAGCCGGGAGGCGGCCATTTCCACCTCAGCGGCCAGACTGTCCACTTTTCTTTCCAGTACAAAGTGACAAAAGGCGGTAGGAATGGCCACAGAGAGTCCGAAGGCCGTGGTAAGCATGGCCTCCCAGATGCCGCCAGCCAGGGCCATGGCGTTTACCTTGCCGCCGATGTGTTCAATTACCTGAAAGGCCTGGATCATACCGGTAACTGTGCCAAGAAGCCCCAAAAGGGGCGCAAGTTGCACAACCAGGGGAAGAATCTTTATCCGGCCCTCGATATTGTCCACGGCCTGGCTTCCCACGGCTGAGGCAATCTCGACAAGTTCTGCCTTTTTCTTACTTTCGGAAAGATTCAGGAGCAGGGCGGTCAGAACCACGGCAACCGGATTTCTGTTGCCGCTGACGAGTGCAAGAGCGCTGTCATACTCTCCGGCATTAACGGCCCGGACTATCGTGGTCAGGTCCACCCTTGGCGTTCTGGCCAGACGGTAAAGATAAAAAGAGCGCTCCAGAATAATAGCCAAGGCTAATATGGACAGAAAGAGGATGGGGTACATGACAACCCCACCCTGGAAGAAATAATCTAGCAAGGTAAACTCCTTATCTTAATATCTTCTGGAGATAAACGTTTAACAGCCCCGCCGGGGGCTGTCAAGAGGTACCGGAATTTGGCAAAATCTAAAATTATCTATACGTAGCACAAAAAGAAATACTGTGTTATCAGGCTTAGCCCTTATTGTCAAGAGGGTATTGATTTCAGGCCTACTTTCCTTTGGCAGGCCGTAAGGTTGTAAGGGTTTTTCAGTAAAACGGCAATCGAGTAAAAATCATGCTTATTGCAATCTATCAGTATCGGTTGACTTTTTTCTTCTCCTAAACAGCGCCCATACGCTGAAGAGAAACAGAATAAAACTCATTCCTACAAAGGCCTTAGGATACTGTGCGACAAGGGGTTTTTTAAATGATTCCATAAAAAGCCCCTTATTTACCTGAACTTTTATCTGTGCCCCGTGTATGCCGTGTTCCGATTCGCCGTACACTTTGATAATCCATTTACCTTTTCTGTCAGGAAGAAAAGAAACAAAACCGTTCCTGTCGGTTCTGCCTTTCTGATGGGGGATATTGTCGTTTGGCCCGAAGATCTCATACTGGGAATAGCTTGCGGGTTCTTCTGGTGAATAAAATATCCGTGCGCTTATACCTTTGTTTTCCACCTGGTAATGGATAGAATGGGCCATAGCTGGGCTGTGAAACCCGGCTATTATTCCAAGTATCACTATTACTGAAAGTAGGTGTTTCATTTTTTGTCCATAGTAAGAACTGTAGTATAAGACAGGTAATCGGCGTCAGGATTATCTCCGGCAGGAATCCTGTGCTTTGCTAAAATGACTTGCATCTTTTGCTCTGTAATCCGAACCTTAGCTATGCCGTCCTTGTCGGTCTTCGTTGTCTCTTTATGTGTGCCCGTTTCAATAATCACTCCTTCAAGCGGTTTTCCTTCAAAGAGAACCTTTATGGGTAAAAGCTCTTCAGTTCTCAAGGTAAAAGGATTTATTAACGGTATGATCTCGAACTTCATCCCAACAGGTTTTGTTGAAGCGTCGCTTTTTGCAAAAAGAGACTTGGCAAACTGCGAGGAATAAAAGGAGTCTATCACCTGCAAGCCTGCCTTCTCCGCTTCTCTTTTTGTAAGCTTCTTTTTGCCGTCCGGGGTACTCACAAGATAGCCGCCTTCAAAAGAGAGAGTTATAATGGAGATATTTCCCTTTGAAGATAAATAAACCTTATCCTTTTCATCTGTCTTTTTAAAAGGGATTCCCTTACCCTTTATGTCAAAGACTTTGATCTCCTTCACCTTCGCCGGATCATAGGGGCCTATTTGGGGCGGATGTCCCCAGGCGACTCTAAATCTGTTTCCTTCCTTCTCAATCCAGAGATGATGCGCCAATGCCGATTGAGCAAACAACAAGATAACAACCGATACCAGAATAAGCCTCTTCATAGTTTATATCCCTCCCTGTATTTTTGCTTGTTGCATTTTATATATTAATCGTTAGCTTTCCGAATATTGTCCTTCCCAGCCAGGCCTTGTTTGGTTCTCCGTAATCAGATTTAAAGATATTGTCCACTTCTACCGAAACGCCGATATTTTTCGTTACGTCTTTGATGATCTTCAGGTTCGAGACATAATAACTTTCAATCTCCCTTGTATTTGCCTCGTCAGTGTATGCCCTGGAGACACAGTCGGTTCTCCAGTGAACTGACATTGCCCATGGGTTAATCTCGTAATCAATACCAATGTCGGCGGTATGGTGCGGGTTATAGGTAAGCTCTTTATCCGTATCCTCATTTCCCGTATCGAGATACGTGTAGTTGAGAGTCAACGAGAGATTATCGAGGATTACAGCCTTCACTCCGATCTCTGCTCCCTGGGTAAATGCCTTATTCACATTTCTCCATGTCCGCACCGGTGCGCCATCTATAGTTTCAGACGTATCAACCGCCACAATAATATCCTTTATGTCGTTTCTAAACAGGCCCAGATTCGCGGACAGTCTTTTTGAAAATACATGTTCGATCCCGGCAGAGTAGCCCCATGAGGTCTCCGGGTTCAGATTCTCATCGGGCCTGTTCCACCAGGTGCCGTGCTTGAAGAGTACGTAAAGCTGACGTATGGTCGGCGTTTTAAATGCCCTGCCGATTGATGCCCTGATGCGGGTATCGGGTGTGGCTTCCCACATAAGGCCTGCCTTGGGGTTAAATTCGATGCCGTAGAGGGAATTGTCGTCCAGCCTGCCTCCAATGACAATATCAAAAGGCTTCAGGTTTATTTCGTCCTGGAGATACAGACTCTGAAAATTGTCACTTTTGTCGGCAAAGCTTGCATCTATGTCCCTTAAGAGATATTCGCCACCTGCTGTAACGAGATGGCCGGCGCCAAGCGGCTTTGTGTATTGCACCTCTGTTTCCGTATATGCAATGTCACCAAAACGGCGGGTATAGCCGGGGGAAAAAGAATCCATGTCGAGCTTGTACCAGTATCCCTTAAGTTTCAGAACGGACGTATCCGGGAGCACCATTTCCAGGCTAGGGCTGAGCCGGATCTTTTCCTCGGTCTGGTATTCCCATTTCAACTCATCATGATTGATTCCAAGGGCGAAGTTTGCTTTATCAGTTAAATCGTATGAAAATTTTGAAAGGACGTATTCCCCCCTGAAATTGTCCTCACTTGCGCTATAACGCCCTCTTTCAGAGGTTTCTCTCTGCGCGCTGGCCCAAAATCCGAATTTATTAATTTTCTGACCGTACCCGGCATTAAATAACGTGCTATCATAAGAGCCGTATCCGGCGCTTGCCGTTAAGGTCGGTTTTTCAGGAATGGCCTTCGTGATTATATTTACGACGCCGGCCATGGCGTCGCTTCCGTAAAGTACGGATGCCGGGCCTTTTACGATTTCAATTCTTTCTATCATTTCAACCGGCATCTGATTAAGACTTATGCCATATTCACCCATCGCGCCGCCTAATACCCTTTCGCCATTTATGAGCACAAGCCCGTAGCCCTGATCAAAATTAAGTCCCCTTAATCGTGAAAGCCATGCGGATGATCCCGGCACGTTTTCTCCCCTGATATAAAATCCGGTTAACTCCTTTAAAAGTTCAGTTACATTTTTCGCATTTGAGTTCTCAATATCTTTTTTACTTATGACACTGGTCTCCACAGGCACGTCTTCTAATGTGTGCGGCGTCTTTGTCGCCGTCACGACGATTTCTTCCAGCCTTGCCGTTTTCTCCTCTGCCCAACTCACCTGGGGTAAAACAACGCCAAGAATCCCCAATAGAATGACAATCGACTGCAAACCTTTCTTCATCACATCCTCCATAATCCAACGACAGGTTACACTTTAATCTCATCTCATCCCTTAGCCCTAATAGCTGGAAGATATTTTCTTCCCAGCCTTCGTAACATGAATATTATTTTCGTAGCACCATACAATAAAAAAATATGCCTAAAGGTAAAGCTAAATTGCGAAATAGATTTCTGTAGGCTTGGAAGTCAACTTCTTACCCAGAATGAGTAACACGAAAATTAATAAAGTGCTACTTAACAAACTTGTATGCGATTGTCAATATGTGGGCGTAGAAAACTTGCAAAAAGTTTGTGATGCTATAACGACGGTGAGTGATGGGTGAATTAATAGCTGATAGCTGATTTCTGGTTAAACGCTTATCTTTCTGCTTGTAAGTTGTAACTTTTCTCTATACCCTTAACCAGAATGGTCAAGACCTCGTTTACCGGGGTGGCGATGCTCAGGGTTTTTGCTTCCTTGACAACCGCCCCGTTTATGGCCTCGATTTCAGTCCGCTTCTTATTTAAGACGTCCTGCAACATCGAGGAGCGATTTTCGGCTGTGGCCAGGCAGGCCGCTTTTGCCGCCTCCACGGCTTGAGGATTGACTTGGAGGCCCTTGCCGCGGGCCACGGCAAGGGCCTCGGCAACGGCCATAGCCATGAGATTCTGTATCTCCGGGGATTTTACCAGATCTCCGTTTTTAAGCCTGGTTATAGCCGAGAGGGCATTAATTCCTGTGTTAATCAGGAGCTTGTTCCAGACGATTTCTTCGATGTTATCAGCCACTGTTGTAGCCAATCCAGCGGCGGTTAATATCTCCGCCAGCCCGGCAATTTGTCCTCGCATCCTCTCATCCGGGAGAAAAGACCCGATATAAGTCGGCCCTTCACCCGCGTGGCGGATGTGCCCGGTTTCAACTAGGGTTACGCCATGAAAGGTGACGCCAACTGCGATTTGTCTCTCCGGCAAGACCTTTTTAAGAATCTCGACGTGGCCCAGACCGTTTTGCAGTGTAAGGACTAGGGTATTTTGATAAATGAGCGAGGGTAGCAGAGAGGCCGCTGATTCCGTGGCATAGGATTTCACGCAGATGATGATCAGATCGCATGGGCCGATGCCGGCCGTATTGGTGGTTACCTTAAGGGGAATGGATGTAACACCGGTGGGTTCTTCCAGCAATAGACCATACCCTATAAGATGGGCGGCCCGTTCTTCCAACTTGTCCAGAAACCGGACATCCAACCCAAGACGGCTCAAAAGGCCGCCGAAAAAGAGTCCAATAGCACCTGGGCCGATCACTGCTACCCGTTTTATTGTACACTCAGTCCGTCTGAGGCGGGTCAAAACAGAGACTCCTGGCTTGATTCCCTGGGCTTCTGATTTAGGTATTGATAGGCGAGGCGGGTGGCAACCCGGCCGCGGGGTGTACGGCTTATGTACCCGCACTGGATCAGGTAAGGTTCATAGACATCTTCAATCGTATCTTTTTCTTCACATACTGCCGTAGAAAGTGTATCCAGGCCGATAGGCCCGCCGTCAAATTTCTCGATAATCGTAAGGAGTATCTGGCGATCCATCCGGTCGAATCCCCGATCATCCACCTCCAGCATATGCAGGGCGGCGTCCGCTACATTTTTGGTGATTACTCCGTCGGCCTTCACCTGGGCAAAATCACGGACACGACGTAGGAGGCGGTTGGCGATACGGGGGGTGCCCCGCGAACGGCGGGCTATTTCGAAGGCCCCTTCTTTGTCGATAGAGATGCCCAGAATTCTTGCGGAGCGCGTGATAATGATCTCAAGCTCCTCCGGTGTGTAAAAGTCCACCCGCAGAACCACACCAAAACGGTCTCGCAAGGGCGGGGTTAGAAGCCCGGCCCGGGTGGTGGCCCCTACCAGGGTGAACCGCGGAAGGTCGAGCTTGATGCTCCGGGCGCTGGGTCCCTGGCCGATGATGATGTCCAGTTGATAGTCTTCCATGGCCGGATAGAGCATCTCTTCTACCACGCGGTTTAACCGGTGGACCTCATCGATAAAAAGGACATCATTATCTTTCAGATTAGTGAGGATGGCGGCCAGGTCGCCTGTTTTTTCAATAACCGGGCCGGAAGTAGCCCTTATATTCACTGAAAGCTCATTGGCTAAGATATACGCCAGGGTAGTCTTGCCCAGTCCCGGGTGACCATGAAAGAGCACATGATCCAGGGATTCTTTCCGGTTCCGGGCGGCCTCGATAAAGACACGCAGATTAGCTTTCAGGTTTTCCTGGCCTATGTATTCTTCCAGGTTCCGGGGGCGCAGATTGTTTTCATAACGGGCTTCATCGTCTTCGATGGTCGGCGCTATCGGCGAGAGCCGCTTTTTGTCGTCTGTAGTTGAACTCATGACCGTGATATGACCTTTAGGACCTGTTTTAATATCTCTTCCAGAGAAAACAGGCCCTTATTTTCCCTTTCGACTCTGGCCATGGCAGCTTCCGCAGCGGCCTTTTTATAACCAAGATTGACCAGGGCAGAGACGGCGTCTGCATAAAGCCTCTTGTTTTCTGCGGTCACCGGGATAGTGGCAGGATAGGATTCAGGCGTTTTTTTACCTATCTTGTCCCTTAATTCGATCACCATTCGTTCCGCCGTTTTTTTGCCTACGCCCGGGATACTGATTATCCGGCTTATATCTTCCGATAGTATGGCCTGTTCCAGCTCAGTCACACCGATGCCTGAAAGGATATTAACCGCCAGTTTGGGGCCTATACCTGAGATACTTATCAGGGACATAAACATTATCTTCTCGGCCATAGTCTTAAAGCCATAAAGCTGCAACACATCTTCCCGCAGGTGTGTATAGGTGTGCAGGCTGACTGGGCTATCCGTCTCCGGCAACTCATAAAAGGTGGAAAGCGGGATGAACACCTGATAGCCGACCCCATTTACATCGAGAATGGCATATTCCGGCGATTTATAAAGTACATTTCCTTCCAAGCGGGCGATCATCGGTTTTGACCTGATATAGTAGTGTGAATATGGCAGATAGCCACGGCCAGGGCATCGGCGGTGTCCGGAGACGGCATCTCTTTTAGACTTACAAGGGCCTGCACCATCTTTTGCACCTGCTCTTTACTGGCCTGCCCATAGCCTACGACGGCCAGTTTCACTGCCCGGGGTGAATATTCATAGATTTCCAGACCGGCTTCGGCCGAGGCCAGCATGGTTACACCTCTTACATGGCTTAACTTTATAGCCGACTGAGGATTTTTGGCCAAAAAGACGCCCTCTATCGCCACATCATCCGGCTCAAAATTATTAATGACAGTTTGAAGGGATCGATAGATACCCTTCAGGCGCACCGCAAAGGATTCCCGGGCCGACGGACGAATCGCACCGCTATGGACATGGATCAGGCCGTTATTTCCCTTCTCCAGTATAGCAAATCCGGTTACTATTGAACCGGGATCGATGCCCAAGACTCTTATCATAATAATTATATCCGAAGCATTAAGGGTCCGAAAGTTCGAAGATCCTATTTCCGACAGGAATCAGCCGATAGCCTCCAGGATAGCGTCAGGTATATCAAAATTGGCATAAGCATGCTGGACATCATCATTGTCTTCCAGGGCTTCCATTAATCGCAATACCTGTTGGGCCTGCTTTTCGTCTTCTATCTGCACCGTGGTCTTGGGAAACATGGTGATTTCGGCGGCCAGATAAGGGACCCGTTGGTCGTCCAGGGCCTTTTTTACGGCCTCAAAATCAGACACCGGGGTTACTACCTCATATTCTTCCTCTTGCTCGCGTACATCTTCGGCCCCGGCCTCCAAGGCGATGTCCATCAGCTTTTCCTCGGTTACGGCCTTCTTATCTACGGTGATCAGACCTTTCTTATCAAACAGCCAGGCCACGCAGCCGTTTTCTCCCATGTTGCCGCCGTTTTTGCTGAATATGTACCTTATATCCGAAACCGTCCGGTTTTTATTATCCGTTACGCTTTCCACCAGGACAGCCACACCGCCCGTCCCGTAACCCTCGTAGATTACCTCTTCGTAGGACTGCCCTTCCAGTTCGCCGGTTCCCTTTTTAATCGCCCTCTCGATATTATCCTTGGGCATATTTTCGGCCCTGGCATCGGCTACAGCCGCCCTCAATCTCGGGTTCATGTTGATATCTCCGCCGCCCAGACGGGCTGCCACAATGATTTCCTTGGCCAGCTTTGTAAATATCTTGCCGCGTTTGGCGTCGGTAGCGCCTTTCTTACGTTTGATAGTACTCCACTTGGAATGGCCGGACATAACTGCTTGATTCCTCCTGCTATATTATACTTTATTTGTTGTTTGTTTTTTCTTTGCCGCTGACAACGGACTACTGGCTGACAATTAGTAGCGCGTCCTTCCTCTCCGGCCTTTTATTCGAGGCCAGTATAAAGACCTCTTTGCTTTCCGGTCGCGATCCCTTGGGTTTGAAAAACCTCACCTGGGCAAAGGCCTGCTCGACTTCTTTTTTGAACGCCGCCAAGTCTTCGCCCTGAAAGACCTTGACGAATAATGTCCCTCCGGTCCTGAGTAATTCTTTGGCTATTAAAAATGCCGCACGGGCCAACTCAATAGACTTCATGTGATCCACGATCTTTACGCCCGAGGTCTGCGGGGCCATATCGCTCAGGACTACATCAAAGGCGTTCCGAATTTTTTTTATTTCTTCCGGGTCCAGGGCCAGGACATCCGCCTGCAAAGATCGCGTGTTAGGGCCGGGCAGTGATTTTAATTCCTGTCGGTCGATACCCAGGACGAAACCCTGCGGCCCTACCGCCTCGGCGCAATACTGTAACCAGGATCCCGGGAAACAGCCGAGATCCAGGACTACACCGCGCCTGTGCAGGAATTTATATTTTTCATTCGCCTCTTTTAATTTATAGACGGAACGCGCGGCGTAATGCTCTCTTTTTGCCTTGTAAAAATAATAATCCTTGACTTTGCGCCGCAACATGTTTTGAAATTATATTATTTACTGCTGTTTGACAAGGAATTTTGTGCGTTGATTTATCAGGCCGTCTGTAGTATAGATTTGAAATAACTGAAAAATATTATGAGGAGGGAGCAATGTCCATAAAGGCGTATGTACTTATCAACACGGCTATAGGCAAGACCGCCGAGGTGGCAAAGACCGTTTCCAGGATAAAAGGCGTTAAAAAGCTGGATGTCATAATGGGGCCGTATGACATTATTATCGAGGTTGAGGCCAGGGATCACGATGAACTCTCGGACGTGGTTCTTACCAGGATACAGACCATAAAGGCCATACGCCACACTATGACCTGCCCGGTGGTAAAGATGCAGGAAGAGAAAAAGGCCGGGAAGGGAAAGTCTGTAAAGGCATAGTTTTTAGATACACTAAAACCAAATGGCTGACCGTTACATATCCAGGACAGCTGGGGCGGCTGTCCTACCCCATAATTGCTCGTTTGTCACCGGCAGCCTGCCGAAGACGGATCGCCCGGTCAGGCTATTTAAGGAGCGAAGTGCCGGGTATTTCTGCCTTATTATTGTTTGTCTCATCTTGATTTTTGGGGTTGCCACCGGAGCTTTTGCCCTTACGACAGAGGAAATCATAAAACTAAAAAAGGCCGGGGTAAGTGACGAGACCATCCAGCTTCTCATTAAGACCGAGCACGAGGAGCGGGAAAGGCATAGGAGATATGACCCGGGACGTATGGTAGGCTCTAAGGAGATTACCTTACCCGATGGGCGAAAACAGATCATCTATTATAGTGTTACAGATCCTGTCGAGGCGGAAAGGCAACGTAAAGAAGAAGAGGAAAAATTAGAGAAGTCCTGGGATGTCCTGAAACATTTGATTATTGACCAGAGAACGAATAACTAAATACAACACCGCCGTTTGGCCTCGGCATTGTCCAGCCGTAGCCAGTGCCCCCTTGACTTATACCACCAAGTCTGTCCATCAAACTTGGCAGCCAACGTGCCGTGGAACCGCATCATTTTTTTGACCTGTTCTGTGGAATAAGGATTACTATAGGTTCCGCTGGTTTCTCCATCGGGGCGGGCAGCCGCAAAGATTAGCCATGCGGTCAGGCCTATTATCAGCAGAAGAATCCACTTTTGTATAGATGATTTCCATTCCATAGGCGGCTTTCTACCCGGACAGGGAGGCGCGTGTCAAGGTCTTTTTGCATATCTTATTGATAACAAAAGGGAAAAATAACTATTTTCCTGTTTCCTCTATGGCCTTGTGACTTCCGGCCGCCAAAATTCAACGCCTATTTTCGTACGAGTTAGATTCTGACTGTAAACACACCAAGGTTGCTATGTAGCGTTATTTAAAATCCGAAATCCGAAGCACGAATCTCGAAACAATATCGAATCACCAAAATTCAAATTAAAAATAATCAGCGCTGGTGTCGTTTGGAACATTGGGAATTTGGACATTTGAATTTGTTTCGGATTTCGATATTCGGATTTGAACCCGGTTGCCTGGTAATCGGAGATCACCCAATGCTCTCTGCCAACGGTTTGACGATGGATCAAGGGTCGGTTTAAAACTTGACAACGTATTTTAAGGCTTATATATACTCAAGCTGGAAGTGGATAGCTCTCTGGTGAGGCTCCCGGACTTCAAATCCGGTGCGGGGGGTTAGTAGCCTCTCGGGTGGGTTCGATTCCCATGCACTTCCGCCAATATAACACCTGAATAAGGGCCACCTTTTTATCTCTTGCGCCTTTGAGTGCCGGATTTTTCTCCGCTACTTGACAGGTATGCAAATATATGTTTAAGTAATCAACTTTTAATAAGGCATTAAATTGTCTTTTATTCCAATTAGATAGATATGGAGATGGACTCATGAAGAGAACATTTCAACCCAGTAACATCAGACGTAAGAGGACGCATGGGTTCTTAAGTAAGATGAGAACACGGGCCGGGAGAGCTGTAATCAACAGGAGAAGGGCTAAGGGGCGAAAGCGCCTTACAGTATAGCGGCCCTAAGGTTAACTGAGAAACTCATTAGCGGCGTATCAAAAGATATGGGAGGGTATGCGCTCAAGAAGGTTGACAGGGTACGCAGAAGACAGGATTATGTCGCTGCATACAAATCAGGTAAGCGTATCGCAACGCAACACTTTATCATCATTGTCCGGTCCAATGACCTCGGAATACCTCGCATGGGTATAGCTATTAGCCGTAAAATAAAAGGCGCGGTAAGGCGCAACAGGATAAAGCGGTTGATAAGAGAGTTTTTTCGCCTGCATAAATCCTGTTTTCCGCCTTCAAATGACTATATTTTTTCGGTCAGAAGCCTGCCATCGAGGCCTGCATATCCGGATATTGAGCATGAGCTGAAGAAATCTCCCTTGCTTCGAACATGTTGAAGAAATTATGTATCGCAATAATCAGGCTGTATCAGTGCCTTATTTCTCCTGTCTTAAGACCCTCCTGCCGGTTTATACCGACCTGTTCTCAGTATGCCGTTGAAGCTATAGAACATTATGGGCCGGCAAGGGGGATTCTCATGGCCGGCATGCGGATTCTAAGGTGTCATCCCTTCCATAGGGGCGGATACGACCCTGTTAGAGAAAAATAGGCGACCTTATTCACCGGAGAAGATAATACATGGACCGCAAAACTGTTTTGGCCGTAGTCTTGTCTATACTTACTTTAGTAATATACCAATATTTTTTTGCCGAACAGCCTAAAACACAGGAAACGCCTCCGGCAAAGTCAGAGGCGCAGCCCGCGCCTGCCCAAAGCCGGATGGCTATTCAGCCCGTTACTGTACCGCTAAAACCATCTGAGAACAAGGCCGTCGATATTTCCTCAGCCAAAGATATTGTTGTTTCCACAAATCTTTATGAGGCTACCTTTACCGAATTCGGCGGACGTCTCAAGAGTTTTAAGCTGAAGAAATATCGGGAGAGTTTGGACGAAAAATCTCCCCTTAAGGAGCTGATTAAGGTAGATCAGCCCGGTTACCTTCCTCTGGGGATGAGTTTCCCCGGCGGACTCCTTCCGCAGGCGCAGGATGCCGTATTTAAGGCCGACCGCTACGCCATAGACCTTGATCCGAAAAAAAATCAGGCTGCCCTTTCACTGGCTTATGTTTCTCCGGAGGGCTGGCAATTTATAAGAAAATATATATTTTATAACGATTCATATAAGATAGACCTCGATGTGATGGTTTTTAACCCGACTACCCAGCCGGTGAGCGAAGACGTGTCCTTGGACCTCATTAATCGCCCTTATGACAAAGATAACGGCTATACCTTTAATGGCCCGGCCGCTTATGTTAATGATACCCTGGAGGAGATAGAGGCCAAAAAATTGAAAGAAGACAGGGTGCTTAACGGTAAGGTGTCCTGGGTGGCTTATGAGGATAGATACTTTATATCCGCTATTGTCCCGCGTGTTGTGGAATCAGGGCATGTGAGAATGTCGAAGATAAAGGAGGGCGTCACTCTTACCTCCTTTATTTATCATTCGGTGGTTATCCCGGCCCAGAAGCAAACCACTCTGAATTACCAGCTATATCTTGGCCCAAAAGACCTCTCTTCCCTCAAGCCGTTGGGCCTGAAACTGGAAAAATCCGTGGATTTTGGCTGGTTTGACATCATTGCCAAGCCCCTGTTGCTTACATTAAATATTTTTGACCGCTTTATCCATAATTACGGGGTTGCTATTATTCTGGTAACAGTCTTAATCAAAATCCTTTTTTGGCCTCTTACGCATAAAAGTTACCATTCCATGAAGGAGATGCAAAAACTCCAGCCCAAGATGGCCAAGATTCGTGAGAAGTATAAAAATGACAAACAAAAGATGAACGAAGAACTCATGGGGCTTTACAAGACATATAAGATCAACCCCCTGGGGGGATGCCTGCCCATGTTCCTCCAGATCCCGGTTTTTTTCGCCCTTTATAAGGTGCTGTTGAACGCCATAGAAGTACGCCATGCTCCGTTTGTGCTGTGGATAAATGATCTATCGGCGCCGGACCGGCTGCCGGTAGGTTTTGATATACCGTATGTGGGTGGATTGCCGGTTTTAACCATTTTTATGGGGGCATCCATGTTTATTCAACAGAAAATGACCCCTACCACCGGCGATCCTGTCCAGGCCAAGATAATGTTACTCCTGCCGGTCATCTTTACTTTTTTGTTTGTCAATTTCCCGGCCGGCCTGGTCTTGTACTGGCTGGTTAACAACATTCTATCCATTGGTCAGCAGTATTATATCAACAAGAAGGCTGCATGATAAGTGGGGGGTCGCATGTCGGAAGATATATTTGAAGGAAAAACAGTAGAAGAAGCTATAGAGTCGGCCTGTCAGGAGTTGGGTCTCCCCCGGGAACATTTAAAGATCGAGATTATTTCTACCGGGTCGAGCGGTGTGTTTGGTCTGGGCTTGAAAAAGGCAAAGGTTAGGGTCAGCGTCCCGACTCCGGAAGCGTCGCCTGAAGGACCCGGAATAGAGAAGGCTGATCCGAAGCAGATATTACAGGAATTGATTGCCTTGCTTGATTTTGATCTGGCCGTAGAAAGCAGCGTTGAGAATGGCTTCGAAGTCCTTAACCTCCGGGGTAAGGATGCGGTTCTCCTTATCGGCAAACAGGGGCAGACCATTGATGCGCTGCAATATCTCTTAAATAAAATGCTCAGCAAGGTAGCCGGAGAAAAAATCCAGGTGGTTTTGGACTGTGAGGGCTACCGGGAGAGGCGAAAGGCTTATCTTACCGAGATGGCCATGCGTCTTAAAGATAGGGCCCAGAAAACTGGAAAATCATTCTATACGGACCTGCTTAATGCTGCGGACAGGCGCGCCATACATCTCGCCCTGCAGAATGACCCGGTCGTTAAGACCAAAAGCATCGGGGATGGACTGTTAAAAAAGGTCGCCGTCTTCGCGCGGGAGCGGGGAAAAGCAAAAGGTATGTCCCGTTAGATGCCCTGACTATCAGTCTTTGACATTCCCGCGCAAACGGGAATCCGGGGTAACTCTGACGGAAATTTAGGATATAGATTCCTGCTCCCTGACCGGGGTCAGGGACAAGCTTCGCAGGGATGACTTATTACCTACCGCATATATGTATCGTTACGGGGATACCATAGCGGCTATAGCCACGCCGGTAGGCGCAGGCGGTATCGGGATAATCAAAATCAGCGGCCCCCGGGCCGAATACGTAGTTCGTAATATCTTTCGGCCCCATAACCCCATCGCTCACCTCCAGAATCATCACCTCTATTTCGGACATATCGTTGACCCGGCAAATGGAGAGGTAATAGACGAAGTCCTCATTTCCGTGATGCGCCGTCCGCATACCTACACGCGTGAAGACGTAGCCGAGATAAACTGCCACAGCGGCTATATCATTCTACAGAGAATCCTGTCTGTGGTTCTGGCCTGCGGCGTCCGCTTGGCTGAGCCGGGTGAGTTCACCAAACGGGCCTTCCTGAACGGGCGGATCGACCTTACGCAGGCCGAGGCGGTTATGGAGAGTATCGCGGCACGGACGAGCCGTGGTCTCAAACTGGCCACCGGCCAGCTTATGGGCGGACTTGCGGAGCGGGTGAATACTATAAAAAACGGCCTGCTGGATGCGCTGGCTGTCCTGGAAGTGGCCATAGACTTTCCGGAGGAGGATGTGGAGATTGTGGAGGCCGAAAAACTGGCCTACCGGCTGGAAAGCGAGGCGGTCAACCCCATTCGAGACCTCCTGGCCTCTTACGAACAGGGACGGGTTTACCGGGAAGGAGTCACGGTGGCCATAATGGGCAGACCCAATGTCGGTAAATCCAGTCTTCTGAATGCCCTGCTGGAGGAGGAAAGGGCCATTGTTACGGCCATACCCGGGACAACCCGGGATATTATTGAAGAGCTTTTAAACGTCCAGGGGATACCGGTTAAGATTATAGATACCGCCGGCCTCCGGGAGGCGCGCGATGAGATAGAAGGAATCGGCATAAAGCTGACCCGAAAGCGAATAGCCGGGGCCGATCTGCTCCTTTTCGTGATAGACGGCAGCGCTGATTTGAGCCCGGAGGATTACGAGATTTATAAGGACATCCAGGGCCGGGCCTTCATAGTCGTAGTCAATAAGATGGACCTGGGCATTAAGCTGGATACAGAGAGACTGCGCGAATCTTTTAGCCCCAGGAACCTGGTAGCGATTTCCGCCCTCCGGAGGACGAATCTGGAAAAACTCAAGGAGGCTGTTTTTTCGGCCGTGGTCGGAGGCGCAGCGGATATGCCGGATACCGCCATTATTCCCAATGCCCGGCAGTATGCGGCCCTGGCCCAGACCCTGCCTTTTCTTGGCCAAGCCCGGGAGAACCTCCTTAAGGGGGTCACGCCGGATATAGTAGCTATCGACATTCAGGAGGCCCTCGATCGCCTGGGTGAGATTACGGGCCAGACCACGCCGGAAGACGTCCTGGACCGTATCTTCAGCCGGTTCTGCATCGGCAAATAATATTCTTTGGGGACAGTGTTATTGCGAGTCCGCCGGGATAGGGCTATTTCCCTTTTATCAAAGGGGTCAAGAAGGGGATTCTCAGGTGATGGGATCGGCGTCAGAGCTTTTACTACAGACAGCCACAGAGATCAAGATATCCCTTTCTGACTCCCAGGTAGAGAAATTTTTATTCTATCTTGCGGAGTTAAAGGAATGGAATAAAAAAATAAATCTGACTGCCCTGAAGACCGACCGGGAAATTATCTCTAAACATTTTATAGATTCACTGACGCCGCTTCCCCTTATCCCGCCGCACAGTCATATCCTGGATGTCGGCTCCGGGGCCGGTTTTCCCGGTATCCCGCTGAAGATAGCCGATCCGGGATTTTCTATAACCCTGGTCGAGGCCAGAGAGAAGAAGGTCTTTTTTCTAAGACATATAATTCGCATCCTCGGCCTTCAGGGAATTCGGGCCGAGCGCCTGCATCTGGATGCGGCTATAGCCCAAGAGCCGCAATGGCGCGAAAAATTTGACGTGGTCATCTCGCGGGCGGCATTTGACTTAAAAATCTTCCTCGATTTGTCCCGGTTTGTTCTCAAAGAGAAGGGTTATGCCATTGCCATGAAAGGGCCGCGGGTGCAGGAGGAGATTGACGCCGTGGCCCGGGATGCCCGTCCCCAGGTGTTTCATCCGGTCAATAGCCTGGAAATTATCCTGCCGGTTACGCACGAAAGACGGCGGCTTGTCGTTTATCACAAGATTTGATATTAATTGGACGCAGATTTTCGCAAATACCCGCAGATGTCATCTCCTGTTTTCGCAAGTTTTAATTTAAAATCCTGGTAATCTGCGTTCATCTGCGGCCCGGATGAACATGCATAGCGAGCGCATTCCCCGCTACTTGCAGCGGGGTTAACGAGCGAATACGATGCATTTTACTTTGCATACGGAGCTTCCCCACAGTTTGCTGCGGGGAGCTTCAATGTGCACTATCGAGTTAATGTGTCTTGGGTAATCGTTTCTTGACAGATATCCGCAAAGATATTAAAGATACAGACAAGTCGTCAAGGTTCAGAGGGGATGTAGCTCAGCTGGGAGAGCGCCACGTTCGCAACGTGGAGGTCGTGGGTTCGATCCCCATCATCTCCACCAGTAAAATCAATGGGTTACAGAAAAAGAGTCTGTAGCCCTTTTTAATTTTTGATACCTATTTGATACCCCAGAGCAAAATTTGAAGTGTAAGAAGCTACATCGGACACCGGCTGTAGTGGTACTAAGGTATGTGCCTTTATTGTGCCTGTAATATGCTAACCGCTTACCACTGACCGATTTTACCTACCTTTCAATTAGGATAAGTTAACACCTGTTTTTCAACAATGTAACAAGCTGAATCCAGTTTACCTGTCCTGAAGGTTGTGATAAGGTAATTTGTATAATGGGTTAATGGAGGAAGTGATATGAATCAACGGAAGGGGCGGGCAAGGGTTTTTAGCCTGATGCTATTTGTGCTTTTTTTGTGGGCTGGCATACGGCCTGGTCTTTCCCTGGGGCAAAAAGCGGAAGCAGGCGAGAAAGCTCCCACACCCAATATATCTGTGAAGGAATGGGTGGAATTCTCCGCGCCGGTAATAGTTATTCATATGAGTGCCCCCGCATCGGACAGTCCCCTGGCTACGCCCGGTGGAAACCCCAAAGAGGCCTATCAACGGGCATTAGCCGCGATAGCCGGTAAAGATTATTCTACAGCATTACAGAATATAGACATACTAGACTATGAAGCTTCTTTAATAGGATCTATGGAAGAGAACAAGGCTGCGCAATATGTCATCGAATTATGTAAAAAAATAATCCAGGCCAAAACAGACAATCTTATTCATGCCAGAGCGTATTACCATCTTGGTATGGCCTATTACCATACCGGTCAAGATAATGAGGCCATTGAGGCGGCGACTGAAGCAGCAAGGCTGGCCCCTGATGTTCGAGAATACCTTTATCATCTGAGCCATCTATATCTCATGGCTAACAATTATGGGCAGGCAATTCTCTGCCTGGAAAAAGCGTTATCTATCCCCCGCCCTGTTTTTACGTTTAGGGGCGATCATGATCGCCAAGCAATCCAGGCTTATCTTGACAAACTGGACGCTGACACTTATTCCACTTTAGGTCGTGCATACTACCAGCTCGGTCAACTTAAACAGGCGATTAAGGCCCTCAAAAAGTCGGTAGAGATTGACCCGAACGACATTATTGTTCATTACTATTTAGGATGGGCATACTTCGAAAACAAGGATTATGAGAGCGCCAAGGTGGCTTTACTGAAGGCTATCCGGTTGCCAGAAGACCGCTGTCTGGTGTATTCGCCGTACTTTTATGCACTGGGTTTGGTGTATAGTAAGTTAGGGAGACCGGACGAGGCAGAGGAAGCATACAAGAAGGCCCTAGAACTGGATAAGGATAACGCCGGAGCACTGAACAATCTCGGTGTGCTTTACGATAACAGAGATAATAACGTAATAGCTGCCGATTATTATTACAGGGCGGGGATTTTGTTCTTGAAGCAAAATGATCGCCGCGGGGTGCTATTGGCTTTAGATAATCTTAGTAGTACTGGGTCGCCATTATATGAAAAACTTTACTCCAAGATTTATCCCGATGTGCCGCTGAAGAAAGAAAAGGAAGAGAAGCGCTAGTCCTTATCTGTAGCATGCAAAAACTGGGGCCACCTACCCGGAGGTAAGTGATGACCTTATTCGCAAGAGGATGGGAAAGATGAAGAGGGTATTCGTGGTGCTAGTTACGGTGGTAATGGTTTCTGGGTTTTCGATCTCTGTCCAGGCGACTCTGTTGGACGTTGGAGATGGAACTGTTCTACAGATAAGGAATGACGGCTCTAAACTCATGTGGCTTAAGGATGCCAACTATGCCAAGACTTCAGGATACGATTCTGAAGCTATATATGCGGATGAAGGTCGCATGCATTGGTCTACTGCAATTATATGGGCAAACGATTTAGAATACGCTGGATATACAGATTGGCGGCTTCCTCAGGCCGACCCATCATGTAATACATATTACGATTGTGTCAATAGCGAGTTGGGTAATCTTTTCTACCAAGAACTCGGAGGAGTCGCTGGGCAATCTATCTTGTCAAGCTCAGATCCTGATCTAGCCCTCTTTGTTAATATTCAGGACTACCATTATTGGACAAGTACAGATTATCCTCCTCCAGATACCACACATTGGGCGTACTATTTTAGTATGGCCAATGGAGGTCAATCAGGTACCCGTACTGGTAATATACCAGGCCATGCGAGCGAGTTCTACGCTTGGGCAGTTCGTGATGTTGATGTGACTTCGTTGCCTCCCGTCCCCGAACCCACAACTATGTTTCTCCTCGGTTCCGGTTTGATCGGTCTTGCGGGGCTCAGGAAAAAGTTCAAGAAATAGACGAACAGACAATAGATATTGAAGGCAGGGTCGAAACGGCTCTGCCTTTTTCTATGAAAATCACGATAAATTCTACACCCACCATTTTGAATTCCGGTGAAGTGTTTACCCGTGTTTACTACATACATTTCGGCAACGGCTTCGGCTCGGGAATATGCAAGATAACGATTATGGCATCCGGGTTCGCGGCTTCCATCTCGGCGAGTTTTGTTTCATCATTACAGACGATGATTTTTCGGCGCTTCTTCTGCCTTATGCCTGCTTCTATTGCATTTTCAATCTTCTCCACACGTTGTTTAAGCCTCATCTGAAACCTTCTTTCGGTTTGCATATTCCGTCAGGATTACAAGGGGCTTTGTTGGATTATCCCCCAGAATAGCGTCCATGGCTCGGTCAAAAGCCTCTTTGTTTTCATATACCTGTCCCTGATGCTCATAGCTCCCGTCCGGGTATTCTGCTGCCACAAGCGGAACATGGTCTTGGCCTTGGATGTTCTGTTCGAGTTTTTTAATTCTCCTTTTAATGCTCATATTGTCTTCTTTTATCGGTAAGTCCTTTTTTCCAGCACGATCCTCTCGATGCTGCTTAGTCTGTCCTCAATGTCTGCCAGTTCTTTAACCTTCATTACATAGTTAAGAATATCGTTTGCGGCATACCTCTGCATGCTCTCGTTTTGGCTGTTCAATAACCTTGAAAGAACATCAACCGCCCTGGTCACGGATGCTTTTAAGCTTTCAAAGGCTTCATCAACAACAGTATTCCGCTGTTTTTTTAATTCATCCTTGAAGGTAGGGTCCCGCAACCACGTGTAAAGCGTGTTCTTGGAAATCCTGGCCGCCTTTCTGCCCTCCTCATAGCTCGATGAAACCACCAGATGAGGGATGGCCTTTATTTGCCTTTCGGTCAGCCCCTTTGCCTCTTTTTGGTCTTTTCCGGTCATTTATAGTCCCTCTTCCCGTTTCACTGGATGAAGCTTATTACCGCCGGTCAGAAAACAGGCCAGAATTGCCGGTTTAAAAGTAGGCCATTACGGGGCATGGACGAAGTAATGCGTACCTGCCATATTTGAAAGGCAAGCTGGTGCGTTACCGTCTCCCTCTG
>JBFMFO010000015.1:0-68025 GCA_040754095.1 Thermodesulfobacteriota bacterium | reverse complement strand
AGGGAAGAAAAAAAGTTTTGCGCGCGGGGAAAAAAGAAGTAAAAGGAAAATGGCCTACTTTTGGCCGGTCAGCCTGGCCTACTTCTTCATCGGCTAAAATGGCCTATTTTCTAACCGGCGGTATTAAATTGGCAGGGGAAAGCCGATGACTCCCTAACGGGTCAAGAAATCTATAGTATCAGGCTGCCCACCAGAGATTTTACGTCTTTAAGATTATGCCTGGCCAGGTATTCTTCTATCCCGGAGATAATCTCCATCGTGGCTCGTGGATTCACAAAGTTGGCCGTCCCGACCTGGACCGCCGAGGCCCCGGCAATGAGGAACTCCAGGGCATCGGCTGCGGTCATGATACCACCGCAACCGATCACCGGTATTTTGACCGCACCGGCTACCTGCCAGACCATACGCAGGGCAACGGGTTTAATGGCCGGGCCGGAAAGGCCGCCAAGAACATTGCCTAGCTTGGGGCGTCTTGTCTCAACATTTATTGCCATGCCCGTAAGGGTGTTAATAAGGGAAACGGCATCTGCCCCGGCCTCTTCCACGGCGCGGGCTATGCTTACGATGTCCGTCACATTAGGGCTGAGTTTGATGATTATGGGAAGTCGCGTCGCCGCCCGAACTGCCTTGGTAACCCGCGCTGCGGCCTTGTGGTCTGTTCCAAAGACCACGCCGCCTTTCTTAACATTGGGGCAGGAGATATTGACCTCCAGGGCCGCTATGCCCTCGACATTGTTCAGCCTTTCCGCCAATCTTTGATATTCCTTGATGTCCTGTCCCAGGACGTTGACGATGACCGGCACGGAGAGATCACATAAAAATGGAAGCTTGTCTGCAATGAAATTCTCGACCCCCACATTTTGAAGGCCGATAGCGTTGAGCAGGCCGCAAGGGGTCTCTACAGTACGAGGCGGCATATTCCCCGGGCGAGGCTTAAGCGAAAGTCCTTTGACAATTATCCCACCCAGACGGTTAAGATCGACCAAATCCGCATATTCTTCTCCGTAGCCAAAGGTGCCCGAGGCAGTAAGCACCGGATTTTGCAGCCTGAGTAGGCCGATCTGGACCGAAAGGTCAGGTCTCGTCTTTTTCATTTCCAGGCCACCTCATAAGCATCGAAGACCGGGCCTTCCTTACAGACCCGGACCAGATCGCCGTTTCTCATCTCGGTCACGCAGCCCAGGCAGGCGCCAAGTCCGCAGGCCATAAACCTCTCCAAGGAGACTTGACAGGAAAGGCCGTACTGCATAGCCAGAGATGAGACGGCATGGAGCATGGGATAGGGGCCGCAGCTATAAATAACGGGCCTTGAGGCAGCAACTCTGTTTGTAATCAAATCGGTAATAAGTCCCTTTTTACCCCTTGAGCCATCTTCGGTAGCTGCTTCCACCTGAAGCCCCACGGTCTTTAATTCCTTCACGCAAAGGAGTTCTGTTTTGTTTCGGGCGCCGATGAATACGGAAGTTTTGGCTCCCGCGCCATTTTGAGTGATGGTTTGTGCAAGGAAAAACAGAGGGGCGATACCCATACCGCCGGCCACAAGAAGGGACGGGGACTCCTCGCGCCAGGAAAAACCACAGCCGAGAGGGCCTACGATGTCCAGACCTTCGCCGTTTCTGAGAGTAGTAAGTATATTCGTGCCCTTGCCCACTACGCGGTAGAGAATATCTACAGTTCTGGAACCATGAACGGCATGTATGGAAAAGGGACGACGAAGGAGCGGGTCCAGGGTCTGTCCGACACGCAGCATGAGGAATTGGCCGGGTCGGGCAGCCCTGGCCAGGGCCGGCGCCTCTATGCGCAGCCTATAGACACCGGGCGCAATGAACCGGTTTTCTAAAACAGTTGCCGTGACCTGATCTATCTTGATCCTATCCCCTCGTACCATAAACTATAGTGAATGTCATTAGTCAATAGTCATTTGTCACTGGTAAAAGTGATCGATCTTCCCAAGTTAACTAATGCCCAATGACTAATGGCCCGTGACGTTGCCTAGAAAAGGCATCGCTGGACAAGGCTACTACCGTACCGGAGCGGCCCGTGATCTTTTCCCCTCGATATGAAAAAAACTCCTCCCGATGGCACTTCGTGCATATTCCGGCCATTTCAATGTGCTCCGGCAGAATACCGGCTGAAAGCAACTGGGCGCGGCTTACGGCCCAGAGGTCAAAATGATAAGGCTTTACCTCATATCGCCAGAGTGTGGGAGGAAACTCCTCTCGAAAATTCTTAAATTCGGCGCAACATGGACCAAGAGAAGGGCTGATACAGGCCAGGATGTCTTGCGGCCTGCTCCCAAAGGCCTCTGACATGGTCTGAACCGTGCGACCGATAATATCCAGGGCATTTCCCCGCCAACCACAGTGCACGTTGCCGATGGCTTTACGCCTGGAGTCGTAGAGGATTATGGCCTGGCAGTCGGCCTGCTTTATCATTAAGGCCACGTCCGGAAGATGGGTAAGCAAGGCATCGACCCCCTGCAATTCATCGGCGCCTTCGGGGAGGCGATCTATGATTTCGACCCCGTTTTTATGTACTTGATGCGCCGAGACCAGATGGGCGGCGCCGATTATTGCTGCTATTGTTTCCCTGTTTTTGTCAACCAGTTTTGTGTCGTCTTCAGTATGATAACTGACGTTCAAACTGTCAAAAGGAATTGGGCTTACTCCCCCCCGGCGGGTGAATACAGCGTGTGTGACTTCGGGAAAGTCGCTCAGAAGGTCAAACTGATAAAATTCTACAGGGCCAGTATCGATCTTTTTCATACATTTCTCTGGTGCAGTTTATACTGTTATTCACCAGGACTGTCAAGAAGCCTGCCTGCTCGGGAGAATAGGACTTCCCCCATGTTATGGAAGCCATTGTTCCTGAGCGTAACTTGCTGGAGCAGTGGGGCGCCCTTCGAGGACGAGCAGAAAGGGGAAAGCCAGCCCTTTAGTGGCTGGAAGGGGTAAGCCTTCCCCGCCTGCGAGTCCCGAAAGGGTCACTGCGCAAGCCGTGAAGCGAAGGAATGATGGCTTCCATTTCTAGAAAGTCCTATTGGCAAGAACTGTTGACAAATGCCCGGCGAAAGATATAAGTAGGTGCTGAACGAGATATTTTTTTCGGATGGAGGAAATATGAAGGTCTCGAATATTATGGTAGCCATAGACTTTTCCGAATGCTCGGCCTCGGCATTCAGATACGCACTGGACCTGGCTGCGCTTTTTTCAGCCAGGGTAATTTTACTTAATGTAATTGATAGCCGGCATATCGAACGCATTGCTGAATTTACCGGCACACCATTAAAAGAAATCCAGGGGAAGATGATGCGCAGTGCAAAAACAGCGCTCAAAGATTTTATCAAAAAATGGAATAACACCAAGGCGTCCTGTACCGCGGAGGTGGCCGCGGGTGTCCCATTCCACGAGATAACCCTTAAGGCCAGAAAGGACAAAGTTGACTTGATCGTTATGGGAGGATATGGCCGGGGCGGCAAGGGAGGACAGATAGACGAGATATTTTTTGGCAGTACTGCCGAAAAGGTGGTGCGTCTGTTGCCGTGTCCGGTTCTCTGCGTCCCGCAGATTTAGTTTCTTCGGCGCTCGGGGATGTCTTTCATTCTGATATTTCAGAAACCTTCTTTCCCTTTGATACTTCCCTGGGAGCAATTTCTAATACCTTTTCATCCATGTCCCGCAATATATGGCACTTGCCCTGCAAAACACCTTTCTCTACAACTACCAGACGCGCTGTTTTTATATCCCCCTGCACATTACCCTTGTCATGGATTTCAATAAGTTCCGTGGCTTCGAGTTTACCATGGACAGCACCATTAATAACAATATTTTTGGCCTTCAAATTTCCTTTTACTAGAGATGTCTCTCCAACAACAATAGAGTCTGCATTAATATTACCTTCCCAGTGGCCATCGATACGGATTAAGCCATTGGTATTAATCTCTCCTGTACCTCCAACATTATCTCCCAAATAAGAACCGCTCCGGTCCTTACCTTTAGCCCACTCCTTCAAAAACATATTAGCCTCCTTTCTTGGCCAAAAAACCAGCCGGGTTAATCGGTCTCTTCTTTTTCCACACCTCATAGTGGACATGTGGTCCGGTAGTTGATCCTGTTTGCCCCATATAGGCAATAATCTGCCCACGTCGAATATAATCTCCGCATTTAGCCAGGTTCTTCTTGTTATGCCCATAAACAGTTGTAAAGGCGTATCCGTGTTCCACTACAATAAAATTACCTAACTTGGCGTGATGTCCTTCTAAGGCCACTACCCCGTTAGCCGTGGCATAGATAGGTGTTCCTGCCTTATTTGCAATATCTATCCCCGTATGAAATTCGTGTCCACCAGAAAATGGATCGCTCCGATAACCAAAAGGAGAAGTTATGCATCCATTAGTAGGGTAGCCATTGGGCGTGGCTTCGTATATATCTTTCTGCTTTTTAATATAATCCGATATCTTCTCATACTTATCAATCTGGGCTTTTACTTTATCCCTTAACTCTATAAAGCTTAAATAGATATCTTCTTCTCTTAGCTCTTCGATGTCGCTACGGATCACCCTTGAGAGACCAATGTTGTCATCTGAATTTAAACCACCCCGGCCCTTCTCGGATCTGGCGATAATAGCATGTCGATCACCCAGTTCAAGCACGCTTATCAGAGATCGTTCGAGCTTGCCGACCTTCTGCACAAGGGAATTAATGCGCCTGACTTCATCCTTAATATATACAGCCTTGGTCTTTAATTGTTCATTACAGTGGCTCAGGTACCTGTAGCAGAGATAGCTGGAATTCACATATAATGACCATCCCAGAACAACAAACACGATCAAAACAATAGAAAGTAAAGAGGGAAGATATAAGTGAAATTGGAATGGTCGCAAACTGCTATGCGGTAAGAAAATTAACGTTATCTTATGGCAAAGCTTTTTATGCCAGTTCGTTATCTTCATAGCCGATTACTATTGCCCAATTTTATATACCATTGTGCTTATTATGTGTTATCGATATGACTGAGCTAAGACTTGAATTTAAGAATGATATTTCTGGGGGATAGGTGGGTAGATTGTGTGTCTGATCTTCTCCTTGCATTTTGGCCTTGAATTTCCAGGGGGATACAAGATAGTATGGGATGCTGATGAATAAAATTATAATTATCGCCACTGCAAGCGGCGTGCTTTGTCTTCTCTTTCCTTTGTCCGCCTTTGCCGCCCAGGCGGACGATCCTTCGGCCATCTTTTTCAATCCGGCCGGGATAAATCAGCTTAAGGGCACCCAAGTCTATCTGGGGGCTACAGCCATTGCCCCGCGAGCCGATTATAAAGATAGTCTGGGCACAAAAACCAGGACCGAATCGCAATTATATTCTCCTCCTCAATTCTATTTGACACACGAATTTATGCCAAATCTGGCCTTAGGTCTAGGCGTATTTTCCCCTTTTGGGCTGGGGACGAAATGGGATGCCGGTTGGACCGGCCGCTATCTGGCTACAAGTTCTGATCTAGAGACCCTCAATATTAATCCGGTCCTCTCCTGGAGAGTATCTTCTGAATTATCCGTTGCCGGCGGCGCCAATATCATGCGCACAGAGGCCGATCTCAGAAGAAAGCTGAACCTAGGTACGCTTGGACTTCCCGACGGTGACCGGTTATTCAAGGGGGCAGACTACGGCTACGGGTACAACCTTGGTCTCATTTACCAATTGACTCCCACCACAAATATTGGCCTTTCCTACCGGAGCGAAATCAGAGTCAAGATTGACGGCGAGGCAGAATTCAGTGTGCCCGCGGCGGTAGCCCACCTCTTCCCGAGCGGTGGGGCACACAGCCGGATTGTCTTCCCGCCTTCCCTCTTTGCCGGCATCGCCTACAAGGGGCTGTCCCCCTGGGTCTTTGAATGCGACCTTACCTGGACAGGCTGGTCCACCTTTGAAGAATTGAAGGTTGATCTGGATAGACCGGTAGGCGCTACCCAGACATCGGTGTCGATTCAACCAAGGGGCTGGAACGACGTGTTTGCCTATCGTTTCGGGGTTAATTATCGATTGGGTAAGACCGCCACCATCCGGGCCGGTTATATCTTCGATGAATCCCCGGTCCCGGATGAGACTATGGATCCGTCCATCCCGGATGCTGACCGGCACGTCTTTTGCCTGGGAGGGGATTACAGGTTTAAGGACTTTACTATTGGTATGGCCTACAATTACGTCCTGGGCAAAAAACGCGACAAGCACAACACCATTGGCGCAGACATCGTGCCCGGTGACAACCGCGCTAACGGGGAATATCAGCAGACCTCACATTCTCTGGCTGTCAGCATCTCCTACAGCTTTTGAAAGCTTATCTGTTGTACACTGTATCGCTTCAACACGTCTTCCCGTACGGTAATGCCCAACCCTGGTCCTGGAAGAGGGGGGGCAATCCCCCCCTTGCCGAAGACCAGGTCTTCCCGGACGATATCTTCTTCCAGGAGCAGGGAGGAGAAGGAACCCTCGATATAGACGAGTCCATCAAAACACTGGGCAAAGCGCCGGCCCGCCGCCGAGAGGATACCCGTTTCGCCGACATGACTCCCGAGCATGGCTCTTATACCCGTCTCACGGCCTATCTCCAATATCTTAACGGCATTCCGGAAACCGCCGCATTTTGAGAGACGAATATCAAAAATTTCACAGGCCTTCATTTCCGCCAGACGTCCGGCATCGGCGACACTGCAGAGCGATTCGTCGGCAATAATGGGAACGCCGGCGTTTTCGGAGACTTTCTTAAGACCTTTTAAGTCTTCCCTGGCTATCGGCTGCTCTACAGCCGAAATCCCGTATCTTTTCATCTCCTCGATCTTCCGGATAGCCTCGTCGGCCGTCCATGCACAATTAGCGTCCACCCGGATATCGATGTCGCTTCCCAGAATCTTACGGGCCAATTCCAGACGGGCCAAGTCTGACTCGTTGCCCACCTTTAATTTGAGAAATCTCATCTCCCTCTGTTTGACCATGAGGAGAAAAGCCTCAAACTTGTCCAAAGGTAATAGAGAAACTACAGCGCTGTAAGTAAGCTGCTTCTGTTCGCATTCAAGGCCGAGTATCTCCGATACAGACTTACGCCATGCCTTTCCGGCCGCATCCAGCAACGCAGTTTCAAGGGCACAAACCGCTGAGGGGTTTTTGCATGCGTCATCCTGCGCAGATAGCGCGTCAAGGAACTCGCGCACGCTTAGCAGGTCCGGGTAAACGTGCCCGGCAAGCATGGGTACAGGGCCTTTTTCAAGAAATGCAATATTCCCGCTTATGCTTTCTCCGGTTACATAGCCTCTGGGAGTCCCTTCGCCATAACCGGAGAGACCTGTTTCCGTCTCTACCCGCACGACGAGAGACTCCGAGCATTCCCGAACAGCCAGGCTATGTTTGACCGGGAACAAAAACGGGATGCGGAGATGAAAGATGTCCAGCGCCCTTAATCTCATCAGTCTGCTCCATGACTCCCTGCAGTAGCGGTCTTAAAAACAGGCCGGCCTGTTTCCATTGATACCACTGCTCAGGATAGGTGTAAATATAATTTTCCAGGATGGACAAGACCCTTTCGGCTATAGAAAGGCCTTGTTTTGTCTCCTTGACTTCAGCGACATCATGAAATTCCATGACATAGGTGCCGTTCCATCCGCGTTTTAAGAGCGCAAATATCACCGGGGACTGATATTTCTTTTGCAGTGCATCCAGGGTCCTGTCCACCGGCAAGGTAACCCCCAAAAATTCTGTGCTTCTGTCTTTGTGCGGCCTCCACGCCTCAAACTCATCACATTCGGTAAGAAGTATTCTATTCTCCTTGAGTGTGCCGAGTGCAGCAAACGTTACATTTTCTGTGCCGGCATCCAAAAGACGAATACCGCAGGGCATGGCCCGTTCCAGCAAGGCCTTTTTTAGCCTTCTGGTCTTAAAACGAACAATCGTAGTCACAGGATAATTTCGCATGCCCAGAGTCAGGGGTATGAGTTCTACCGCTCCAAAATGACCGGTCACCAGGATAACACCCCGGCCTTTTTTAAGGGCCGCATTGAGCAGCTCCTGATTTCTCAGGCGTATGTTTTGGAATATGAAGGAGCGCAGCCACTTATAGTTAGTATAAGTCATAAATAATTTTTCATGGTAATGAGTGAAAATCCCCTTGATCGCCAATTCGGTAACCCATTTTATTTCTTTAGGTTGATATCTTCCTTCAAATATAGCTGTTATGGTATTTTCGATGACTTTTCGTTCCCCCTTATTGAGTGCGTAATATATGCACCCCAAAAGGCACAAATAGGCCCGGGAGAGGGCCAGGGGAAGAAAGCGGACTATATAAGTATTAATCCGCCATTGCAAAAACCTGCTTAGTCCGACCTTGGCGAATATGCGTTTGCCTGTTCCTTTCATAGTAATTACCTCCTTCGTAATTTTATTAGGCTTTGTCCGCAATGATTGGATCATTCTCATCCGGAATCCCTATACCCCTCCATCGCAATGACATTGCGAAACAGCCTCCTTTGACAGGAGAGGACTAGGGGTGGAGATCTTACCCTCCCGTCAGGAGAGGGGAGCTTCCGGATAAGAACTGGATTGAATGCAGGTATTGGAGATGTTGATGCTAAAAGATGTGGGGGTGTATTTTTCCCCGGGAAACGATCATTGGCAGCAGAGTTGGTCATCGGCCTCGACCGCACTAAAGGTATATCTGATTGACCTTCGCTAAGTGTAGAGAGGCTTTGAGTGAGACCGCACAAAAAAAGAAGTTAATCGCTTAGCTGTAAGTAACACTCAAACGCTAAATATGCCTATCACATAATAAAACGAAAAAAAAGATTTTTTTGCAATAAGAAGGGCTACGTCAAGTTCGGAGGTATGGTGGCAATATTATGGCGGAAAAACAATAAATTGGAGGGAATATAGGCTAGTTAGGCAAGACAGATCCTGAGTCAATACCCATGCGGACTGCCTGGGCCAGTTTTTCAAGGTTATACGGCTTTTGAATAAAGCTGCATACCCCATCCTGCATCTCTTGCATGGCCTCATGGTCCAGGCCGTATCCGGTACAAATAATCACCTTCACAGCCGGATTGATCTCCTTAAGCCGTTTGTAGGTATCTTTCCCCGACAGGTTCGGCATCATGAAATCCAAGACAACCAGGGCAATCGCATCCTTTGCAGATTTATATATGTCAACGGCCTCAAGGCCATCTTTGGCCAATAGCACATTATAGCCGTGAAATGTGAGCACCCTTTCTCCCAGTTCCCTGTTGTATTGTTCATCATCTACCAGCAATATCGTTTCTCTGCCTTCAACCTTTGCCGTATGTTCTGCTGGCGCTTGTTCAACGGCTTCGATGTCGGCCTCCGGGAAAAGCAATTCAAAGGTGCTCCCTTTCCCAATCTTGCTGTCCACATGGATATGGCCCTTGAGACCCTTGACGATTCCGTGGACCACGGCCAGACCCAACCCTGTGCCCTTTCCCAGCGGCTTAGTCGTAAAAAACGGATCAAAAATTTTACCCAACTTATTTTCGTCAATACCCGGTCCGGTGTCGGATATGCTGATTTTTACGTATCTGCCGCGCGCGACCGAGAGATAGTGTGTGTCGTGCCTGTTGGTTATCGTACAAATTTCCGTCTTAATGCCTAACACTCCGCCATCAGGCATTACATCGCGGGCGTTGAGACAGATATTGAGCATGGCCTGCTGGAGTTGAGTGGCATCCCCCAGAATGGTAGCCGGGCCGGCCTCCAGCCGCAGTTGAATCTCCACTCTTTTATCGATAACGTTTTCCAACAACCGTACTGTCTCCTGGACGACTCCATTGACATCAACCGGCGCCAGGTTTTGAATCTGGCCTCCCCGGCTGAAAGTGAGCATCTTTTTGACCAGGTCTGCGGCCCTTAAGCTCGACTTTTCTATAACGTCGAAACCCTGTTGGGCGTCCATATCCTGAACCTGCTGTTTCAGGAGGGATGTATAACCCAGGATACTGGTCAGAATATTATTGAAGTCGTGGGCGATCCCCCCAGCCATAGTCCCTATGCATTCCATTTTCTGGGCCTGGTACAATTGCCGTTCCAATCTCTTTATATGACTGATATCAGTTACTATGGCAAAACTGCCTTTACATGACCCCTCCTCCATTAAGGGCACGCTGCTGATTATAGCTGATATCTGCCCCCCGTCTTTACTCCTCAACTCCATCATCCCCTGGGCAACGAAACCCGCCTTGTTTTGGTCAAGCAGCCCATTGAGAATTTTTTCATTTTCCCCATCCACGTAGCGGTGAATATTCCGGCCTATGAGATGTCCATTGGTAAAGATTTCCGACATTCGCCGGTTGGCCAAGATCAAGTTGTCCTTATCGTCCAGGACCCAGATGCCGTCATGGGCATTCTCTATCAACTGTCGATACCTTCTTTCGGATGCGGCGAGTTTCCTGTAGAGATTGCTATTGTTCAGGGACATGGCGATCTGGTTGGCAAAACTGGTTAAAAATTCCTTATCAGGAAAGGCGACGTTCAGGCTATCGTGGATTTGATCGCCTACCAACACGCCGAGTATTTTACCCTGAGCCGCCAAAGGAATCAGAATGAACGCCTTGGGTCTGAATTTTCTGATGAGTGGGTTGTCTTTGTTCAAGGCCGATCCTGCCACGTCTTCCACAAAGACAGGCTCTTTCCGGGTAGCAGCCCGGGCAATGATGTTATCTATTTTGGATAAAGATACCGTGTAATCCTTGATATCTGAAAAATCTTCCGGTGAGACGCCGACAGCATGTACCAGAGAAAGGGCCTGTTTCTCTTCGTCCACGATAAAGATAGCCGCCCTGTCCAGTCGGGCCACCTTGACCAGAAGTCTTAAGATCAAATCAAACAGACGTTCCGTGTCCAGGGTGGAAAGGATCGCCGTGCTCACTTCCTGGAGGCTTAAGAGCTGGTCGATCTTGCTCTTAAGCTGGATATTTAGCCTGTGTATCTCATCATATTTCTTCTTTATTAATTCCTTGTCTCTTTCCAGCTCGCTGATGCTGTTTTCCAGAACCTGCTGTGCCACGTTGGCCTTAAAAAAATACTCTCTAAGAAGAGATTTCTTTCTCCAGGTTATGTGGTATTCGCAATACTCATCACCCTTAAAAAAACACCTGGTCTCTTCAAGATGGGCGGGAGGCAGCCCCCAGATTACAGGGACGGCAGCGTATATACCCTTATTTACTGAACAGAAGTCTTCGGAAAGAGGAACATTACGGAACCAGTGGAGCTGCATGATAGCATCTTTATTGGTTATTCTGACTATGCGAATGGTCTTACTCCGGTTAAATTTATCATTCAAGGCCTGGATATTCTTCACAGCCTGCTTTGGACCTCCCAGGACGAAAAAAAGGATTTTCTGTATGTATCCCAGACGTTTCTTGAACACCGAATCAAAACCAATCTTGAAGATAACATCATCTCCCAGGAGCTGCCTGGCATTTCTGTACATATTGATCAAGACATGGCCGGACACCCAGTTGTTCGGATCCGTGAGGAAGCCCTTGGCATCCGGAAGGCCATCCACTTCCGGGCCTAGGTGTTGAAGCAGTTTATCTACAAGCCCCGGCGCGTAGTCTTCAAAATATCTAATGGCAACCGCTGTGTTGATACAGCTATGATGTTTTTCTATACCCACCTGCATAGCCATGCCGTTAAACAACCGCTCCAGTATATTTTCATAATATACTGCTCTTGCCTCGACCGACTCAATATAAAAACATATCGTTAATTTTTTATGATAATATTAAACAAATCGACTAAATAAAGCAAAGGCATAAATCTTACATGTCTATCGACAAGGGGTTACTTATAGAGCAATATCTGAGAACCGAGCGGGATTCTCAGGGGAGTCTTTGACTGCTATACCGTGCCCGTCTGTGTGGGTTATTGTGTGGAAAATGAGGAGGAACAGGATTGCTGTATGGATCAGCCTTCGCGCATCACCGCCTTGACCCTCTCCAAATCCGCAGGCGTATCCACCTCAATGGAATCGTGCGGGGTCAGAACTACCTTAATACGGTAGCCGTGTTCAAGGGCGCGGAGCTGCTCCAACCTTTCAGATGCCTCCCATACCCCCACGGGCAGTGCGACAAAGCGCGTGAGGAAACTCTTGCGGTAGGCATAGAAACCTAGGTGTTTGTAATAGTCAGGCAGGACGCCTTCTCCGCGAAAAAACGGGATGGTGGCCCGAGAAAAATAAAGGGCATATCCATCCCGGTCAAACACGGTCTTTACGTGATTGGGATCGGTAAGCTCCTCCGGCCGCACAATCTTGTAGATAAGAGTGGACATGGGGATGGCCTTATCGCCCAAAAGGGGCGCGGTGAGGTCCTTGATAATCTCGGGCGGGAACAAAGGTTGATCGCCCTGGATATTGACGACGATATCCTCATCGGCCAGGGACAGTTTATCCGCGGCCTCAGCGATCCGGTCTGTGCCGGAGGGGTGGCCGGCAGCAGTCATGACCGCTTCGCCTCCAAACCCGAGCACAGCGTCATAGATGCGCTTGTCATCCGTAGCCACGGCTACATTTGTCAGTTCCTGTACCTGGTTGGCCCTCTCATAGACATACCGGATCATGGGCTTTCCAAAGATGTCTGCCAGGGGCTTTCCGGGGAAGCGCGTCGATGGGTAGCGAGCCGGGATTATGGCCACGATTTTCACCCGAAAATCCCCCTGTATCCCCCTTTTCCAAAGGGGGAATGGAACGGTTTCCCTTTTCCAAAGGGGGACTTGATGGATGTCCCCCCCCTTACTAAAGGGGGGGGAGGGGGGATTATTTTCATTGTCCTTTGTCCGCCGCTGGCGGATGCGTATTTCATAGGACCTTCGCGGCCTTTTCAATAGCGTCCAGAATCTGGGCCAGGCGCTCTTTCGGCATCTTTACCGGTATCGGATAGACCAGGCACCGCTCCATGATCCTTGCCGACTGGGGCAAGGCATCGGGCCGATATTTAAGGTCGCGACCGGACTCTTTTTGCTTAAAGGGCCAGCCGCTCGCCGCCGGCGTGGAACCGGCCAGGAGATGCTCCCATTTCGGGTAATAATGCCATGTGTTCTCGGCAAAATAGACGGCCCCGGCCCCGTTTTCTTTGAGAACGGCATTGAAGGCCCGCGCCTTTTCTGCGTCCGGCAGGGAAAAGGCCAAAAAAGTAGCCGTATCCCCGGCCTCATCGACGAGTCTGCGAAAGGTTATCCCCTTAATTTTCTTAAGGGCCTTTTTTATGCGAGCCTTGTTTTTCCTCTGCAGGGCAATGATGCTGTCGAGCTTTGCCAATTGGGCCAAGCCGATGGCTCCCTGGAGTTCCATCATACGGTAGTTCAAACCGATAAAACTCCGCCCTTCCCCGCCCCTCCCGCCTGGATTGGGCACGTGATCATGGCCGTGATCGTGATATTCGCAGGCCTTGCGGTAGAGGCCGGCGTCATTGGTAATGACCATACCGCCTTCCCCGGTAGTGATGGTCTTTACCGGGTCAAAGGAAAACGTACCCATATCGCCGAAGGAGCCTACATGCTTGCCGTTTATCCGGCCCCCGGCGGCCTGGGCGGTATCTTCTATCACCTTCAGGTTATGGCGGCGGGCGATAGCCACGATCTCTTCTATTCTGGCCTGCGCCCCTAACATGTGCACAGGGATAATGGCCCTGGTGCGCGGCGTTATTTTTTTTTCGATATCTGCCGGGTCCATATTCAACGTATCATCTATCTCCGCGAAGACCGGTATAGCGCCGATGGCAAAGATGGCCTCCCAGGTGGCCACAAAGGTAAATCCCTGGGTTATGACCTCGTCGCCGGCGCCGATACCCAGGGCGGCCAGGGCCACCTTCAAAGCAGCCGTCCCTGAAGATACGGCCTGGGCATGGGCTACGCCGCAGTAGCGGGCAAAGGCCGCCTCAAATTCTCTGACCTTATAGACGCCCTTGCGTTCATTAGGAAACTCATACCGAAAGAGGACGCCTGTCTTCAGGACGTCCATTATCTGTCTCCGTTCTTCTTTGCCGAATACTTCATATCCGGGCATCTGTCAGTCTCCTTTCTTTGAGACCCTTGCAAAACGTTTTGCAAAGGTCTTTTTGGGTGCCTTTCCCTTAATCGAGCCCTTCATAGGCCATTTCATAAAGTGCGATCACTTCATCCACAGTCACGGTGCGCGGGTTATTGGCAATGGGTCTGGCCACGGTCATGGCGATCTTGGCCATCTTCGGTATATCTTTTGCAGAGATGTTAAGGTCTTTAAGAGACTCCGGGATGCCTACATCCGCACACAGGAGACGCACCGTCTCGCAGGTCATCTCGGCCGTCTCACGCAACGAGCCGTGCGATACATCTTCTCCCATGACTTCGTTGACGGCGGCAAACTTCGGAAGATCTCCAACCAGATTATAGACCATTATATAAGGCAACAGCACCGCATTGGCCAGGCCGTGCGGTATCCGGTATAGCCCCCCCAGAGGATAGGCCATGGCATGAACCAGCCCTACCCCGGCCGTGGCCAGGGCCAGTCCGCCGTATAGGCTGCCGAGGAGCATATCGCTTCTGGCCTCCAGGTCATCACCCTGGCAACAGGCCCGTCGCAGACTTCCACTGATAAGCCTTATCCCTTCCAGGGCCCAGAGGTCGGAAAAGGGTTGAGCGGCCCGCGAGACAAAGGCCTCCAGAGCATGGGTAAAGGCATCAATGCCCGTATAAGCGGTCACTAAAGGAGGCACAGAGGCAGTCAACGCCGGGTCGAGAATAGCCAGTTCCGGATAAAGGAAATCAGCGTTTATCCCGCCTTTGGACCTGGTCTTTTCATTGATGAAGACCGCCGTAAACGTGACCTCGCTGCCGGTCCCGGCCGTAGTAGGCACCATGATCTTTGGAACACCCGGATGTTCCACCTTGTTAAGCCCGACATAATCGACCGCTTTGCCCTCGTTTGTCAAAAGAACAGCCGCTGCCTTGGCTATGTCCATAGCCGAGCCGCCGCCGGCCCCGATAACACAATCACACCCGTTTTTGCGGGCCGTCTCCGCAGCCCGATCAGCCAGTTTCAGACCCGGTTCAGGATCGACCTCTTCAAACAGGGCATACGAAATGCCTGCCTTCTTGAGAGGCTCTTCCAGCTTGTTTAATAAACCGGCCTTGCGCAGGGACGGATCGGCAACTAAAAGCGGCTTTGTCCCCTTTAGTTTTTTTACGGCATCCGGCAGTTCGTCAATCACTCCGACCCCAAATCTCATGGATGTCGCAAGCTTAAAGGAAAAAAATCCCATCGCTACTCCTTCTACTGTAATTTCAATAAGTTATAAATAATAAAGCGCTCCCAGTATAACAGAGTCCCTTTTGCTTTTCAAATAATTTAGCTGATTACTGACAGTTTTTCACATTTCCCTTGACTAACCGGTGTGAATCAGATATTAGAAAAAAACTTGCCAAATTACTTAAAGTAATCTTTTTAACGCTCGATAAGTATATATAGAAGCTAAATGTAAAGTCGAACATGGGGGTACGAATGAGCTTTCCATGGCAGGAAAGCATATCTGGGAAAAAAGATAAGTCCTCATTTTTCCGCGTTATTGTAGTGATCCTTTCCGTTATTAGTCTCTGCCTGGTATTCCCTGCATCTGACGGACTTGCAAAAACCGAGCGGCCCCGAATTGTTAAGGCTAAAGCCAAAAAGATAGTGGCTCGTAAGAAGACTTCCAGCAAGAAATCGAAATCCCGTCATGCACGGAAAAGACTAAAAAAACATATCGTCTCTAATGTCTCGGGCGCCAAGGCCTCCAGTGTAGTTCAAAAAGAAAATTCTGTCCCCGATCGCAATCCCCTTATGAAGGTCATTCCCCTGGAAAATGGGGATTATCTCCTTAAACCTCTCGAAGATACGCCGCGGCGTGTTGATGGTAATAACGTGCAGAATAAGTCTCAGGAAGATACGGAGGCTAAGAACTCTATAGCAGACTCTCTGATCTCCAGCGGCAGTTCAAAATCCTCCCCGAATCCTGTGTCTTCCCGGGTTGACCCCATTTCTTTAAAGGCGGTCGGCCCCGGGCCAACAGGCCTCTCGCACACAGATAAGCCCAGAGAAGAAGGCTATTGCAAGCGTTTTGCCAACCTGCTGCTGGCAACGGCAAAGCAACTGCTGGGCGCTCCTTACAGGCTGGGTGGTGTATCGGGATTAAGCGGCATTGACTGTTCCGGATTTGTACAAAAGGTTTTTGCTAAATTCGGCGTGCACTTACCCCGCTCCAGCCGGGAACAAATAAAAGTAGGCATGCTGGTGACAAATAAATTTGACTGGGCAAAGCTCCGGATTGGCGATGTCCTGTTTTTTAGGCGGTCTCCATCGTCAGGGCAAATTGGGCATACCGGAATTTATATAGGTGAAGGCAAGATGATCCATGCCGCCCGGAGAGATAGGAGTGTGACCATTTCTTCCTTGGAAAAGCCTTACTACAAGAAGACCTTTGTAGCTGCGAAGCGATTTTTTATCTTCTCTCCTCCCCAGTCAAGTAACATTTAAATATCCACCCTCATACCACGTAACTTACTGCCCTTAGCACAAAAACATTTATTCAATTTGGCCTATAGGTTATACTAATGTCGCTATGGGTAATGAACTTGTTTTGTTGAAAGAGAGATTAAACGAACGAGAACGACAGTACCTCTCATCTTATGCCACACTCAGCGCTGAAGCAGTGCGCCGACAACCGGAAGAGCGCTTACTCCATGGCCATAGACAGGAATTTTCAGTCGATGCCGATCGCATCCTGCACTCCCAGGCCTACACCCGCTATATTGACAAGACCCAGGTCTTCTCTCTTATCAAAAATGACCATATTACGCACCGAGTCCTTCACGTCCAATTGGTGTCAAAGATAGGCAGGACTATCGGCCGGCATCTGGGGCTGAACGAGGACCTTATTGAGGCTATAGCCCTGGGCCATGACATCGGGCATCCTCCTTTTGGCCATGACGGGGAGGGCTATCTCTCTGAAATATGTGTAAGGCATGGTATAGGTGCGTTCCAGCACAATATCCAAAGCGTGCGTTTCCTGGAAAAAATTGAACGTAAAGGCCGCGGGTGGAACCTGTCCTTACAGGTTCTGGACGGCATATTATGCCATGATGGTGAAGTGCACAACGCCCGTCTTGCCCCGCAGAAGGGTAAGACTTTCTCTACGTTGGAACAGGAAATGGAGGCTAAGAAAAAAAACGCCGGGACGGAACTTATCCCCATGACCATGGAAGGCTGTGTAGTGCGCATGGCAGACACCATCAGTTACATAGGACGAGACATAGAAGATGCCATCCGCCTCAATCTTATCCGGCGTGAAGATATTCCTGAGCGCTGTAAAAAAAGATTGGGCGATACAAACGGCTCGATAGTCTATAACCTGGTAGAAGATATCCTGCTGTCGAGCATAGGTAAAGACTTTGTTGCCTTCAGTCCGGAAGCGGCCGATACCCTGAAGGAACTGAAAGATTTCAACATCGAAAGGATATATCGAAATCCAACCATAAAGACCCAGGCAGCAAAGATCAACCGCCTCTATGCCGATCTCTTCGCAAAATATCTGAATGATATCCTGGACAACAATCAAGAATCAGGCATCTTCAAAGATTTTTTAGATGGGATGAGTCCTTCCTATCTGGAAGAAACAAAGCCGGCCGAAGTAGCGCGCGACTTTATCGCCGGTATGACAGATGAGTATTTTCTGGAGCAGGGGCAAATAGCCTTCATGCCTCAACCCTTGCCGCGTAAATTTTGACAGAACCGGATAAGCAGCCCTTCACCATTTTTATCTTAAAATCCCCACAACCCCCATTTGAGGGGGGCGTCCCATCCCCCAAATGGTACACACACCCTACGGCATCAAGGGAAAACAATTGACTAATGAGCGCTCTTTGGCTAAATTACCAGGTGTCATGACGTTCAACCCCACCTACAGCAACTTTATTTTATTTATAATGGCCGGGATAATAGTGGGCATGGCGGCCAGTTTTACCGGATTGGGCGGAGGTTTTATTATGGTCCCGCTCCTGATCTTCATCGGCTTTTCAGCCCAGGAGGCGGTGGGGACTTCTTTTGCGGCCATACTGGTTATCTCCCTCTCAGCGGTATTTGCCCATAGTAAATTTCAGCATGTGGATTTCAAGGTAGGGGCACTGCTTGGCCTGGGTGGAATTTTAGGCGCCCAGGTCGGGGCAAGACTATTGCAAAACGTTTCTACAGGCACCTTTAAGAAGGTATTTGCCGTCGTCCTGCTACTCCTGGCGGCAAAGATATTTTTTCAGAAATGAGCGCAAAAATGAACCAGGGACTGCACATGGAAAATATTGAGGCCCGGGACCTGCCCGATGCCTGGTTTCAATGTGTCTATCACATCATAGAAAAGGGACACACCTATACCATTGAACGCGGCAGTTACGAAGGGCAAAAGCGGCTGGAGTTTGACTTTGTGGTAGTGCGCATAAAATATCCCGGCGTGCGGCCCCTTATCCCGGACATCCCGCCGTCCCTTGGCATCCCTAATCCTGTAGCGCCGGGCTATGTAGAGGAATATCTCCCTTACCTCATGACCTCGGCCCGCAGGCCAAACGAAGAATACACATACGGTCAATATCTGGAACCGCAGATCCAGGAAGTCATCCATATGTATAAAGAAGACGGCCACGGCACCAACCAGGCCTATATGACCGTGGGCGACCCCTCTACCATATACCTCAATGACCCTCCCTGCTTGCGCGGTATTGACACGCGTATCCGCTACGGCAAACTCCATTTCATGGTCTATTTCCGCTCATGGGACCTGTGGAACGGCTTTCCGGCCAACTTGGCGGCCATACAGATGCTCAAGGAGTATATGGCCCAGGAGATCGGCGTAGGAGACGGAGAAATCATCGCCAGCAGCAAGGGTCTCCATCTGTATGACTATGCCTGGGAACTGGCCAAATTGCGCACCATGAAGAAGTAAATCCGAAATTCGAAGCACGAAATTCGAAACAATACTCAAATCCTAAGCTCAAATATCCAAACAGGTGTTGGACATAACGTGCCGACAAAGGTCATAGTCATTGGCGGCGGGGCCTCGGGCCTTATGGCCGCAGGCAGGGCGGCGGCTTGCGGGGCCGGGGTAACCCTGCTGGAAAAAATGCCGCGGCTTGGCCTAAAACTGGGCATCACAGGTAAGGGACGCTGCAATGTTACCAACATCGGCGCTATCAACGACTATGTAGCCAACTTTACACCGGATGGCCGCTTTTTGATCAATGCCTTCAACCGGTTTTTCCACAGCGATCTTATAAACTTCCTAGACAGATGGGGAATTCAGACGGTGGTGGAACGCGGGCAGCGCGTCTTTCCGGCCTCTAATCGCGCCCTTGATGTGGTCAGCGCCCTATTGCGATTCACCAAAGAACACGGCGTGTCCATCATTAAAAACTGTGCGGTGAAGCATATCCGGGTGGAACCTGCATCCGCCTGCGACGGACAAAGGACAATGGGAATAATCCCCCCTCACCCCCCTTTAGTAAAGGGGGGATTATCTAGTAAGTCCCCCTTTGGAAAAGGGAAACCGTTCCATTCCCCCTTTGGAAAAGGGGGATACAGGGGGATTTTAAAGGGGGGATGGGGGGATTTTGGGGTGGTGAATAACAGGGTAGTCGGATTAGACACGAACTGTGGCTATCTCGCCGCCGACCGGGTCATACTGGCTACAGGCGGGGCCTCGTATCCCCAAACCGGTTCCACCGGGGATGGGTTTTGGATGGCTCAGGAGTTAGGGCACACCATAGCCCCCATTAGACCTTATCTCGTGCCCCTTTTGATAAAAGAGCCTTATGTTAAAGAACTCCAGGGGCTGGCTCTCAAAAATGTCCGGGCCTCCGTCTATGTCCGTGGGAAAAATATCGGCGAAGAATTCGGAGAAATGCTTTTTACACATTTCGGCATCTCGGGTCCGATCATCCTGAGCCTGAGCCGGGTGGTGGTGGACCACATGGATAAGGACCGGATAGAAATTGCCCTCTGCCTGAAACCGGCCCTGGATGCCAAGACCCTAGATGCCAGATTGATAAGGGAATTCCAGAATCAGGGGAAAAGACAGTTTAAGAATATCCTGTTAGCGCTGCTTCCCCAGCGGCTGGCGGCCATTGTCCCTAATCTGCTTGCTATTCCGGGAGAGAAAAAAGGCGCAGAGATTACCATAGAAGAGCGGCGTAAGTTGGCAGGTTTTTTGCGCGATTGGCGGCTTACCGTAACCGGCGCCCGGCCTCTTGAAGAGGCCATTGTGACCGCAGGCGGGGTATTGACGAAGGAAATCAGCCCCGTTACCATGGAATCAAAAAAGATACAGGGTCTTTACTTCTGCGGCGAGATTATAGATCTCCAGGCCAGAACCGGCGGTTATAATTTGCAGATGGCCTTCACCACCGGCTGGGTAGCGGGCGAATCGGCAGCAAAAAAATGATGCCAAGTCATTGCTGTCCAACTTGCTGATTCATGTGCTGCGGCCTTCAAATCCCCCTTGATCCCCCTTTTCCAAAGGGGGAAATACCGTTAATCCCCCTCTTTGGAAAAGAGGGGGCAGGGGAGATTTTAAAAATCTTATTTTGTACAGATGTGATGCCAAGTATAGAAGCGACAAAAATAGACTTACGTGATATGACCTTGCCTGAATTAGAGGACTGGGTTTTATCTGCCGGTCTGGAGCGTTTTCGAGCCGGGCAGATCTTCCGCTGGCTCTGGCGCAGTAATGTAACGTCCTTTGACCAGATGACTAACCTCAGTAGGGAACTGCGGGAAAAACTATCAGGGCTTTCTTACATCAGCCACCTTCATCCCAAAGAAATCGAAAGATCGCAGGACGGCACACAAAAATTTCTCTTTGCGCTTTCAGACGGCAACCATATTGAGAGTGTTCTCATACCGGAAAAGGGGCATTACACGTTGTGCCTGTCATCCCAGGCAGGCTGCGCCATGGGATGCCGGTTTTGCCTTACCGGAAAGGGCGGCTTTAAACGTAACTTAAAGACTTCGGAGATTGTAAATCAAGTTTTAGCGGTCCAAAGCACACTTCTCCCCGGGGAGAAGCCGTCCACGTCCTCCGCCTCAGGCGGAGACGAAGACGCCGCCCCCGGCGGGCTGACCAATCTGGTCTTTATGGGCATGGGCGAGCCTTTGGCCAACTACGAGAATCTTCTTAAGGGCTTGCGGATACTTTTGGCGAGCGATGGCTGCGGCTTTTCCAGTCGGAGGGTAACCGTATCCACGTGCGGGCTTGTACCTCAGATGGACAGGCTGGGGAAGGATATCACAGTAAACATGGCTGTCTCTCTCCACGCCCCGGATAATAAGACCCGCAACTTCCTCATGCCCATCAACCGGACTTATCCCCTGGAGGTATTGATCGATGCCTGCCGGCGTTTTCCCCTGCCGCAGCGGCGTATGATAACCTTTGAATATCTTCTTATATACGGGGTAAATGATGCGCCGGAGCAGGCACAGGCTTTGGCCAGGTTACTCAAAAACGTCCGGGCCAAGATCAATCTTATACCATTTAATGCCTATCCAGGTTCGGAGTTCAAGCCTCCGCCCTCCGAAAGAGTTCTGGCTTTTCAGCAAATACTGATTAAAAACCATTACACAACTATTATCCGTCATAGCAAGGGCGCCGATATCTCGGCGGCCTGCGGGCAATTGCACGCCCATGTTGTATATGGAGCGGATGGGTTAAGAAGCATGGGCCATTAGAATTCAAAATTAATGGGTATTCGTAACAGTAACGTCACATCGTTGGCATCGGAGGTCAGCCCAATCCCGGCGGTCATATCTACAGAGAATCGTTTAGAAATAGCATAGGTGCCACCCAGGTTAAAAGAGATGGCATTAAGATCACTATCTGCTATTTCTGAACCGTTCTGCACAGTCTTGCCGGTAATGCGCTGGTTGAGGGTAAAGTTCATGGAAAACTTCTCGTTCAGGGCGACTACGGTGCCGATGTTATATTCAAAGCTGTCCCCGGGATCAACCTCGCCGTAACATGTGCCATTCTCTGTCCCGATGTCTCTGGAGTCGTTATAAAAGTACGTCAGGTTCAGAAATACGATAGCGGGGTCGGTAGTCTTAACAAAGATCAGGCCTCCGGAATAGCCCCAGTGCCCGGTGCCTGTCGGAAACTCTTTGTAACGTAACTGGCCGCCGACTGTCTCAGTTTGTAGCCCATAGGGATCACGTCCGGTGTCCGATTTGACGCCCAGGCTAAGGATGATATCCGGAACAGCGCCGTGCTCATTGACCAGCCTATAATAAAACCCCCCCCTCAATGTCTCCAAGGCCGCTGTCATCAGCGGAATAGACAGTCGCCCCTGCTTCGGCCGGGTTTGTCTCCTTATCTTTTCGGAGTCACTGGATTCCGGCTTTCGCCGGAATGACGACAATTCGATCATAAGAATTTTGCAAGAGACTCCAGTAATAAAAGATTTTTTCATGAGTTCCAAATTTTATTCTTTTTGCGTCCTTGGCGGCTTTGCGTGATATTTTGGACTTTTTACGAGTTCATTAACCATACCTGCCTGCCCAACGTAAATTTATCAGGAGATCAGATAGAATTATCCATCGCCATTCTGGCAAGACATCAGACCCTGATCTTAATCTACAGCTACAGGAAATATTGCGGTTTGAGCGGGGACTTAAAGTAGGAATAAGAATATCGGGCGAAAGCGCACCGGTGCGTGTGTGAGTGAATGGCAATTCATTAATATTTGCAACAGTTGTGCCACAATTTCGTTTTAAAGTCTCATATTTAATAACTACTGGAAATTACGGATGATTAACTTATACGTAAATATATGCCATGTGGCTGAGGCAGGTATGTGTGAAAAAAGTTTCCATTACCAAGGTGATACGGATAAGTTAATAATATCCTGAACAGATTATAGATATAGTTGCTATATAATCTGTTAATACAATATATAGTTATATTCCATAAAAACTCCCATATAGTTTTCATCCGATACCCCGAGATTTAGAGAAAAAAATTTCACATATCCAGATGTGGAAATATTTTTCACCACGCTGTCCCCATAACATCAGCCATTATAGATAAAATCCATCAAAAATAGACAAAGCATCGTCATTTTCTATTTGACTACGCGACCGTTTTTGTAGATATTTATCAAATGTCAAGAAGACAGGGGTCGGGAGTAAGGGAAGGTATTTGTGCAACCCATTGACTGTCGTGGGCTGGCCTGTCCTCAGCCGGTTCTTCGCACCAAGCAGGCCCTGGAAGAGATATCCACAGGCTCAATCATAGTCATAGTCGATAACGAAGCCGCCAAAGGGAATGTTACCCGCTTTGCGGAGAGCCGGGGATGCGATGTCTCTGTTGAAGAAAAGGAGGGGGTTTTCTATCTTGCCATCAAAAAAAAGGAAGAGGGCAAGGCAACCGGTACAACGCCTCCTGAATTTTTGACCTGTCAGCCGGGCCGACAGAAGATGCGCTCGAAAAAGGAGACCGTCCTTGTCTTTAAATCGGATCAGATGGGCATCGGGGAAGCTGCCCTGGGCAAGATACTCGTTCAGGCCCTGCTTAAAACCCTGCCCAGCGTGGATGTAAAACCAGACAAACTGATCTTCTACAATCGCGGTGTGTACCTGACCATAGAGGATTCAGAGGTCCTCCCGGCATTAGAAGACTTAGCTGCAAACGGCATGGAGATTTTGGTCTGCGGCACCTGTCTGGATTATTATCACCTGAAAGAAAAACTGGCTGTCGGCACTATTTCCAACATATTTTCCATCCTGGAAACCATGGCCAAGGCCGATAAGGTCATTTTCCCATAAAACATGATGCCTATTTACTGTGATCAGGCCGCTACGTCTTTCCCTAAACCGAAAGCAGTGGTCGAGGCCATCTCGTCATTCCTTACCAATACCTCAGGAAGTCCGGGACGTTCGGCACACAGATACGCTATAGAGGCGGGGAGGGCAGTCTTTGAGGCCCGCGAGACAATAGCGGTTTTTTTCAATTGTCCTTCTTCCGAACAGGTTATCTTTACGGCCAATGTCACGGAATCTCTGAACCTCGTCCTTCTGGGTCTCCTCCAGCCCGGCGACCACGTGGTTACTACCTCTATGGAGCACAATTCGGTTATGCGCCCCTTGCAATATCTCAGGGAGTCCCGCAACGTAGATTTTACTGTAGTTTCCTGTGACGATCAGGGACAGCTCGACCCGGAGGATATCCGAAGGGTCCTGAGGTCGGAAACAAGATTCGTTGTAGTCAACCACGCCTCTAACGTGACCGGCACCATACTTCCGATTGAAGCAGTAGGTGAAATCAAGGGGGATGCCTTTTTTCTTGTAGATACGGCGCAGAGCGCCGGCGTAATACCCATTGATATGCAGGAGGCCGGGATCGATTTTCTGGCCTTTACCGGCCATAAATCACTTCTGGGTCCCACGGGCATCGGCGGACTCTGTCTGTCAAAAGATATTCGTCTAAACCCCCTTAAGAGGGGTGGAACCGGAAGCCGTTCTGAGTCTTGGGCGCATCCTGATTTTCTTCCGGATCGCTATGAGAGCGGCACGCCTAATACCTTAGGCATCGCCGGACTGGATGCCGGGATAAGATTCATCCGGGAGCAAGGGATTGAACGCATCCGGGACCACGAATTGCAACTCATCCGGCAGATGATGGAGGGGCTAGGCGGTATCAGGGGCGTAAAAATTTACGGCCCCCAGGCTGCCGATGAAAAGACGGCTATTGTCTCTTTGAACATTGAGGGTAAAAGCCCCTCTGAGGTATGCCTGACTCTCGACCGAAAATATGGTATAATGACTCGTGGGGGGTTGCAGTGCGCTCCGATAGCCCACAAGACCATCGGCACATTCCCGGACGGCACTGTCCGTCTTTCCCTTGGTTATTTCAATACCATGGAGGAAGTTGACCAAGTCATAAGGGCGATAGATGAGATAAGCCGCAGATGATAGACAGAAAGTAACTACTCAGGTTCAAGGTTCAGGGGTTCAGGGTTAACGAAACCCGGAACGGTGAACGGTGAACCTTAAAAAGATGTCTACGAACAGGCCGGACGAACACGTGTTGCCATTCGTGGATTTATCAACTATCGCCAAAAATATGAAGAGAGCAGGGCAACCAACCGTGAACCGTGAACCTGACAAGCTGAGTAGTTACAGCAACACCCAACTTATCTTTATCTTTGACTCCATCCACTATGTCCTCAAGGCGGAGAAGGCGCTCAAAAAAGAAGATATTCCCTGTGAACTCATACCCGTCCCGCGCGAAATCAGTTCAGACTGCGGCATGGCCCTGGCTATAGATGAAAGCGCCGGCGGTGTCGCCAGGGAGAGGCTGGCAGAACACCATCTGGAATTTTCCATCTTCCGAAAGGCGGGAAAAGGCTATTTCAAGGCCCCCGTATAACAAAAAAACAAAATAGGACTTTCCCCAAAAAATCTTGCCAACGTGTTAATTTTTATCCAATTTTCGCATTCTAGAAATGGAAGCCGTTATTCCTTCGCTTCACGGCTTGCGCAGTGACCCTTTCGGGACTCGCAGGCGGGGAATACCTGCCCCTTCCAGCCTAAAGGGCTGGGGTTCCCCTCCCTGCTCGCCCTCGAAGGGTGCCCAACTGCTCCAGCAAGTTTCGCTCAGGAACAGAGGCTTCCATAAGAATGTGGGGAAAGTCCTGATAATAAAATTCTTGCCAATTAAGAACAACTACGCTACCTTTGCTTGAAGTCATGGCTCATATCTATGGTGCCGGTTAATAACCGATGGCCGGTTACAACCATGAGTAGGAAAGCGAATCACATGGATCCCGAAGAAATATTATTCACCTGTCAGATGTGTAACGACTGCTGTCATGGCGAGAGCACTATATGCCTGACTCCGGCAGATGTATCCCGTATGGCCTCAGGCCTGCGCCTATCCGAAAAGGAATGTCTCGACAAGTATTGTATCCTAAAAGGCGGACAAATCCAGATGAAGGTAGTGAATAACCACTGCATATTCTGGGATGGGAAATGTTCCATACATGCGTTTAAGCCCGGGCGTTGCCGTGAATGGCCTTTTGTCCCCAGCCTCCTTGATCAGACCAGCTTTCTGATAATTCAACAAAATTGTCCCGGGTTTAATAAGGACATCACTTTTGAGGATGCCCTGCCCTATGTTGAGGCGGTCCTTGGAGAAGAACCGGCGGCAAAGGAATGAACCCGGCGGCAGAAATCCAGGATGAAGGGAGACCCATTTCATGGACAAAAAAGTACTCGTGGCCACTGATGGCTCCATACATTCGGAAAGAGCCGTAGCCTACATCGGGCATCTCTTTGGTAAAGATTCCCAAATCCGGGTAACCCTTTTTTATGTTCTTCCCCCACTGCCCCTTGTTCTCACTGAGAAAGGAGAAGGGTACGGAGACTGGCAGGTATTAAGCCAGAAAGCTCAGCAGTTGATGGATATTCACAGACGCAAGGGCCGGGCCATCATGGATAAAGGAAGGGCCATTCTTACAAAGGCAGGTCTTGGCGCAGGACTCATTAATACCCAAATCGTGGAGAAAAAAATAGGGCCGGCCAGGGATATTATCTTCGAAGCCGAAAAAGGGAATTATGACGCTGTGGTCATCGGACGCCGCGGTCTATCTAAGTTGGAATCGGCTATCATGGGAAGCATATCAACAAAAATTGCACAGGCGCTGCACACACGGCCTGTCTGGGTGATAGACGGAAAGATAACCTCCCATAAAATCCTGATGCCGATGGACGCCTCAGATGCATCTCTGAAAGCCGTCGATCACCTGGGTTTCATGATTGATGGACTGCCCGGCATAGAGGTCACGCTTTATCACGTCCTGCCCGGTCTTGGTCTTTTCACCGCTGAAGAAGAGATTGATCTTCCGGATATTGAAGACCTGTGGATGGAAAAGGAGGCCGAAGACATATACGCAATCTTTGAACAGGCGAAAAAAATGCTGCAGGACGCGGGCCTTCCGGGAAAACAAGTCAAATATAAGATCAAAAAGGGGCCGACCAACGTAGCCAGAGAGATTCTTCGTGAAGCGCAGCGGCGGGATTTCGGTACGATTGTTATGGCCAGGAAAGGGATATCTAAAACCCGGGAATTTTTTATGGGCAGCGTTTCCAGTAAGATTTTGGCCTCCGGTGAGAACCTGGCCGTCTGGATAGTATCGTGAAGATTAAATGCCCGGTCTGTCATAAATCAACTTCATGGGAAGGGAATCCCTTCCGTCCCTTTTGCTCCGAGCGTTGCAAGCTGATCGATCTCGGCAAATGGATTGATGAAGGTTATCGTATCCCGGGTGAACCGGAGACTGCAACGGCTGATACGGAAAAGGAAGATAGAAGACGGTGAAAAAATGTGAGGAGGTTGTGTGTGCCATCGCTCAATTATGATGTTGTTATCCTGGGAACGGGCCCGGCCGGACTGCAAGCGGCTATCCATGTGGCAAGGCGCAAGGTCTCTGTTTTGGTCATGGGAAGGTTGGACAAGAGCAGTCTTTTTGCCGCTGCCCATATTGAAAACTATTGTTCAGTTCTTAATACCAGCGGCACTGAGCTGCTTGAGACGGGGAGAAAGCAGGCGGAGGCCTTCGGCGCCCATCTCCTGGGAGAAGACGCCCTGGAGTTGGCAAGGGCCGATCGGTCCTTTGTTGTCAAAAGTGAAAGCGGCAAAGAGATACAGGCCCGGGCCCTTATTCTGGCCACGGGAGCAGCGCGCAAGAAGTTGGGACTCAAGGGGGAAAAAGAATTGTTAGGGCGGGGAATAAGCTACTGCGTCGATTGCGATGCCAACTTCTTCCGCAATCAGGTGGTGGCCGTTATTGGAAACGGTTCGGCTGCCGCCACCGGCGCCCTTACCCTCCTCAAATATGCCTCAAAGGTCTATCTCATCTGTAAACAACTCTCTGTCGTCCCGCCCCTGGAGCGCCAGATCAGGGAAAGCGCTATTGAACTCCTGGAAGGGAATTGGGTTAAGGAACTTAAGGGAGAAGATGAGCTTAAAGAAGTTGTGTTAACAGACACCCGCGTCCTTCCTTTAAACGGCCTGTTTGTCGAATTGGGGGCCAAAGGAATTTTGGAGCTGACGCTTAATCTCGATATTGCGCTGGATCCCGAATCATATCAATTCATAGTAACGGATAAAAGGCAGGCGACAAATGTGCCGGGCATATTTGCGGCCGGGGACATCTGCGGACTACCCTTCCAGATGGCCAAGGCAGTGGGCGAAGGTTGTGTGGCGGGCATAAGCGCCGCAACTTATGTTAAAAAACTGGGTAGGGAAGGCGCTGAAGGTCAGGAGCCGGGGCATGATTATTAAACAGATGATAGTTGGCCACATGGCGGTATGTTGTTACATAGTCGGCTGTCCTCAGACTAAAAAGGCGCTTTTCATCGACCCGGCCGGGAATGAAGATGAGGTTGTGCAGGCCGCAAAAGACCTTGGGCTTGAAATCCAATATGTGGTCAATACGCACGGCCACCCTGACCATACCTGCGGCAACAGGCGGATAAAGGAGTTAACCGGGGCACAGATAGTCATGCACGAGATGGATGACGATCTCTTTTCCGACCCGAAGATTCAGATGTTTTACCGCCAGATGGGGTTTGACCCGGTTCCCCCTGCGGATATCCGTATCAAAGATGGAGATACGATAACCGTGGGGAATGCTGCGCTCAAAGCTATCCACACGCCCGGCCATACCCCGGGTGCTATCTGCCTGTATGGTGAAGGGAATCTTTTTACGGGAGACACGTTATTTGTTGGGGCAGTAGGACGAACCGACTTGCCTGGCGGCTCGCTTGAGACTCTGCTACAATCTATAAAAGAGCGAATTTTGGTGTTGCCGGACGAAACCATCATCTGGCCGGGACATGATTACGGAGATTCTCCTGTCTCGACCCTGGGAGAGGAAAGAGAGACGAACGCTTACATTACGGACTTTATAAGAACTTAGGGGCTTCGCCTCAATTGGAATACTGGAATATTGGAATGATGGGTTTAGCAGTACTGGAGTTAACCCTTCAGGGTTTTATAAAAGGCTGAAGCCTTAAGTCCAGTCATACTGTAGGGGGGTGTCCACCCTACGTAACTACATAACTCAATATTCCATTATTCCAACATTCCATTATTCCGTTCGCGAGGCAAAAAGTGAAGCCTCAAGAACCCTTGTCATTTCAATATGTTATAGAAATTCCGGGACGTAGTAATAGCCATGCGCATCATAGCCTTCGGCGATATCCACGAACGCACGGAAAATATAGAAAAAATTAAAGACCTCTCCCGTGCTGACTGTGTCGTTATCACCGGCGACTTAACAAACGTGGGTGGGATAGATAAGGCCAAAGTGGTCTTGGAAAACATCCGAAGATATAACGCTAAGGTTTATGCCCAGGCGGGCAATTTTGATCAGAAGGCAGTGCAGGATTACCTGACCGAACTCCATATAAACCTCCACGCCAACGGGTTTCTAATAGGAGATATAGGCATTTTTGGTGTGGGTGGTTCCAATTATACGCCGTTTAATACCCCCATCGAATATAGCGAAGAAGAGATTAAAAACTTTATTTATCAGGGATATGAAAAAGTAAAAGACGCAGCCCTGAAAATCTTCGTTGCCCACGCCCCTCCCTTCAATACCAGCGTGGATGTGGTTGCCGGTGGCCACCATGTAGGAAGCAAAGCCGTGCGCTCCTTCATTGAGGAGCACCAGCCCCAGGCATGTATCACCGGCCATATTCACGAGGCCGCAGGCCATGACACCATAGGCCAGACTACGATTATAAATCCCGGCATGCTGAAAGATGGCGGATATGTAGAGATATTAACCGATGCGAAAAATATCCAGGTAGAGCTTAAGAGGTTATAGAAGGAAAAAGTGCCGTAGGGTGGGCTTTGCCCACCAAAACTACTACGCCGCCAATGATGGTGGGCAAAGCCCACCCTACATGACTGATTGACTAATGACATTCACTAAGTCATTTGAACTTTGGATTTTGAAATTTGAACTTTTAATTACCCCACCGGGGCCTATGTCAACTAACACTTGCATTGTAATATATCCCATGTTAAAAATTGAACCGATCCTTTCTGACTCGGGGCGTGGCGCAGCCCGGTAGCGCACCTGCTTTGGGAGCAGGGTGTCGGAGGTTCAAATCCTCTCGCCCCGACCATTCAAAAAGCCATCAGCAGTCAGCTATCAGCGATCAGTTGGTCGAAGGTCTGAAGGCTGATAGCAGATTGTTACGAGCGCAATATAGCCAGAAATTCCTCGATCTGGCACAGGTTTTCACCTGTTTTTTGTATTAAGACCGTTACATCTTCTAAGGACATGGAAAGTTCCCGCCAGGCGGCCGGGCTGACATCAGGGACAAAGTCATCGCCACCGCACCCGAGATCCATCCCCCGGCAGATTATATCCGACAGATGAATGATCGAGGCCAGAAGAAATTCCTCATCCTTGCCGTTTGGGGCATGATGAAGGCCTATAGCGGAACAGAGTACAGGCGGGAAATGCCAGTTTTTGGCCATCACATAACCCATCCAGGCATGATCCGCATCTAACACCTTTTCCTCGGCCTCCCGCATAGGAATATCTTCTTTAATCATAAGATCGAAGATTTTTTCCACCTCCGGCCGCAGAAACTGGACTATAAAAACCCGGCCTATGTCATGCAACAAGCCGCCAATAAAGGCATCTTCAGGCTCTTTAAACTTGACATGTTCGGCCAGGATTTTGGCTACAAAGGCCGTGCCTACGGAATGTTCCCAGAACCTGGCTACGTCAAAGACCTTACACCCCTTGTCACCGGAAAATGCCTTGAGGACGGAAACCGAAAGGATGACATTCCGCACTGTACTGAACCCCAGTAACATCACGGCCTGGGAGAGAGAACTGATCCGTCCCTGAAAGCCATAAAACGATGAGTTGACAAGGCGGAGTATCTTTGCAGTTAATGACTGATCGAGGCTGACGGTCTCCGTAATCTTACTGACGGGCACGTTGGGATTTCTAAGGAGCTGTGCGGTCTGTAAGGCCACGGCCGAGATCGTGGCAAGCTCGGCAGTCTCCTTTATCTTCGCCCTGATCTCTTCACGATCCATTGCTGATCTTTCCCTTCATAAACTCCCTGAATATCTCTTTTAGGCCCATCATGGTGCGGTTATCTGGGGAGGCCCGGCAGAATTTCCTTTCAATTAAGGTGTCAACCCTTTGCATTTTTTCTTCCAGGGCCTTTGGGTCAACACGGGCCGCCTCCTCTTCCGTCTCAATGGGAATACTGCCGACACCTAACCGCTTGAGCCTGTCTATGGGGTCCGGTGTCAGTCTGGACCCCTTCGCCAGGATCATCTGTCCCTGGGGGTTCAGCATGTCCTTGCCTACCACCGATCCCGGCCGGGCCTCATCTATTTTTACATTCCTGATTACAATCCGTTTAGGCATAATCAATCCTTAAATCCGAAATTCGAATATCGAAATACGAAACAAATACAAAATTCAAATATCAAATTTTCAAAACATTATTATTGATGAATTCGTAAAAAGTCCTGAAATCGTCATGCCGGACTTGATCCGGCATCCAGAACATATTGAATTTGCTGGATTCCGGCTTTCGCCGGAATGACAGAAAATAGCCTTTTCAGACTTTTTACGAGACCATCATTATTCAATCTTACGTAGAATGGCTCCGAAGATATTCATAAGTTCCGTCGCTTCTTGTTCTAAACCCTCTCGTTCGTTTTCACACTCCTGTTCACCATCGGTGTCTATCAATTTTAACCAGTATCGACTCTCCTTGGCCTCCTTACGACAAATCTTAATCCTCATGACAAAATCTTTCTTGCTTAGCGCTTCATTCGCCTCGATATAATTGGCGCCAACCGAACCGGAGGCCCTTATCAGTTGTCTGCCGTCTTCAATATTTGCAACTGTTTTAGGCATATTATTTACAAAGGTTCTTATCTTTCCTGCGAATATAAAAGTGCGATCTTCTAAATCATACTGTTTCGGATTTTCTGTTTTGGACATTCGAATTTGTTTCGGATTTCGTGCTTTGGATTTCGAATTTATCTTATCTGTACACGTAAATCCACCCCACTATAGGGTCTATCTCATGAAATTTCTTGATCTTTTCCAGGTACGCTTCTTTAAGAACGGCATCCTTCGGCATAAGCAACCGGCCGGAATGCGTCTTTAACTCCCGGGCCAGAACCATATCCGGTCGCAGATCCGCAAGGGTAACCGCCACCTCTCCCCTGTCTGCCTTCTTGATCGCTGAAAATGCCTCTATGGCCGCAGAAACCACAGAGGGATCCAGTTCACCACCGGCTAAGTTACGTAAGCGATGCAGCACATCCTCTCTCGATATATCCTTGCGGGCCGAAAGATGATCATAGACATTGGCCACGGCTATGATGCGGGCCCCCAGGGGTATCTCTTCCTTCTTCAGTCTGTCCGGATACCCGGCGCCGTCAAACCGCTCATGATGTGATTTGACCAATATACTGACCTGATCCAATTTGGGTACGGAATTGAGTATCGCATAACCCAGGGCCGGGTGCTGCTCGTAAAGGGCCTTTTCTGCTGCGGTCCGCTCTGATCCCTTCTTTCTTATTATCTCCCGCGGGATACCGATCAGACCTACGTCATGGAGAGAGCCCGCCGCCTCTACTACGTCCAGTTCCTCTCCCTGTAACTCACACTTTTCGGCTAAGATTCTGGAAAGGACGGCTACCCTTTTGGCATGGCCTCCCAGGGCCGGGTCATACATCTGCATGAGATCCATGAAGATGCGAATGGTCTTGAAATAACTCGACTGAAGTTCTTTATAGAGGCGACTTATCTCTTGAGTGCGTTCTTCAACCTTCTTTTCCAGGTTTTCATTGAGTTCTTTAAGCTCGGCATTCTGCCGAACCGTTAGCTCAAAGAGCCTCTGATTTTCCTGCCTTAGATTATAAAAGTCGATAGCCTGCTTTATGGTTGTTTTTAAGTCAAGATCGTTCCAGGGCTTGGTTATAAAGCGATAGACCTGTCCCTGGTTTATGGCGGCCATGGCAGCACTTATGTCCGCATACCCGGTCAACATGATGCGTGCGGCCTCCGGTTGGATCTCCCTGGCCCTTTCCAGAAATTCAGTTCCGTCCATCTCCGGCATTCTCTGGTCGGATATGATGAGAGAGACAGGTTCGTGTTTGAGGGTCTCAAGGGCCTTCGCAGGACTGGTATCTGTTATGACATTATAATTTTCCCGCCGTAAAAGGCGCTGCAGGGAAGAAAGGATATTTTCTTCATCATCTACCAGCAGGATGGTCCTGGTTGTGTCTTCCATCGTGAAACCCTACCTTATTCGTATCACTTTAGCCCTTTGAAACGGTTATTAAGTCCGAAGGTTCCGATTGCTTCGGGATCGGAGGTAAATCCGAAATTCGAATATCGAAATCCGAAACAAATTCAAATTCCTAATGTCTCAATGTTCAAAAACCGATACGTGGCCAATTCGTTTTGATCATTCGAATTTTGCCCATTCGATATTGTTTCGAGATTCGTGCTTCGGATTTCGAATTTGAAGCCACACTGTATCTGGAGACCCAGCGTATTTCATGACCCATAGCGTTTCAAAAACCTAAACTGTTACCAGATTCACTTTCATTCTTCGTGTCTTGGTGACTTTGTGGCCGATTGACTTTGTGGCCGACTCAAAAATGAAATCACTACCCCCCGGCGGGGTGTTTCAAAGTTGCCTTTCGAAAGCGGGGTACAGTACACGTTAAAACCGCCGCCGTCAGTATGCTCATATTGCCCTTCTATCTGTTTTTCGGCATTTAAGGCGTTGTTAATAAGCTCCAGCAGGTCTTTGCCGAAATAACTTTGCAACCTGGAGCCGAGGAGCATCTGCCCTTCCTGCTCGAAATAACGCCGGGCCTGGCCGTTGACCAGAACTATAGTTTCCTCGTCATCCGCACCGACCACGGCTACCGGCAGACTTTCCAGGATATCGCGCGCCAGCTTCAGGGCCTCATTCTGCAATTTAATTTCGGCAGTCCTGACCTCGACTTCCTTTTCCAGATTCTTATTCAGGTATCTGAGTTCTTCATTTTGCCTCTTGATGGTCTCTGTCAACTTGCGATTCTCTCTATGCAACCGGGTCATCTCAAAGGATTCTCTGATAGCTGTCTTAATGGCTTCATCTTCCCATGGCTTTAAAATGAACTTATAGACATTGCCGACATTGATGGCCTCGGTAATGGAATCGACGTCCGTATATCCGCTCAGGATAATACGAATTGTGTCCGGATACAGTTCCTTAGCCCTGGCCAGAAACTGGGTTCCGGACATCTCCGGCATCCTTTGGTCGGAGATGATGAGGTCAACATGCTCTTTGCTCATTATCTCGAGTCCCTCCGCGCCGCTCGAAGCCGTGAGCACCCGGTAAGGCTCACGGCGAAAGACGCGCCTTAATGCCTGCTGGATGTTGGCCTCGTCATCTACAACAAGTATGGTGCTTTCTTCCATGTCAAGCGTCCTTCGTAATATTTTCTCCAATGTAGGGTGGGATCAGCCCACCAAAACTACGCTACGCCGCCAATGATGGTGGGCCATGCCCACCCTGCGTCTTATTTGCCACGAAGACACGAAGTTAAAAAATTCGAAATTCGAATTTCGAAATTCGAAATTGATTTGATCTCTTGGTGCCTTTGTGGCTAAAATTTCCTCCATCAACAGGCATCTGCCGGCAACATTATGGTAATCGCCGTCCCCTTGCCTGCTTCGCTTGTGGCCTCAATGGTCCCCCCATGGGACTTGATTACCTCGTAACATACACTTAAGCCGGTTCCTGTGCCCTGACCGACCGGCTTGGTGGTAAAAAAGGGGTCGAAGATGCGGGGGAGATGCTCCGGCGGAATGCCGCAACCGGTATCACTTATCTCTATTTTCAACGCCCCATTTACAAAGACGGTACCAATGGTTATCTCTCCTCTATCCTTAATAGCCTGTATGGCATTGAGGATAATATTCATAAAGACCTGGGAAATCTGATGAGGATGGCATTTAACAGGCGGAATATTATCCCCATAGCGGCGGACTATCTTAATACCTGCCCGCAGCTTATGCGCCAGGACACTGAGCGTGGCGTCCAGGGATTTATGGATATCAAGTATACTCACCGCTGCGTCATCTACGTGCGAAAATTCCTTTAGATCCGCGACGATCTTCTGTACCCTGGCTATTCCGTCCAGAGTCTCGGACACCAGGCTCTGAAAATCTTCCAGAAGCATATTCAGGTCGTCTCCGGCCTGGCCCGCGAAAATTTCTTTCAAGGGTTTAAGGCGGGGGTCGGGGTCGCCGTCCAGGTACGCGCTTATGGCCCTACAGGTCTCAATTTTTCCTATAAGCTCATCGGTCATCTGAAATGAAGTGTTTATGTTGCTTTTAATGAAGGCCATGGGATTATTGATTTCGTGGGCCACGCCCGCGGCCAACTGGCCGATGGAGGCCATCTTGTCTGCCTGGAGCAGTTTCACATAGGCCTCTTTCAATTCCGCCGTCTTTTCTGTAACCTTTATTTCCAGGCTTTCCGCCAGTTCCCGGTAACGTCTCTCGCTTTCTTCCAGTTCCCTGTTTTTTTGTACTGTCTCTTCATAAGAAAAGGTCATAATCTGACTCTGAGCGTCAATCATGAGGGCCTGTTTCAGGTTGTTCCACAATATCAGTTCGGTCAGTCCGGCCAGCAGTTTTCCCGTAGCCTGCGCGTTCGATAGGTTTTCCTCCTCTGCTGTCGGACCGATGACTATAGCCCCTACAAGGTCGCGCTCATACCAAAGCGGGAATGCCATACAGAGGCCCTCTTCGGTTGCAAACTGATCGAAATGCTCATCGCTATCCACAAACTGAAACCATTCTATAACCCTCGGATAAAGGACGGCTTCGAGATAAGAGGTACCAAGCTTTTTCGTGGCCAGGATGAGCCGGTCCGGTTCCCAAAGCGACCAGGGGGAATCCCAGCATCGTTCCAGCACGTTCCGGAAAAAACTCCTTGTGTCTTCATTCATTAATTTGAAGAGCTTTCGCTCCTTATCGAGCATAATCCGTATCGCCCTCTGTCGCCTCGCTTCCCTTTGGTCCATTAACCGGCAATGTAATGATAAAGGTCGTCCCTTTGCCTACTTCGCTCTCCACTTTGATCTCGCCGTCGTGTTTCTTGACGATGCTGTAAGCCATGCTCAGGCCAAGGCCGGTCCCCTTGCCGATCGGTTTGGTGGTAAAAAAAGGGTTAAATATCTTCTTCAGATTTTCCGGAGGGATACCCTTCCCGGTATCGCTTATCCGCACCTCCACCCTCGATTCATCTCCATTGAGACAGACGGTGGATATTTTTATCTCCCCCCTTTCCTCAATGGCATGGGCGGCGTTTACCAGGATGTTCATGAACACCTGGTTGACCTGCTGCGGGTAACAGCAGACCTCCGGTATATCTCCGTAGTCTTTTGTCACCGTGGCCTTGTATTTAAGTTCATTCCAGACGATGTTTAAGGTGCTCTCCATGCCCTTATTTAAATCCGTCCATATGAGTTCGGACTGATCTACGTGGGAGAAGTTCTTTAGATCCTGGACGATCCTTTTTACGCGGTCCGTCCCTTCCTTGGATTCATTTACGATCTTATCCAAATCATCGAGGATGAAGTTTAAGTCTATTTTGTCCTTAAGGTCACTGGTCACCTCCAGGGCGGTGACCAGTTCCGGATCAGTTGCCAGAGCCCGGTTTTTGGCCGCCAGTTCTTCGAGTTTAATATAGCTCTGGATGAGTGCGGTCAGGTCTTTCCGATATTCATCCAGGGTAGTGAGGTTGCTATTGATAAAACCGACCGGGTTGTTGATCTCATGGGCCACGCCGGCGGCAAGCTGGCCGATGGAGGCCATCTTTTCGGTCTGCACCAGTTGGGCCTGGTTCTGCCTGAGCTGCTCATTCATCTCCTCTAGCTCTCTCGCACTTTTTATTAACATTTCCTCTACTTGTTTACGTTCGTCAATTTCCTGCCCCAGTTTTTCATTGATACGCTGCAAGGAGACAGCGCTCTCTTCGAGTTGGCCCTGATATCTCCTTAGTTCCTCTTCTATCTGCTTGCGTTCCATTATTTCTTGCTGAAGTTTTTCATTAGTAATCGTCAGTTCTACGGTGCGTTCTTTTACCATTTCTTCAAGCCGGCCCTGGTACCTCCTTAGTTCCTCCTCCGCCTTCTTCCGCTCCGTAATGTTTTTAGCGACTATAACCATGCCGATCATATTACTCTCGGCGTCGTGCATAACCGAGCCTGCAAGAATAATGGGTATGGCCTGACCGGTTTTGGTATGATATATGGTTTCATAATTTTTTACTGCGCCGTCTCTGGCAAGCCTTTTGGAGAGACCTCCCGGAGACAAGGGATCATCTGTAATGAGCATATCCACTGTTTTCGTCCTTAACTCAATTTCTTTATATCCGAGCAGATCCAGGGCCGCCTGGTTTACCCTTTCAATCTTTCCCTGCGGATCGGTTACTATCAATGAATCGATCATTGATTCTATGATATTATCCACATAATCTCTGGAGACGGTTGTTTTCTGCAGGTCGCCCACCATTTTGTTAAAACAGGCGGCAAGTTTCCCCAATTCATCCTGGGATGTCGGGTTCAGTCGATGGGTCAAGTCGCCCTCGGAAATTTTACCCGTGGCATCAACCAGTTTTTGTATCGGCGCAATTATTGTGCTGGAAAGACCATAAGATCCGATTACTCCGACTCCGGTAAGCACTATTAGAATCGAGAGTAATGTTTTCCACATATGATTCATGGTCCCGGCGATATGCCCGAGGTCGTAATCCATTATGAAACTTCCCAGCCGACTTGTGTCTTTTTTTATGGGAGCGACAACAGTAATCTTGTCTTTATTTACTAGAAAAACTTGTGGCTCCTCAATGGTAATGGCCTTTTTTATTATGTAATTCCGGTGCCTATGATCGGGTTTTTCAGCATTATTCTGGGCGAGGATATTCCCCTTATCATCGATCACTATGAAGTTTCTAATGTGTTCTTCCCCGAAGTGTCTAATCCTCCGCACACTATTTAGGCGCTCTTTTAGCTTAGAAAAATCAGTGGCCCGCAAAGATTCGGTACACTCTTCCGCCGTATTTACGGCAAAGGCAATGGCGATTGTCTCCTCACCCTTTACCATGGTCTGGCTGGTAGTGTTCACAAGGGTAAGCCCGACAATGGAGGAGTTCAAAACGGCCAGAAGGACCCCAAGAAATATTAATTTTGTCCTTATGCTATTACTGTCAATCCTGGGAGAGAAGCGCATAATCTGTTAACCTTAAATTAGTATTCATGCTTTTTAGACATAAAAATACCAGTGGCTAGAAATAAGAATAAAAAGGTTATTAACGTACCGGCGAGGCCTGATATGGAGGTCGCGATGGCCTCGCTTTTTATCCCCGGGAAGACATAATCGGGGATAGGTGCGGGAAATATCTCTTTCCCTTCGGCGATGTAGAGGAAGTTATGGTTTTCCGCTACCTTTTCGAGTCCATCTAGGAACGGGCACGCATAAGGTGATAAAAATATCGCCAAAAAAAGGGCGACTCCACAGCCGACGATACAGGGCTTTACGACTTCCTGCATATCCAGACACGCTTTGATGTCTAATAGCGCGGGCTTGACCTTGGAGATTACAAGCATGATAATTAAGGTGATCATCCCCTCACCGATGCCTATAAGCATATGGATACTGGTCATGGACCTCAGGACGTCAGAAGTAGGGGCTGTTCCTGAGACGCCCAGCATGATACCACATGAAACTGAGGCCATCACAATCGTCAGCCAGGAAGACACGAAGACGGCGAATAATAGGCCTGCCATCCCGCCATACATTGCATTCAGCCACTTATAGGTGTAATAAGCGACCAACCCTCCGACTATCCCCAAATTAAAGATGTTGGCCCCCAGGGCGAGGACCCCTCCGTCACCGAAGACAAGACATTGGATGATAAGCACAGCCGCCAGGGTAATAATTGCTCCGACGGGACCTAAAAGGATACCCGCCAGAGCAGCCCCCATAAAATGTCCGGAAGTGCCTTCAGCGACGGGAAAGTTAAGCATCTGCAAGGCAAATATGAGCGCAGCAGTGGCTGCGGCCAATAGCGCCCTGGGTTTGGTGAAATACGGTTTTACCTTTTTAATGCTATAGACAATCGAGGCGATAGAGATCAGATTCATAGTAGTAGCCACTCCGGCGCTTAAAAAACCTTCTGGAATATGCATGGCTTATTCCTCTTTACCCTCTGTTTCTATGCTAAACGCTCATTGAAGCTCCCCGCAGCAAGCTGCGGGGAATCTCCGTATGTAAGGTAGAAAGCATAATATTCGCTCGCTAACCCCGCAGCAAGCTGCGGGGAATGCGCTCGCTATGCATGTTCAAGTGGTTCGTAATTTCTATACGGCCGCTTTTTCCTTTGGTCCATTTACCGGCAGTTGAATAATAAAGGTCGTCCCTTTGCCTACTTCGCTCTCCACAAGGATATCGCCATCATGTTTCTTGATAATGTTGTAGGCCATACTTAATCCCAGCCCCGTCCCTTTTCCCACCGGTTTGGTAGTGAAGAAAGGATTAAATATCTTAGTCAGGTTCTCCGGAGGAATACCCTTCCCGGTATCGCTTATGCGGACCTCCACCATCGGCTCGGCGCCGGCCAGATGCGCCGTGCTTATCTTTATCTCACCGTTATCTTCAATGGCATGGGCGGCATTGACCAGGATGTTCATGAAAACCTGGTTGACCTGCTGCGGGTAGCAGTAAACCTCCGGTATATCGCCATATTCTTTTATCACCTTGGCCTTGTAGTTAAGTTCGTTCCAGACGATATTTAAGGTGCTCTCCATCCCCTTATTTAAATCCGCCCAGTTCAACTCGGCCTGGTCCACGTGCGAAAAGTCCTTTAAATCCTGTACGATCTTCTTGATCCGTTCCGTTCCTTCCCTGGATTCGGCGATGATCTTGTCAAAGTCGCCGAGAATAAAATCCAAGCCTATCCTCTCCTTCAAGTTACGGCTAGCTTCCAGAATATCCATCAGGTCTTTGTCGTTGGATAATGCCGGGTTATTAGCCACCAGTTCTTCCAATTTGAGGTAAGCGGCGATAAGTTCGGTTAAATCTCCCCGGTACTCATCCAGTGTCGTCAGGTTGCTGTTGATAAATCCCACCGGGTTATTGATCTCATGTGCCACGCCGGCGGCCAGTTGACCGATGGAGGCCATCTTTTCCGACTGCACCAGTTGGGCCTGATTCTGCCTGAGTTGCTGGTTTGCTGCCTCCAGGTTTATTTTAATCCGTAATAATTCTTCTTCTATCTGTCTGCGTTCGGCAATTTCCTGTTGAAGCTCTTCATTGGTCGCTGTTAGTTCGGCGGTGCGCTCTTCCACCATGCTTTCAAGTTGTCCCTGATACCTCTTTAACTCCTCCTCGACCTTCTTGCGCTCGGCAATGTCCACGTTGACTTCAGCAACCAACCATTCGCCGTTCTCGTCCTGGAATGGTATGGTAGTAACCTGTATCGGCCTGTTGCCTTCCTTTACCAGCGCCTCTTCCGTTACGGTGATAGCCTTTGTCTCCAGGGCCTTTGGAATGCCGCAGCCCGGGCACATTTCACCGAGTCCCATAAAGTATTCATAGCACTTTTTACCGGCCGGATCGCCATATACCTTTCCCCATTCCGGGTCTATGTATCGTACATTAAATTCTGAATCAATGATGTCCAGGCCGGTTTTTGTAGCCCCGAGGATGAACTCTATATGTTGCTTTACCATCCTAAGCTCATTTTCGGCCTTTTTGCGTTCGGTAATATCGCGTAGAAACTCAACTACCAGCCGGGGACGGCCGTCTTCATGCCGTGCGGCCACACTGGCCGTACCCCAGAAGATATGTTGTTTACCATCGCTCCCCATAATTTGCGTCTCAAATTCGTGAACCCGCCCATCCTCAAAAACCTTCTTGACTATACATGATTCGCATAAGGCATCGCGCCCATGGTAAACAACATGGCATTTTTTGCCGGCCATGTCTTATCCGGTTAAATCCTTGGCTACGTTATTGGCCCACATGATGTTAAAGCGCTCATCCACCATAATCATCTGATCCATCACCGAATCTAAAATACCGGCGAGCTTTTCTTCGCTTTCACGCAGTGTTTCATTTGTCCGTTTTCGGCTATTGATAATGGATTGGGCATAGCCACCAAATATAATGAACATAAACGTGACTAAGCCGCGCATCCAAAGTTCATGTATCGCCGGCCTAAAGATTTGTTGGATAAGAGTGCCCTCATGGAATATATAAGCATGGATAACGGACTCAACGAACCAGAAGAGCAGCCCTAGCCCCACACCGATCCACGCTGTTTTATCCGATAGAGATGGAGATATTACCACTTCTTTCCTCACCCTATATACCCCCAAAAATTATAGTAGCGTGGGCTTTGCCCACCATCATTGGCGGCGTAACGGAGTTTTGGTGGGCCGAGCCCACCCTACATAACTTCACACCTGCTTTTTAAATTTATATCGGCCTTAAGGATTTAATCCATTAAAAGAAATAAACGAGCAAAACATCATATTTCGTCCATGATGTTCTTTATTCCCATCCGGAAACCCAAGATTTCCGGCCTGCGGCCTAAGTCCGGATGGAGCAATCAGCGGTCAGTATAATTGTTAACCGTTAACCGTTGTCCGACAGCTTCTTTCGGTAAACGGTCAACAGTGAACGGTGGACCGGCTTCATGCTGACCGCTAAAAGCGTGAGTCCGAAAACGGTAGTTTCGGATGAACACTATTTAAGTTTTTATTCTCTTGCTCCGAAAATGGAACATAGGACACAAAGGAGTAGTGATGAGTGGTAAGTTTCGGGTTGCGGTTTTTAACTCGTAACTCGCAACTCGAAAGCTGATAGCCGAAGGCTGATAGCTGACTGCCGATTGGGGAAGCGACCGATGGGAAACTATGCGCATACCGTTTTGCTTGTAGATGATGAGGCCAATGTGCTGAGGAGTCTGGAAAGGACCCTGCGCAATGAGGAATATGCGCTACTCACCGCAGGCAGCGCCGCAGAGGCCCTGGACATTCTGGAGACCGCACCTGTCGATCTGATCATCTCCGACCTCGGGATGCCGGGAATGAACGGCTTTGAGCTATTGAAGACGGTCAAGGGAAAATACCCGGCCGTTGCCCGTATTATTCTTACCGGACAGAGTGACACCCCGACGGTTCTCAGGGCCATCAACGAGGGTGAGGTCTTCCGCTTTTTTACCAAACCCTGGGACAATGAGGAGGTAAAGGTCTCCATCCGTCAGACCCTCAAACATTTTGATTTCTTGCGTGCGGCGCACAAGATGATGCGCCGATTGAAAGAACAGGACCGCCTGATCCAGGACCTGGAAAGACGCCATCCGGGTATAACTCAGGATGCGGCAGAAGAAGTATTTGTGCTTTCAGATGAATATTTTTCCGAATCGACTGAGGACGATATGAATAAATATTTTGCAGACGTACTGGGTATGCAACCGGCTCGAGGCAAATGAACATGCACAGCGAGCGCATTCCCCGCTGCTTGCGGCGGGGTTAGCGAGCGAATACTATGCTTTTTACCTTACATACGGAGATTCCCCGTCCGCCGTAGGCGGGCTGCGGGGAGCTTCAATTTGGCTACCTTACATCTAAGAGAACCCTATTTAACCGGGGAACCACGGAAAAAATTTTAAAAACTCTGTGTCCTCTATGGCTAATCTCTTGACAATAAGTCCCCAATGGAAAGGAGATTTTTGACTTTCTGGATAAGTAAAAGGGTGTCATCGGTCTTGTGATAGAAATCATCCGCGCCGGCGGCCAGGATCGCTTCCCTATGGCTGCTGTCCGTACTGGCCGTCATAGCGATTACCTTTATATCTTTCGTTTCCGGATGCTCCTTTAATCTTTTGCAGAATTCGTATCCGTTCATATTGGGCATCAGAATATCCACTATAACCAGGTCCGGTTTTTTCCCGCCTATCTCTATCAATGCCTCTACCGGGTTATTTTTTGCCTCTACCTGGACTGTCTTTCCCAATTTTCGAAGACTCCGTTGATAGGTCTTGAGCGCCAAATCGTCATCATCCACGATGAATACCTTTCTAGAGGAAATAAGCTGGGGCGGCAGGGGCATGTCGTATTCATTTATGAAGCGAATCAGATCATTATGGCGTATGCGTTTAAAGCCACCTGGGGTCTTAAACGCCTTGAGCTTCCCCTGGTCAATCCAATTGCTGATTGATTTCCTGGCCACATTGAGAAGCTTGCTAACCTGTTGAGTAGAATAGACCTTTTCTTCCTGCCGCTTATCGTTTGGCATTTAGTACTCCTCTCCGAGAACTAAACCACGTTACGCAAAAGTTTCTATTTAGTCAACCCACCTTTTTATCCTGGATTCATCGTCAAAATACTATTCGCGGTTATATGGCGAGATCAAATTACCGAGCATCCTCATTTAAATTCGAAACTCGAATTTCGAAATCCGAAACAAATCTAAATAGTTAAATATCTAATGCTCCAAACTGCAACGGCGCCAACTCGTTTCGGATTTTGAATTTTGGTTATTTGAAGTTGTTTCGAATTTCGTGCTTCGGATTTCGAATTTGCATCCAGAAGCGGTTCCATTTTCGCTTAATGTCTTATGTATCTTTTCGGCCAAGGGAGGAAAAAATTTAAGCTATAATGTGGTAATGCCGATAAATATGATAAACTGGAACCAACTACTAAAAATAGACGCTGCGCCGCAATCTATATGATTTCAACATGTTGCTAAATTACAGCACAGTCTCTCAAGAAAGGAGGGGGGTAGGCTTGACTAACGAACTTTTCGTAGGTATTGCCGACATGCGGGTAAGCGACGATACTTCCGCTATGTTGGTTACGTATGCCCTGGGGTCCTGTATCGGTGTATCCATTTATGATCCTGTGGCCAAGGTCGGAGGCCTGCTCCATTTTATGCTCCCTAAGGCGGGTATATCAGAAACAAGGACAGCTAAAGCCAAAAAGAATCCATACATGTTTGCTGATACAGGGGTGCCCCTGCTTTTCCAGGAAGCATATAAATACGGCGCAGATAAGAGACGGATGGTAATTAAAATAGCCGGAGGGGCCCAACTCAATGATTTAACGGGGCGTAATATCGGTAAACAGAATTATATGGCCCTTAGAGAAATCTTTCAGGAGAACTACCTCCTTATCCACGAAGAAGATGTCGGTGGTAATCTCCCCCGCACTATGGAGTTGACGCTGGCCACGGGTCGCGTCTATATCAAGATGCCAGGCAACAAAGCGAGGGAGTTATAAAGAAGCATTAACCGGTTCATGCCGCACCTGTCATACCAGGCATTAGAGGCCGGAGATGGCGCCAAAAAGCCCCGCAGGCAGAAAAAACGCTTATGAAGACCCTGAAAAAAGCAAAGGCCCATGAGCAAATGCCCCGGTAGCGGCGGATATTGCTATGGCAAAACCCGATACAAGCCTTTCGGAGATGCGCCGGAGGTGTGCAAGGACTCGTTGTATTTGGCAAAAGGAAAAATGATGGGTTAGCCTTACAAACAGCAGTCTGAATCTACAGTCTGCCTCTGGCGGATCAAATTAACTGGAGTTTCCTGAGTCTTAGGGAACCCCTGTGGTTTCCGAGCGAAACTTGCTGGAGCAGCGGGGTACCCATCGAGGGCGAGCAGGAAGGGGAAAACCAGCCCTTTAGTGGCTGGAAGGGGCAAGCGTTCCCCACCTGCGAGCCTCGAAAGGGTCGCTGCGCAAGCCGTGAAGCGAAGAAACTAGGGGTTCACTTAAGAAATATAAAATTATCTTAAGATCACGGTATTATGAGAAAGCACCTCTAACAACTCAGGAAACTTCAGTCAGATTAAACCTTGACAAGTACACTTTATAAATAGTTACGGCGGGAGTTTTTCCCCCATATCTCCATTTTCTTCTGAATCTTCCGGGTATAGCCTCTTCATACATTCAGGGCAAATACTGTGGCTAAAATCGGCGCCGGAATGCTCATGAAGATAGACCTCGAGTTTGTTCCAATAGCCCTTATCGTCGCGTATCTTTTTGCAATGGCAACAGATAGGCAAAAGTCCGCCCAGGGTCTTCACCTCGGCCAGGGCTTTTTGAAGTTCGACGATCAGTTTTTCTCTTTCCTCCTCCGTCCGCTCACGTTCTTCGATCTCCTGTTCCAGTTCTTCCGTTCTTTCTGCCACTCTCTCTTCCAGGGTAGCATAATATTCTTGCAGTCTTTCCGCCATATTATTGAATGCGCCGGCCAACCTCTCGATCTCATCACCTGTTTTGATGTCCAGACGATAGGTTAACTCTCCGGCCCCGATCCGTTCCGACCCTTTGCGCAAGGTATCTATCGGCCTCGATATAATACGGGCAAGAAACCAGGCCAGACCGAAAGGAAATAAGATAAGCAAACTCCCTCCGACAAAAAACATCAATCTACGTAAGGGGATAAGCTCATCCTTGATTTTTTGGGCCGAGATCCCCAGGTGAATCACCGTATGGTTTGGTGTATCCGGTTTTACTCGAAAGTGATAGATCAACTCTTTGTGTTCGTTCTCGATAGAGTTCATAGTAAATTTTGACCCGGCGGGAATGTCTTCAAATTTTAAGAGGCCGCCGGGAACGCCTTTCCGGAAGGTGTGGACTATAACTTCTTTATCACGTTCAGCGAATATATATTCGATGTTCGGATGAGATTTCAGGATGGTTTGGTACAGGTTAAGTAATGATACCCGATCATTAGTCAGAATAAGATTCGTTGATTCGTGTGCCAGTAATGTGCCCAGTTCCTGTGCATGATGAAGCGAATGCCTCAAATGGAATCTGAAAGACCAATAATTGGCAACTCCATAGAGGCAGCCGACGATCAACATAACGGACAAAAAGATATTAATAAATACCTTGGCCCTGAAACCCATTGCGTTATCAATGCCTCGAAGCGATCCACCGCTGCATCTCTCTAACCGTGTCGTAATCCGCATCGTTGCCGGGTTCGAAACGATCTATCTGCAGACGGCTTAGGATTTCTTTTCCTTTAGGGTGCTTATGAATCCCTAAAAATATGTTGCGGAATTTATTCTTGGTCGGCTCATCCATGGAAGGGTGAACCACCACCGGGGGTATCCCGTATGGCGGCGACTTTTCGATGATTTTAGTACGTTTGGTTATCTCGGGATTCACCATATTCATAAATTCCCAAATCAATGAATCAACGGCAGCCCCGTCCGCCAAGCCTTCCGCTACAGCCTTAATGGAATTGTCATGGCTGTTACTGAAGAACGTCTCCTTGAAAAATGTCTCCGGCGTCTCCCCGCGCCTGGCCAAAACAAAGTTCGGCACCAGACAGCCGGTGTTGGAGTGGGGATCTGTAAATGCAAACGTTTTACCCCGAAGCTGATCAAGCGAGCGAATCGCGCTGTCTTTATTAACGATAAAATAGGAGTGATAGACCTTTTTCCCATGGCTTACCGGGACGACGAGGATATCCAAACCGAAGTCATCCCTGCCCGTTACATAGGGGCCTGAGCAAACAAACGCCATATCCAGCTCTCTTTGCCGCAGCATCTCATTTACCTGGGCATATGTCTTTTTTTGGATGAATTCAACGTCACATCCCATCTGTTCGGCGATCAGATTCAGTAGTTCAACATAATAATCATATGTATATTTCGGTGAAATCATCGCAGCCACTGCAATCTTCAAGGTGCGCTTTTTTGCCTTCTCCGCTTCTTTATCCCCCTGTTGAACTATGTTTTGGAAATCGACTTTTTTCAGCCGCGTTTCTCCTTCCGGCAAGTCACCGGAGCACGAAGACACGAAACCGAGCCACACGGCCGCCGATAAAATTAGCGCTAACCTCTTATAAAGATACATCATATTATCCCCCCTCCGTGTCGTAATCGACTACAGGCGGATTCCTGCGAATTTTCCCTCGTTCTGATGGTGGGATGGGAACAAGGTCACATATCGTGAATATCGGCACGAGACTTTTATTTAATTAAGGGTCATACGGTCCGCTGTAAGTTGTAAGAAAAGTAGGAAAGGATTATATTCCCAAATCCGCATGGTTGGAGGGGGTGCATGACCATCCCATCGAGGATGGTCATGAAAAACGACGGGATATCTGGTGGTTTCTTAAATTGCAGGCTACTTGGATGGTCCGGGTATGTCGATAGTCGCGCAACTGCCTCCGGCACAGGAATGATTATTGACGCTTGCACCGGAAGAACCTGCCCTCGACCGGCCGCCGCCCATAGTATAATTAGAGCGGCTCAGAACCCTCTCGAAGGACTCACATCCGCATTTGGGACACATGGCCTCAATCTGTTCTCCTTTACTTAACGCCAAAAGTTCAAAGATATGCCGGCAATCCAGACAGCGAAATTCATAAATCGGCATTTGTCACCCTCCTTAACTATTTCCTGCGTTTTTATCTGAAAATCCCCCCTGCCCCCCTTTGCTAAAGGGGGGAATCCGTCAAGTCCCCCTTTGAAAAAGGGGGATACAGGGGGATTTGTACTATTTAGTTTCCATCCGAAAACCCCGGTTTTCTGGATGGAGCAATCAGCCCTCAGCTATCAGCGTTCAGCTTAACATATTGTTTGTCTTATTCTTTTGCTGACGGCTGAAAGCTGATCGCTGAAAGCGTGAATCTGAAAACGATAGTTTTCGGATGAGCACTATTTAGCTAAATCCTCACGCGTAAAAACAGCTTCAAGGTCATAGCCTTTCTCTTGAAGGAATTCCCTCCCGCCTTCATTGCGGTCAACCAGGGCCAGTACCTGAACAACCCTGAATCCCTCCGCCTCGGCCCTCTCTATGGCCTTAAGGAGTGTACCGCCGGTCGTTACCACGTCTTCCACTATAGTCACTGCGGCCCCTACTGGTAAGTTATTTTTACCCTCAATCCAAGAAGCTGTTCCATGCTTCTTGGGCTCCTTGCGGATAATAAGGGCATGGATGGGATCCCCGGCCATATAACCGGCCACGGCTATGGCCGCAACCATCGGATCAGCGCCCAAGGTCATTCCCGCCACGCCCTGGGCCTTCACCGGGGCCTTACGGATACGTTCAAACATCACCTTTCCCACTAAATAAGCCCCTTCCGCGGAAAGCGTGGTCTGTTTGCAGTCTATATAAAAATCACTCTCCCGGCCGGAAGTAAGGACAACTTTCCGTTTTTGGTAAGATTTTTCAATAAGGATGGTCCTAAGACGATCTTTTTCATTATCCATGTATTTCTCCAATTTTGAGCTATCAGCTATCGGCTGTCAGCTATCGGCATGAAGCCGGTCCACCGTTCACTGTTGACCGTTTACCGAAAAATGTCGGAAAACGGCTAACGGTTAACGGATAACAATCATGCTGACGGCTGATTGCTACTTAAACACCCGCTTGAATATAGTATCCACGTGTTTCAGGTGATGTCTGAGATCGAAGGCCTGCTCAAGTTCTGTTCTGCTTATATGATGCGCCAGGTCTTTATCCTTCAGAAGGAGTTTCTTAAAGTCCCCTCCCCTCTCCCAGGCCTGCATGGCATTTCTTTGCACTATGCGGTATGCCTCTTCCCGGCTTACCCCCTTTTGCGTCAAAAGGAGAAGGATCTGCTGCGAAAATATCAGTCCGCCTGTCTTCCGCAGGTTCTCCGCCATCCGTTCGGGATAAACGACCAGGCGATCGAGGAGGTTTGTAGTGCGATGCAGCATAAAATCAACCAGTATGGTGGCATCCGGGGCAATAACCCGTTCCACTGAGGAATGGCTTATATCTCTCTCATGCCAGAGAGGGATATTCTCCATAGCGGCTACGGCATAAGAACGCACCAGGCGCGCCAATCCGCAGATGTTTTCAGAATTGATAGGGTTGCGTTTATGGGGCATGGCCGAAGAGCCTTTCTGCCCGGCGCTGAAATATTCCTCGGCCTCCAGGACCTCTGTCCTCTGGAGATGTCTGATCTCAACCGCAATCTTTTCCAGGGAACCGGCCAGGACGGCCAGGGTATTAAAGAAGTGCGCGTAGCGATCTCGCTGGATGATCTGCGATGAGGCGGGGGCCGGTTTGAGACCGGACTTCCGGCAGACATAGGCCTCCACCTCCGGGTCAATATTGGCAAAAGTACCCACTGCGCCGGAAAGCTTCCCGTAGGCAATGGTCTCCCCGGCCTCCTTCAAGCGGGCCAGGTTGCGCCGCATCTCATCATGCCAGATAGCCAGTTTCAGGCCGAAAGTAATAGGCTCGGCATGAATGCCGTGCGAGCGGCCGATCATAACCGTGTCCTTGTGTTCCAAGGCTCGCCTCTTGATAACCGAGAGCAGCCTATGCACATCCTCAATAATAAGGTCTGCCGCCTCTTTGAGAAGAAGGGCCATACTCGTATCCAGGATATCCGATGAGGTCAGCCCCCAGTGGATGAACCGGGCCTCCGGCCCGACGTTCTCAGCCACGTTGGTCAAAAAGGCTATGACATCGTGCCTCGTCTCTTTTTCTATCTCGTCTATGCGGGATACGGAAAAAGCCGCCTTCTTCTTTATTACCTGCAAGGCATCCTTAGGAATAACTCCCAGTTTGGACCAGGCCTCGCAGGCCAATATCTCCACCCCTAACCAGGTGCGGTATTTATTTTCCAGCGACCATATACGGGCCATTTCCGGCCGCGTGTAACGTTCGATCATCTCATTTCCCCTCCATTTAGAGCCGTATCGTCAAAAGATCAACCACAGAGGACACAGAGAAATAATAACATATTATTACAACGGCATTTTAATATACAGGGCGACATAATTCTTTGCGAGTCTTAATGGTTCCTGTCATTCCGGGCTTGCCCCGGAATCCAGTAATTTCAAACAGATCGAGATACCTCTGGACACCGGGTTTCACCGGTGTGACGTTTGCGGATATTTCATGACTAATGACTCATAACCCATAGCGGAAAGCTGAACGCTGATAGCTGAGCGCTGGAAGCTTCCATCACGACTTTAATAAAATTATCGTGGCGTGGCAACTACAAAAAATAGCCCAATTTTATCTCGATTGATGTATAATAACCCACCATGAAAGAATTCAGTCTGACCCCGGAAGAAAAGAGGATTCTCCTCCAGGTAGCGAGGGAAGAGATCGCGAAAAACCTGTTGGGAGCCGGGGAAAAGACAGCCCTGCCCGCCGGCGGGGAGATCCATGCCCCTCACGGCGCATTCGTCACCCTTCATAAACAGGGACGCCTTCGGGGTTGTATCGGCATATTCTCTTCCGTTCAGCCGCTTCATCAAACGGTGCGTGAAATGGCCTATTCCGCTGCCTTCAAGGACCCGCGGTTTGCGCCGCTTACGGCCGACGAACTCCCCGCTATCGACATCGAGATATCAGTGCTGTCGCCTCTAAGAAAGATCGATAATATCGACCAAATAGAGGTGGGAAGGCACGGGCTCTATATTATCAGGGGGTTCAATCGCGGTGTCTTGCTCCCCCAGGTGGCTACAGAACAAAACTGGGATAAAATTACCTTCCTCGAACATACCTGTTACAAGGCCGGTCTGGATGGGGATTGTTGGCGCGGGGGGGCCGAGATATACGTATTCACTGCCCTGATCTTTGGTGAGAAGGCTCCCGGGTCAATCTAACCACCACAATCTCCGGTGGGGTCAGGAACCTGAGAGGCGGGCCCCAGGTGCCGACTCCACGACTGACGTAGAGCCTGCGGCCATTCAGCACATAAAGTCCGGTCTTAAGCGGAAAGAAAATCCTTGTGACAAAGCCAAAGGGATAAAGTTGACCGCCATGCGTGTGGCCGGATAACTGGAGGTCTATGGGCAAATTAGTCACGTAATCTTCCGCATTAGGCGGGCGATGGAAGAGAAAGAGTGTGAATAATCCCGGGTGGCATTGAGAAACTAATTGAGCGACATCTTTCTCTCCCTTGACCCCAAAAGGCCGGCCGGCCGGGTCGTCGATACCGACTATGTTGATTATTTCCCTTACCTTGATGCACTCCCCTCTCAATAACCTAAAGCCGGACTTTTTTATAAATTCAGAAGACTTTCCCACCCCGGCATAAAACTCATGATTACCCATTACCGCATATTTCCCCAGGGGCGGGGTCAAAGCGCTAAGCTCTCTCGCCAGATGATTTATATTATCCACCTCCTGATCCACCAGGTCACCGGTTGAAACGATTATGTCCGGGTTAATCCTGCGAAGCAAACCGGTTATCTTTTTAAGCCTTCCCTCACCGATAATGACGCCCAAATGGGCATCTGAGATCTGGGCGATAACCAGATCGTTCGTTCCTTCCGGCAGCTTCGCAGTATGGATGCGGACATTCGTCACCCGGATATCAAGGGCCTCATAATAGGCATAAACGCATATAACCAGAGGAATGATAACGGTCACAATAAAAACCTTATAATTTCCGGGCAAACGAACACTCCCGCTCCCGGCCCGTATCCGCCTCAAAAGACCATAAGCCAAGCCTCCAAAATCAGAAATTAAACTTATCAGGAAGAGATAAAAAACAAACCCTATCCAGAGAGATGAGACATAGGTCAACGCATAACCGAAGACAAAAAATCTTTCCCAGACAAGCATCCGGCTTACCACCGGAGAAACCACCATCATGCCGAAAAAAACGGCTAATACCTGATAAAAAGCCCGTGGTAACCGCGTATGGCGCCGGATGCGTCTGTAGAGATAAAAATGAACGCCGCCGTAAGCAAGCGAAAATAGCGAGAAGAAGGTCAAAAAAGACAGCCAGCGGTTCATAATAATCTGCCTGAAAGAGTTTGGCGCATCACTGCGGTGCAGGATGGGAACTAACTAGTTTCCATCCGGAAATCTTGGATTTCCGGATGGAGCAGTCAGCATTCAGCTATCAGCTTTCAGCTTAACATGTTGTTTGTCTTGATTCTTTGCTGAGAGCTGACGGCTGATGGCTGAAAGCGCGAAGCCGGAAATGGTAGTTTCCGGATGAGCACTAACTAAAATCTTAATGTGGCCTTCAGCCTTTTAACATTGAGCAACAAATCCAACCCGCTGTTTGCGCTGGTGACATGAATATCCGCGGCGGTTATGGCATCTACAGCGCAACCCTCCCCTTCAGTGACGGCTATGCCTATGCGCGCCGCCTTGAGCATCTTACGGTCATTATTCCCGTTCCCAAAGGCGACCACAGTTTCAGGGCCGAGTTTCTTAACATATTCCTCTTTCTGCACGTCGTGGTTTTCGCCGGTAAGGATATGAATATCACAATTAACCCCGTCCATCTCCGCCTTCGCCTTCCCGAAGGTGTCGGCCGTCAATATGTGGATCTTTAGGAATCCGGCTAGTTGATTCAATTGCTCGTGCACGCCGGGCAAAAGTCTGCCGCCCACCGACAGAGTGCCGGTAAAATCCGAGACCAGGTGTTCAAGTCTTACCCGTCCGAATCCGGGTATCTCTAACTCCAACATGGGAAGCCCCCTTCTCTGCCTAACGTCCGGCAACTGTTTGGACTCTTTCTCCTATAAGTGAGTAGTCATCCCCCTGTCAAGCACAAAAAGAAGGGCGTCAGCTATCGGCATGAAGCCGGTCTACCGTTCACTGTTGACCGTTTACCGAAAGAAGATGTCGGACAACGGATAACAATCATGCGGACGGCTGATCGCTATTTCGCAGCATAAGGACTTTTTACGAAGCCGTCACTATTCCCTTGAAAACCATCCATAAAAAATAGTAATAAAGAGCAACAACTGACGCAAAAAGGACACTCTCATGAAAGTAACCTGCCTGGGTGCGGCACGCACCGTTACCGGTTCATCATTCCTTCTGGAGAGCAACGGCAACCATATCCTCGTCGATTGCGGCATGTTCCAGGGCAGACAGGAGATACAGAAAAGGAATCGCGCATTTCATTATTCTCCGGGAGATATCGACTACCTCCTCCTTACCCATGCGCATATCGACCATAGCGGTCTGATACCAAAACTGGTGAAAGAAGGGTTCAAAGGCCGGATTATCACTACCAGGGCCACGAATGAACTCTGCGGCATTATGTTGCGGGATAGCGCCCATATTCAGGAGACGGAAGCAGAGTGGGAACACAAGCGCAACAAAAGAAGGGGGAAAAAAGGGCTGCCCCCCGCCCCTCTCTATACTGTGAGAGACGCCGAAGCCGCTATGCGCCTATTCAAACCGATAGATTACGGCGAACACATCCGGCTTACCCCGCAACTCAGCGCGCGATTTCTGGATGCCGGACATATCCTGGGATCGGCCTTCATCGAAATCTGGGATCACAGCATGTCGCCCCCCATGAAGGTGGTATTCTCCGGTGACATAGGCCAGAAAGAGCAGATGCTTGTCTCCGACCCGACCACCATCCAGGAAGCGGATTTTCTCTTCATGGAATCCACTTACGGCGACCGTCTGCACAAAAGCAAGGAAAAGACCCATCGTGAACTCTTGCATGCCATCCAGGATGCCGTAAGAAACCATGAGAAGGTCATTATTCCGGCCTTTGCCGTGGAACGCACCCAGGAACTGATTTACATCCTGAGCCGCTTTTACCACGAAGGGCTGCTGCCCGAAATACCCATCTATATAGACAGCCCCCTGGCCATTTCGGCTACCGAGGTCTTCCGCAATAATACGGAGTTCCTGAATGACCAAACCCATGTCCTTCTGGGAAGGGGAGATCATCCGCTGGCCTTGCCCACCCTCTCTTTTGCCCGCACGACCGAAGAGTCCCGGGGCATAAATCAGAGTGATGGCCCGGCCATCATCATCGCCGCCAGCGGCATGTGTGACGCCGGACGGATCAAACATCACCTGCGCAACAACTTGTGGCGGCCCGGCGCCCACATCGTGTTCGTCGGCTATCAGGCCCAGGGAACACCGGGGCGACAGATTATCGACGGGGCGCAAAAAATCAAATTCTTCGGAGAAGAGATCGCCATAAAGGCCAATATCCACACCTTGGGCGGTTTTTCAGCCCACGCGGATCAAAGGGAACTCCTGGAATGGCTTGGAAACTTCAGCAATCCCCGCCTGAAGGTCTTTGTTGTACACGGCGAAGAAGACGTCAGCCTTGAATTTGTGAAGGCTATCGAGCGCGCCTTCTGGCTGGAGGCCAGGGCCCCAAACTGGCTGGAAACCGTAGAGCTTTCGCCTGTAGCCGCACAGACTGAAACCGTCAGGACTGAGGCGCTACAGGTGATGCCCGATCTGAACCGCATCGAGATGGAGATACGAAAATTAAAAAATAAACTTTACAGCAAAGGCGAAGGCCGTCTGGAAGAGGGGGAGACGATAAGCGCCAAGCTGAAGGGATTGAATGAAGAGCTTCAGGAGCTTATCAAGATAACCACAAATTAGTTGGTGTTCATCCGGAAACTGCCAAATCCCCCCACGCCCCCCTTTAGCAAAGGGGGGAATATTGATATCCCCCTTTGGAAAAGGGGGATATAGGGGGATTTTAGGATAAATACTAACCGATCAGTGCGTCCTGTATCACCCGCATTATCTTCTCATAATCAAAGGGTTTGGTCACGAGGAAGTCCACGCCATCGCCCTTCAGGGTCTCAGTATCAAACTGCGCTCCCCAGCCGGTGATCATTATTGTCGGTATATCAGGCCGCAGGGCCTTTATCTTTCTGGTTAAAACCCGGCCGGACATGCCGGGCATACCCAAATCGGTCATCAGCAGATCAAACCGGCTTTTCTGAAAAAGCTCTATTCCTGATTCGCCATTTGTGGCCGTAACTACCCGGTGGCCAACGCGGCCCAGGAGTTTATCCAGCACCGTCAAAATCTCCTCATCGTCATCCACAATCAATATATCTGCCTGCTTCATAGAAAAATCGGCGGAGGTATCAGCCCTTGTTTGTCCTTTTAGTTCGGCTATGGGGAAACGGAGAACGAATTCTGTCCCCCGGCCTTCTTCGCTTTCTACTTCTATCTCCCCGCCATGCCTGGTGATGGTGCCGTAAGAAACGCTCAGACCCAGACCCATACCTTTTTTCCCCTTGGTAGTAAAAAAGGGGTCAAATATCTTCTCCTTAACCTCCGCGGACAGGCCGCAACCGGTATCTGCGAAGCGAATCTCTACCCGCTCATTATCTATGCCGGTTCGGATCGTTATCTTTCCACCGCTGGTCATAGCATCCACTGCATTGAAAATGAGATTGGTAAAGACGTCCTTGAGCGCCGAAGGATTGCCCATTACAGGCCCTATCTCACCCAACTCCGTCTCCAGATCGATATTTATACCTTCCATCAGCGGCTTTTCTTTCCAGTTGGGACGGGTAAGCTGGACCACATCCTGGATAAGCTCATTAATATTAATAGGGACAAAGTCTCCGTCCTTGCGAATACGTGTAAATTCCTGCAACCGTTTAATTGTATCCGAGGCCGCCCTGGCCCCCTTTTCTATGGCCTTGAGCCTCTCCCGTAGATCGGGTTCGTCGATTTGTAATAACAATATCTGGGCGTTGCCTAAAATAGACATGATAACGTTATTAAAATCATGGGCTATGCCCGAAGCCATCTGCCCCAGGGCCTTAAATTTCTCCGATACCACCAACTGATCCTGTGTGGACTTAAGCTCCTCAAAGGCCCGGTGCAACTCTTCGTATAACCTGGTATTCTCAAGAGATATAGCCAGGGGCGAGGCCAGACCGTCCAAAAATGCCTTGTCATCCGCTGTAAAATCCTCTTCTCCTTCTTTATTGAAGATACAGAGCATTCCCATAACCTTACTTTTACAGACAAGCGGCACCGCAATAAGAGAATGGATCTTCTTGCCGGTCAAAGATACGCCGGGGCGTGTAACATCAATGTCCAGCTCAGACAGCCCCTTGGGATAAATAACCGTTCCACCGTCTTTAAAGGCTGCCTGAAAGACTGTGGCAGCCATAAATTTCTCCTTTAATTCCTCCACCTTTTCATCCAGCGTTGAAGTCCTGGCCACGATATTTGTCTGGCCTTCAGGGCCGACTGAAACAATGAAACCCGCTTGTGCCTTTATGAAACGGCAAATGCGGTCTAAGATAACACCCAGGACATCCTGGAAATCAAGTATGGATCCCAAATTAAGAGAAAAATCATAAAGGGTTCGATAGCGCTCTTCTGACTTCTCCAGATCGCGCGTCCTCTCTTCTACACGGTTTTCAAGGCTCTGATGATATTCCTCCGCCTGCCTTTTAAACTCACCGAGGCTGCGGGCCATCTGATTAAAATTTTCCGCCAACTCCCCGATCTCGTCTCGCGACGGGACGCTGACCCGCTCTCCAAATTGCCCTTCTGCAATCGCTTTAGACGCCCTGGTTATAGTCAGAATGGGCCTGGCAATGCTCCGGCCCACCCTGATTGTAGTAAACACAATGGCTCCACCAACCAGGAGCATAATGCCCGCGAACCAATATCTAAGTGTACGGATCCGGCCAAAGATCTCTTTTTCATTAGCTTCGACGAATAATTTCCACCCGAGTCCCTTAAAATCCTCAAACCCTGCCGAGCCGGCATAAGCTGCAGTTTTAGCCAGGCCGCCCCTGGAATAGCGTAAAAGCCCGTAGGTATCAGTCAAACTCTTGCCCGAATCAATGCTGATGCCATCGCGTTTCAGGTTTTTGCCTACCAGTTTTATTTCGGCATCGCCAATTACTCTGTAGCCGTCAGCCTTTGTCAGGAAAACGCAATTGGAACCCATTCCTGATTGTAAAAAATTCCTGTGCACATTCTCCATCACCCGTTGAAACGGCTGCCACGAGAGGCGGGCCAGCAAGAAACCGATGATCCTGGGTTGTCCGGCCCCTGGTATGGGCCTGGAAAGGAGCTTGCGGGTTAGCCCGGCCAGACTATAGGACTGAGATGTAGAAATAACCGGAACAGCTATATTTAAACCATATCCGCCATCGCCATAAATGGCATCCCCGATAGGCGAGATGTCCCAATCTCCGACCACTAGGCCCTGCACGGGCGCCCTTTTAAACCAGGCTTCTTCTCTAAAATTATGCCCCTGTATCATAGAAAGCGTCCGGGAGGGGATAGGGCGGCCGAGCCTGTCTATGGTATTTGTGGCCAGAAGGCGGCCTTGTTTATCGAAAACAAGAAAGAAGTCATAAAGCCGGTGATCCAACGTCTGCTGGTCCAGAAAACGGGTTAATTCTTCCTTTTTATTATTCTCAAGTGCAAACGTGATGGTAGGCGACGGCGCCAGTGTCCTGACATCCACCATGCGCTCAAAGATTATGTGATCGATGCTTTGGATGGTATTGCGCGCCGTAGCCTGCAATTGTTCGCCGATCTCTTTTTGCAGGGCGCTCCGGGCGCTAAAATAGGCCATCGCCCCGACAATAATAAGGGGAATAATGGAGAGGAGAAGAAACCAGAAAAGTAGTTTCCGGCGGAGGGGAGAATACGGTAACGTCTTGATGCCCATCAATCCAGCCCGTTTTTTGTCTTATTATGACAGATGATTACCCCGGCCACAAGCAGATTTAAAAACCCCGCACAAAATATGCTTGCCATGTGTCCATATCCGGCATAAGTTAACACAATGCTCATCCGGAAACTGCCGTTTCCGAATGAAAGCTCTCAGCGATCAGCTTTCAGCCGTCAGCAAAAAATAAGACAAACAACATCTTAAGCTGAACGCTGATAGCTGACTGCTGACCGCTCCATCCAGAAAACCGGGGTTTTCGGATGGAAACTAACCTAATTTAAAATATTAATCTGAGGAAGGCAAGAGTACACGATATGCCGCTTACAGCTACCGGCGGGGACCGGGACCAAATTCTCATCTGCAAGGCTATCTTCGACGTCCTGGATTCGGAAAATCTCCTCGAGGCATTAAAGGCCCGGCCTGATTTCAAGATATTAGAAAAAAAGGAGGGGCGGGGAACCAGCATCCTGTGGCTGGACAACCCGGATCGCCCAGGTCGAAGATGTCCGCCTCTGGCGGATGTCGAAGATGCGCCGGAGGCGTACGAACCTGTTCGCCCCAGCGAATCTGCCTATGGCACGACCTATGGCATGACCCCCGGGCAGTCAGGGCCGGACAGGACACATCTGATAAGCGATGACGGTCAAACCTTATTAGGGATTATAACCCTGGGCCGCAAAAGACTTATTCTGGAATGTGCAACCAAAACATACGCCGCTATGGGACAAAAAATTCTGTCAACAGTTGCCGGGCCAAATCTACGCTACCGGATAACCACCTATGAAACACCCATCCGCCTGCGGCAGACAAAGAACAATGGAACTAATCCCCCCTCACCCCTCTTCCCCGACCACCTGTCCCCTCATCTGCCGCCTGAATTCTTTAAAAGCTACTTTGAGGTGCACTGGGTTCATGAAAGAATCCCGGCACTGGACGGGCTGACACCCCTCCAGTGCGCCCGCAGCAAACGCAAAAAAGAACGGGATAGATTGGCTGCTCTCCTGGCTACCTTTAAAAAGTCGTCGATAGGTCTCTATGATTTCAATCGTCTTATAGATATCCTGGGATTCAACGGGCACCCTCTGCTCCAGGAAGATCATATTACAAGGCAAAAGCTGAAAGAAAAAATAATGACCGTGATCGACAACAACCTGCGTTTTATCCTGGCCATTAAGAAGGCGGGGGAAAATACCTCAACCACCCTGGCTCAAAGGCTGGCTGAAGTAAGTGTTATGCTGCAAGGGCTTGTTTACTTTCTGGAGCAGGGTAAAAGGGCAAACGCAGAGCTAACCGCTTTAACCAGGACACTGGAACAGATAGAAGAAATGACGCAAATTCTACAGGCAGAGACCTTATCCGGCAACATACACAGGAAAACAGTTGAAAAGCTAATCGGTGACCCTGACTGGGATCACCGCCAGGTCATTACCACAGAGGTGGTTGATACCGTCACCTGGGAAATTGAGAAAGTTTGGCGTGAAAATATTGAGCAAAAACCTGTTAGCCCGCACACCTCGCTTACCACCGCGCTGAATAATATACCGGCCCTGTGGGTAGCCGCCATCCAGGAAAATCTTGATCTCCCGCAGGAAACCACAAAAAAAAAGAATATTAAAATTATTGCGGAGAATCTCTCACGTCCCCAAATGTTAAATAAGATCGTGGAGAAATTGGCTGCACTATCTATGCCTGCGATAAAGGCGTTAAAAACGATTTATACCCACGGCGGGATTTACCCTTATGACAAACTGACCGACCTCTTTGGTAGTGAAGAAACAGACGGGTACTTCTGGGATAAAAGAAAACCGACCTCCGACCTGGGTCTTCTGCGGTCGCATGGCCTCATCTTCGTTGGCCGGACTAAAAAAGAGGGCGCCTATTATAAAATTGCCGTCATCCCCGCAGAGATCAGACAAAACCTCTCTTTTGGGGAGGATATGCCCCTATAGTCGGTATACATTTAGCGTATCAGATGACGCAGGCACTGCCTTTAGCGTTTCGCACCCATTCCCGCGGATGGAAACCTGCACCTCCGGTTCTCCTCTTAGCCGGCTATAGCCGGCCACAATACCGGCAGCCAGAGACCTATCGGAAAAGGGAGCGGCTCCGCGTACCAGACCGGTCGGCCCTGCTCCACCGTTTATATTCAGTAGCAGGTCATCCGGTTGAGAGAGGCCTTTAATCTTTTCATTCTCGTCCTCATTTCTACCTACCACCAGCCAACTCTTCCCGGGGAGAAGAAAATGTCGTCCGACCTGCATGAGAAGGCAGGCATTTTCCGTAATCACCGGCAGGCCCCCAAAAAGATTCTTAATCCGCCGGGATAAAGCCGGGTCAGTGAGTACACACCCGCCGGCCGGTGCAGGGTAGTCATGGATGCCCAGCTCACGAGCCAGGGCCATCTGTTCTTTTCGCCCCCGGCCGCTTATGCCCAGGAGCCTGATGCGGTCCACCACCCCCTCCTCTTCCGGCCGGGTAGGCGGGAGCTTTAATGCGCTAAGCGGACGCAAGAGCAGGCCCGTAACAGCAGCATCCCTTTCTACTATGCGGAGCGTATCCCGGCGTTGGGACATGGGCCGCTGCCCCAGGACCTCACCGCTCACCAGAAACAAGGCTCCTCGCGAGGCCAGTTCCCTCCTGGCCCTTGTCAGCAGCAGGATCTTACAGTCCACACAGGGGTTAAAACAGCGCCCATAGCCGTGAGGTGGATTTTTTAAGACCTCTATAAAACTTTCCCCGACATCTATTACAGAAAGCCTTATTCCATACCGTCTCCAGACCTCTTCAGGATATGACTCCCGATCTTTCCTGCGGCCAAAGAAAGGAGAGACAAAATGTAAGGCCTCGATCTCTATCCCCTGCTGTTCCATTAACTTACAGGCCAGTATGCTATCCAGGCCGCCGGAAAAGAGGGCTAGGGCCTTTACCTTGGTCAAAAACCCTATCTCCTTCGCCGTTCTATCATTTCCCGGGCATGCGCCCTGGTCTTTTCGGAAATCTCTACACCACCCAACATCCGCGCTATCTCTTCCACGCGCTCCTCCCCTGAGAGTTCTTTGACTATGGTCTCAGTGCGGGTTCCCTTGTGCAACTTATCTACCCGGTAGTGCCTGTCTGCGAAACAGGCGATCTGTGGCAGATGAGTAATGCAGATAACCTGATGGCGTCCGGCCAGGTCCCCCAGCTTGCGCCCCAGGACCTCGGCCACGGCTCCGCCTATACCGGCGTCAACCTCGTCAAAGATGGTAGTTTCTACCCCATCCCTTTCTGTCAGGACGCTCTTCAGGGCCAGCGTGATACGGGAAAGCTCTCCTCCGGAGGCAATCTGCGCCAGTGGTTTTAAATCTTCGCCGATATTCGGGGCAATGAGAAACTGGACTTCATCGATACCATTTTCTGAGAGTATATCCCTTACCTCTTCCTTAAGCGGACTGAAATCAACCATAAACCTGGTACGGGGCATGTGGAGCGATTCCAACTCCCGGCAGACCGCCTCTGCCAATTGTACAGCCGCGGCCTTACGCTTGGCCGACAAATCCAGTGCCCGCCGGATAACCTCTTCTTCGGCCCTGGCTACGGATGCCTCAAGGCCGGCGAGTTCCTCCTGCCGTCCTTCTATGCCGACCAGCTCCTGTTCCACCTCTGCACTCAGTGCCAGGATTTTCTGAATGTCTCCGTCGTATTTCTTCTTAAGCCGGGACAGCTCCTGTAATCTATCTTCAAGGGTCTCCAGTCTCCCCGGGTCGCTGTCAATCTTCTGCAGATAATCTCTCAACCGTAAGGCTATATCCTCTACCTGAAAAAAGGCGGCGTCCAGAGACTCCACAAGCGGAGTCAGGGAGCCATCGATCCCGGCCAGCGACTGGCCCAGTGTCCTGGACTCGTTGAGCTTTTCTGTCACCGCACCGGATGAGGCATACAGCAAATCATAGGCACGCTGGGCCCACTCGCGCAGTTTTTCCGCCGAAGCCAACAAGGACTTCTCCTGAATAAGTTCTTCCTCTTCGCCAATCCGTAAATTCGCCTTTCTTATCTCTTGCAACTGAAAGGTTAAAAGGTCTTTACGCACAGCCGCAGCGTGTTGCTGTTCAATCAGTTGTCGGCGCTGTTCACGAAGTTCCTGCCACTTTCGGTAATCCTTCAGTACCCCCAGACGAAGATATGCCAGTCCCCCGAAGGCATCCAAAAGAAACAGATGATTCTGGGGACGCAAGAGGATTTGATACTCATGCTGCCCGGCGATGGAAATCAGTTCAGTGGCAAGCTGTGCTGCCATCTGCAGGGTAGCGGCCGTTCCGTTAATAAAAACCCGGCCTTTGCCGCTGCGGGAAACAGTCCGCCGGATAATCAAGGCCTCATCTTTGTCTATGCCCATGTCTGTCAGCTTCTGAGCCGGCCGGCTGTCTTCCGGATAATCAAAATAAGCCTCTATCCTGGCCTCCTCCTTACCGGTACGCACCAGGTGTGGGCCTCCCCGTCCACCCAGAACGAGCTGGATGGCCTGGATGATGATAGACTTGCCTGCGCCGGTCTCGCCGGAAAGGATGTTCAGACCCGGGCCAAACGAAATCTTAAGGTTAGCAATCAGGGCAAAATCCTGTATGGTAAGTTCGAGCAACATAGATAAAAGGTACTTTAGTTTTACCCCATCATACATATTTCATTCAAGATTGCAATGCTGATCATTTCGTAAAAAAGCCTTTGCACCGCTGAGCACGCAGAGTCCGCAAAGAAAAGCTTTTGCCACCAAGGCGCCAAGACACGAAGGAATAATGTTAGTCTTGGTGACTTTGTGTCTTGGTGGCTGAATAGTTATAAATTCCTTTAAGAAGATGTTATCTCAGCGGTCTCTGCGGTAACATCTTACTTTTCTTCTAAAATTTTGGAAAAAGGTTTTAATTCCCGATAAGATATCTATAGTGAATGTCATTAGTCAGTAGTCATTTGTCACTGGTAAAAGCGATCAATTTCCCAAACTTAACCAATGACCAATGACTAATGACCAGTGACGTTGCCTATCATACCAGAAAGAGGGCATAGAGTTAAATGAACAGGAAAGAAAGAAGGCAAGTTTCCAGGAAGGCGGTCAGGCTTGAGATCTATTACTCAACTCCAACGGATATTTTTACCAACCTCAGCCAAAACCTGAATGAAGGGGGCATCTTTATCGAAACCGACAGGCCTGCCCCGGTAGGGACAGTCGTTGAGATAAAATTTTATCTGCCCGGTGACCATAATAAGCCCATTGAGACACATGGAGTGGTTGTCTGGTCCACGAACACTCTCCAGGGGAAAGGCGCCGGACATACACGAGCAGGGATGGGAATAGAATTTGAAAACTTAGACAACCATGACAAGGAACGAATAAATAACTTTATCAGAGACATGAAGAACTGATACAAAGAGTTCAAGGTTCCAAGGTTCACGGTTCAAGGTTAGAGAGCGATGAAGATTGATATGAAAAGCGCAAAGTAGCCAACCGTGAACCGTGAACCAGACAACCTGAGTAGTTACTCTTAAACTTTGTATGGATTCACCGTCATAACCGGACAGGGCGCGGATTTTACAACCTGTTCGGCCACGCTTCCAAAGATGGCCTTGTCCAGCCCTTTCCGTCCGTGGGTGCCCATAACTATCAAATCAATCCCTTCCGCCGTGACTAATTTGTTTATCTCCCCGCTGATGTCCCCAATCAATACACGAGTTTCAAAATTTTTTAAACCTTCCAGGTGCTCTTTCACAAAGTTTTGCATGTTCTTCTCGGCGCCCTTGGACACCTCTGCCTCAAAGTCAGCTATAGAGGCATGTGGGATGTAGAATCCGGAAAAATGCCCCAACCCCCTCACCACATAAAGAAGATATAGTTTGGCGCTGAACTTCGCAGCAAGGGTAACGGCGTAAGGGATGACTTTTTTTGAACTCTCTGAAAAATCAACCGGACACAAAATCTTTTTAATTTCTTTCATAGCCGCCTCCATGACCTTGGGATGTTAAGACAACTACCATATAATTATGCTATCAATTGACATTTCCCCTGTCAAGGTAAAAGCCCACTCTATGCTACTAACGTTAGATTTCTTGAAATTTTGTCAAGAATGTTGTCATAACATACTAAAGATTCGTATATAATCGCAGATGGAAAATTCGAAATCCGAAGCACGAAACTCGAAACAAACTCAAATGACCAAATAAGAGCAATGACCAAAACAAAAAATCGAAGGAGTTGCTGATGGACGTTTCGAACATTCGATATTTGGATTTCGGATTTGTTTCGGATTTCGTATTTCGATATTCGGATTTGGTTGCGGCTATGCCGCGCTGTGGTATCAGGACGTGGCCGACAAGTTAATGATGCAAGTGGTGCCCTCTCCTACCTTACTCTTTATTTCGATAGACCCGCCGTGGTCCTCGATTATCTTTCGCGAAATAGCCAACCCCAGCCCTGTCCCTTTGGGTTTTGTAGTAAAAAATGGATTAAATATATCCCGGAGATTTTCACCGGGAATGCCCTTACCGGTATCGGTAACCGCGATCTTGATCATCTGACCTTCCAAATCCGTGGCAATGTCCAGCTTGCCGCCATGGGGCATGGCCTCGACCGCATTCTTGGCCAGATTGATAAGGATCTGCTTAATCTGCCGGGGATCAAAAGAACTGGCCGGAATATCAGGCCGAAGTGATTTGGTGAATTCTATCCCCTGTTTTTGAAGTCCTTCGTACATTAAGTTATAAACATCCGACACTACCTCATTGATATTCTGTACGCTCTTCTGGGGCTGGGCCATTCTCGCAAAATCTGATACATCGACAAGCAGGCTCTCCAGCCGCCTTATCTCATCAACCACGATCTGTAATTTTTTCCTGTTCGGATTTTCCGGTTCCAGGGACTCAAAAACCTGCTTGGAAAAACCGCCAATGAGCATGAGGGGATTTTTGATCTCATGCGCAATATGGGCGGCGCCCTTGCCGATAGTGGCCAATCTTTCCGCCTGCAGGTTCCTTTCGTACGCGCGGCTTAATGCTTCCCTGGATCTCTTTAATTCCGAGACCATGTGGCAAAAAGAATCTCCCAGCTGAACTATCTCATCCCCGACGTGCTCCCTATAGACCCGACATTCCCGGCACTCATCAAGCTTGTCCGGAAATTTTCCCATAGGCTGGCCCTTACAGAGAGTGCCGTCAATAAACCAGCACATCACATCGGTGCGCCCATAGGCAGGGCATTCTTTCTTGTCACAATTTTCTATCTCCCAGCACCTTACCTTCTTGCCTAAATCAAGCTTAACGTCCAGGTTGCCGCGGCTGACCTCGTCAGTCCACGCCGTCAGCACGGATATCGGGCGGGTAATGAATTTTGTGAGCCATTTATTTAAAAAAAAGCCTATAAGGCTGATAGAAAGGATAAAATAAAATATATCCCGCCTTAAATGGCTATTGACCATCTTTTCGATACGATCCCATTTATAACCAACCGTCAAGACCCCCAGGAGACTCGGTTCTTTTCCGTGGCATTTAAAGCATGCTTTTTCGTTGGGTATGGGCAGCGCATAGCGGAGAAGTTTTTCGGATTTTTCAGGATGTTCCATCCGCCGTGCCTCCAGACCCTTGATCAGCTTAGCAGTACGTAATGCCTCCAGAGTAATAACGGATTCTGTCCCCCTCCCGATGTTGTTTTTTACGCCGCTGTACCTTATAACACCTTTTGTATCACACAGATGCACGACATCGATATCTCTTAAGATACGCAGCCGCTCCAGTACGCTCTGAACCTGTTCCATCTCGCCATCAAGCATCGGATATTCGATACTCTTCATGACGGTATCACTTATTTCTTCGGCCTTTCTCTCCTCCTCGTCCAGGAAATCCTTCCGGTGCGATACGACGTCTATATATGTAAAGGTGCCCATGCCTATAAGCAGGATCAGCCCTATACCCAACATAACCTTTAACCGAAGGCTGCGTAAAAGGAGAAAGGTCTTCAGTTTTTCTTTGAGATGTACCATTCAGACCTTCTTTCTGTAGTGAACGTCATTTGTCACTGGTAAAAGCAATCAGCATGAAGCCGGTTCACCGTTCACTGGTTACCGTTTACCGAAAGAAAATGTCGGACAACGGTTAACGGTAAACGGATAACAAACATGCTGATAGCTGAAAACATGAAATTCTCCTCAGCGAATCTGCCTATGGTACGACCGGAAACGGCAGTTACCGGCCTACGGTCGGCCTAGGGCCGGATGAGCGCTAATTAATGACCAGTGACATTGCCTATAAATCAGTACCACCCTGGATGTCTGTGTCCGCTATGACAGGTAGTGCAGAGATTTTTAGGAATGGTTAAAGTCCTCTGATGTTCCTCTTTCGTTGGGGCCTTAAGATGCAGGCTGGCCGGGCCATGGCAGGATTCACACTGTTTGTTTGCCATATCCGGTGTTTTTTCCACACTGCGAAAACCGCCTGGCTGTCCAAAACCTGTAGTATGGCAGCGAAGGCAATTAGGATCATGCTCCTTTTTCCTCATCTGGATAATCCGGAAATTTTTAGAGTACTTCCACGTTAAGTATGTCTCTACCTCTTTCGGGTGGCACTCTTTACATTTTGCCATCCCCACATAGGTAGCCCCCTTTTCCTTTGCCGCCTGCGCTGTTTGTAAGGTAAACAACAAGCCCATACCGTAAGTAAAAAATAAAAAAGAGGCGATTATCATAATAAATATTTTCATTATCCCCTGACCCCCGTTATTTTTTTATAACCGGTTGCAATAGTTAGTTTTCATCCGGAAACTACCGTTTCCGGATTCAGGCTTTCAGCTATCAGCCATTAGCCCTCAGCATGTTTGTTATCCGTTTACCGTTAACCGTTGTCCGACATTTTCTTTCGGAAAAACGGTCAACAGTGAACGGTGAACCGGCTTCATGCTGATAGCTGACTGCTGACTGCTCCATCCAGAAAACCGGAGTTTTCGGATGGAAACTAAGTTATAATTTACACATTAAATGTATTTCCCTCCCCAGTCAAGCCCACAATGAACATCCACAAACCGGGGCGGTAATTCCGGACATTTTGCTCCATTAATAATTATCTGCGACTCTACAGAAAACCCTTGACTAATCAATGGTTATGGTCTATGAAAACACTGGTGAAGATTTTTAACCGGAGTCCGGAAAGGAGAGGTTAGAATGAATAAAACTGGCATTAAAAATGGATCACAGGCTTTAACAAGCCGGAGGGATTGTCTTAAGATTATAGGCATGCTCGGTCTCGGTATGGCCGTTCCCAATGTTTTCGCAACATCATCCGAGGCCAGACTTTCTAACGGTCTTAATCAGGTCAGCAGAACCCTTCCTCTTATGGGCACTTTTGTCAATATAACCGTGTTGCATCCATCTCAGGACAAGGCCGTCGAGGCCGTGGAAAAGGGCTTTGCACGGATGGAGAAACTGGTCAGGGTATTTGACCGCTACTCCAGCAGCACCCCGGTATCCTGGTTAAACCATAAAGGCCAGATCAAAGACGTCTGCCCCGAATTGGCACAGGTTATGAGCAAGGCTTCTTACTTTCATTTCCTGAGCCAGGGTTCTTTCGACATAACGGTCCAGCCCCTTGTTGACCTCTATAAAGAAACATTTGCCAGGACCAGCCATGCGCCGTCAATGGAAAAAGTCAGAGAAAAATTGTCCCTGGTTGATGCCGATAAGATACAGTTTAATAAACAAGGCATTCGCTTTCTGAAAGACGGCATGGGCATCACCCTTGATGGCATAGCTAAAGGTTACATCGTTGACGAAGCCGCCAATACCCTGAAAAAAATTGGCGTACAGTATGCGCTGATCAATGCCGGTGGGGATATCCGGGCTATTGGCGGGAACGGCCCGAATAAGTCCTGGAAGATCGGCATTACCGATCCCAGGAAGCAAAAACCATATCTTCAAACAATAGCATTAAACAATGGCGCGGTAGCCACGTCCGGTAACTATGAGGTTTACTTTGATCGGGAAAAGCTCTACCACCACATTATTGATACGCATACCGGCCGGTCTCCCCGGAATATGGCGAGTGTGAGTATTACTGCACCCACGGTCATGGAGGCCGATGCGCTTTCTACCACCGTTTTTGTTGAAGGCATAGAAAAAGGCATACAGCTTGTAGAGACATTGCCGAATGTGGAGGTTATGGTAATAACCGGCGGGAATAAGAAATTCGCGTCAAGAGGTTGGAAGACGGCCTAAAAAGCAACTTATTGATATATCAAAAACCAAAACGCCAGTCCATTTTACATGAACTGGCGTTTTTTATTACTAAATTCTCTAAAATCTCCCCTCACCCCTGGTTTATTTTAGTCAAGCGCTTTTTTTATAACATTAACATACGGAGGTCTTAATTGAAGCACCTTGCCTTACCCTGGTATTTGAGAGTCTCAACAGAGAACAGAGCTCTTATCTTGCTTCA
>JBFMFO010000014.1:0-70039 GCA_040754095.1 Thermodesulfobacteriota bacterium | reverse complement strand
GTGCCGATGTGGCCAGGTATCTAGGCGTGACGAATTCATGCGTAACCCGGTCGGTATCCTTCAGACCACCTGACGTAGACAGTTACCTTGCGACGTTATGAACGTTCTGCACGAACGTCCCCTCATATTGCGGAGCTTTACAGATACACCGGCTTTTTTCATCAGGCTGCGGGCACGATACCGGCCCACATCATTACCCTGAGAACGGAGTCTTTCGGACGTTCTGCGGGAGCCGTACGCGCCCCTGGTTTCGCCGTGAATCTGCCTAACCTTTGACAACAATTCAAAATCCTTATCTATTTGGCTATGATGGTCTGTTTTCAAATATTGATAGTATCCGCTCCGGCTGACTTCCATAACCCGGCACAAAACGATTATGGGGTAGGCCTTCTGTTGCTGCCGGATAAAGTCGTATCTTACATCGACTCTTTGGCAAAGAAGGCCGCAGCTTTTTTTAAGATTTCACGCTCCATTCGCAGGCGTGTGTTCTCTTTGCGAAGCCGGTGTAGTTCCTCTTTTTCCGGTGTCATATGGCCTTTGCCCGGAAAGGCTTGATCACTGTCCATTTCAAACTGGTCTTTCCAGCGCCGCAGAACACCTGGGTTGACCCCAAGGTTCCGAGCGGCCTCTGAGACCTTATAGCCTTGCTCGGTCACCAGTTTAACGGCATCAACTTTAAATTGTCTTGAATAGCTCTTTTTCTTTGTGGTCATGTTTCACCTCCAAAAGTCTTATTCCTATAACATGCTTTTCGAGGTGTCCGCTATGACTTTACCACTTCAATTCTTCATGGACTGGTCAAACAGCTACATTTACAGTTCGAGAATATATAAATGGCCAATGGGTATATGTGGAAAGTACGTTCCGTGTGTACAATTCATACGAAGAGAGTATTAACGATTGGCTTAATTTTTTACAAGATAATCCTAGATATAGTGGGGTATTTGATCCGAGTGTTAAAGGCGACTTAGAAAAGATAGCCCAAGCGATGGAGGATGCCGGCTATGCAACAGATCCAATGTACGCAGAAAAAATCGTCGCGACAGCAAAAGGGCCAACGATGAGGAAGGCACTTTGCTATGATAATAATGCGTGCTGGACTGAATCGTATAATCCTTGGTTGGACAGAAAGTTCGAAACTTCACGGGATAATTTCACCACCCTTGCAGCCACACCAGTCTCCCCTATTGTTCTGGATTTAGATGGAGATGGGGTGGAGACCACTCATGTCAAGGATGGGGCCTATTTCGACCATGATGGGAATGGGTTTAATGAACAGACTGGCTGGGCGGGGCTGATGATGGAATACTTGTAAGGGACATAAATGGAAATGGCGCTATAGATGACGGCAAAGAGTTATTTGGAGATCAAACCTTATTGGGTGATGGCACGAGGGCCAGTAACGGCTTTCAAGCATTAGCAGAGTTAGATGACAATCTGGATGGTAAGATAGATGCCGGTGATGCGGCCTGGACCAGCCTGAAGATATGGCAGGATGTGGATGGAGACGGGTTGAGCGCTGCTGCTGAGTTCCATACCCTTGATGAACTCGGCATTCAATCTATCAATACAGGCTACGTCGATTCAACCCTTATAGATGCCCAAGGTAATGAACACCGGCAGGTAGGCAGTTTTACCAAGACAGACGGGACCACCGGAACGGCCACAGATGTCTGGTTCCAGTCGGATAAGGCCTACACCATTGCCACCGAATGGCTGGATGTGCCGGAGGATATTGCTGCCCTACCTGATTTGCAGGGCTACGGCAATGTCTATGACCTGCACCAGGCTATGGTGAGGGATACCAGGATAGGCAGTAGAGGTATTTGCCGGGCATAATACCTTAGAAACGTTAATTTTTATTGACGAGTTAGAATCAGGATAGACATCCCTTTATGATCTATTATATACTCGCCACATTCCGGCGGTGAAACAGGAAATGGCAAACGGTAAAATGCGGATTGTGTAGGGAGAGGATGAAGGCGATTGAATTTAACGGAGGGATACGGTGTATGAACAGGCTAATTTTATCTCTGATTTTAGTTTTATCTCTACTTTTAGGAACAGCAGGATTTTGTGAGGAGACACAGCAACAGACCGAAGGAGAAATGTTGGCTCGGATCGCAGAGGATTTGAGGGCGGATTTTATACCACCGCATCTTTCACGACAACCCTATGACGAGTCTTTCTGTGAGTGTTTTTTAGAGGATCTCAAGGCCCAACGAGGGATAGAGTTTATAAGACCCATCTTACAAACCGACAATTATAACGATCCGGGACTGCAGGCCTATCTGGGTAAGTGCCCCAGTCTCCAGTTAAATAAGACCATGCCGGATCGGGTAAAAAGTTTACCGGAGGGCGAAAGGGAAAACACGGGCGAGGTATGGTACACCAATTGTGATTTCAGACTATACCGGGTAGACTTCGATAATGATCCAAAGAACGGGGAAGAATATCTGTTTTATGGTGGGGGGATGTATAATCTAAAGAGGAAGATAACAACGGATTTGTCGGGTTATCGGCTTGTTGATTTTAACAAGTGTAAAATAGTAGGCGGGAAACAAGTTTCCGATACGGTTGACTATGTAACGAGAAGGCCCACGGGGAGTTATACCGGCGTGCTAAAATATAAAGGAAGGTACTACATATACGATGCTGAGTTTTGGCCTCGATCAGGCACATATAGCTTGCGTTTACATAAGTGGTACAAAGAAATAAAAAGCAAAATAAGTCTTTTTTGTCAGTTCGTACAAAAACCATCGGCTGAAGAGGGGGGCAAAAAATGAGTATAATTCCAGGGACATTGACAGAAGAGGATTTTGATGCACAGCTTTTTCAATTCATTTCAGAAAGGGAGGGACCCAGAAAAAAGGTTTACGCCGACTCCAAGGGCATCCCTACAATAGGTATCGGATATGCGTTGGTAGTAAATATCAATGGCGAATGGCAAGTGAGAACAACCCTTGAGACTGACTTGGCGGGGGTTGAAGTTACTATTCAAGAGAGTGATAAAGCGCAGCTATCGATTGTCGCAGAGGCCTTAACGGCTGGTAACCAAGAGTTGGCAAGGTCCCTTGTAGAAAACTATACATTCAGTTTTTCACTACCAAGTGATAAGGCAGATGAGTTGTTTGATAGTGTAATCCCTGATTATGAAAATAAAGTCAGGGAGAGGCTCGGTGATACTTTATATCAACAGCTTGCCAATTCGGAGGAAATGGTTACCCTAGTCTCCCTTGCCTATAACAACCCCTGCCTTATAGGTACAAACCTTGTAAATGCACTAGAGAGTGGGAACAGGGCAGAAGCCTGGTATGAGATAAGATACCAGTCTAATGGGGGTGATAGCAAGTCTATAGGCATAGCCAACCGCAGATACAGAGAATCAGATCAATTCGGTTTGTACAGCGATGATGATAACATCACGGTCGAGGAAGCAAAAGAAGCACTGGAAATGTACGAAAGGCATAGGGGTACGATTTCATATTATGAAAATACATACAAACCTAATAATCGTTTCTATAACGGAAAAACAATAAGTGAAATAGTGGATCAAGCGAATAATATACTCCAGGCAGCCGGAGAAACAGACTTTCTGACTGGCTTGTTAAATAGTCTGGATAATTTTGCGTTGGAATTACCTTTAACTAGTTTATTTGGAGATATGGTCAGAAAATTAGTAGGGATTTTTAAAGAATTTTTCACCGCTGCCGCTCCTCTCCCTAACGTCAGCCCCATCGTATTGGATTTAGATGGAGATGGGGTGGAGACGGCCAATGTAAGGGAGTGTGTATATTTTGACCATGACGGCAATGGGTTTAATGAACAGACCGGCTGGGCTGCCCCTGATGATGGGATTCTGGTCTCTGACCGTAACGGAGATGGGATCATCAATGACGGTAAAGAGGTTTTTGGAAATCAGACCATCCTGGAAGACGGGACCACGGCCGCTAATGGCTTTCAGGCATTGGCTGATCTGGATGATAACTTAGATGGTAAGATAGATGCCGGTGATGCGGCTTGGACCAGCCTGAAGGTATGGCAGGATGTGGATGGAGATGGTTTTAGCGCTGCTGATGAGTTCCATACCCTGGATGAACTCGGCATTCAGTCTATCAATACAGGTTACGTTGATTCCACTTTTATAGATGCCCAGGGGAATGAACACCGGCAGATCGGCAGTTTTACCAAGACAGACGGTACCACCGGAACGGCAACAGATGTCTGGTTCCTGGCGGATAAGGCCTACACCATTGCCACGGAATGGCTGGATGTGCCGCCGGAGATAGCCGCCCTACCTGATTTACAGGGCTATGGCCATAGTGAGGGATGTGCATAAGCAGGCATAGGTATTAGCCGAAAATAAGACCTACATTCGGGAATTTTTGCCGACAAGATAGAATCAGAATGGACATCTCTTTTGACCTAATTATATACTCGCCAAATTCCGGCGGTGAAACAGGAGATGGCAGAAGGCAAGAGTGCGGGGCTGTAAGGTGAAGGATACTATTGCATGGCGAGAGCAAATAAGGCAAGAGCGAGATAAGTAGAGGCATTAGGAAACCGTTTTTTTATCAGGAGGTTATATGTGGAGAGATGGGGTAAAGCGAGTTTCACTCGTGGTTTTGTTTTTGTTGTTTTTCACCTCGAGTTTGCTGTATGCCGAGGAGGCAAAAAAGTATCCGCCTTATCCAGATGTGTGGGGATATGAGTTGCCAGTGTATGGGATGCGTCCATCACTTACCCAAGTAGCAAAAATGTCTGATGGTGATTACCTTATAATCTACACTAGGGAACGGAAAGCGGAGGAAGGGAAAGTGCAAGGAAACTATACGGCTGCGTGGGTTTTATTTTTTGCTGGCGCAAGCAAAGATTTTGAGAAAGATGAACGGGGAAAAACTTGGAAAACGGTTACAGATGAAAATAGAAATATTAAGTATACAATTAAACCTAAGGTTAATTTTAGCGATGGAAGCTCAATAGAATATAAAAGTGATTTAGGCAATTGTGCAGATCCTTTTGATAGATTTTTGCAGAAAAAAGACAAAAACGGAAAAGTCATTGCCGAGAAGATATTGTTATACCTTTATGATAAACCAACCAAAAGTGATATAAACAGCATATGTGAGCGCAATTGGGATTACGATAAGGATTACTACTTCAAAAAAGTTGACAACATGTCAGTCCATTATTTGATTCCATTAGAGGACGATACATTCCTGATTATCTTATATTGTCCGGAATCAATTGTAGCTCTAAGATTTGACAAAGATCTTAAGACAAAGAGTGACTTAATGGGAAAGAATATTTTTTCAGTTGATCGTAACACTCTCATCAATATGCGCAGCAAACTTAAAGATTCAAGTGACAGCGGCACAAGTGATGCCTTAGCAAAATATCTGCTAAAGTTTAAAAAGGAGGACTAATAAATGGCTACCTTAAAAGATATTATCAGGGACATGCTTATAAGGAACGAGTTAAGCGGGAATGTAAACAAGGCTTATACTCTCCAAAATGCTGGGACTTCAAAGAGCGGCTATAGTTTTGGTCAGCCGCAATGGGATCTTGCAAATAACAGTACTGAAAGAGACACATTTACCGCCATACTTACAAATGCCAAAGGCGCTGATAACTACTTGATTTTTGACACAGATAAAAATGGAATCCTTGACGAGAATGAGGAAGGCATCATCGAGGAACTTACTAAGATAGTTGCAATTAAAAATACCAACCTCACTATAGAGCAAAAGAATTATATTGAATCACAAAAAAGTCTTGTAGATAATGCCCTTTCAAGTACTTACGGCAAACAAGAGATAAACACAGCATATGAAACGCATCTGGACAACGAAATCACCCGTCTTGATACATTGTATTCAGAACTGGAAGGTGCAGGAAGACAAGATGTAGCTGATTATATAAGAGGCAACACACTGATGCAGATGATGCTGATTGATTTTGATAATCAATTTGGCATTAGTGGTATAGACGGAAACCAGGTTGATCCGGCGAATGCTAAATTGTTGCAGTTTCTTAAAACAGGAGAGACAGCAGTAAATTATGGCACGAATGTAAAGGTAGAAGGGGATTTTGATATTATCGATTATCTCAAATTTGTCTTTAGTACTAAATATGCTCACGATTTTAATGCCAATGGAGTAAATGATCTGCTGAGAAGATTTTGTAACACTGTAAAGACATTCCAGGAATATGGCGAAGTGCCCTTAACTGCTGAAGAGCAGAAAATAGTGGAAGGCTTAAAAGCTCTTTATGGTCTTAATATTTCTTCACGAGAACTTTTTGAAAAGGTCCATAAATTTTTCACCACCGCTGCTCCTCTCCCTAACAGCAGCCCCATCATATTGGATTTAGATGGAGATGGGGTGGAGACCACCCATATCAAGGATGGGGCCTATTTTGACCATGATGGGAATGGGTTTAATGAACAGACGGGGTGGGCAGGGGCTGATGATGGAATACTTGTAAGGGACATAAATGGAAATGGCGCCATAGATGACGGCAAAGAGCTTTTCGGAAATCAGACCATCCTGGAAGATGGGACCACAGCCGCTAACGGCTTTCAGGCATTAGCTGATCTGGATGATAACTTAGATGGTAAGATAGATGCCGGTGATGCGGCTTGGACCAGCCTGAAGGTATGGCAGGATGTGGATGGAGATGGTTTTAGCGCTGCTGATGAGTTCCATACCCTGGATGAACTCGGCATTCAGTCTATCAATACAGGTTACGTTGATTCCACTTTTATAGATGCCCAGGGGAATGAACACCGGCAGATCGGCAGTTTTACCAAGACAGACGGTACCACCGGAACGGCAACAGATGTCTGGTTCCTGGCGGATAAGGCCTACACCATTGCCACGGAATGGCTGGATGTGCCGCCGGAGATAGCCGCCCTTCCGGACTTGCAGGGTTATGGCAATGTCTATGACCTGCACCAGGCTATGGTGAGGGATACCAGCGGGGAATTAAAGGCCCTGGTCGAAAGTTTTGTGGCTGAAACGGATTCAAATGTCCGTGATAGTTTAATGGAGCAGATTCTCTTTAAATGGACGGGGAGTGACGGGGTTGACCCGGCCAGCCAGTCCTGGTTTGGCGATGCCCGCAAACTGGCAGCCATGGGCGCGTTATTTGGGGAGACATATACGGGGTCAATCGGTGTGGCTGCGGTCTCGCTCCTGAATCAGGCCTACCATGGTTTATTCGAGATGTTTCGTGCCCAGCTTATGGCGCAGACGCATTTAAAAGACCTCTACGGCACGGTTACGTACACCTGGGATGAGGCGACGGAAAACGTCAAAGGTGATCTGACCGCTGTGGCTGCCGAGATACAAAACCGGCTCACGCTCGATCCTGAAGCCGGGAAGCAGGCCCTTTCTGAATTCGTCCGCACCCTCAGGGGATTTGCAGCCGAGGACATGATGGATTTTATGACTTTTCGCTCTCCCTTTGCCCTGCAAAGTGAGGAATTGGCGTGGATCGTTGACACCGCAGGCAAGTACTCCGTCACCGGCACAGTAGCGCTTGATACTCTAAACGGCACTACGGGTGGAGACGCAGTGTACGGCTATGAGAGCGGGGATGTTCTCTATGGCCATGAAGGCGATGATACCCTGTACGGCGGTGATGGAAATGATTCTCTTTACGGTGGTGCGGACAGCGACGTCCTGACCGGCGGCGCGGGCAATGACTATCTGTCCGGGGAGGCCGGTAATGACATCTACCGTTTCGGCCTGGGCAGCGGCCAGGACACCATCTATGAGTATGATGTAACGAATATCGATATAAATACGGTGGAGTTTGGGGCGGGCATAACCAGCGCAGACCTGGAGTTGGTAAAGGCAGGCACTAACCTCAAGATAAATATCCTGGGGACCACCGATTCCCTGACGCTTACAAGCTGGTTTAGTAGTGATTACTACAAGATAGAGCAGTTCAAGCTTGCCGACGGCACGGTACTGACCCCGGCCGGCCTGGATGCCATCGGCTACAAGGTCTATGGGACGGCAGGTATTGACTACCTTTATGGTTCCAGCGCCGGAGATACCATGTACGGATACGAAGGCAATGACAGCCTCACTGGCTATGCGGGAAACGATACCCTGTATGGCGGCGCCGGGGACGATCTTCTTTACGGTGGCGTGGGTAACGACACCTACCGGTTCGGCCTGGGCAGCGGCATGGACATCATCTCCGACTACGACGCGACTCCAGGTAATACAGATACGGTCCAATTTGATGTAAATCCATTGGACTTAATATTCGCGCAATCAGGGTATAATTTAAATGTAACGGTTAACGGTACGACTGACCAGATAGCCATACAAAACTGGTCGTTAAGTACGAACTATCAGACCGAAGTATTCCAGACGGCTGATGGAAGCGCTTTACTCAACAGCCAGGTCGGACAGCTTATACAGGCTATGGCCACATTCAGTGCAGACACAGGCATAAGCTGGAGCCAGGCCATACAAGACAGACCGCAGGATGTACAACAGATACTCGCCCAGTATTGGACACCACCACAGCCATAGTCTCCATGGAGAAGCCAAAAGAAGACCTTCTCAACCCTGAGCCTCAAACGGAGGCTCAGGGTGACGGTACCCAAAAAATCGATACCGGGTTAAGCTGTCTGGTCATGATCGCAAGGTATCATGGCGTAGCCGCAGACCCTGCTCAGTTGAAGCATGCCTTTGCCGTCGGCAATGAGGGCATGACTACTACCGATATAGTCAGGGCTGCAAAAGAGCTTGGGGTTAAGGCAAAGACGGCAACCGTAGGATACGAAAGGCTCCAAAGACTTCCCCTCCCGGCCATCGCTGAATTTAAAGATAATGAATATATAATACTCGCAAAGGCAGATGCGGAACAACTGCTGGTACTGCGCCCTGTAGAGACCAAACCGAGGATTCTCAAAAAAGAAGAGTTCTTGTCACGATGGGAAGGAAAGATAATACTTTTATCATGCAGAGGAACCAATCTTCCGGGATCGGAGGAAGTCTTCGGTCTAAAATGGTTTATCCCCACGATATGGAAATACAGAAAGCCTCTCTCCGAGGTGTTGATCGCCTCGCTGGTCCTCCAGATATTCGGCCTCGTAACCCCCATATTTACCCAGGTAATAATCGATAAGGTCCTTGTGCACAGAGGGCTTACCACCCTTGATGTCCTGGTTATAGGGCTCGTCGCCATAGCCTTGTTTGAGGGTATCTTGAGTATATTGAGGACCTATGTATTCACCCATACCACAAGCAAGATAGACGTTAGCCTCGGAACACGGTTATTCAAACACCTGCTTTCTCTTCCGCTCAGATATTTTGAGGTGAGAAGGGTCGGGGATACGGTGGCCAGAGTAAGGGAACTGGAAAACATAAGGCACTTTCTCACCGGAGCGCCCCTTACATCTCTTCTGGATGTTATGTTTATAGCAGTATTTGTAATAGTGATGTTCTTCTACAGCACGACCTTAACCCTGGTTGCCCTGGCCGCGCTCCCCTTTTTTGCGGCACTCTCCGCAGTGGTCACCCCCCTGCTCAGGCATAGACTTGACGAGAAGTTCAACCGGGGAGCGGATGCCCAGTCATACCTGGTGGAGGCGGTTAGCGGTGTTCAGACCGTAAAGTCATTCGCGCTTGAGCCGGAGGTCCGGAAGAAATGGGAAGGACTGCTTTCGAGTTACATAAGGGCAGGCTTTAAAACCTATCAATTATCAGGGAGCGCAGGTGCAATAGGGCAATTTATCAACCGGACATCCTATTTACTGATCTTATGGGTTGGGGCCCACCTGGTAATTGACGGAAAATTGACCGTGGGGCAGCTTATAGCCTTCCAGATGCTTTCGGCCCGGGTAAGCGATCCTGTGCTGAGGCTGGTTCAGATGTGGCAGGAATTCCAGCAGGCAGGGCTTTCTATAAGGAGACTGGGAGACATATTCAATACAACGCCTGAACCGGCCATAAATCCCGCCAAGGCAAGGCTTCCGGCCATAAAGGGGCATGTGAAGATTGAGAGCGTGAGATTTAGGTATCGCATGGATGGCCCCGAGGTATTGAGAAACTTTTCGTTTGAAATACAACCGGGTATGGTTGTGGGGATTGTAGGAAGGAGCGGTTCGGGAAAGAGCACCCTGGCTAAGCTTATTCAGAGACTCTATATCCCCGAATCAGGCAGGATACTTATAGACGGAGTAGATATATCCCTGGCCGATCCTGCATGGCTGAGAAGACAGATAGGCGTCGTGCTCCAGGAAAACTTTCTTTTCAACGGGAGTGTCAGGGATAATATGGCCATACATTACCCTTCCGCAAGCATGTCCGATATAGTGCGGGTTGCGCAGGTGGCGGGCGCCCATGAGTTTATCCTTGAACTTCCCGAAGGATACGACACCGTGGTGGGGGAAAACGGCACCGCCTTGTCAGGAGGGCAGAGACAGAGGGTAGCCATAGCAAGGGCGCTTCTTATGAACCCCAGAATTTTGATATTTGATGAGGCCACATCAGCCCTCGACTATGAATCTGAAAGCATAATACAGAGGAATCTTAAAAAGATATGTCAGGGAAGGACTGTGATTATAATAGCCCACAGGCTCTCCACATTAAGACATGCAAATAGAATAATGGTCATTGACAGGGGTGAACTCGTGGAGTCAGGGGCCCATGATGAACTGATGGCTAATAGAGGACTCTATCATTATCTCCACAGCCAGCAGGAAGGGGGGGCAGTGCTTTAAGAATTAAAAGCCGGATTGAAGACCTGCTATCCTGCCTATAAGTTCCGTAAAACAGGAAGTCATAAATGGGTTTACTGATGAAAAATAATGTGGCACAAGGTCTCCGGCTTATTTTAAAAGAAAAGGGTTATTTTTAGCATTCAGTCACATGATAAAACGGCTCAAAACTATATTTAAACAGGACAACCTTGAATATGAGTTTCTGCCCCCAGCCCTTGAGATCGAGGAAACCCCGGCGTCTCCTCTGCATAGGATATTGATCTGGGTGATTTTTATAATCACCCTTTCAACTTTTGCCTGGTCATATCTGGGGCGTGTGGATGTAGTGGCAGTGGCCAGGGGAAAAGTTATCCCGGATGGAAGGATTAAGACTATACAGCCGATAGAAACAGGGGTGATAAGGGCTATTCATGTGAAAGAAGGGCAAAGGATCAGGGCGGGACAGATTCTGATAGAGCTTGACCCTACGATCAAAGAGGCGGACATGGCCAGCGCCGTGAAGGCATTATCCATTTTCCAGACCGACAAAGAGAGGCTTATCGACGAATTGAACGGTGCAGGTACCGGGGAGTTTTTATCAGGGGGAAATCTCAAAAAAAGAAAAATCTCAGGGGCTACGGCGGGTATTCTTCAACTTCAGAGAAAATTGAAAGAGGTTAGGGAATCAGAATACAAGGCCAAGGAAGATGCCCTGACGCTTATTATTGCCCAAAGGGAGAATGCGCTCCACGCCGCAGAGGCCATGTTAACAAGGCTTGAGAAGACCTGCGTAATATTAAAAGAGCAGGAAAATGCCTTCCGGGATCTTTATGGGCGTGATTACATCCCCAAAATGGATCTTCTCGACAAACAAAGGGAGTTATATTCTACAGAGCAGGAATTGGAGGCGCAGAAACGGGTAGTAGTGCAGGTCAAGGCTAGTCTTGAGGAGGCCAGAAAAAATCTGGACGCCTTTAAAAAGGAGCGGGAGAAAGGGATAATCGGCGATATAGTGGAAAGGGAGAAGACTATCTCGGCTATGGAAGGAGAGGTTGCAAAGGCGAGGAAGGGATGTGAGCTTCAGCAGCTATGTTCTCCGGTTGATGGGACCGTACACGGAGTCTCTTCATATACCATCGGAGGGGTGGTAACACCGGCCCAGCCTATTGTTACGATTGTCCCGGATGGGACGCCTCTTATAGTAGAGTCCATGGCCTTAAATAAAGACATAGGATTCTTAAGGGTCGGACAGGAGGCAGAGGTTAAGTTTGACACCTTTCCCTTCCAAAAGTATGGTACTATTAAGGGGAAGGTGGTATCCATAAGCCCTGATGCCTTTGACGATGAAAAATTCGGTCCTGTATATAAGATTAGGGTAGAACTGGAGAAATTGTGCTTAATGATTGACGGCAGAAACGGTCCGGTCTCACCGGGGATGACCGTAGCCGTTGAAGTCAAGACCGGGAAAAGGCGGATAATAGAATTTTTCTTATCTCCTATCGTCAAATATGCTAAAGAGAGTCTTACACTGAGGTAGATAATCCCTGAAAGAACGGGAACGTTCTTGAAAAATATCACTTTTAGAACAACAGATATTTCTCGCCTGCTATGATCCGTGATCCGCAGAAGAGGTTATGGAAAGATAGATAATATGAGCAGAGAACTGACACCGCCGGACAATGAGATCATATTTTACACAACTCCCGACGGGGCTGTTCATATCGAGGTAGTTTTTCAGGAATAAACGTTTTGGCTGATCTAAAAGTTCAGGGTGATACAAGACATGACTTTTGGACATGCGGCCAAATTAACTGGATTTTCGGCGGAAATCCTGGTAAGAGGTAACTTCCGTATCCGGGCACGATGATGAGGAAACAGTGAAGATACCCGACACGGAAAAACCAAAAAGGAGAAATCAATGGCATCCGAAAGCAGGGAAACGCGGCTGAAACAGAAGGCCGGATGGGAAGTGAAGTTGCAGAAGCGTCTGGCGCTTCTTGTGGAGAAGGGGGCGGACAAGAAAAAGATCGTGCGCGATGCGCTCGTCAAGGAATTGAAGGCAAAGATCAAGGAATCACGGGCCCGGTTGCGGGCGATCGACGCCACGGAGAAGCGGACGGCGGAATTGGCCACGATCAAGGCGGAGCGCCTGGCAAGGCCCAAGGAAGAGGCCCCCAAGTCAAAGAAAGTCGCCGCGCCGCCTCCCGAAGCCAAGCCCAAGAAGAAAAAGAAGAAGGAAGAGGCCGCAGCGCCTCAGCAGGCTTAGCCTTTTTTCCCCACGCGTAAATCGTAAAATAGAATCGACCCCTCACCGGAAGTCTGATTGAAGCTCCCCGCTGCCCGCCAGGGTCAAATCTGGATGGCAAGCAGCGGGGAATGCGCGCGGACATGGGCGCATTTCCCAATCCGGCGTTGACTGAACGCTGATCTTTGTGTATATTACGAAACATCAAACGGGCCTGACGGCCCGATTTTTTTGTTTTACAACCATCTTTTTGGGAAGTCATCAGTTTTAGGAAGGCAAGAATGATCAACGCATCGAATGTCGCCCTCGCCTACGGCAAGAGGGTTATTTTTAAGGACGTCAATATCAAATTTACCCCCGGCAACTGTTACGGCCTGATTGGTGCCAACGGCGCCGGCAAATCCACCTTTCTCAAGATCCTCGCCGGCGAAATGGAGCCGGACAAGGGAGAAATCACGGTCGGGGCCGGCGAGCGGATTGCGGTGCTGCAGCAGGACCATTTCGCCTTTGACGAGGAAACGGTCTTCCATACCGTCATCATGGGGCACCGAAGTCTATACCGGTTGATGGCCGAGCGGGAGGCGCTATACGCCAAGCCCGAACTCTCGGAAGCGGACGGCCTTCGCTGCGGGGAGGTCGAGAGCGAATTCGCGGCGATGAACGGCTATGACATTGAATCCGAGGTGGCGGTGCTGCTCAACGGTCTCGGCATTCATGAGGGACTGCGCCAGAAAAAGATGAAGGAGCTCGAGGGCGGAGACAAAGTGCGAGTACTGCTCGCGCAGGCCCTGTTCGGTAACCCGGACATCCTTCTGCTTGACGAGCCGACCAACAATCTGGACCAGCAATCCATCACCTGGCTGGAGAATTTTCTTTTCCGATTTCAGAACACGACCATTATCGTTTCCCATGACCGCCATTTCCTGAATCAGGTCTGCACCCATATGGCGGATATCGACTTCGGCCGCATCCAGGTGTATGTCGGGAACTACGACTTCTGGTACGAGGCCAGCCAGTTGATTCTCAAGCAGAGGCAGAATGAGAACAAAAAGGCCACGGCCCGGGCCGACGAACTCAAGGCCTTCATCCAGCGTTTCAGCTCCAACGCCTCCAAGGCCAAGCAGGCCACCTCGCGGAAAAAACTGCTGGAAAAGCTCACCATCGAGGACATGCCAGTCTCGTCGCGGAAATACCCCTATGTGGTGTTCAAGCCCGGGCGGCCCTGCGGCGACGTCATCCTCGAGATCAAGGACCTCTGCAAGGAGGTGGACGGGGTCACGGCCTTGCACAATTTAAGCCTTACCGTCAACAAGGGGGACAAAATCGCCTTTGTCGGCGACAGCGCCCTGGCCAGGACGACCCTTTTTCAGATCCTGACCGGGGAGATGGCGCCGGACAGCGGCAGCTTCCGCTGGGGCCAGACCATCTCCACCGCCTATTTCCCCAAGGAGAACAGCGACTACTTCGCCTATGACCTGAACCTGATCGAATGGCTCCGCCAGTTTGCGCCCATCACCGAGGGCGAGAACTTTGTCCGCGGGTTTCTCGGCCGGATGCTCTTCTCCGGCGAAGATGCGCTCAAGCAGGTCGGCGTCCTTTCCGGCGGCGAGCGGGTCCGCTGTATGCTGGCGCGTATGATGCTGGCCGACGCCAACGCCCTCATCTTCGATGAGCCGACCAATCACCTGGACCTTGAATCGATCACCGCCCTCAACAACGGCCTCATCGCCTTTCCTGAGGTGGTGCTTTTCGCTTCCCATGATCACCAGTCTGTCGCCACAATTGCGAACCGGATCATCGAGATTACGCCGACCGGAATCATCGATCGGATGACAAATTATGACGATTATCTGGAAGATGCGGAGGTGACGAGGCTCAGGGGTGATCTCTGCCAGGCAATGGCGAGCTGAATTTATAGCCCTCCAAAATCAGAGAGATATCCAATCACCCGGGAGGATAAGTAATGTTCGGAAAAGAGGCCGGCGACAGCCGGGGGGGTGCCCGGCGGCTGACCAAAGAGGAAATCAATGCCTGCCCTGTGACCAAATGGCGGGGACCGGTTCACGTCATCCGCACCGCCGGGGAACTGGCCGATGCGGTGCGGCATTTGGCAAAGGAAACCCTGCTGGGTTTGGACACGGAAACCAGGCCTGCCTTCAAAAAGGGAGAGAGTTACCCGCCGTCACTGCTGCAACTCGCAGGCGAACAGGAGGTTTTTATTTTCCAGTTGCAGTACCTCGGCCTGCCCAAACCGCTCCGTCGCCTCTTGGCGCAGCCCGAGATCACCAAGGCCGGCGTCGCTCTGACGTATGATATCAAGGAATTGCAGGAACTGGCCCCCTTCCAGCCGGCACAGTGCGTGGACCTCGACAGGATGGCCAGAGAAGCGGGCCTCCTAAATGAGGGCTTACGGGGACTTGCTGCCGTTTTGCTGGGGCTCCGCATCTCCAAGGCAGCCCAGACTTCCAATTGGGCACGGAGCACACTAACCCCGCTGCAAATTCGATATGCGGCCACCGATGCCTGGCTGGGCCGGATACTCTTTCAAAAACTCCTGCAGATCAGGGATTCAGGAGATTCGGCAGACTCCTAGCGTTTTTTCTCATCCTTCTTGGCTTTTTTCGCGGCCTTTTTTTCTTTCAGGGTCTTGGCCGGTTTCTTCTTGGTTGTCTTTTTGCTGTCCATGCCTTTGCTCATGTTTTTTCACCTCCCGGGATCAGCAATAGTAACAGGTGGCTAAAGACGGCCGGTAATCTGTGGATGGACGCATGTTGTACCTGCCGGTTCAGCTCTCAAATATCTTGTTCTTTCGAGACGTTAGCTAGAAGCTGGTTTCTTGTCAACAGAAAACAGTTTAAAGGTCGGCTTTTTACCGCTTAAAGGTTAAATCCTCTTTGCACCCCCGATGTTGAGATAAGATGTAAGGCGGAGACGGGTACGCACCATCACCTGCCGGGTCGAGCTTTGTCTGCGTTATGCGGCCCAATCCGGCGTTGACTGAACGTTGATTTTTGTGTATATTACGAGATATCAAACGGGCTTGACGGCCCGATTTTTTTTGTTTTACAATCATCTTTTTCGGGGTTCATAGCGTGAACAAGGAACATCAGAGAGAGGTTGACCGGCGGCGCACTTTCGGCATCATCAGCCATCCTGACGCCGGAAAAACCACCCTTACGGAAAAACTGCTCCTCTTCGGCGGGGCCATTCAACTGGCCGGGGCCGTGAAGGCCCGAAAGGCTGCCCGCCATGCTACCAGCGACTGGATGTCCATCGAGAGGGAGCGCGGCATATCGGTTACCACTTCGGTGATGAAATTCAACTACCGTGATTTCGAGATAAACCTGCTTGACACCCCCGGGCACCAGGATTTTTCTGAAGACACGTACAGAGTCCTCACGGCGGTGGATAGCGCCCTCATGGTGATAGACAGCGCAAAGGGCGTGGAGCCGCAGACGGAAAGACTGATGGAGGTCTGCCGACTGCGTAATACCCCGATCATAACCTTCATCAACAAGCTGGACCGGGACGGGATGTCCCCCCTGGATGTGCTTGCGGACATCGAAGACAAGCTCCAGATTGAGTGTACGCCGCTCTCCTGGCCGATTGGAAGGGGCAAGAGCTTCAAAGGAGTGTATGACTTCTACCGTAAGAAACTGCGTCTTTTTACCCCGGGGCAGGAGACCAGGATTCAGGACGGGGTAACGGTCACCGACCTGGCCGATGGTCTGCTCGATGAAATCCTCGGCACCCAGGCCGATGATCTGCGCCGGGACGTGGAGTTGATCGAGGGCGCGGCAAACCCCTTTGAACACGAGCACTATCTGAAGGGGAACCAGACCCCGGTGTTTTTCGGCAGCGCTATCAATAACTTCGGCGTCAAGGAACTGCTTGACGCCTTCGTAGAGATGGCTCCCGCCCCCGGGCCGAGGGCCGCCGTCTCGCGTGAGGTCCACCCCTACGAAGAACCATTTTCGGGGTTCGTTTTCAAGATACAGGCAAACATGGACCCGGCGCATCGAGACCGCATTGCCTTTCTCCGAATAGCTTCAGGCAAATTCACGCGCGGGATGAAAGTCCGCCACAACCGGTCCGGTAGAGAGGTAGCCTTGGCCAATGCCACTATTTTTATGGCTCAGGACCGCACGAATGTGGAAGAGGCTTACCCCGGAGACATCATCGGTATCCACAATCATGGGACCATCAAGATCGGGGATACCTTCAGCGAGAAGGAACCCCTCAAGTTCACAGGCATTCCAAATTTCGCGCCGGAACACTTCCGGCGGGTACGCCTGAAGAACCCCATCAAGGCCAAGCAACTGCAAAAAGGCCTGACGCAGTTGGCGGAAGAGGGGGCGGTTCAGGTCTTCCGGCCGGTTCAGGGAAACGACTACATCCTGGGGGCCGTGGGGATTCTGCAATTCGACGTAACTGTCGCACGCCTCAAGGACGAATACGGTGTAGATGCGGTCTATGAACCGGTGGAATACACGGCGGCGCGCTGGGTCAGATGCCGGGACAAGAAAATACTGGAAGGGTTCCAGAAGAAACATCTGCTCAACATGGCGCATGATGCAGAAGGACATCTGGCCTACCTGGCGCCCAGCGAGTGGCGACTTGGTTTTCTGATGGAAGACTGGCCTGATATTGTTTTCCTCAAGACCCGCGAACACAACTGACAGGTGAATTGAAGCTTTCCGTCCGCCGCAGGCGGACCTGGGGCGGACGGGGAATCTCCGTATGCAAGGTAAAATGCATCGTATTCGCTCGCTAACCCCGCCGCAAGCAGCGGGGAATGCGCTCGCTATGCATGTTCAAATTGTAAGTGCACCATTTGATGTCTGCCTGCGGCGGGTGAAATTCGAGTATTTACGTCAGGCGAAGTCTTACGAAAATATTTTTTTTACCCAGTTCCCTTCAACTTTTGTCTCAGGTTCCTGGCTTGCCACCACTTTTTCAACCTTGTCGACCAAACGGGTGAGTTGCTCGTCCTTTACGACGTATTCTTTTGCGCCCAGAGAAAAACCTCGTTCTATGTCGGCAATCTTGTCCGCAGTCGTAGCCATAATGACAGGTATCTTGCGCAATTCAGGATGAATCTTTAAAGAGCGAAGGACCTGCCAACCATCCATTTCCGGCATATTCACATCCAGGATAATGAGCTCCGGCTTCTTTTCCCTGGCGATACTCAGCCCTTCTTTGCCGTCGAGGGCACTGATAACTTGAAACCCTGCCTTCTCCAGCGCCAACCTGAACTTGGCTTGAACCAATTTTGAATCATCGACCAACAAGATCGTTATGTCCATTTTTTCCTCTTTTCCTCCTTTTTCTTCCAGGCGGACTGCGGGGTGCTTCAATATTGGATAACTACCCCCGTAATATCCCTGCAAGCAAGTTTTTGATCCAGGTATTTCCCTTCGAAGACCTTATCCTGACTAAGTATATATATGGGGCGCTCATTAGTTTAACAGATCGGCACGTATGGTTAATAACAAAAGTCAGTAAACCGGGATAGAAAAAAACATTCCTTTTCGTTTAAGTAAGTCTTTCCATTAGCCGAAAAACTATAATGAACCCATTAAAATGTAAGACAGCGGGAATTCAATGGCTGATACGTATTCTCCGTGTCAGGAACAGGCAGAAGGTATTATTAAGTTGCGTGGCGAGATAGGCGTCCACCATCTTGACGACTTATATGAGTGCCTGAAGGATCGGTTTGTGCTGGAGCAGGATCTGACTATAGACTGTCAGGACGTTGTGCAGATGGATACAGCGGCTATACAGGTCTTGATAGCCTTCAAAAAATCTCTTACCGACGGTCACAAGCTGACCATTAAAAATATACCGCCGGACTTAGAAAAGGTTTGGGAAATAATCGGGGTCAGACAGATGCTCATGAAAGAATAGGTGAAGAATCTATATGGAAAAACATGTTCTGGTGGTTGATGATTCACCCACTCTACGCGCCAGCATCTCTTTTTGCCTAACCAACGCCGGTTACAGAGTATCTGAGGCTATGCACGGCAAGGATGGGCTCGTCAGGCTGCAAGAGATGGAGTCCCAAAATAAGCCGCCGGCGTTGATTATCTCAGACGTAAATATGCCCGAAATGGACGGCATAACCTTTATAAAAGAAGTCAAAAAAACAAACTGGAAGTTTATCCCGATTCTTGTTCTGACCACCGAATCACAAGAGGCGCAGAAACTGAGAGGAAAGTCTGCCGGAGCCGCGGGCTGGCTCTTGAAACCTTTTCGGCCGGAACAACTCCTCTGGGTCGTCAGAAAGTTTGTTCGTTGAGAATAGACTATGGAACAGGACGAGCTTTTACAGATCTACTTTTCAGAGGCTGAAGAATTGTTGCAAACCATGGAACATAGCCTTATGACCCTGGAATCTGATCCACAAAATCAGTCCGTTATTAACGAGGTCTTCCGGGCGATGCACACCATGAAGAGCAGCTCGGCCATGGTCGGCTTTACTCAGCTCTCTGAACATGCCCATCTCCTGGAAAACCTCCTGGAAAGGATACGCAGTAAACAACTGCCTATAACTCAAAACCTGGTTTCCTTCCTCCTGGAAAACCACGATCTTATAAAATCGGCGGTGGAAAATGCAGCCCAGGGAAAGCCGGACGGAGGACTGGAGGCCTTTCCGGCCATGGCCGAAAAAGTAAAGCGGTTTCTGGGCCTCGCCGCAGAACAAGAAGAAGGCCGGGTAACTGCGCCGATAACTACCAGCATGTCCGGCGGCCAGAAGGAACCTTCCAGGGAATCTTATTATGAAATTGATATGCGCTTTCGTAAGGATATCTTCCAGACCGGACAGGATCCGCTGATGCTGCTGTATGAACTGGGAGATTTGGCTGAGATAATATCCGTAGAGACAGACCTGTCTTCTCTGCCGCCATTTTTGGAAATGGACCCCTACCAGCTTTACCTTGCCTGGCGGCTCCTGATCAAAACCGACCGACCTCTGCCCACTATAGAAAAGGTATTCGTTTTTGTCCGGGAAGATGAATTAAACCAGATTTCCATAAGAGACGTATCATCACATTTTCGGGACGGGGTGGACACCAGAATGGCTAACAAGCCGCTGGGAGAGATATTAATTGATCAACAATTGGTCAGCGAGCAGGAAATTCAAGAAGTCCTCACCCAGCAGAAAAAGGTTGGAGAAGCTTTATTAGAAAAGGGCAAAATCTCTCCGGATGAACTAAACAAGATCGTTGACCTCCAGGAAAAAAGCCGGGCTATCCTTCGTAAGTCCACGGTACGCGTAGATACAGATAAGCTCGATCATCTCGCAAACATGGTAGAAGAAATGACCATACAACTGGCACGAATTTCCGCCATTCTGGGGGATTTGCCGCCGGGCATCACCAGAAAATTGGGCAGTGAGCTGGATATCCTGAACAGGATTGGCCGGGAGGTACAGGAACAGGTTATGCGCCTCCGCATGTTTCCTATTGAAGGCACATTTCAAAGGTTTCAAAGAATGGCCCGGGACCTGGCCCGGGAGCAACATAAGCAGATTAGAATTGTCCTCGGAGGGGGAGAGACGGAACTGGACAAAGATGTTATCGAACAGATAAACGATCCCTTAAAGCACATTATACGCAATTGTATTGACCACGGAATCGAAACCCCTGACGAAAGAAAACAGTCAGGCAAATCCCCGGAGGGAAGCATCGGCCTTAATGCCTACCAACAGGAAGGAAAGATATACATCGAAATCAGCGACGATGGCCACGGTATCGATGCAGAGGCAGTGCGGCAAAAGGCGATAGAGCGGGGCCTGCTCAAAGAAAACGACCAGCCCTTGCCTGAAGACCTTTACAGGTTTCTATTTATTCCTGGATTTTCCACTGCTAAAGAGGTCAGTTCTATGTCCGGCCGCGGGGTAGGAATGGACGTAGTACAGAATAACATTCAGCAATTGGGAGGGACGATCGGCATCTTTTCCGAAAAGGGGAGAGGAACTAGCTTTGTCATAAAGCTTCCTTTAACCCTGGCCGTTATTGATGGTATGTATGTTAGTGTGGGGGCCGATATCTTTGTCATACCCTTACTAACCGTTCTAAGCACAGCCAAGCTTAAAAAAGGCAGTCTGAAGACCATAGAAGGCAAAGGTGAGGTAATACGTTTGGGAGACTCATACGTGCCGCTCGTCTACTTGGATAGAATCCTGGGTATAGAACGCCGGCAAACAGAGACAGAACCATTAGTCGTTTTTGTAAGCAGTGAAAAAAGGATCCTGGGCCTGGTTGTGGACAAGATACTCGATCATCAGCAGGTCGTAATTAAAAACCTGGAGAAAAATTTCTGTAGAATCTCCGGGATCGCCGGGGGCGCTATTATGCCCGATGGCAGCATAGCTCTCGTCCTGGACGTGTATGGTCTGGAGCATCTATTTTTTGGCCGAACCCGGGGCCATGAACTGGTCCATTGAAACAAAAAAGGGGGGTATTCCCATGCTTAATTTCCTTCGATCCTACATCAACAAAAATTTACGCTTCAAGATCCTGATTATGCTCATCTTGACCTCGGCGCTCTTTACGGGCGTTCTTATATACATTGGCGTTAATAGCCATAGAGAGGACGTCCTGGATAAAGTGACGCGGTTTGAGCTGGAACTGGCGGACATGACGCACGCCGGGATAAAACACCCCATGGCCATCGGTAATATGGATGCGGTCAGGGAACAACTAAGAGACATCAAAACGGCTATGAAGGGGGTAGAGGTTTATATAACGGATGCCGATCAGACTGTAGTCTATGCCAGTCACGAAGAAACAGTCAGAACCAAACTCGGAAACTTATTAGCGGATACCGAACTCACAAAGACCCTGAGCAATATACTTTCTACCGGCGCTGATCCCAGACGGCCATTCCTACAGACTATAAATGGCGAACCATATAACCTTATTTTTCATCCCATTCTTAATGAACCGGCCTGTTACAACTGCCATGCCCCTGCCAAAAGGGTGCTGGGCTCTCTGGTGGTGCGTCAATCTGTAGCCGCTGATTATGCCTCTATTGCCTCTCTTAGAAACCGGTACATCATGGCCGGAGCACTGGGAGTCATATCTTTGGTCTTAATTCTTAACTACCTGCTGACCCGCCTCATCACGCGGCGCATCCACTACCTGGCCGATAAGGCAAAACAGATAGCGGAAGGAGACGTAGATGTAAATATCGAGGTGAGGGGCGAAGACTCCATAGAAATGTTGAATAAAAACTTTAATATCATGCTGCGACACCTGCGTGACAAGATAGAATACGCAAACAGCCTGAAGCTCGGGATCAGCGATCCATTCTTCGTTGTCGATCCGGATTTAACCATAACCTACATGAACGATGCTGCTGCGGCCCTAACCGGATACCAGAAAGAAGAAGTAATAGACAAAATGAAGTGTTGGGACGTTTTCAAAAGCAATCTCTGCACTGACTGTGGATTAAAAAAGTGTATGGCCACCGGCCAGGTTGCAGAAGCGGAGAGGGTGCGGTGCGAAATAACGAACCGTCATGGGAAGATAATCCCCATAGAGGCCAGCGTTGCCGCCCTTAAAGACTCCAGCGGCAAGGTCCTGGGAGGTTTCAAGATTTTTCATGACATTACCGCCAGGATCGAGGCAGAAAAGATTCTCAAAGAAACGGCCGCTAAAGAAGAGGAGCAAAGGCGGTATCTGGAGGGACGGGTGGACAACCTGCTTAATGTCCTGGATAAAGCCGCCGGAGGGGATCTCACGGCCAGAATAGAATCTACAGGTAAAAAGGGCCTCATGGACAGGCTGGCAGACAAGGTCAACGAGATGTTTGAGAAGATTGGGTTGCTCATAAGGCAGACAAAAAGGACCGCGGATACTGTAGCCCAGGGGACAAATCAGATCTCAGCGGGCAATCAGGACCTGTCGCAGCGGACTCAAGAGCAGGCTGCCACTATAGAAGAGGCTGGTGCCACCCTCGAACAAATGACCGCCAATGTCAGCCAGAATGCTGCCAATACCATGAAGGTTAACCAGTTGGCTCAGGAGGCCGTGACCCTGGCTCAGGAGGGGACATCAGTGGTGAAAGAAACGGTCCATGCCATGAGCGAGGTGTGGACCGCCAGCAAAAAAATTGTAGAAATTATGGACCTGGTTAACGAGATCACCTTTCAGACCAACCTCCTGGCCCTTAATGCCGCAGTAGAAGCCGCTAGGGCCGGTGAACACGGCCGCGGTTTTGCAGTGGTAGCCACGGAAATACGCAACCTCTCCAAGAGAAGCGGGGAGGCGGCTAAAGATATACAGAATCTCATCCATGACAGTCTGGCTAAGATTGAAGAAAGCCATAAGCTAGTCGGTCAAACCGGCAGCAGTCTGGAGAAGATAACCGGGCGCATCACTGCTGTATCCGAGGCCGTTTCTGAGGTTTCGGCAGCTACTCAGGAACAATCACGCAGTATTGAGCAGGTGAATCAGGCCGTTACCGATATGGGGGATGTTGTACAGCAAAATGCTGCTCTGGTTGAACAATTAGCCGGCGCCAGTCAAACGCTGGCGGCTAAGGCTGCACTTCTGAAAAAGTTAACCAGTGGATTTGCCGTGGCCGGGGCAGATGAAGATTCCGCAGCGGAAGAGATACTGACTCCGGCAACCCTCACCGGAAGAGAAAAAAGGGGGACTATGCCCCCGGTAAAAAGGCCTCTACGTCAGGATATATTGCAAAAGGCCGTGCTTAAAGAGATATCCCCGGAAGAAGCAGATCTCAACATGGAGGAAGGTTTTGAAGTATTCTAAGGAGCAAAGGCCACATGGAAGAACAGTATGTAACCTTTTATCTTGATGACGAAGAATACGGGATAGAAATTCATAAGATAAGAGAGATCATCGGCTATCGCCGTTTTACCCGGATACCCGGGATTAGAAATATTGTAAAGGGGATGGTTAACCTGCGCGGCGTTATATTCCCCGTCTTTGACCTGAGGCTCAAGTTTAATCTGCCACCAAAGGAATACAACAAATTTTCAGTTATATTTGTCGTGGAAATCGCAGGGCGTGTCATGGGCATTATTGTAGACACTACCTCAGACGTCATCTCGCTCAGCCCGGAAGAAATCTTGCCCACCCCTAAGCTTTCTCCTTCCATACGGACGGAATATATAAGGGCCGTGGCTCAACAGGATGACCGTTTAATCATCTTACTAGATCTAGAGCGAATTCTAGGTGAAAAGGAATTGGAAGAACTAGATGCAACCGGTTAAGAACGGCCGCGATCTTTCTGAAGAAAACGACGTCGGCTTCAGGTCCCTCCAAAAACTGATAGAAGAAAAAACAGGTATCTTTTTGTCTGAACATAAGAAAATGTTATTTACAGCCAGATTAAACAGCCGTCTTAAATCCTTAAGACTGAAATCGTTCGATGCCTATACTCAATATCTGCGGTATGCCCCGGATGCTGAGAGCGAACTATCCAGGGCCATTGACTGTTTAACCACTCACACCACACAGTTCTACAGAGAAAAGCATCACTTCGAATTCCTAAATGACGTAGTTTTCCCTCACCTTCTGCAAGAAGGAGAAAGAAACGGTGTCAGGAGATTAGCTATTTGGTGTGCCGGCTGCTCTACCGGTGAAGAGGTATATACCGTAGCCATTACTACGAACACTTTCTGGGGGCAGTACCCGTCCTGGAAAATAAAAATTATAGCTACAGATATAAGCCGGGAGATTTTGGAAGTAGCGCGCACAGGTATTTACCCGCATAGTATAAAAAAAAACATTCCTGCCCAGTATTTGAGGAGTTTTTTCACAGAGATCACCTCAGACGGTCTCTGCTGCCTTCAGGTTAAGCCGATACTCAAGAATATGATTTCTTTTGAGGAATACAACCTCATGGATGGAAGCCCATCTCCGTTTCCCTTTGACATCGTTTTTTGCCGCAATGTGCTGATCTACATGGGAAAAGAGGCGAAAAAAGATATCTTAAATACATTTTACAGGGTGCTGAGGGACGATGGTTTTCTCTTTCTGGGACATTCCGAGTCTGTGATTGGATTAAATGATAAATTTTATCCTATCGGAAGGACTATATATCAGAAAATTCCTGAAGCATAACAATGTATCGTTCTTATCATCCGAAAATAAATAAGACGGTCATAATTTTGATGCCCGGAGAATATTATGCCACGGCTAATGGAGAAGTAATATCTACGATGGTCGGCTCCTGCGTAGCCACATGCATCTTTGACGAAGAACATAAGATTGGAGGCATGAATCACTTTATGCTCCCTGGTGTAGTCAGCCCTCAAAATCTGCTCCTGACCGAGGCCGGCCGTTATGGAATGTTCGCCATGGAGTTACTGATCGGCGAACTGATAAAAATGGGTGGAAACAGAAAAAAATTCAGGGCAAAAATCTTTGGCGGGGGCAATGTCATAAAGTTCAGGAAATCAGATGGAAATGTCCCGCAGGCCAATATTGACTTTGCAAAGAAATTTTTAGAGCTGGAAGGTATTCCACTATTAGCTGAGGATGTAGGCGGCGATAACGGTCGAAAAATCTTTTTTTTTACTCATACGAATAAAGCTCTTGTCAGGCGGATAGCCTCCGGGGAGGCCATTACTCCGGTGCAAAAGGCAGAAGAACAATATAAGTCCCGGGTTTTGAGAAAACGGCTTGATGAATCCGGGTTGACACTCTTCGAGTAGATCAAGGAAGGCAGCAGGCAGAACATTATGAAGAAAATAAAGGTCCTGATAGTTGATGATTCAGCTCTCTTTAGGCGCTTTCTTTGCGACCTGCTCGCGCAGGATCAAACGCTTTTTGTGATCGGGACTGCCGCTGATGCCCAGGAGGCCGGCGATAAAGTCGCTAGCCTGAGGCCTGATGTCCTTACTCTCGATGTAGAAATGCCGGGGGTAAGCGGTATCGATTTTCTTCGGAAACTTATGCAAACTAATCCCTTACCGGTGGTAATGGTAAGTTCTTACACTGAAGAAAACGGACTCCTGACTATTGAGGCCTTAGAGGCCGGAGCAGTGGACTTTGTTTTAAAACCGGTTAACGGCGGGACCCGGGATAAAGAGAATTTTGCCAGAGAGGTTGTGCAGAAGATAAAGACAGCCGCCCTGAGCCGGATAAGAAAAACTGCCAGTCCAGACCAGGTACAAAAAAAAGAGACCCCCCTCCGATACGAACAACGGCCCTTTTCCAGGCAAATGGTGGCCATAGGGGCCTCAACCGGCGGCACACGGGCTGTGTATGAGGTATTACGTGTCTTGCCTCCGAGTACCCCAGGTATAGCCGTCGTTCAGCACATGCCGCCCAAATTTACCCCTCTCTTTGCCCGGCGCATGAATGAGTTATGTCTCATGTCCGTTAAGGAGGCCGAGGATATGGATTATATTCAGCCCGGACATGTCCTCATAGCCCCGGGCGACAGGCATATGAGGATAGAAGTCAACGAATCAGGCTATCACGTCCGCCTCTTAGACGGACCGCCGGTCAACTTTTACAGGCCTTCCATCGATATATTTTTCCAATCCGTGTCTGAAACCGTCGGCAATAAAGCCGTCGGGGTTATATTAACAGGCATGGGTACCGACGGGGCAAAGGGCCTCTTAGCCATGCGCAAAAACGGCGCCTATACTATTGCGCAAGACAAAGAGACCTCTTTAATATTTGGCATGCCGGGTGCAGCTATAAAGCTAAATGCCCCCTGTGAGATAGTGCCGATACATAGGATACCGGAGTCCATATTGGCCGGTTTGTCCATAGGAGTAATCTGATGGCCAGGGTCTTGGTTATAGACGATAGCCGCCTGATGGCGGAGTTTGCAAAAAGCATCTTGGTAAAAACCGGCTACGAGGTATTTACGGCCCCGGACGGACTTTCTGGGATAGAAATAGCCAGGGCGGAAAAGCCCCAGGTCATTCTTTTAGATGTAATAATGCCTGGGATAGATGGCTATGAAACCTGCAGCCGGTTAAAGAATGACGAGGACACTAAGGATATAGCCATAGTAATGTTGACATCAAAGGCCGAGCCGGCTGATAAGATCAAGGGATTGGCCTTGGGGGCGGTGGATTATGTGACCAAACCCTTTGATGCCGGGGAACTGATTGCACGGGTAAACACCCAGGTCAAATTGCAGGAGCTGTACAATGCCCTGCAGGAAAGAAATCGTCAACTGGAAGAAATGGCCATCCGCGACGGGTTAACCACCCTTTATAATCATCGATATTTTCAGGAACAACTGGCTGCGGAATTTGCGAAGTCAATACGTTACGGTGATGCATTGACCTGCATTATCATAGATATTGACCACTTCAAGCAATTTAATGACACATACGGGCATCAGGCCGGAGACGCCATCCTTTCCGAGATGGGCAGGTTGTTAAGGCAGTTAACCCGTTCCGGCGATGTGCCGGCGCGTTACGGCGGCGAAGAATTCGCTGTTTTGCTCCTCAGGTGTGATAAAATTACGGGCCGGTCCTGTGCAGAACGGTTAAGAAAGGCGGTAGAAGATCATGAATTCAGATTCCAGGATAACACCTTTCGGGTTACGGTTAGTGTAGGCGCAGCCAGCTCTCCAGACGAACGGATATCCCTGGCCAAGGAACTACTAGAAGGGGCAGACAAGGCCCTGTATGCGGCCAAGAGGGGTGGACGTAATAGGGCCGAGGTCTTCTGATTACCCCTGATCCACCATCAAGACATCATCTGCGGCGTTGCCTTCGATCGCTCCTCCTTGCGGCGTATTGCTCCATACGCCTCAGTCGTCGCTCCTCGGCGCCTTGCATCTAATATCTTGCTGGTGATCAGGGATACCCCATAACCTGCTGTTTTTAATCTTGATAGCCAAATTAGACGGTGAATTTGGGTTACATTGTCGCGACTTAGCTCTTTCACTTTTCCGCTTTTTGTATTACACTAAAAATGGCCTCGTAAAAAGTCAAGTTTACCGCAGAGGTCGCCGAGATAACATGCAGTAGTCAATAGTCAGTGGTCAGTAGTCAGTTGCAACCCGCCAAAGGCGGATATTCGACGGACAACGGACTACGAACAACGGACAATACGTGCTCAGCGGTGAAAAGGTTTTTTACGAATTGATCAAAAAGATATTAAATCTTTTTGCCTGTATCACAATGGAAATTTCCCGGAAGTGAGGAAGTCATGAATAGGACACCAATTACCAGAGAAGGTTACGAGCAACTGCGCCGCGAATTAGAAAAATTGGAGAAGATTGAAAGACCGGCTGTAGTCAAGGCTATTGAGGAGGCACGCGGCCACGGAGACCTTTCTGAAAATGCCGAATATACAGCAGCCAAGGAAAGGCAATCTCTCGTCGAGGGCAAGATACGGGATTTGCATTATAAGCTTGCTACCTCAGAGATCGTTGATTGTAATAACCTGAATTGTGATCGTGTTGTTTTTGGAGCCGTTGTGGCCTTAACTGACCTGGAATCGGGAGAAACAGTAAAATATCAATTGGTTGGTCCGCATGAATCGGATGCCACCAATGGCCGGATTTCGGTCATCGCTCCACTCGGGCGGGCGCTTATTGGGAAAGAACCGGGCGATGAAATTCAGGTAAAGACACCCGGGGGGCTTCGTAATTTTGAAATTATGGATATTATGCCTGCGTGGCCGGTTTCATAATATCTCCGGGATAGTGACCATGGAAGATTACAAAAAGATACTGTTCGGGACCGATTTTTCTGAAAATGCAGATATAGCCTTTGAACACGCTATCAACCTGGCGGGTAAATATAAGGCCCGGTTATATATCGTGCACGTAATCAATATAGCCCCTATGGCCACCTATGAACCTTATATGCCGGTAATCGATTTCTCTGATTTCAGCCGTAATATCGAGGCCCGGTTACAAAAAGACTATATCCCCCGCATTCCCCCGTCCATCACTGCCGGATCCAAAGTACTTTCCGGTTACCCGGCTATGGAAATGTCTGCCTTTGCCGACCAGGAGGGAGTTGACCTTATCGTCGTCGGGGCCCATGGTGAATCCGGCCTGGTCTATACGCTTTTTGGCAGCGTAGCAGACCGGCTTGTGCGCAAGGCCAAATGCTCAGTCCTTGTTGTCCGATCGTCTTCTGCTACCCATAATCAGGAGTAAATAAAGACCAAGGCCGAGAGTAATTAGTTCTGCCAGCACAGTGCCTGTAGCAACAGCCCGTTGAACCCCGATATATTGTGACAGACTTCCTGAAAGCATGCTTCCCAGCGGCATCATTCCCAGAAATACAATACTGTAAAGTCCCATAATCCGGCCTCTCCTGTCATCTGAGACATTAAGTTGGACATAGGCGTTAGCGGTGGTGAGAAAGCCTACCATGGTCATGCCTGCCAGAAAAAGCAGAAATAACGCAAGATCATAGCGGTTGCACAGGGAAAAGCCCAAAATAAAAGCCCCAAATAGGAGGGCATTACTCCAAAGATAAAGCAACTTGTTTCTTTGCCCGGCTATAGTAGCCACTATGATCGCTCCGATTAGGGCGCCCAGGCCCATAGCGGAAAAGAGAAATCCCAGCCCCTTAGGGCCTACCTTAAGGATGTCACGGGCAAATATAGGTAACAACACCGTATAAGGCAGGACAAATACACTGAAGGTGGCCACCAGCAAAAGTAGCATGAGTATCTCTTTCTGCCCGTGGATGTAATATGCCATATCCTTTATACTATCCTTTTTTTTAAAACCTACCATGTTCGTCTGTTGTACGTTTCGCATACGTAACAGGCTGACGATTACAGCCAGAAAACTGAGACCATTAATTAGAAAACATATTTCAACCCCGAAGTAGGCAATGACAAAGCCTGCTATGCCCGGGCCGATAAGTCTGGCCGCATTGAATATAGAAGAATTCAGGCCAATGGCATTAGTCAGGTCCTCACGGCCGACCAACTCTATAAGGAACGATTGACGGGCGGGGAGATCAAAGGCCATAACCGTACCCATGGAGAAGGCCAATAAGACTACCTGCCAGGTCTTAATCAGGTCAAGGGTGACCAGGAAGGCTAAGCTGAAGGCGAGACACATAGCTACTGTCTGGGTAGCAAGCACAATACGGCGCTTACTCTTACGATCAGCCACACTTCCACCCCAGAAGGAAAAGAGCATGGTGGGTAAATATCCGAAGGTCCCCACCAGCCCAAGGGCAAATGCAGAGTTACTGAGTTGCAAGACCAGCCATCCCTGAGCCACAGACTGCATCCAGCTGCCGATAAGAGAGGTCAACTGTCCGAAAAAGAAAAGACGGAAGTTACGATGCCGCAAGGCCCTGAAGGTTCTGCTTTTCACTATTGTAACCCAAATCCACCGCCTAGTTCCGTACGAGTTAGCTCCTGACCGTAAACACACTATAGTTACTGTGCAACGTTATTTTAAATCCGAAATCCGAAGCACGAATCTCGAAACAATATCGAATCACCAAAATTAAAATCCAAAATAATCAGCGTTCCTGTCGGTTGGGACATTGGGAATTTGGCCATTTGAATTTGTTTCGGATTTCGATATTCGACATTCGGATTTGAACCCGGCTGCCTGGTAATCAAAGATCACCCATTGCTCTCTGTCAATAGTTTGGTGGTGAATCAAGGACAAGATGTTACCTTTGCATTATTTACCTTTTTACGCTACAATCCACTTCATAAGAAAGGTATTGTATATTAAACGAAAAGCAGGCTTTAAGAAATAGTTTTCTCTCTATAACCACCTATGGACAAGAGATACAGAATAGAAAGAGACCCCCTGGGCGAGAAGATGATCCCCGAAGACGCCTATTATGGGGTTCAGACCCGGCGCGCGATAGAAAACTTTCCCATAAGCGGGCTAACCATGCATCCTCTCATGGCCGAGGCCTTTGTTATGATTAAAGCGGCGGCGGCCGAGACTAATGTGGCACTGGGCGGGCTTAAGGCGGAAATCGGAGAGGCCATTATTCGGGCCGCCCATGAGGCGCTGGAGGGGAAAATTACCGGGCAGTTCGTGGTTGATGTCTATCAAGCCGGCGCCGGAACGTCCTACAATATGAATATAAATGAGGTCCTGGCTAACAGATCCCTTGAGATTTTAGGTAAAAAACGGGGGGACTATACAGTAGTCCATCCTAACGATCATGTAAATATGGGGCAGTCAACAAACGATGTATTCCCTACGGCCATGAGGTTGGCCGCCTTAAAGGCAGTGGCGGGCCTCTATCCCGTGGGTATGAATCTGGGTCAGGCCCTGAAAGATAAAGGAGAAGAATTTTACCCCATCATCAAGGCCGGACGCACGCACCTTCAAGATGCCGTTCCCATGCGTTTAGGCCATGAGTTCCGTGCCTATGGCCAGGCCGTGGAGGATGACTTCGAGCGGCTGCGCCAAGCGGCAAAGGAACTGGAGTATGTGGGCATAGGGGCCACGGCAGTAGGGGCAGGCACAAATACCCTGCCCGGCTATCGGGAGATGGTGATAGAGAAGCTCTCCAGCTTAACCCGATTTGACTTAAAGCCCAAAAAAGACCTGTTTGAAGCCACCCAGAATATGAATGTCTTTGCCTCGATCGCCTCTCAATTAAAACTTGTCGCGCTGGATGTCGGCCGTATTGCCAATGATCTCCGGTTGCTGAGTTCCGGCCCCCGCACCGGCCTGGCCGAGATTGCACTACCCGCTGTCCAGCCGGGTTCGTCCATAATGGCCGGTAAAATCAACCCGGTCATGGCAGAGATGATGAATATGGTCTGTTTTCAGGTGATCGGTAACGAGACAACCGTGGCTATGGCCGTCCAGGCCGGCCAATTGGAACTAAATGTTATGATGCCCGTCATCATTCATAATATATTGACGTCTATCCAGATCCTGCAGAATGCCCTCTCTATTTTTACCGAACGCTGTGTGCAAGGAATAACCGCCAATCCTGAGACCTGCCGCCGTTATGCCGAGATGAGCACGGCTCTGGCCACGCTCCTGAATTCATACATAGGCTATGAAAGGGCGGCGGCCCTGGCCAAAGAGGCCTTTGCCCGGGACATGCCCATAAAAGACCTGGCAAGAGAAAAAGGCATCCTTACTGATGAAGAGATTGAGAAGATTTTTAGCTCGGCGCCGGCTTGATTCGCCGGGTTAATTTTTGATGGTTTCGTAAAAAAGCCTTTTCACCGCTGAGCACGCAGATCCCGCAGAAAAAGCTTTAGCCACCAAGGCACCAAGCCACTAAGACTAAAATTATTCCTTTGTGTCTTGGTGGCTAAATAGCTACAAATTCCTTTAATATGTTATCTCGGCGTTCTCGGCGCACTGGTAAAATTTACTTTTCACGAGTTTATCAGGATTTGGGTTTCAATACCAACTGGCTTCTGACTTCTCTGACGCCTTTTACTCCGCGTGCAATCTGGACGGCATGATCGATTTGATCGTTACTATCCACGAAACCACTCAGGATAACCACTCCACGGAAGGTCTCCACGCTTATGGCAAAGGATTTGAGGACCAGATCCTTTGCCAGCAAGGCCTTAACCTTGGCTGTAATCACCGAATCATCCAGATATTCACCGGTGCTTTCCCGGGTTGAACTGGCGGCGCAACCCAGGGCTGCGGCGAATACGATCAATAAAAATAATGTGGTAATTTTCTTGTGCAGAGACATTGGAATACCCTCCTTAGTCAGAAGAATGACAAAGTTCAGGGTTCAAGGTTAAAAACGTGAACGTGGACCCCGGAACCGTGAACCTAGAACCTAGAACTTGTTATAGGGGAGAGATGGTAAGCAGCTTATCCCCAACCTGTACGGCCTGCCCCAGTTTAACAAAAATCTGATCGATCTTTCCCTCAACCTGGGATTCTATGGGATTTTGCATCTTCATGGCCTCCAGTACAATGACAAGCGCTCCTTTTTTCACTTCCTGTCCGGCCTTGACCGGTATCTGACATACATTGCTGGCAAAAGGCGCCCGTATATCTCCCACCTTAGCCAGTGAGGCAATTTCTTCCTTACTCAATTTTGCCGCCGCCTCCACCCCGGCCTTTTTTTCTTCCTCGAGTAGGAAGACCTCAGAATGGTGGTCCACAAAGAGGTAAAGGGTCTGTTTGCCATTTTCGGAGCGATATGAAGGCCCGATTTCAATCACATGCGATTTGCCTGTATAATCCACAAAATCAAGGTGCTCCCCCAGGTTAAAACTCCCTTTGCGGAACCAGATTTGGGGAGGAAGTACATAGGCCTGGCCGTATTCCTCTTCAAATTTGAGGAAATCAACGGCGTCGTTTGGATGCTGCAAATAAAGCACCACCTCTTCTCTGGTCACCGATCGGCCCAGGCGCTCTACGAGAGTGGCCTCTTCTTTTTCCAGATCGATGTCTTCTATTTTGGCTACCCCCCCCTGCTCTTTCAGAATTTTTTCCCAGTCCGGGCCAAAGACCTTCCTGTAAATTTCTTCGGAAGGCCGGTAGAACGGGAACGGTCCATACCTGCCCAGGAGGAGGTTTTTCAGGTCACCGCTGGCGTTCTCATACCGTTCACCCGAGAGCACATTATTGACGGCTGTAGTCCACAGGATCTGAGAGCCGGGAGTAACACTCCACCAGTTGCCTAACTCAATCTGAACACGCGGCAATTCCTCGCGCAGAATCTTCGGCATGAGATGGAGGAATTCCCCCTTGACCGCCTGCTCAAAGCTGCTGCCGGTGGCCCCGCCCGGCAGTTTATGCACCTGTACGGTGGAGTCAAATCCCTTGAACTGGGACTCAAAATCCGCATAGGCGCCCCGCTCCGGCCGCAGCGCCTCGGAGGTCTCAATAACGGCGTCGATATTTACGCCCTCAGCCCGGATGCCATGGGCCTCCATGGTCTGGATAACGCTTAAAACCGGCGGCGGGCCATAAAATCCGGTAAAGGCATGATCGGCGGCATCGACGATCTCGGCCCCGGAAAGGATGGCTGCTGCAATACGCGGCACGTCGTTGCTGTCTGTATTGTGACCGTGGTAATGGATTAACAGGTCCGGGAACCTCTGTTTAATGGATGCCACCAGTTCACCGATGCGCTTAGGCGTCCCCAGGCCGCCGTGATTCTTGATGCACAGGATGATGTCCTCGCCGGTAACGTCCAATATCTCCCGCACCTTACCTACATAAAATTCATCTGTGTGTTCCGGCCCCGTAGAGAAACAAATAGACGGCTCCAGTATCTTCCCGGCCTTTTTGACCTCTTCAAATACCGGAACCATGTTGGGAATATAGTTTAAAAAGTCGAAGACGCGCCAGACCTCCACATATTTGGCAAATTCCCTCACCGTCAGCCGGATGGCATTCTCCGGATACGGCCGGTATCCGAATAGGTTGACGCCCCGGCACAGGGTCTGGAATAACGTGTTCGGCATCTCCCGTCTGAGGAGTTCCAGTTTAAGAAAGGGGTTCACCTGCTTGCGCAGCATATCCACGTGCACTGAGGCCCCGCCGGTTATTTCCAGGGAGAAATATCCGGCCGCATCCCGCGGTTTGGCCGCTAATAAGTCCGTATGCAGCAAGATACGGTTCTTAAAGTCAGATTGTGACAAGTCGCGGGCTGTATTAGTGATAAAATATCCTTTAGCCTTTTTTAGACGCCTGAGGATATCTTTAGTGTCCATTCCCGGGCGAATGTGTTCCATTTAATTATCCCTTCCTTTCGTAGATACGCCGGGGGCGTGCTGTAAAGCGAATTATGCAGCAAAGGGATTGAACCCCTTATGGTGAATAGTGGCGATCAGCCTGGCCAGTTTGGCTACCTCACGGTCTTCTTCTTTATATACAAAAAGATCGGGCTTCAGGTCCAGATAACTGGTGTTGAATATACCTTTCTGGAAATCAGGCTCATTAACGATGTTAAGGTAAAAGGGGATCGTGGTCCTGGGTCCCACGATAGCAAAACCCTTCAAGGCCCGGCGCATGCGCTCTACGGCCTCCTTCCAGGTAAAACCATGCACCGTCAGTTTGACCAGCAGCGAATCATAGACCTGCGGGATGACATAACCCTGATAGGCAATGCCGTCCAACCTTATGCCGGCCCCCCCGGGAGAATTATAAACCGTTATGGTCTTGCCGCCTTCCGGCAAGAAATTATTCTTGGGGTCCTCGGCGTTGATACGCATTTCGATGGCATGGCCCCGGATGTGGACATCTTCCTGGGAGAATTTGAGCTTTTCCCCGGCTGCAATGTCAATTTGGGCCCGGACAATGTCCATACCGGTGACCATTTCCGTGACCGTGTGTTCGACCTGCAGGCGGGTATTCATCTCCAAAAAGTAGAAATGCCCGGCCTCGTCCACCAGAAACTCCACGGTACCGGCGTTCACATAATTGGCTTCTTGCGCCACCTTGATGGCCGCAATGCAGATATTATCCAGGAGGATCTGGTCAGTAATGAGGGCCGGCGCTATCTCCACCAATTTCTGGTTGCGCCGCTGGATAGAACAATCCCGCGTGCCCATGTGAATAATATGGCCGAAACTATCGGCCAGTACCTGAACCTCGATATGCTTCGGATTTATTACACCTTTTTCCAAATAGATGCGGGCGTCATTAAATGCGGCCTTGGCTTCGGCCCGGGCCAGCGGCATCTGATCTATCAGCTCTTTGGGGTTATTTACCTTACGAATCCCCCGGCCGCCGCCGCCCGCCGTGGCCTTGAGCATCAACGGAAAACCATGTTCCCGGGCAAAGGCCAGGGATCTTTCCTCCCCTTCCTGTCCATAGGGAAGGTTTTCGCTGCCCGGGATGACCGGAACACCCGCACTTTCGGCGATGGTTCGGGCGATGACCTTGTTGCCCAAGGCATGAATAACCTTTGCGGGCGGGCCAATGAAAATAAGTCCGGCATCCTCACAGGCCTTTGGGAAATCAGGGTTTTCCGCCAAAAAACCATAACCGGGGTGGATGCCGTCGGCCCCGGCCTTACGGGCGGCCCAGATCATTTTATCAATGTTCAGGTAGTCCTTGCGCGGTCCCTCGCCAATCCAGATAGCTTCATCAGCCGCGCGTATATGGCGCGCCTCTTTATCCGGAGTTTCATAGACCCCGACCGCTGTTAACCCCTGCTCCTGGACCGCACGTAGAATCCGTAGCGCAATCTCCCCGCGATTAGCAATAAGAATCTTTTTCACTTAACCTGCTCACCTTCCTCAAATTTTTTGCATAAACAATTTCTATATCACACTTCTCCTGGAAATCAAACAGAAAAAATGCCTTTCCAGAAAGTATCCAATCATGTAATAATTGCAATTAATTACAGCTAGATATGATATGTTATTATATAAGAATGCCATATAAATTTATACCAACGCACTATTATATATTAGCAAAAAATAACAAAAACCAACAAAAATTATTATTATTTAAAGATACTTCGCTTGTAATGACATTTTATGTCTAAATTTTATATATTATTGTTAATAATTAAATAAAATCAAAATTGCATTTTCAGAGGCGTCTGCTAATTATTAGCACTCCCTTGAGGTGAGTGCTAATAAAGGAGCTGCGGCTATAACCCGGCTCTGCACAAGGAGGTGATAGGGCGCACTCAGACTTTATTGACTTCGCTGACTTATTAGGGAATTTCCATCTTAAACAAATAAAAAAGGAGAGAGAAGGGAGACGAAGATATGAAGATCAGACCATTACAGGACAGAATCGTAGTCAAACGCTTGGAGGAAGAAGAGAAGACCAAGGGCGGGATTATCATCCCGGATACGGCCAAGGAGAAACCCATCGAGGGGAAAGTAATCGCCGTGGGCAACGGCAAGCTGATGGAAAACGGGACGCGGGTACCGCTGGAAATCAAGGCAGGGGATCGTATCTTGTTCGGTAAGTATTCCGGCACGGAAGTGAAAATAAACGGCGAGGAGCACCTCATTATGCGTGAGGACGATGTGCTGGGCGTTATAGAAAAATAAAGTGTGTCAGATTAATCTAAAAATAACAGTAAATTAAGCAAGTAAATTAAGGAGGAAGTCATGCCAGCAAAAGAGATAAAATATGATGTTAAGGCCAGAGAGGCCATGTTAAAGGGCGTAAGTACCCTGGCCAACGCGGTAAAGGTAACCTTGGGACCAAAGGGGCGCAATGTTGTAATAGAGAAAAGTTTCGGTTCCCCCCTGATCACCAAAGATGGTGTTACGGTAGCCAAAGAGATCGAGCTTGCCGATAAATTTGAGAATATGGGGGCGCAGATGGTAAAGGAAGTCGCCTCCAAGACCAGCGATGTAGCCGGGGACGGCACGACAACCGCTACCATCCTGGCCCAGTCCATCTATGCTGAGGGTTCAAAACTTGTGGCCGCCGGCAATAACCCCATGGCCATTAAACGCGGCATCGACAAGGCGGTTGAGGCGGTAGTGGACGAACTCAAAAAGATCAGCAAACCAACCAAGGATCAGAAGGAGATCGCCCAAGTGGGAACGATTTCTGCTAATAATGATTCCACTATCGGCAATATAATCGCCGAAGCCATGGAAAAAGTAGGTAAGGAAGGCGTAATCACGGTAGAAGAGGCCAAGAGCATGGAGACTACCCTGGATGTAGTCGAGGGTATGCAGTTTGACCGCGGCTATGTCTCGCCTTACTTTGTTACCGATCCGGAAAAGATGGAGGCGGCCTTAAGCGATCCCTACATCCTGCTCAATGAGAAAAAAATCAGCAACATGAAGGACTTGCTCCCAATATTGGAGCAGATTGCCAAAATGGGGAGACCCCTTATGATTATAGCCGAGGACGTCGAAGGCGAGGCCCTGGCCACGTTAGTGGTGAATAAACTTCGTGGCACCTTGCAGTGTGCCGCGGTCAAGGCCCCCGGCTTTGGCGACAGAAGAAAGGCCATGCTGGAGGATATAGCCATCCTGACCGGCGGGCAGGTTATCTCTGAAGACCTGGGCATCAAACTGGAAAATATCACCCTGAAGGACCTGGGGACTGCCAAACGCATTACCATAGACAAGGACAATACAACCATAGTCGATGGTGGCGGTGAGCGTTCGGCATTGGAAGGACGGGTAAAACAGATTCGCACCCAGATTGAAGAGACTACGTCCGACTACGATCGCGAAAAGTTGCAGGAGCGTTTGGCTAAGCTAATCGGCGGTGTGGCGGTAATAAATGTAGGCGCGGCCACTGAAACGGAAATGAAGGAAAAGAAGGCCCGCGTGGAAGACGCCCTAAACGCTACCAGGGCAGCCGTGGAGGAAGGGATAGTGCCCGGCGGCGGCGTGGCCCTTGTTCGCTGCATTCCGGCCCTGGATAAGTTGAAGCTCCATGGTGATGAGCAGATCGGTGTTAACCTGATCAAGCGAGCCCTTGAGGAACCTGTGCGTCAGATTGCCAATAACGCCGGGAACGAGGGGTCGGTGATTGTCGAGCACGTCAAAAAAGAAAAGAATGCTGTAGGGTTCAACGCTGAGACAGGTGAATTTGAAGACCTGATTAAGGCCGGTGTCATTGATCCGACTAAGGTAACGCGTTTTGCCCTGCAGAATGCGGCCAGTGTAGCCGGTCTCTTGCTTACAACCGAGGCCATGGTGGCAGAAAAACCGGAAGAAAGGGAATCCAAAATGCCCCCAATGCCCCCGGGTGGCGGTATGGGTGGTATGTACTAAGATACGGACCCGGTATCGAGAAGAAAACCCCGGTCATCTCCAGGTGGCCGGGGTTTTTGCTTTTCTTAAAGAGGAAGATGTGTTAAAAATACAAAATTTAGAAGCAAACAGACTGCCTGAAATTTATTTTTGAGGCTCCGTATGGATCTAAAGCTCTTCACCAGCACATTTATTGCCATCTTTCTGGCTGAATTAGGCGATAAAACTCAACTGGCCACCTTTTCACTGGCTGCTTCCAGTGAGAAGCGCTGGGCTATTTTTCTGGGGGCTTCCCTGGCCCTTATTGCATCTACTTTAATAGGGGTAACGGTCGGCGGGTTTGTTATGAACATTGTTTCGCCGGAGTACATCCGAATAGGCGCGGGCCTCCTGTTTATTTTATTAGGCATAGCCATGATCATGGGAAAACTTTAACCATGGACACAGTCCCACAAAAAGCAGTCCTTACTTCTAAGGAAAAAAGGGTAATACAGGTTTTGCAAGATGGAATTCCTTCGGCAGAGAGACCCTTTCAGATACTGGCTGAAAGGGCCGGGCTGTCTGAAGAAGAATTTTTGGCATGTGTAAGGAATCTTTGCAAAGAAGGGTACATACGCCGCTTTGGTGCTACACTGCAGCACCAGATCTCCGGATATGCCGCCAATGCCATGATCGCCTGGCATGCAGATGATGAGAAGATAGAAAATGCGGGCCGGATCATGGCCTCTTTTAAAAAAGTGACCCACTGCTATCAACGCAGGACAATACCCGGGTGGCCCTATAATATTTATACCATGGTGCATGGTCAAACCGAGGCCGAATGTCATGCCGTGGCCCGGGAACTGGCGGAAAAGACCGGAATAACCGACTATCAGATACTATTCAGTGAAAAAGAATTAAAAAGATCTAATATCACGTACTTCAGGGAGGAACAGGTGTGAAAAGAGAGCGTTCCCAGGCCTACTTTGCGAAGGCAAAGGATGTTATCCCCGGAGGCGTAAACAGCCCGGTTCGCGCCTGCCGTTCCGTGGGATGCGACCCCCTTTTTATAGCCAGGGCCTCCGGTTCTAAAATATACGACGTTGACGGCAACGCCTTCATTGACTGTGTCGGTTCCTGGGGACCGATGATCCTGGGCCATGCCCACCCCGAAGTCACCGCCGCTTTAAGAAAGGCGCTCGAAAACGGGACCAGCTTTGGCGCTCCCACTCCCCTCGAAGTTGAATTGGCTGAATTACTTATTGAATCTGTCCCCTCACTGGAAATGGTTCGACTGACCAGTTCCGGCACCGAAGCCACCATGAGTGCCGTCCGTTTAGCCAGGGCTTATACAGGGCGTAAGAAGATCATTAAATGCGATGGTTGTTATCATGGGCATGGAGACGCATTTCTCGTTATGGCTGGCTCCGGTGTCGCCACTCTGGGCATACCGGGCAGCCCGGGCGTGCCGGAAGAGATTGCCGGCCATACTATATCCATTCCATATAACGATGCCGATGCCCTGGCCAAGGTTCTGGAAAAGGAAGGCGGGGAGGTGGCCTGTTTTATTATTGAGCCTGTACCCGGCAACATGGGCGTGGTCCTACCCCGCGAGGGATATTTAAAAACGGTAAGGGAACTCACAGAAAAACAGGGTGTCCTGCTTATTTTCGATGAGGTGATCAGTGGATTCCGAATGTCTTTGGGTGGCGCACAGTCCTACTATGGTATTTCCCCGGACTTAACCTGTCTGGGCAAGATTATCGGGGGCGGGCTGCCCGTGGGGGCCTATGGTGGTCGTAAAGACATCATGTTACGGATTGCCCCGGAGGGAGATGTCTATCAGGCCGGGACCCTCTCCGGCAATCCTCTGGCTGTAACTGCCGGCATAGCTACATTAAAAATACTTTCCCAAAAAGGCGGTTATGAAGACCTGGAGGGGAAAGGCGCATACCTGGAGAAAAATATCAATGGGCTTATCCGGCGCTATTCCATCCCGGCCCGGGTCAACCGTGCCGGCTCCCTCATGACCATATTTTTTACAAAGGATGATGTATTTGACTTTAAGTCTGCGCTGACCAGCGATACAAATTGCTTTGCCGGGTTCTATCGGGGCATGCTGGAAAAGGGTGTCTATCTGCCCCCCTCACAGTTTGAGGCCATATTCATCTCGCTCGCGCATACAAAGGAAGATATTGATAGAATATTGGATGCCGCGGAGGAATACTTTAAGGTTTTATGAATCGCTATTCAAAAAAATGTTGACTTTACCGGGGCGCTATGATACCAAGTAACTTGTTTTTGCCCTGTTATTTGAAATAGTCCCGGCAGTCAACTATACAGGCTGTCCAATGAAGGAAGACGTAAAGAGGCTTTTTAGGCTGATTGGAGACGTTAGCACTATCGGCATAGCCGTAGCCGCTTCCGTATTCGTCGGGTTCTTTATAGGCTACGCATTGGATGAGTATGTGTTCGGCGGACGCACGAAACCATGGCTAACCGTTATTTTTCTTATTTTAGGAGTCGTAGCCGGATTTCGGAATCTGGTGCAGCTGGCCAGACGGAAGGATTTATAACGACCATGTTAGATTTTTGGCGTTCGACACAATTGATAAAAAAAGTACAGGTTCCCAGTCTGATATTGTGTCTAATTCTGACTCTCTTCGGGGGCATCTTCGCCTCGCTAGATTTTGCCCTGGGTATATTGGCCGGGGGAATAATAGCCGGTTTTAATTTTTACTGGCTTCAGACGGCGCTCCGGAAGATATTTGATCAACAGGTTGTTTTTGGCCACAAGGCCATTTATTACGTCAAGTACTATCTGCGCCTGATAATTATCGGGGGTGTCCTTTATGAACTGATAGTGAATAAGATGGTACATCCTTTAGGGCTGCTTACCGGACTTTCGGTAGTTGTTATTAATATTATGGTAATTGCTTTCACAGAATTGTGGAAGATCATCAGGACAAAGGAGGCAACTTAATCCATGGAACATCCAATCCTGTTTATCAACCTGTTACTGGAGCTGTTTCATCTGCCGGTACATGGTGGGCATGGCCTATTGCCCAAGATAATCGCGCCACATGTAACGAATGCCTGGTTCGTCATGCTCGTACTGATCCTCTCTGCCAAGCTTTTTGTCGGTAAAATCCAAATGATCCCCGGCAAGGGGCAAAATTTTTTTGAGGCTGTAATTTCCGGCATAGAAGGCTTTGCGGCTGAGAATATGGGCGAAGAAGGGGCAAAATTAATGCTTCCTATGATTGCTACATTGGGAATTTACATCTTTATAGCTAATCTTATCGGGCTTTTCCCCGGATTTATGTCCCCAACCGCCAATGTAAACACGACCCTATCACTGGCCATTACTGTGTTCATAACCACTCATATTTTAGGGGTCAAATTCCACGGGGTAAAGTATGTCAAACATTTTATGGGTCCGGTCAGCTGGCTGGCGCCCCTTATGCTTCCTATAGAGCTTATAGGACACTTCGCACGCATTCTGTCGCTGTCTATACGACTTTTTGGCAATATCATGGCCAAGGAAGTATTGCTCGGGCTACTCTTCCTGCTGGCAGGCGCGTTTTTGGGGCCGTTGCCAATAATGGCCCTGGGTGTATTTGTCTGCTTTGTACAGGCCTTTGTTTTTGTGCTCCTGTCTATACTCTATTTTACAGGGGCCATGGAACACGCTCATTAAAATGACAACCTTTTGGAAGAAGGCAGTAAATAAAATATTATATAGAAAGGGGGGATATTAGAGATGAAAAAGGCGCTATTAGTATCTTTACTCGTGGTCCTTACAATGGGTATGGCCTCTGTCGCCTTTGGTCAGGAGACGGCTGATGCCAAGACGGCAGGGTTAGACTTCTTCATTTGGACTGTCATAGCCTCGGGTGCTTGTATCGCTGTTGCCGCTTTCGGTGGCGCTCTTGGACAAAGTGCGGCCATTAAGGCAGCCTGCGAGGGTATAGCCCGCAACCCGGAAGCCTCCGGCAAGATCACGGTTACCATGATTATCGGTTTGGCACTGATCGAGTCCTTGGTTATCTATGCCTTGGTTATTTGTTTGATCATGCTATTTGCCAACCCGGCGACCAGCAAGGTATTGACCTTGATGGGTCTGGCTTAAGTAAGGTTTTTTCTTTTAAAAACCGGGGCTGTATTCTTTTACAGCCCCGGTTTTTGTTTCTAGTAAAATAACGTCCTGGAGTTACACCCGCGCATGAAATATATAAAGATTCCGCCTGCCACCATTTACAGGCTGTCCAGGTACAGCCGAAAATTGAGTTTATTGTCAAGAGATGGACTGGAAGTCGTATCATCAGAGAAATTGGCTGCCGAGTGCGGTGTTAACTCGGCTCAGCTGCGTAAAGATCTGGCATACTTCGGTGAGTTTGGTGTGAGAGGGGTAGGTTATTATACAGGGCATTTATTACAGCATATAAAAAACATCCTGGGTCTGGGAAAAGAATGGCGGCTTGGCCTTTTTGGCGTGGGAAATCTAGGCCAGGCATTGCTCCACTATCCAAATTTTATCAACCAGGGATACCGGTTTGTTGCCGCCTTTGACGTCGATCCCGGTAAGATAGGGCAGAGGGTAGGGTCTGAATTAGAGATCTCGGATATGAAAGATATTACAGAAGTCGTGAGTCGAGAACCTTTCGAGATCGGCGTTATAACTACACCGGCCGGCCGGGCGCAACAAGTCGTTGAACGGGCTATTGAGGCCGGGGTAAAAGGGATTTTAAACTTTGCCCCCGTTATCCTCCGGGTACCTGGAGATATCGTCGTTGAATATGTTGATTTTACTCTAAGATTAGACTCACTATCTTATTATCTATCCAACAGGAGCTAATACCTTGTATCCGTTCACCGTTATCAGTTCACCGTTGTCCGTAAGAACCTGAAAAGCTTTTTTCGGTGAACAGTCAATGGTAATCGCACTTTCCGCAACCATCGCCCATCAAAAAACGTGAAAAACTCCGCATGGTAAACGGTGAAGGTATTTTCCGTTATTCGGCCGCCGTTCTCCATCAAAAGCACGAAAATTCCTTTTTCGGTGAACGGTGAACGAACAACGGTGAACGGTTACAATACCTTTCGTAAAAATTGGCCGGTATATGACTGCTTCAAACGGGAAATTTCCTCCGGAGTACCGGAGCCTACCACCCGGCCGCCTTCGTCACCGCCTTCCGGTCCCAGATCAATGACATAATCAGCCGTCTTAATCACGTCCATATTGTGCTCAATAATAACCACCGTATTACCCGCTTCGACTAGTCTATTAAGCACCTCAAGCAGTTTGTGTACGTCTGCCGGATGTAATCCGGTTGTAGGTTCGTCCAGGATATAGAGGGTCCGTCCGGTACTACGCCCGGATAGTTCCCTGGCCAACTTGACCCGCTGGGCCTCACCACCGGACAGTGTGGTTGCCGACTGCCCAAGGTGAACATAGCCCAGACCAACTTCACGCAGCATCTTCAACCTGGCCTTTATAGCCGGTATATTCTGAAAAAACAGATAGGCTTCGTCCACGGTCATGTCCAGGGCATCGGCTATGGTTTTGTCTTTATATCTTATCTCCAGGGTCTCCCGGTTATAACGCTTACCGTGGCAACTTTCGCAGGTCACATAAACATCCGGCAAAAAATGCATCTCTATTTTGATCAGGCCGTCGCCGTCACAGGCCTCACATCGGCCGCCTTTCACGTTAAAACTGAACCTCCCGGCCTTATAGCCTCGTGCCCTGGCCTCTGGCGTGCGGGCAAAAAGCTCACGTATCGGCGCAAAAAGTCCGGTGTAAGTAGCCGGATTGGACCGCGGAGTGCGCCCGATAGGACTTTGATCCAGGTCGATAACCTTGTCTATAAGATGTAATCCGTCGATCTTTTCCACACGTCCCGCTCTTTCCTTTGAATGGTACAACCTCTGTGCCAGTGCCTTGTACAAGGTATCGATAACCAGGGTGGACTTTCCTGAGCCGGATACGCCGGTGACACACACCATTTGCCCCAGGGGAATTTTTACCGTAATATTTTTCAAGTTATTTTGAGAAGCCCCTACCGCCGTAATATACCCATGCGCCAAGGTACGCCTCCCGGCCGGTATGGGAATGGCCATCCGGCCGGATAAATACTGCCCGGTAAGGGATGCCCCGGCATGCAGCAGTTCTGCCGGCGTTCCGGCAAAAATCACTTCGCCGCCATGCTGGCCTGCGCCCGGCCCCATGTCGATAACATAGTCGGCAGAGCAAATTGTTTCAGGATCGTGTTCAACCACCAGCACCGTATTGCCCGTATCCCGCAGTCTTTTCAATGTAGCCAGAAGCCTGGCATGATCGCGCTGATGCAGGCCGATACTCGGCTCGTCCAGTACGTAAAGGACCCCCACCATCTGTGAACCGATTTGTGTGGCCAGACGGATGCGCTGGCCTTCGCCGCCGGACAAAGTAGCCGATGTCCGGTTTAAGGTCAGGTAATCCAGCCCCACTTCTTTAAGAAAAGATAGGCGGCTGTTTATCTCCCTTAATATACGTCCGGCAATCTCGAATTCCTTTTGCGTAAGCGGCAGACGTTCAAATACCTGTATAGCCGTTTTAATGTCCAGATTCACTATCTGATCTATAGCCCAGGGACCAACCCGTACCGAAAGGGCCTCTTTCCGGAGCCTGGCTCCCTTACAAACCGGACAGGGTTGTTTGTTCATGTATTGCTCAATCTCCTCCCGGGCTGACCGGGAGGGCGTTTCACGGTAACGACGTTCAAGCTGCGGAATTATTCCTTCGAATGGTTGTCTATAGAAGTGACGGCGCCCGTCCTTATCATAAGAGAATGATATTTCTTCCCCATTAGAGCCATAAAGCAAGATTTTTTTGGCCTGATCGGGAAGGGCCTTGAAAGGTGTGTGGATCTCGAAATGATAATGTCCGGACACTGATTCCAGTATTTGTATAAAATGAACGCCGTGCCGGTGCGACCAGGGAGCGATGGCGCCTTCACGGAGCGACAAATTGGGGTTGGGAATAATCAAATCGGGATCGAAAAATTGACGGACGCCCAGCCCGTCACAGGCCAGACAGGCCCCTCGGGGATTGTTAAAAGAAAAAAGCTGCGGAGTCATCTCCGGCAGACTGATCTCGCAATAGATGCAGGCCTGTTTCTGGCTAAAAAATATTTCCTCCTCTTCGTTTACCTGCACCAGGGCTATACCTTCAGATAGTTTAGTGGCAAGGTCAAGAGAATCGGCCAGCCTTCTCTCGAGGCCCGGCCGGACAACAAGACGGTCGATCACCGCCTCAATAGTATGACGCTTGTGCTTATCAAGGCTTGGGCTCTCTTCTAAATTTAAAATTTGGCCGTCGACCCTGGCCCGGACAAAGCCCTCTTTCCTGAGCCGCTGCCAGACGTTTTGATGCTCTCCCTTTTTCTGCACTACTATCGGGGCCATGATTATTATCCGGCTTCCTTCTCTTAGCCGCATAATGGAATCAACCATTTGATCAATGGTCTGAGTCTGGATCTCGCGGCCGCACTGATAACAAAAAGGCCGGCCAATGCGGGCAAAAAGGAGCCGCAAATAGTCATAAATTTCCGTTACTGTGCCTACTGTAGAACGAGGGTTTTTACTGACTGTCTTTTGCTCGATGGCAATAGCCGGAGAAAGGCCCTCAATGGATTCGACATCCGGTTTATCCATCTGCTCCAGAAATTGCCGTGCATAAGCCGACAGGGATTCCACATAACGACGTTGCCCTTCGGCGTAGATGGTATCAAAGGCCAGGGTGGACTTGCCGGAACCGCTTAGGCCCGTTATAACGGTGAGCTTATCGCGGGGGATGGTAACATCTATGTTCTTGAGATTATGTTGCTTGGCGCCCCTTATGACTATATTTTTAGAAGCCATTTATCTTCAGACACCATGTCCCTTTCGATGCGTAGCCATATGGGCGGCTAACCTGAGCGCGGCCATGAGGCTGGCTGGATCGGCCTTTCCGCTACCCGCCAGGTCATAAGCCGTTCCGTGATCTACAGAAGTGCGAATAATGGGCAACCCTAAGGTTATGTTTACCCCGTCCTTGAAATGCAGTAGTTTTAAAGGGATAAGGGCCTGATCATGATACATGGCGATAACCGCGGTGAACTCTCCCTGGCTGGCCCGATAAAATACAGTGTCAGCCGGAAATGGCCCCCGGGCATCTATTCCCAATCCTTTAGCGGCATCAATAGCGGGGGAGATTATTCTTACCTCCTCATCCCCAAAGAGACCTCTTTCTCCGGCATGCGGATTCAAGGCCGCAACGGCAAGCCGGGGTTGCTCCGGACCAAAATACCGGCGCAATGCCGAATCAGTAACTATCAGGTTTTCCAGAATCTTTTCCCGGGTTAACCGGGTTGCTACGTCCCGGAGGGGCAGATGGATGGTTACCGGCACTACTTTTAGCCTGTCGCCCGCCAGCATCATGGCGTACCGCCTTGCGCCCGTTTTCTCTACCAGAAGCTCTGTATGGCCCGGGTATTCATACCCTGCCATGTGCATGGCCTCTTTATTAATCGGGGCGGTAGTTATAGCCTGTACGCAGCCGGAGAGGGCCAATTCAATAGCGCGCAGTATATAACTAACCATAGCGGCGCCCGTCCGGGCAGTCGGCCGGCCATAAACACACTGTGCGGAATTCAGCTCAGAAACTGGAAGGAGAAAGATTTTTTCAGGTCGATTACCCTGTCGAAAGGAGCGCTCAATTTGCTCAATATCGGCCTCCTCTATTACGCTTATGTCTAAAGAGACGCCTGTAGTCTTAACCGCCCGTTCCATGATAGCCCGATCCCCCACCACAACAGGCCGGCAATAAGTATATACCTCATGTAAGGCGAGAGAACGGGCGATAATTTCCGGACCGATCCCCACCGGGCAACCCATAGTCAAGGCAATAACGGGTAGCGTCAGCTTCTTAGCTCCTTAATGATTTTAAATATATTAATTTAAAAAATCAGATGCTTAATGTCAATGTCCGTTTCTCTCCTTGTCAAGCCCTATAAAGCATAAGTTGACAAGTGTTCGCCTTTATTCTAACGTGAGTATCTGAACATGTATATCGACGCATTTTTCGCTGCTTGCAGCGGGGTTAGCGAGCGAATACGATGCATTTTACCTTGCATACGGAGATTCCCCTGTCCGCTCAGGCGGACGGGGAGCTTCCATTTTGTCCATAAACAGGGAGATACTATGTGCAAAAAGGAGCTTGCGTTTACCCGGGGCGTAATCCAGAAGAGGATCAAGGAGTTAGGGAGACAAATCTCCAGGGAATACGCCGGCCGTGAACTGGTATTAATCGGTGTATTAAATGGCGCTTTTGTTTTTATGGCTGACTTGATGCGTTCTCTGGATATCCCGGTTCAGGTTGACTTTGTACGTTTGGCCAGCTATGGCTCCAAAACAGAATCCACCGGCGAGGTCAGGTTCACCAAAGATATCGAGCTGCCTATTACCGATAAAAATGTCCTGGTGGTGGAAGATATTATAGATACCGGTCATACGCTGAGTTATTTTAACGACATAATAGCCCTTCATAAACCGCGTTCTATTAAGGTTTGCGCCCTTATAAGTAAGACCGGGCGACGAAAAACGCCCATTGTTATAGACTACGTGGGCTTTGAACTGGAAAGGGGTTTCCTGGTAGGGTATGGCCTGGATTACAACGAGAATTATCGTCACCTGCCGGATATTTGTTCCATTACTATGACTTAGTGCGCATACGCTTTTACTTACCGGCAATGGAAACCGCCGTCCCTTCTCTTCACGGCTTGCGCAGTGACCCCTTTGGGACTCGCAGGCGGGGAACGCTTACCCCTTCCAGCCACTAAAGGGCTGGCTTTCCCCTTCCTGCTCGTCCTCGAAGGGTGCCCCACTGCTCCAGCAAGTTTCGCTCAGGAATGGCGGTTTCCATAAGATAGGGGAAATTCTAGACGAAAAGCTGTTGCAATTCACTATGCTATTAGTTAAATTTTCTAAAAACACGCCTGATTCCGCCCATAACTTATGAGAAAAACAATTCATCATAGCTGGCGACGCCTGCTTGTCATTTTTGTGGCCCTGTCTGTGTTTCTTACGCCGTCTCTGGAGGCCAATGATATAAAGTTAACCGATGTCATCGTAAACAACTCAAGCAATGAATTGCTGGCCTTTTTTAACGTTCGGAACTGCTTCGATAGCGACACCAGAAAGGCCCTTATGAACGGCCTTACGATAAGACTTAATTTGAATATCCGTCTTTACCAGGTCCACCATCTCTGGCCGGACTCCCTCCTGGCCTCGCTGGATATGGAGCACAGTATTCGCTATGATGCGTTGAAGGAGGAGTTCTTTGTCGATTTAGATGGTAAGAAGCTTAGATTTAAGGAAGCGGCCAGGGCCCAGCAAGCAGCAAGCGAAATAACCGGGGTCCCGGTTATTGCCTTGAAGAAACTCACCCCAAACAATCTCTATCAGCTTCAGATAAAGGCCGTTCTGGAGAAAGAGACTACTTCCTCTGCGCTTCATTATATAATCTCCTTGTTTTCTTTTTGGGATTCGGAGACAGATAATTATAGCGTAGAGTTTAAATACTAAAATAATGACCGAAATACCGGATATCCAGAGCAAGGAAAGGAAAAGACAGAAACGGGAAAGACTTATTATTCTGATTACGCTGGTCTTGATTATCGGGCTGGCCTTTCTGGGTATCAAGGTCTTACATCTTTCTCCGTCTAAGATTATGGGCGGGAGTATCCTCCTTTTTGCCCTCATAAACATCAACCTTATCCTCATTCTTCTTCTCATTTTTTTGGTTCTAAGGAGTGTAGTTAAGCTTATCTTCGAGCGGCGTCACAACATACTGGGGGCCAGGCTGCGCACCAGGCTGGTTGTGGCTTTTGTCCTGTTTGCCCTTCTGCCGACTACCTTTCTCTTTTTTATTTCATTGCAGTTCATAAATACGAGCATTGATTATTGGTTTAATGTACGCGTAGAAAAGTCTCTAGAGGACTCTTTAGAGGTAGGGCGTACATTTTATAAACAGGTCGAGGAAAATGTAATTACCCATGCCGACCGGATGAGCGGAGAAATCACCCGCTCCGGATTGATGTCTGAAGCGGCCCGGGGCGAGCTCACCCGGTATCTGCGGGCCAGACAGGAAGAGTTTCATCTTGATACTGTGGAGGTTATTCTTCCTTCGTATGAAGAATTAGCCGGTTACCGGCGGCCGGGTGTAGGAATGTTTGAACTGGCGCAAATTTCCTCAAAAACATTGAGACGCTGTCTCAATGGCGAAAAGGGTATTGTCGATACCTTTACCTCCGCTGATGGTGATTTAGTGAGGGGATTTGACCCTATTTTTTCATCTGCCGATGGGAAGGATGTTATCGGCGTCCTGGCCGTCGGTATTTTTGTCCCGGCCGGCCTTACCGACAAGATGAAGAATATAGCCGGGGGTATTGAAAACTATAAGCAGTTGAAGCTTCTCAAAAACCCGATCAAGATCAGCTTAATCATTATTCTTTTGATCATTAGTCTGATCATCGTCTTTTCTGCGACCTGGTTCGGCTTTTACCTGGCCAGAGGCATTACCGTTCCTATTCAGCATTTAGCCGAAGGGACGCGTCGCATCGCCGGAGGAGACCTTGATTTTACTATCGACGTCCGGTCAGAGGATGAGGTCGGGACCCTGGTGGACTCGTTTAACAAGATGACCGCCGACCTCAAGAGAAGTCACTCCGAATTGGAAAGGGCCGGCGAAGAACTCCAAAGGAGTTACTTGGAATTGGAACAGAGACGGCGCTACACGGAAATAATCCTGAGGAATGTGGCGGCCGGTGTCGTTTCCATTGACAATGACGGCCGCATCAGCACCATGAATAAATTTGCCGAGGAATTGTTCGGGTTACGCCACGGAGACGTTGTCGGCAAGACCTATCACGAATTGGCTACGCCGGGGCAATTAGCTATAATTAATGCCCTGGTGGAGGAAGCCCGGCGGGCAAAGAAGGGTTCCGTACAAAAGTCAATTCGAATTACGGCCGGCAACAGGGGCCTTTCCCTCCTCGTTAATGCCACGCTTTTGAAAGATGACACCGGTAATAATATCGGCATAGTCATTGTTTTTGATGACCTGACTCAATTAGAAAAGGTCCAGCGGATGGCGGCCTGGCGTGAAGTGGCCAGGCGCATAGCGCATGAAGTAAAGAACCCTTTGACGCCGATACAATTATCGGCCCAGAGATTGCGTAAGAGATATATCGAGAAGTTGGCCGATGACAGCAAGGTGCTCGATGACTGTACCAGGACCATCATTAGCCAGGTAGAGGAATTGAAACGACTGGTCAATGAATTTTCGCTTTTTGCCCGCTTGCCGGCGACAAATCCAGCCCTGAATAATTTAGAAGGCGTTGTTGAGGAAAGCATAACCCTATATCGCGATAGTCATAAAGATATCGACTTTGTCACCAGGGTGCATCAACCTATCCCCAAATTTTACTTTGATCGCGAGCAGATCAAACGGGTCATGATCAATCTCTTTGATAATGCGCTTGCCGCTATGGAGGGTCATGGTAAAATTGAGACAGAGCTTTTTTATGACAATTCTAATCCGCCTATGGTAAGGATTGAAGTCAGTGATACCGGTAAGGGTATCGCCCCCGAAGACAGAGAGAGGCTATTTGAACCTTATTTTTCAACTAAGAAAGGTGGGACGGGTCTGGGATTGAGTATTGTAAGCACTATTATCTCGGATCACAATGGTTATATAAGGGTGCAGGACAATGAACCCAATGGGGCCAGGTTTGTTATTGAACTGCCCTTGCAGGTATGAAAGGACGTATGGGTTCGGGATATGGCCAAACGCATATTGATAGTTGATGATGAAGCAAGCATCCTGGACTCCCTGAGTGGGATACTGGAGGACGAGGGATTTGAGCCTGTCCGGGCGCAGAATGGCGAGGATGCCCTGGGCCGGCTAAGCGAGGTAGCGCCGGATTTAGTGCTCTTAGACGTGTGGATGCCTCCGGGCATAGATGGGCTGGAAGTGCTCAGAAGGATCAAACTTGATTACCCATTTCTTCCCGTAGTGATAATGTCCGGCCATGGCACGGTAGAGACGGCAGTCAAGGCGACCAAACTGGGGGCGCATGATTTTATTGAAAAACCGCTTTCCCTGGAAAAAGTCGTTCTAACTATAAATAATACTCTTGATTACAGCCGGTTAGAAGAGGAAAATCTTCTTTTACGCCAGCGGGTAGGGCGTAAACCGGAACTCACCGGGCAAAGCGAGGCGATGCTGGAGTTAAAGAGACAGATTGTCCTGGTGGCGCCTACTTCGGCCTGGGTATTGATAAAGGGGGAAAATGGGGTAGGCAAGGAGTTGGTGTCTCATGCCATCCACAGGCAGAGCAAGCGAGCGTCCCGGCCTCTGATCGAGGTAAACTGCGCAGCCATTCCTGAAGAACTTATTGAAAGCGAGCTTTTCGGGCATGAAAAGGGCTCCTTTACAGGCGCTACCAACATGAGGCGCGGCAAGTTTGACCAGGCCAACGAAGGCACACTCTTCCTGGATGAGATCGGCGATATGAGTCTTAAGACCCAGGCCAAGATACTGCGCATCCTGCAGGAGCAAAAATTCGAACGGGTAGGCGGGACAAAGACCATAAATGTTGATGTGCGGGTCATCGCCGCATCCAACAAGGACCTTGAGGAAGAGATTAAAAGAGGTAATTTTCGTGAGGATCTTTACCACCGATTAAATGTAGTGCCGATCGAAGTCCCCCCGCTAAGGGAGCGGTTGAGCGATATCCCCCTTTTAGTTAAGGAGTTTTTGGCTGAATTCGCTTCGGATGGCGGGTTAAAGCGCAAAGAAATAAGCGATGGCGCCCTGCAATTGCTCGCTGCCTATCATTGGCCCGGAAATGTCAGGGAGTTGAGAAATGTTGTGGAAAGATTGGTGATCATGTCCCCGGGCGCACTTATTACAGAGAAGGACGTTCCTTCTTCGATACGGGGGACTAAAACGGTAGAAAAGAAGACAGGCGATATGTTTGCGTTCGGGACGTTTAAGGATGCCAAGGCTCATTTTGAGCGCGAGTTTATATTGCATAAACTGGCTGAAAATGACGGCAATATCTCCCAGACGGCTGAAAAGATAGGTCTGGAGAGAAGCCATCTCCACCGCAAGATGAAGGCCTTAGGCATGGACAGTGTAAGGTCCGGGCAATAAGACAGCTTTAAAATAGCTTTCAGCAATCAGCGGTCAGCGAATTATGATGGCCTCATAAGAAATCAATTCCTCACGCAACAGCGCAAAGACCGCGAAGAAAAATGAAAATCTGGAAATCAAGAAATCAGGGATGAAAGATTTTTTCATGAGTTCCTGAGTTCCCGATTCTATTATTTTTGCGTCCTTGGCGGCCTTGCGTGATGTCTTAGATTTTTTACGAATTCATCAATTATTGTCCATCAAAAATAATTTGAAATATGGGCAGTTAGTGACTATATTGATAAGCATAAGAGATTTTGTATAAGACTTGGTAAGTTCAAGATGGGAAACGACAAAGAATATAATAATGTTCCTGACCAGAAGGAATTAGAAAGGGAGCTGACGGAGTATCTGTCCAAAAAATATGGGGATAAGGTGCGTATCCTCTCGCCGGTCGTACTTCCCAAACCGGGTCCATCTGAATCCGAAGGCAATAAGACCTTAAGGGGTAGGGATATTATCCTGAATTTTAATATAAAACCCAAAGAGCTTGAGGCCTACCTGGATGAATATATAATCAAACAGGAGGAGGCCAAGGCTATTCTGGCTACCAAGGTCTGCACCCACTTCAGCCGTATTAAGTATGCGCTGGAGCATAAGAGAGATACGGAGGTGGGGCAGATCAAGAATAACATCATTATGATCGGGCCTACCGGTGTGGGTAAGACCTATATGATAAAGCTGATCGCCGGGAAGCTCGGCGTGCCTTTTGTTAAAGGCGATGCCACCAAGTTCAGCGAGACCGGTTACGTGGGCGGTGATGTGGAAGACCTGGTTCGTGACCTTGTGCAGGAGGCGGGCGGGGATATAGATCTGGCCCGGTATGGCATCATTTATATCGATGAAATAGATAAAATTGCCGCCAGCGCCCACCATTTAGGCCCGGACGTCTCACGCACCGGTGTTCAGCGCGCCCTTTTAAAGCCGATGGAAGAGACAGACATAGATCTCCGGGTTCCCCACGACCCTATAGCCCAGCTTGAGGCCATAGAGCGTTACCGAAAGACCGGCAAACGGGAAAAAAGGACGGTTAACACCAGGAATATCCTTTTCATAGTAAGCGGCGCTTTTAATGACCTGGCAGATATTATCAAGAAGCGCCTGACGGATCAGGGAATCGGTTTCGGTGCGTCTATTACTTCCAAGAGTGACAGAAGCGATTATTTATGTCATGTTAAGGCGGAAGATCTTATTGAATACGGGTTCGAATCAGAATTTATAGGCCGGTTGCCTGTAGTAGCGGTTTTTGGGGGCTTATCCGTGGAGGACCTGTACAATATCCTAAAAAATCCGAACTGCCCGGTAACAAAAGGTAAAAAACACGATTTTAAGGCCTACGGTATAGACATCACATTTGAAGATGAGGCATTACATATCCTGGCTGAGAAGGCCTATACAGAGAAGACGGGGGCGCGGGGATTGTCCAGAGTCGTAGAGCAGGTCCTTTTGGGATTTGAAAAAACCCTGCCTTCAACCTCGATTCGTTCCCTGGTTGTCACTCCGGAGATGGTCGAGAACCCGGTCGCGGCGCTGGATCGTTTGCTTGTCGGCCCGGATGATCCGGTCTATATTGAACGTTATCGTCGGGCCCGGGAGAGAGAATTAAATATTATAAAATCAACCATAGTGAAAGGTCAAAAAGAAATCTTTGACAACCGTGGGCTGTCTGTCACCCCGTTCAGGCTACGGTATCTGGCCGAGTTATGTTTGACCAGGGATATTGATATACAGGCCTCTGTGGAAGAGCTTGTATTTATAACCGAGGAAATAAAAGATTATGAGGCCACTTTTCTGGATAAATATGGTATAAAGATTATTTTTGAAGATGAGGCTATCGACCAGATAATCGGACAGGCCCGGCAGGAAGGCAGCACGGCTTATGTTGTTTGTAACAGCTTGACCGAATCATATAAGTATGCCCTGAGAATAATTCAGGATAGGACCGGGCAAAACGTTTTTCATCTTCCCGTCGAGGCAGTGTCCACTCCGGAAGGATTTATCAGCCATCTGATCAAGGAGTCCCTTGATAATTCTTTTGGTAATTCCTCAAAATAGGACAAAAAATACAGGAGACAGAATACAGAATATAGGAGTCAGAACACTATTACTACGGCAATTAAATATATAAATTTGCCCAATCCCCCCATCCCCCCTTTTCCAAAGGGGGGTGAGGGGGGATTTAAGTTTTTAATTGCCGGAGTAATAATAGCTGAAAGCTAATTTTTTAAAACGAAGGAGCATTTAGAAAAAAATGATCGGTATATCTAAACTTTATTGCGGTACGGTGGAGCCGTCTGACGCCTTGCGCTATGGCAGACACTCCGGGAAGCTGCCCTCGCACCTTCTCCAGTTTTCGGCAGACAAAAAGCCGGTGGTAGTCTGGAATGCCACCCGGCGTTGTAACCTGAAGTGTGTGCATTGTTATGCCCAGGCGGACAGCGTGGGCGCACCGGATGAGCTTTCCACGGCCGAAGGGAAGAAACTGATCGATGATTTAAGTCAGTTCGGCAGCCCGGTCCTTCTTTTCTCCGGAGGCGAGCCTTTTATGCGTCCGGATCTGCCTGAGCTTGCGGCTTACGCCGTAGAAAAAGGGATGCGGGCCGTAGTTTCTACAAATGGTACGCTTATCAGCAAAGACATGGCCAAGGTATTGAAGAAGATCGGCCTCTCTTATGTGGGGATAAGTCTTGATGGCATGGAAAAGGTCAATGACCATTTTCGCGGGGTCAAGGGAGCCTTTGCCGGGGCTATGAGGGGCATTAAAAATTGTCAGGAAGCGGGCATCAAGGTAGGGTTAAGGTTTACCATAAATAAGCTTAATGCCGCCGAGATACCGGCCATTTTTGACCTGTTAGAACGGGAAGAAGTCCCGCGGATCTGTTTTTATCATCTGGTTTATGCGGGCCGGGGCAGTAAGCTGGTCGAAGAAGACCTCGCTCACGAAGAGACCCGGCGGGTAGTGGATATTATCATCGATCGTACCGCCGACTTGCACCGTCGCGGTAAGCCCAAAGAGGTGCTGACGGTGGACAACCATGCCGACGGGCCTTATGTCTATCTGCGTATGGTAAAGGAGAATTCACCCCGGGCTGCCGAGGTCCTGGAATTACTTGAAATGAACGAGGGGAATAATTCCGGCCGGGGTATCGGCTGTGTAAGCTGGGACGGGAGCGTCCATGCGGATCAATTCTGGAGGCATTACTCATTCGGCAATGTCCGCCAACGTCCGTTCAGCGAGATCTGGACGGACTTATCCAATCCGCTTATGGCGGCCCTTAAGAATAAGAAGGCCCATGTCAATGGCCGCTGCGCCCGGTGTAAGTGGCTGGATATCTGTGCCGGTAATTTCCGGGTAAGGGCTGAGGCCGTCACCGGGGATATCTGGGCACCGGACCCGGCCTGTTATCTGACGGATAAAGAAATCGGGATTGACGAGGAGGCTTAGGGATGCTGTTTCCGGATTATCGCCCGCGCCGCATGCGTCAGAATGAAAATTTCCGCGCCCTGATTCGGGAGACACACCTTGCGCCTGATCAGCTTGTCTATCCCCTTTTCGTCGTGCCGGGGAAAAAAGTCAGGAAAGAGATTCCTTCCATGCCCGGGTGTTTCCAGCTTTCCCTGGATCATTTGAAGCCTGAAATAAAAGAGATAAAGGAAGCCGGAATCAGGGCTGTTCTTCTTTTCGGCATCCCGGAAAAGAAGGACGAGATAGCCTCCCGGGCCTATGCCAAAGACGGCATTGTGCAAAGGGCGATAGCCGAGATAAAGTCATCTGATAAAGACCTTCTGGTTATTACGGATGTCTGCCTTTGTGAATACACGAGTCATGGCCACTGCGGATTTGTCTCCGGGGGCAAGATCGAAAACGATGCGACACTGGAGATACTGGGCAGGGTAGCCCTTTCCCATGCCCGGGCCGGTGCGGACATGGTTGCGCCTTCGGATATGATGGATGGCCGGGTGGCTGAGATCCGTGAGACCCTGGATGAAGCCGGTTTTGAGCACATGCCCATTATGTCTTATGCGGTCAAGTACGCCTCCGGTTTTTACGGGCCTTTCCGCGAGGCGGCGGAGTGTGCCCCCCAGTTCGGCGACCGGCGTTCGTACCAGATGGACCCCGCCAACAGCCGTGAGGCCGTGCGCGAGGCCACCCTGGATATGGAGGAAGGGGCTGACATCCTCATGGTTAAACCGGCCCTGCCGTACCTGGATATCATCTCGCGTTTGCGGGAGGAATTTGATCATCCCATCGCCGCTTATCACGTTAGCGGCGAGTATGCCATGGTAAAGGCGGCTGCCAGGATGGGCTGGCTGGATGAAGAGCGGGTCATGATGGAATGCCTTTTGAGTATCCGGAGGGCCGGAGCAGATATTATCATCACTTATTATGCTAAGGAAGCAGCGAGGTTGCTGACCAGATGAAACCGAATAATCCTCACGCACATCCCCACCACTCTCATGGCCATCCGGCCGGGCAGGATGTGCCGCCCCTTCGTCTTGTAGCCTGGGAATTGACCAGAAACTGCAACCTCTCCTGTGTCCACTGCCGGGCCGCAGCCACCCGCGGTCCGTATGACAATGAGTTGACGACCGAAGAATGCAAGGGGATTATCGATGATATCGCCGCCCATGCCCAGCCGGTTATGATTATGACCGGCGGCGAGCCTCTCCTGCGCGGGGATATCTTTGAACTGGCAAGCTATGGCACAGCCAAAGGCCTGCGTATGGTAATGGCCACTAACGGTACCCTCATCACCCCGGAAGTGGCCGGGAAAATGGTAGATGCGGGGATAAAGAGGATTAGTATAAGCATTGATGGGGCGACGGCTGAAAGTCATGATAAATTTCGTCAGGTCGAAGGGGCTCTTGAGGGGGCGCTTCAGGGGATTGAAGAGGCCAAAAAAGCAGGTCTGGAATTCCAGGTTAACACCACTATTACCGGGATCAACCTCAAGGAACTGCCGGCTATACAGGAACTCACCGTATCACTTGGGGCAGTAGCCCACCATATCTTTCTCCTGGTACCTACCGGCCGTGGCAAGGACCTGGCCGCCCAGGCCCTTTCTGCCGCCGAATACGAAGAGACCTTAAACTGGTTTTATGACCAGAGGGATAAGGTTCCCCTGCATCTCAAGGCCACCTGTGCCCCGCACTATTATCGCATCCTTAGGCAGCGGGCCAAAGCGGAAGGGAAAGAGGTTACCTTCCAGTCCCACGGGCTGGATGCCGTGACCCGCGGATGTCTGGGAGGCGTCGGCTTTTGTTTTGTCTCACATCGGGGAGATGTCCAGCCCTGCGGTTATCTGGAGATAAACTGCGGTTCGGTGCGCCAGATGCCCCTTTCCCGCATCTGGCGGGAGTCTCCTGTTTTTCTCAACCTGCGTAATCCCAAGATGTACAGGGGCAAGTGCGGTGTCTGTGAATATCATCGTTTCTGCGGCGGGTGCCGGGCGCGGGCCCATGAGATGTCCGGTGATTACCTGGCCGAAGAACCCCTCTGTACATATCAACCCTTAAAACTGCGGGCCCCGGCGAAGGAAAGTCATTAGCGTTCAGCCGGGTGTCAATCACTCGAGTCCGTTTTGAACTTTGGACTTTGACGTTGAGATTTAACAAAATGGATGCTACAGACCGGGCAATTCTAAACGAGATACAATCTCATTTCCCGATTGAATCCCGCCCCTATGCGGCTATAGGAGAGCGTCTCCAACTCACAGAGACGGAAGTTTTAGACCGGATCAGGCGTTTGCAGGATAAGGGTATAATACGCCGTCTAGGGGCAAATTTTGATTCCCGCCGTCTGGGTTATATGACTACTCTCTGCGGCGCAAAGGTCCCTCCGGAAAAACTAGAGGAATTTGTGAAGGTCGTAAACTCTTACCAGGGAGTGACCCACAACTACTTGCGCAGACACGCCTTCAATGTCTGGTTCACCTTTATTGCTGAGTCTTCAGAGGCTATTGAGAGGCAGCTTGGAGAGATAACCGAGAAGACCGGCGTTAAGGTTTACGACTTCCCCGCCGTTCGTTTATTCAAAATCAAAGCTGAGTTTAAAGTTTAAAAGTATTATCAACCTAGGGTTGAATCCGAGAACCGTTGAGGGGATAATGTCCCATCTGCTCGGAGAGGAGATAGCATGAAGAGGATTGCCAAATTGCTCTTTGAGGCCGGGATGCTGAAAAAGACGCCGCGCACCGGCTTCCGTTTTCTGGGTTCCGGGCAGGAATCAGTGGCGGATCATTCCTACCGGGTCATTCTCATCGGATATGTGCTGGCCGGGCTTTCACCGGGCGTCGATCGATCCAAGGTAATGGAGTTATGTCTCTTCCACGATCTGATTGAGGCCCGGACCGGGGACCTGAATTATGTTTATAAGGACTATGCTACGGTGGATTCAGCCAAGGCGGTCGCTGCCCTGACCAAGGACCTCGATTTTGAGGAGGACATCGCCGGATTAATAACAGAGTTTAAATCCGGCCATACCGAAGAGGCGAAATTAGCCCGGGACGCCGACCAGTTAGACCTCATCCTTGAGCTTAAAGAGCAGCATGACCTTGGGAATAAGTTTGCCCGGGAGTGGCTTGCACACGCAGTGAAACGGCTCAGCACTACTGTCGGCCAGGAGCTTGCCGGGGAGATATTGGAGACCGATTTCTGCTCCTGGTGGTTTGATAAGTACAGGGAGAGATAAAGAAAGTGGAAATCAGGAGGTAGAATCCATTAGCACACCCTCATGCAATAAGTGCGGGACGTGCACGAGTGTCTGCCCCGTTTACCAGGTAACGGGGCTGGAGGCCTATTCTCCCCGGGGCAAATTGAGCCTTATTGGGGCCAACCGGGAAGGCCGGTTACCATTTTCCGACCGCTTTGAAGAATTGCTCTCGTATTGTCTCCTTTGCGGGGCCTGTTCGAATGCCTGTCCCGCCGGGGTAAATGCGGATGCCTCCATACAGGAAGCGCGGGCAAGGTTGGTCGAAGAGAAGGGGCTTCCCGTGGGGAAGCGGTATTTTTTCCATTACCTTCTGGATTCTGAACATCTTTTGCCTTTTATATTAAAAGGCGGTTCCCTGATCCAGGGACTCCTTTGCAAGAGAATCCCGGAAGATAGCGGCCTCCATTGCCGGTTTCCGATCCCTCTGTTGGCCGGGAGGTCATGGCTGCCGGCCCTGGCGCCGACCTTTTTTCTGGAGGATGACCTGCCCCAGGAGACAAGCGCTCCGGTTAAGGCGGCTTACTTTACAGGGTGCATCACAAACTATCTCTTTCCTAACGTGGGGAAGGCTGTCCTGAATATTTTTGACTTTCTCGGAGAGCCTGTATGGACGCCCAAGAAGCAGAAATGCTGTGGGTTCCCGGCCTTTTGTGCCGGGGATGAAGAGACGGCGCGTTCCCTGGCCAGGGCTAATATATCTGCATTTATGGATGGACGGTTCGATTACATCATTACGAACTGTGCCTCCTGTTATTCACACCTGAAATTTAATTATCCGAGACTCCTGGCCGCCGACCCGGTTTTTGCAGAAAAAGCGGCGGAATTTTCGGCAAAAGTGATGGATATATCGGTCTTTTTGTCTCATAAGAGAAGTTTTTTCCGGCAGTTATCGTTTTTTACTCCGAAACCCGGCAGCCTGAAGGTGACGTATCATGATCCCTGCCATTTTCGGTTTAGAGAAAAGATACTCGAGGAGCCGCGTCTCCTCATCAGGTCCCTGCCCGGAGTTGATTTTCGCGAACCGGCAGGCGGGGCTGCATGTTGCGGACATGGCGGGTTGTTTAATATAACCCATTATGACCTGTCCCAGGAGATTATTGCTAAAAGGATGGTTGGGTTAAGAGACACGGGGGCGGATATCCTTGTTACCGGTTGCATGGGCTGTCTGTTGCAATGGAAGGAGGGCCTGTTTAGACATAAGCTTAATGTACAGGCCATGCATCCGGTGGAGTTATTGGATATGTTTTTGCCAAAATGAGGCGCTTATTTCAGAAATGGAATCCTCGTTCCTTACGCTTCATAACTTCCGCAGTGACCCTATCGTGGCTCGCAGGCGGGGAACACCTGCCCCTTCCCGCCACTAAAGGGCGGGCTTTCCCCTTCCTGCTCGCCCTCGATGGGTCCCCCCCTGCTCCAGCAAATTTCGCTCAGTAACATCGGATTCCATAAAAAAATGGGGAAAGTCCAATAGACATTTTCCTTGACATGCAATCTCTATTTTGTTACACACAAGCTGAACTGTGATTCAGTTGGTTATTGCCGCTCAGGAGGTAAGAGATGAAAAATAATGGCATTCTGTTAACGATAGTTTTGGCTATTTTTTTAATAGCTACCTGCGCTTACGCCCAGGAAGAAGTGCTGAAACTGGAGCATAAGGCCTTTGAAAAACGACAGAGGCCGGGCGTGACGTTCCCGCATGCCCAACACTTTGCTACCATTGAGTGTACGGCGTGTCATCATTTTTACGTAAGTGGAGAGAACGTGTGGGATGAGTCGCGGGAGACGAATTGCGCGGCCTGCCACGGGATGAAGGCTGAGGGCAGGAAGATGGGGCTTATGAAGGCGTTTCACGAGAACTGCGTGGGTTGCCACCGGGAGACCAAACCGGCAGCAGGCAAGTCACTCCCGGTGATGTGTGGCGAATGTCACAAAAAATAAATATGCAGATGTAATTTTTTAAAACGGGAAGTTTATAGACTTCCCGTTTTTTTGTGGCCCCTTTTTTATCTTGACAAAGAGTGCGTTTAGGTATATCCAATCCCGTAATTTGCTGGAAGGAGAGAGTGAACCAATATGAGCCCAGGTAGCTTTTCTGGCGGTATTTGCTTGTCTATTTCAGACGCAAACGCAAACAAACCCTTCGAACGTATCATCCCCTCCGGTGTTGTAACTATCCCTCTCAGGCAGGATCTCGGCGGAATTTGCAATGCCAAGGTCAAAAAGGGTGATGAGGTCAAGGTCGGACAGGTAATCGGTGAAAGCGCAGGTCCGGAAGGCGCGTCTATCCATGCCACGGTTTCCGGTAAGGTAGCCGATGTAATAAAGGCCTATCCCCATTTTTCAGGGGGATTCGTCCCGGCTGTGCTCATAGAATCCGACGGCAAGGATGAGTGGGTGGCGCCGGAGGGCAGCGCAGATCCTATGGCCGCCATACAACAGGCGGGAATTATTGATTTTGATATGAAGCCGGCACCGCTGGCAGCCAAGCTCAACGAGGCAAAGTCCCGCCGGGCTAACGCCCTTATTGTGAATGCCATGGACATAGAGCCGGTACTCTCGAGCCGGTCACGTCTGTTGTCTGAAAGGGTTCAGGAAGTGGCCTGCGGGATAGACACTATAAAAGGCATAATCGGCGCTGCATCAGTGTATGTTGCCGTCGATAAAGGCGCGTCTCAGGCCATGTCCGCTGTCGGTTCCGCCTGCGGTGGCGCGGCTACCGTAGTGGGGTTGAATCCTAAATATCCCCAGGCTGTTGACCTCTTACTGGTAAAGTCGATACTGGGTAAGGAGGTCCCCTGTACAGAGGCCTATTGCGTGGCCGATATAGGCGCTCTAGTCCTGAGTGTCGAGACAGTGGCGGCGGTGGGCCGGGCTATGGCGGATAAAAAGCCGGTGGTGGACAGGTTCATAACCGTTACCGGGACCAACGGGACCGGCGCCAAAAATGTCCAGGTAAGGATAGGCACGCCGGTTAAAGAGGTTCTGGGACACTGTGGTGTCTCGATTGAGGGGATGGGCAAGGTTATAGCGGGCGGCCCCATGATGGGCACGGCCATCGCTAATACCGAGACGCCGGTGACCAAAGAGATGCTTGGCATCTTTGTCCAGCACGAGAAAGAGATCGCAAAATATGATTCGGCAGTCTGCATCAAGTGCGGGTTATGTGTTGAGGTCTGTCCGGTAGGGCTGATGCCGTTTATAATATCCGGTTTTTCAGAAAAAGAGATGTATTCAAAGGCGGAAGCCAATGACATTTTTACATGTATTGAATGTGGGTGCTGTGCTTATTTATGCCCGGTGAAAATCCCGATGGTGCACTGGATAAGATTCGGCAAGGCACAAATTATGGCGCAAAGGAGTAGTGAATGAAAGCACCAGAACTTGTTGTATCCGCAACGCCGCATATCCATAGCGGCAACTCCGTGCGGAAGATGATGCTGAATGTAATTATTGCCCTGATCCCGGCCATAGCCGCCGGGGTATATTTTTATGGTATGGGTGCGGTGCGGGTTGCGGCAGTTTCCGTAATTTCGGCTGTGGCATGGCAGGCTATCTTACAGAAGATGATGGGACGAAGGGTTACTATTGATGACCTGACGGCGGTGGTAAGCGGCCTTCTTTTTGCTGCTATCCTTCCGCCCACGCTGCCGTGGTGGATGATCGTGATCGCCACCTTGATTATGATCCTTCTCGGGAAAGAAATTTACGGCGGGTTGGGTTGTAACCCATTTAATGGGGTGCTGGTAGCCTACGTTGCTTTAAAAATCTCTTACCCGGAGGCCATGATCACCTGGACGCCGCCGGCTGGTGATATCATGACCGAGCTACCTCCGCTCCAGGTATTAAGGGATGAAGGGGTCGGGGTCCTCTGGGAATACTTTACGTTAAAAGACCTTATCATCGGCAGGGTGGCCGGTACGGTTGGGGAAGGTTCCAAGATACTCCTCCTGATAGGGGGGCTTTTCCTGCTCTTGAGGCGGAATTTTTCCTGGCACATCCCGGCCGGTTTTCTGGCGGGTATCGTCATCTTATCTGGTATTTTATGGATGGCCGATGCCGAAAAGTATGCCAGCCCGCTTTTCCATCTGCTGACCGGTGGCAGCCTTTTGGCAGCCTTTTTCCTGGCTACCGATTCCACTACTTCGCCGGTTACCCCAGTGGGTATGGTACTGTCCGGGGTACTTGGCGGAATACTTGTGGTGGTTATACGGGCTTGGTCCCAGTGGGAGGATGGGGCCTACTTCGCGGTCTTTATGGCCAGTACATTAACCCCGCTTTTAGATTATATCAAACCGAGGGTTTACGGGAGGGTGAAAGCCAGTGCAAGTTCGTGAAATTATCAAGATGATCGTGGTGTTGACGCTTGTGGCCGCTGTCTGTGGAGGCGGGTTGTCGCTTGTCAAACTGGCTACAGCGGAACAAATTGTCTATCAGCAGATAAAATTCATCAAGGAGCCTGCCTTGAAGAAGGTGCTCACCGGTTATGATAATGACCCCGTCACAGACCGGAAGGACATAGTGACCGGTAAGGACAAGAAGGGTAAGGACGTGGTAACCACCTTCTTTTTTGCCAAGAAGGCGGGTAAGGTTATCGACGTGGCCTTCGAAACCAGCGCTACCGGATTTCATGGCGAGATCGGCGTAATGATGGCCGTTAACCCTGAGATTGACAAGTTGGATGGCATAGCTATTACTTCTCAGTCCGAGACGCCGGGTGTCGGCACCAGGGTAGCGGATGATCCGTCCTTCTGCGCCCAGTTCAAGGACAAGCCTTTGACGGCTAATTTCAGCCTTGGAGGTGAGGTTCAGGGGCTGAGTGGAGCGACGCTATCCTCAACCGGTGTAAGCAATGCGGTAAAGGCCGGTGTGGAAACTTACAAGAAATATAAACCCCAGTTGGGTGTATAAAATTTAAGGAGGTTTGTATAAATGGCGCGTATTGTCAGCGAATTCACCAAGGGCCTCTGGAAGGAGATTCCGCCCTTCCGTTTCGTTCTCGGCCTGTGCTCGACCCTGGCCGTGACTACGGATGTGGTCAATGGTGTGGGCCTGGGGGCCGGGGTCATTTTTGTGACCACCATGGGTAACGTCTTTGTTTCCTTGCTGCGAAAAATTATACCGGATAAGGTGAGGATAGCGGTCTTTATTGCCATTATCGCCAGCGCGGTCATCATAGTGGAGCTGGTGATGCAGGCCTATTTCTATCCCCTTTTCCTGGTGCTCGGCATCTGGATACCACTTATAGTGGTTAACTGAGTGCCCCTGGGACGGGCGGAGGCCTTCGCCCGCAAAGAGCCGGTCGGGCTCTCTCTAGCTGATGGATTGGGGATGGGATTAGGGTTTACCATATCATTAGTTGTGGTATCGACCATTCGTGAGATACTGGGTAAGGGTTCCTGGTTCGGAATACCGGTTATGCCGGAGAGTTATCCGGGTATGCCGTATCTCCTTAAACCGCCGGGGGCGTTTGCCTTGCTGGGTCTGCTTCTCGGCATCATGAATTTTATTTCCTTAAAGCTGGAAGCCAAGAAGTAATCTGAAAGGAGAGTTTGCGTTATGGAACAAAGCTGGTTTATGTTTATACTTTCAGCTATTATTATAAATAACATCCTCCTGATAAGGTTTCTCGGGAACTGTCCCTTCCTGGGCGTTACCACGGCCATGGACAGCGCCCTTGGTATGTCTGCCGCCTGTATATTCGTCAACGTCCTATCCGGGGTTCTCTGCTGGATATTTCAGAAGGCGGTACTGGATACTCTGGGGCTGGAATATCTCCAGACCCTGGCCTTTATCCTGATCATCGCCGGGTTGGTCCAGTTTGTGGAGATGGTGGTCCAGAAGGTATCACCGGCGCTTTACCGGGCCTTGGGTATCTACCTGCCGCTTATTACCACCAACTGTATGATTTTCGGGGTGGCAGTTTTAAACATCCGGGAGGACTATGATTTTATGCATACAGTGGTTTATTCTATCGCCACTGCGCTCGGCTTCAGTCTGGCCATGGTCATCATGGCCGGAATCAGAGAAAGGATGGCGATTGCGAATATACCGAAGCTGTTGGACGGGGTGCCGCTTGGGCTGATTACGGCCGGGATGATAGGGCTTTCTTTTTTCGGATTAGCTGGCGTATCTTAAATCTGTAATACGGGCGAGGTTTCTATGGGACCGATAGTTATAGCAATAGGGGCAATGGGGGCTTTAGGACTGGGACTGAGTGTAATCCTCGGGGTGGCCAGTAAGGTATTTTATGTCTATGTTGACCCGCGCATTACCCAGGTAGCCGACGTGTTGCCGGGCGCCAACTGCGGCGGTTGCGGATATGCGGGATGCAGCGACTGTGCAGCGGCTATTGTGGAAGGCAAGGCGCCGGTTAATGCCTGCAAGGCCGGTGGGGCCTCGGTGGCGGAGGCGGTGGCCGGCGTGTTGGGTGTTTCGGCTGCGGCGGCGGAACGCGAGGTGGCCCGGATTTTTTGTAAAGGCGACAATAGCAAGGCCGAACGAAAGTTCAGATACATAGGTATTAATGACTGCCGGGCGGCCATGCTGGTCTCCGGCGGTGATAAATCCTGCAGTTACGGGTGCCTGGGGCTTGGCACATGCGTAGCCAATTGTCCGTTTGGGGCGCTCAGCATGGGGGAAGATGGCCTGCCCAGGGTAGATGATGAGAAGTGTACGGCCTGCGGGACGTGTGTCAAGGTATGCCCGCGGCATATCCCTAAGGTGGTTCCGGTATCGCAGAAAGCGGCCAGCCTGTGCTCTTCGCATGATGTCGGCAAGCTGGTCAAGGAAATATGTGAGGCTGGCTGTCTGGGATGCGGCCTGTGCAAAAAGGCGTGTCCGGAAAAGGCGGTTGAGGTGGTAAAATTCCTTTCGGTTGTGGATGCCACGAAATGCACGGGTTGTGGAAAATGTTTTGAGAAGTGCCCGACGGGTATTATCCAGAGCCTGGTTTTTAATGTAGTATAAGGAGGCGTTGAATGTCTCAGAAGATATTGATAGCCATGGATGAGTCGGAATATTCCATGAAGGCGGTCCGGTATGTGGCTGATACCGTGAACCCAAAGGCCGTGGAGATAACCCTTTTTAGTGTTCTGCCGGAGGCGCCGGGCACCGGGCTGGAAAAAGAACCGTCGCTGATTCCCCTTTTTCAGAGCCGGGTAAGTGAGTTAAAGGGCCTTACGGCAGAAAAGCGCAAGATGATGGAATCCATTACGGGTTCAGCCAGGAAAGTTCTGGAGGAAGCAGGTATCCCGGCTGATAAAATAGGCATTAAGATCCAGGTAAGGAAGATCGGCATAGCCCGGGATATTATGCTTGAGGCCCAGGAAGGAAGATACAGCGCCATTGTCGTCGGGCGAAGAGGTGTTTCCGCAATAAAGGAATTTATGTTCGGCAGCATTTCGAACAAGGTAGTAAGCTTTGCACGAAACTGCACGGTCTGGGTTGTGGATTAAAAATGTCTCGTATTCGCGAAGAAGAAGGGGAAGTAATCGCCATCGAAGGCAACCAGGCCAAGGTCAGGATCAAGTGCAGTCCGGCCTGTGACAGTTGCTCAAGCCATAAGACGTGTGGGTTGTTTGGTGAAGGTGAGATGGTGCTTACGGCATTAAACAGCGTAGGGGCCTCCAAGGGTGAGAGGGTGCGCGTCTCACTCAAGGTGGAGGGGGAAGTAAAGGCATCTTTTATCTTATACCTTGTTCCTCTGGTCGGTCTGGTGACCGGGGCGCTGATAGGTTATTACACGCAGTTCTTGGGCGATAAGGATATTTCAGGGGCCGTTTTTAGTCTTTTGTTCGTGGCGCTTACCTTCATTGGCATAAGATATTATGCCCACATCAAATATACCGGAGATCAGTCCTACAATCCAATAATTACAAAGGTAGTGGCTTAGCTGTAAGGCCATAAGATTCTGCAGAGGATACTGGAGGAGAATGCTTATGACTCGAGGGAAGTTGTCGTCGCTTTTTTTGCTGATATGTCTAACCGTGTTTCCATCGGTTGCGCTGGCCTCTGAGGCCGGGCACGGGCATGGCGGGATTAATTTAGGAGAGGTGCTGCCTCTTTATAGCGCCATACCATTTGCGGGCATGCTTTTGTCCATCGCCCTTATGCCGCTTTTCCTGCCCAAGTTCTGGCATCATCACTTCGGCAAGGTCTCCGCTTTCTGGGCGGTATTGGTGGCGATCCCTATGCTTATTGCCTATACGGGTACGGCCCTGTATGAATTTGTGCATGTAATAGTGGCGGATTATGTGCCCTTTATTATCCTGCTCTGGTCACTGTTTACCGTCTCAGGGGGCATCCTCCTCAGAGGTTCGCTAAGGGGCACGCCGGTAGTAAATACGGTCATGCTCATCATAGGCACGGCGCTGGCCTCGTGGATGGGTACTACGGGAGCGGCCATGCTTATGATACGGCCGTTCCTCCGCGCCAATAACTACCGCAAGAACCGGAGCTTCATGGTCGTATTCTTTATCTTCCTGGTGGCTAATGTCGGGGGGGCCTTAACCCCGCTCGGCGACCCGCCGCTCTTCCTCGGGTTCCTGCACGGAGTCCCTTTCACCTGGACCTTTAATATATTGCCGCATATGCTGACCGTAGCCGCTATAGTCCTGGGGATATATTTCGTGGTTGACACCTATATGTACAAAAAGGAAGGGATAACCGCACCTGTGGATGAGGGCGTCAAAGAGCCTTTTGGGTTAGATGGGGCATTGAATTTCCTTTTCCTGGCCGGGATCGTGGGTGCGGTCCTGATGAGCGGCCTGGTGGACATGGGATCAATCAACATGTTTGGTATTCACCGGGCGGTGGCTGACCTGGTACGGGATGGTATCCTGATCGTTATGGGGGCGCTCTCGCTGGTAACTACCTCCAGAAAGGTAAGGGAAGACAATGACTTTACATGGGCCCCGATCCTGGAGGTGGCTTACCTCTTTGCCGGTATATTCGTCAGCATGGTTCCTTGTCTGCTGATCCTTAAGGCAGGAACCAAGGGACAACTGGCCTTCCTTATCGAGGCGGTAAAGGAACCGGTCCACTATTTCTGGGCCTCAGGCATCCTCTCCAGCTTTCTGGACAATGCCCCGACCTATTTGACCTTCTTCAGCACGGCGCTCGGCAGTTACTACCCGGGTATGCCGGAGGCCCAGGCAGTGCCGAAACTTATTGCCGAGAATGCCATCTATCTAAAGGCCATTTCCTGCGGGGCGGTTTTCATGGGGGCCAACACTTATATTGGCAATGCCCCGAACTTTATGGTAAGATCTATCGCAGAGGAGGCTGGTACACCCATGCCGAGTTTCTTCGGATATATGGTCAAGTATTCCATTCCCGTGCTTTGTACGACCTTTGTAGCTGTAACCTTTATCTTCTTCATGTAAGGGAGGGCTGTATGAAAAAGGTTCTGTTTGCGACTAAATTCAGGGAATTGGCCTTTGACGCCCTGGAGTCTCTTCTGGATTTAAAGGCGGCCGGGCTTAAGGAGGTAATCCTTACCTACATAATTCCACGTGAGGAAGTGGCCTTTGTGCCTTACGGGGGGTACATGAAGGATGAAGAGGAGCGCCTCAGGGAGCAGGCTCGGATCCGGTTTGAAGACTGGCAGGAGGCCCTGTCCAAGGCAGGGATGGACAGTAAAATCCGCATCGAGGTCGGTGAGCCGGTTTCAAAGCTAGTCAGAATTGCTGAAAAGGAGAAGGTCAACCTGATTGTAGCCGGTCGGAAAAAGCGGACCGCCGTGGAAAAAGTCTATGTAGGATCGCATACCCTGGACCTGTTGCGCCGGAGTACGGCCATCCCGGTCCTCATAAGCAAATATATGGTTCATTGTGATATGGAGGGGCAATGTGTAAGGCGTGTTAATGAACACCCGTTCCAGAGGCCGTTGTTTGCTACCGACTGGTCGAAGCCTTCACAGAATGCCCTTGAATTTATCACAACCCTGAAGGGCGCCGTGGATAAGGTGGATGTGGCCCACATCATTGGGGTTAAGATATCCAAGAGTCTCGATAAGAGTGAACTGAACCGTATCGAAAAGGAGAGTAAGGTAAGGCTGGACAAATACTGCGCGGCCCTGAAAAAAGCGGGGATCAAGGCCGAACCCCATCTGACCGCCGGGCGTACTGCCGGAGAGATTATACGACTTTCCCGGGAGTTGAACTCCACCATGACCGTACTGGGGACGACAGGAAAAGATCGCGTTAAGGAGTTTTTTGTCGGTAGTGTCTCACACCGCATAGCTGAGGCATCTGAGCTTCCGACGCTGTTGGTGCCGTAAAATCCCCCTTAGTCCCCCTTTTCCAAAGGGGGAATGGTGTGTGTCCCCCCATTTTCAATAGGGGATGATCTTTTGATCCGTTTTCAAGGTGGGGAGGAATATTACCCCTCTTTGGAAAAGAGCTTGCTATATTCCAGAGGGGACGGGAAAGCTTTAAAAAGGCTATACTCCTTTTTGCAAACGATAGCCAGTTGGTAAAAACCAACTTAAAGAAAGGAGCATAGCCATGAA
>JBFMFO010000013.1:0-72269 GCA_040754095.1 Thermodesulfobacteriota bacterium | reverse complement strand
CAATTAAGGATACTATTGTTGCTCCTTTGCTTTCTTATACAAAGAGTAAAACGTAAAATAGTTATCGATGTTATGATAATCTTTAGCATTAGAAATCAGTTATCGATGTTATGATAGCAACCAACTAATAACCATTGACAACGGATATGGAGCGCTCAGCGGTGAAAAGGCTTTTTTACGAATTAATTATTTTTGTTTTCTGTTGTTTCATGGCGATTGGTTTTTCGGGAACGGCTTCCTATGCCGATGAAAGTCCCGTCTGGAGCCTTCATCCGGCTAAACTGGCCATAGGGCAGGTAGGTCTCTTTTCTATTAGCGACGTACCCGCTACTCAGCCTAAGGCAGCCACCTTTCTTAATCGTCCGGTTTATTTTCACTCCGCTTCGGGAAGACTGGCGGCATTACTACCGGTGGACATATCCACACCTCCGGGGAAATATCCCCTCACCATTGAGTACGAGCGCATCCACCACGGCACAAAAAAGGTGATAACCATCCAGGTGGAGGTGCATCCCTATGAGTTTCATGTAGAGGAACTTACTCTGCCTGAAAAGATGGTTACGTTTCCAGAGGAAATGCTTAAGCGCATACGAGACGAAAAGAAGGCTGTAGATGCGGTTTTTGAGAAAACCAGTGCGACTCTGTTCTGGAACGGAGGTTTTGTTAAACCCGTGGAGGGCGATATAGTCGGTTTATTCGGCAGCAGACACATCTTGAACGGCGAGGAGCGTAGTCGCCATCTGGGTGTTGACATCCGGGGAAAAGAGGGGACGCCGATCCGTTGTGCGAATAATGGACGTGTAGCCCTGGCCGGTGATTTTTATCTCCTGGGTAATACGGTTATTTTGGATCATGGCCAGGGGGTGTTTACTATATACTGCCACCTCTCAAAAACGGCGGTGCAAGAAGGGCAGCAGGTGGCCAAAGGAGATTCACTTGGAGAAGTAGGGGCTACAGGAAGGGCTACCGGGCCGCATCTGCACTGGGGCGCGGTTATTTGCGGCACAAGGGTGGATCCGCTGTCCCTCATTGAGGCAACTAGTGTATTGGCTGAGGTCAAAAATTAATAAAGGAAAATTCTAAGCACGAAATCCGAAACAATATCGAATCACCGAAATAAGAAATTGAAGCTCCCCGCAGCTTGCTGCGGGGAATCTCCGTATGTAAGGTAAAAAGCATAGTATTCGCTCGCTAACCCCGCCGCAAACAGCGGGGAATGCGCTCGCTATGCATGTTCAAAACGAATTAGCTCCGCCGCAGTTTGGGACATTCTTAATTTTGAAAATTAGAATTTGTTTCGAGTTTCGATATTCGAATTTCGGATTTGATAGATTGGGGGTCTAATGGGCAAAGAGAATTTTGAAGAGGCCATGCAGAAGTTGGAAGAGATCGTCCGGGTGCTGGAGGCCGGTGATCTGTCTCTCGAAGAATCGTTGAAAAAATTTGAAGAAGGGGTTAAGCTTTCACAGTTTTGTCTCCGTAAACTTGATGAGGCAGAGAAGAAGATAGAACTTCTGGTAAAAGGCGAAGGCGGTAAGTTATTGACCAGGCCCTTTGAGCCGGAAGGAAATGTGTAAGTGGATTTAAAGTCCTATATCGCTGAGCGCAGGGCATTGGTTGACCGGGCACTGGACAGGTGCCTGCCAAAGGAAGAAGGTCCGGCCGGGGAGGTTATGCGGGCTATGCGCTACAGCGTCTTTGCCGGGGGCAAACGGGTGCGGCCGATTCTCTGTCTGGCCGCCTGCGAGGCCATGGGCGGAGATATAGAACGGGCCTTGCCTATCGCCTGCGCCTTGGAATGTATTCATACCTATTCGCTGATTCACGATGACCTGCCGGCTATGGACGATGACGACTACCGCCGCGGGGTGCCGACCTGCCACAAGGTCTTTGGAGAGGCCATGGCCATACTGGCCGGTGATGGCCTTCTTACCTTTGCTTTCCAACTACTGTCCGGCATCTCACATAATGCGGGGAGGCGCAAGGCCAATTCCATCGAGGCCACCCGGGTGATAGCTCGTGCCGCGGGAGTGCACGGTATGGTCGGCGGCCAGGTGGTGGATATGATTTCCGAGGGTAAAGACGCGGATGCCTCGACCGTTCGGTACATTCATACGTACAAGACCGCAGCCCTTATCGCCGGTTCGATTCGGGCCGGGGCCTTGATAGCGGGCGGCCGCCGGAATAAGATAGATTCTCTGGGGCGTTATGGGGAGGCCCTGGGACTGGCCTTTCAGGTAATCGATGATATTCTGGATATCGAGGGTGATCCAAAAGAGATGGGCAAGGCTACGGGTAGTGATGTAAGAAAAAAGAAAGCGACCTATCCGTCTGTTTATGGGCTTGAGGAATCCGGAATTATAGCCAAAAAGCTTATTGAAGAGGCTATAGGCAGCCTGCGTGGGTTCGGGGCCGAGGCCGAGCCCCTTCGGGTCATAGCCCACTATATTTTAGATAGAAAAAAGTGATGATTTCGTGAAAAGTCCAAAATATCACGCAAAGCCGCCAAGGACGCAAAGATACAAGAAATCCGAAGCGCGAAATTCGAAATACGAAACAGATTCAAATGACCAAAATTCTAAACAATTATGTTTCGGTCATTTGAGTATTTTGATTTCGGATTTGTTTCGGGTTTCGATATTAGGATTTCGGATTTATAGCTTTGCGCCTTTGCGTGAAAAATTGCTCTTTTACGAAGCCATCAAGGGTAGGTGGGAGAGATGGCGGTAGCACAGAGGATGGATTTGAAGCAAGGTGTCTCTCAAGAGCGGGTAAAAACCCCCTCCGCTAAAGGCCGGCCGATCGACGATGAAAAGGAGGCGGAAGTGATTATATCTCCGATACTCCCTCGCATTAATAGCCCGGCAGATATGAAGTCCCTCAACGAGAATCAACTAATCCTTCTGGCCCAGGAGATAAGGGAAGAGATAATCCGAACGGTCTCCAAGAATGGCGGCCACCTGGCCTCAAGTCTTGGGACTGTGGAACTGGCCATTGCCCTGCATTATGTCTTTGACACTCCGCGCGATAAGATCATCTGGGATGTGGGCCATCAGGCCTATGCCCACAAGCTCCTCACCGGCCGCCGGGACCGGTTTCACACCCTGCGCCAGGATGGAGGAATCAGCGGCTTTCTTAAACGGGCCGAAAGCGCCTATGATGCGTTCGACGCCGGCCATAGCAGCACCTCCATTTCAGCGGCGTTAGGCATTACGGCGGCTAAATGCTTCAAGGGAGAAAAGGCCAAAATTATTGCCGTCATCGGTGATGGGTCTATGACCGCTGGATTGGCCTTCGAAGGATTAAATCAGGCCGGACACCTGGATAAGAACCTGATCGTTATCCTGAATGACAATGAGATGTCGATATCCAAGAATGTCGGGGCCCTCTCTGCGTATCTCAGCCGCAAACTCACCGGACGCACCGTGGTACGGTTTAAAAAAGACGTGGAGCGGCGGCTGAAATCACTGTCCGGGGTGGGAGAGAACATAATCCATGTCCTTAAAAAGGTGGAGGATTCGTTCAAGGGCTTTTTCACGCCGGGGATGCTCTTTGAGGCCCTGAGGTTTGAATACATCGGCCCCATTTCCGGTCATGATTTTGGAGAACTCATTCCGATTTTACGCAACTTGGAACATCTTGAGGGGCCGGTGCTGGTGCATGTATTGACGAAAAAAGGCAAGGGGTACAAACCGGCCGAGGAGAGGCCGGACCTTTACCATGGTGTGGGACCTTTTGATATTGAGACCGGGGAAATTCAAGTCAACCTAAACTGTCCTATGAGTTATACCAAGGTCTTTGGAAATACGCTCATAAGACTGGCATCTGAAGATAAAAAAATTGTAGCTATTACCGCGGCCATGCCGGAGGGCACCGGGCTGAATGATTTCTCCGAGAAATTTCCTGAGAGATTTTTTGATGTGGGTATCGCCGAACAGCATGCCGTGACTTTTGCGGCCGGATTGGCCTCTGAGGGCCTGTCGCCGGTTGTGGCTATCTATTCTACTTTTCTGCAAAGGGCCTATGACCAGATAGCCCATGACGTTTGCCTTTCCAAGTTACCGGTAACTTTTGCCCTGGACCGGGGTGGGATTGTAGGCGAAGACGGGCCTACTCATCATGGGCTTTTCGACTTTGCCTACTTGCGGCACCTGCCTAATATGGTAGTTATGGCCCCTAAGGATGAGAATGAACTCCAGCATATGCTTTATACGGCCGTTAAACATCCGGGTCCGGCCGCCGTGCGCTACCCGAGGGGGGCCGGTGAGGGCATCCCCCTGGATCAGTGCCTGAACATCATACCGATCGGCAGGGCCGAAGTCTTGCGGGAAGGCGACGATCTTTTGATACTGGCCATCGGAGTCACGGTAAATATGGCCGTCCAGGCCGCAAAGTTACTGGCAGAATCAGGGATCAGCGCCACTGTGGTCAACTCCCGGTTTGTAAAGCCCCTGGACGAGGAACTTATCATCTCAAAGGCTCAGCGAAGCAAGGCCGTGTTGACCGTAGAAGAACACGTCCTGGACGGTGGATTCGGCAGCGCCATCCTGGAACTATTTGAACGCCGTCATATCCTAAATAAGCCCTTAAAACGAATAGGCATCCCGGATCGTTTTGTGGAGCATGGCAGTCAAAAGAAGCTTCGCGAGAGATATGGCTTGACTGCCGAATCCATAGCCGAGGCCGGGTTATCTTTACTGAAAGGCTGATGCGCAGGCTAAAGCCTGCGGCTACCAAGCTGATGGCTGAACGTCTGTCAAAATATCTCCACAAACAGCGGCTGGATAAGATACTTGTGGATCAAGGTCTGGTTTCGAGTCGGGAGCGGGCTAGGGCACTGATAATGGCGGGATCGGTTCTGAGCAATGGAGTCCCGGTAACCAAGGCCGGGGCCATGGTGCCGGTGGATGCTTCTATCTTATTGAAAGAGCCTGACATACCGTATGTCAGCCGGGGAGGCCTGAAGTTAGAGGAGGCCATAAAGGCCTTTGGTATAGATATCCAGGGGAAGGTGGCCATTGACGTTGGGGCCTCGACAGGCGGTTTTACGGACTGCCTCCTGAAGCATGGGGCTTGCCGGGTCTATGCCATAGACGTGGGGTATGGCCAGCTTGACTGGAAGCTCAGGCAGGACAAACGGGTTGTCTCTCTGGAGCGAAAAAATATTCGTTACTTGGGGCCTGAAGACATAGGCGAAGAGGCGGACATAGCGGTCATAGACGTATCCTTTATCTCTCTGACCAAGGTCATCCCCGTGGTTGTTACCCTGCTGAAAGAGCAGGCGGAGATAGTAGCGCTGGTCAAACCCCAGTTTGAGGTCGGAAAAGGACAGGTGGGTAAGGGGGGCATAGTCCGTGACCCGGCGCTTCAGGCGCAGGCAACTGAAAAAATACAGAAATTTGCGGGAGACACCGGCCTGATATCCATAGGCCTTATTGAATCGCCCATTCTGGGCGCCAAGGGCAATAAAGAATTTCTCCTGTATTTGAAGAAGGGATATGAGAGATAAAGACAGGCTCATATTTCCCCTGGATTTCCCTTCCTGGAAAGAGGCTTCGGCATATGTACGTCTTCTCGCCGGTACAGTTGGTGTATTTAAGGTCGGGCTGGAGTTGTTTATCGCAGAGGGCCCTTCTATCCTCAAAAAGATCAAAGGAGAGACAGGGGCCGGAATTTTTCTCGACCTGAAACTCCACGACATACCGGAGACGGTAAAAAGGGCCTTATCCGTTATCTCCGGATACGGCGTTGACTTTGTGACCATTCACTGTGATGCGGGCAGACGTCTGGCCGGGGCCATATCCATAGCTACGGGCGCCGGGACAAAGGTACTTGGGGTCACCCTTCTGACCAGTATAGGAAGAGATGATCTCGCTGTCCAGGGTTTGTCCGGGGAGTTTATCGATGATGTTTCCCGCCTTGTGGTGCAGAGGGCCATGGTAGCCGGAGAAGCAGGATGCAGCGGCGTCATATCTTCCGGTCAGGAAGTCAAGGCTATAAAAGAACGGTTAGGAAGGGATTTTCTCATCGTTACCCCCGGCATACGGCCGGCCTGGAGTCTTACATCCGATGATGACCAGAGAAGGATTGTCACTCCCCGGGAGGCTATCCTTAATGGCGCCGATTACATAGTGGTGGGAAGACCCATCCGAACCGCTAAAGACCCTATAGAAGCTGCCCGCCGTATAATTGAAGAGATAAAACAAGCCTCCTAATCCGCCGTCCAACGATGAGGGACAAAGCCATATTTCTTATAGATGCTCTGGGCTGGTTTTGACCTTATGAAGTCAAAAAATTTTGCGGCATTTGAAGGATTAGGGGCGTTTTTTAGCACAGTTATAAAGTAATCTATTTTATCCCGCTGATCCAGGTCTTGGCCTGGCTCAATACACTCGAACATTAAGCCTTCCCGGCGCGCATTTATATATTCGGTTGCCCATACCGGCCCTACATCAACCGTACGCTTTTTCAGGCGTAAGGGGGTTTCCCGGTGATGGACAATCGTGAAGATGGTGGTGCCTTCTGCCCTTTTTTCCTCCATAATCCTTTTAACTAAGGCCTCGCCGCCTGTTTCCCTGTACATCCCGATGATATGCAAGGCAATATCCTCGGTCTCCGGGTTAGGCTGGGAGATCCTGACCTCGTCTCTGCCCAGGTCATGGACAGAGGCAATTCGGGCCGGGTTACCTTCGGGAACCATAAGCACTATCCGGTTGTGCAAGTAGAGAAAATATTCCCCTTTTTCGATAAGATTTGCCTCTTCTAAGGCATGCATAGCGCTTTCATTAACGGAGGCATAGATGTCGGGTATGACATCGATTACTCTATCCTGGAATATGGCCCCGCCCGCCAGTATCTGTCTTAATTCCAGACCGGGCGGCAGGGTCTCATAAAATATCTTCTTTATCTCAGGGTATTGCTGCTGGAAGGCGGCCAGGAGTTCAGGCATGACCATGAATTGATTGCCGGCCATAAAGAGCGCCAGATCCGCGTCCTTCATATTCTCAAGATGGTGCAGGTCCCCACCCATATTGGAAGGGATTACCGGCAGGGCACTTTTAGTCTTCGGGCTGTTCATGGAATCAGACCCGGTCACACCGGATCATGGCGATCCGCTCCAGTAAATCTTCATCCAGTTCGCCAAGCAGTTCTTTAACTGTGTATTTGCGGCCGCAAACCTTGCAGCGCAGGGCTACATCCTTTCAAGTCCTGACGATAGAGAGCCGGCCGCCGCATGTCTTACAAGGCATTTCTTATCCTGATATCAAGTCCGAAATTTTGGGTAACATTATTGACCCTTATAGCTAAGTCAACCGCGCATAAAAGTCAACACCCATTTTTTGCATTTCTTTAGGGAATCCCTTATGCTCTTCGCTTTACGGCTTGCGCAGTGACCCTGTCGGGATTCGCAGGCGGGGAATGCTCGCCCCTTCCTGCTTATCCTCGAAGGGTGCCCCACTGCTCCAGCAAGTTTCGCTCAGAACCATAGGGATTCCCTAAGCGATCGGGAAACTCCAGATTTTTATCCTTGACAAGACCGGAGGGATGTCTTAAATAGATTATGAAAATGAATTTCATTTTCATTTTAATGGGAGGCTTACAGGTAAAGGGAGGGCATTCCCACGGAGGCCGTTAATAAAAAGCAAAGTATCCTTAGACGATATATCGCCCAGAAGAAGCTCAAGTCTTCACGTCAGCGGGATGAGATAGCCCGGATTTTTTTCAGTATGAAGGGTCATGTAAACATGGATGAGCTTTACCGGCATGCGACCCGCTTCAATCCCCGGATAGGTTATACCACCGTCTATCGAACCCTAAAACTGCTGACAGAGTGCGGGATGGCGGTTGAGAGGAAGTTTGCCGACGGACAGACCCGTTATGAGAATGTTGATCAGGGGGAGCATCATGACCATCTGATATGCCTCTCCTGCGGTAAAATACTTGAATTCACGGATGACCGCATCGAAAAGATGCAGGAGGAGATAGCGACACGCCACCATTTCGCTATCAAAGATTACAGATTAGAGATATACGGTACGTGCGCGAATTGCTTGAAAAAGAAATAAGCTGTCAGCATTCAGCCCTCAGCTTTCAGTAAAAGGCATCCTTCGTTTTTCTCGCTGATTGCTGACCGCTGATAGCTGAATGCTATTGGGAAGAGTGGGAAAGGTTTTAAAGATATGAGGGAGAAAGTTCATACGCTGGAGACAACCAAAAAAATCATACTGGTCGGCAACCCGAACGTCGGTAAAAGTGTGGTCTTCAACTACCTGACCGGTAAATACGTCGTGGTTTCAAACTATCCGGGGACGACCGTAGAGGTTTCACATGGTACGACCAAATGGAGGGGTAAAAATATCACTGTGCTGGATACACCGGGCGTAAACAGCCTGCTGCCCACTTCTGAAGATGAGATAGTTACGCGCAATATTCTGTTGAACGAGAAGGATGCCTTAATCGTCCAGGTGGCTGATGCCAAGAACCTGCGACGCAGCCTTCTTATATCCAGCCAATTGTCTGAAATGGGATTGCCTTTTCTTCTTGTGCTTAATATGGAGGATGAGGCCCGCGAACGCGGCATCAAAATAAATTACCGGGAGCTTTCTTCGCTGACCGGCGCCAGGGTCATCTCCACAGTGGCTACACAGAAAAAGAATCTGGAAAAGATAATGGAAGAGCTTGGTGATCTGAGAGAGGCCACATTGAACATAAGTTACCCTCCGGCCCTGGAAGAGGCCATTGCTCAGATAGCGGAGTTTCTGCCGGAAGAGAATATCAGCCCCCGTTCCATTGCCGTCATGATTCTTTCCGGGGATAAGAGTCTTAAACGATGGCTGCATGCACGCCTGCCGGAATCCAGAGTAAATGAGGTCGAGGCGATCCGGAGATCATGCCAGGCCGGATTCGCTCAGCCCATAAGCTATCTGATTAACCAGGTCCGCCTGGAAAAGGTGGATGAAATTGTGCGTCTGGTGACCATGGTTAACCCTATTAAAAGAAAGCGGCTTTCCACCCGCATAGGCGAACTATCCGTACACCCGCTTTGGGGCACCGTTATCTTGATAGGCGCGGTCTATTTGCTCTATCAGGTAATCGGCGTCTTTGGCGCCGGCGTGGCCGTTGACTTTATGGAAGAGACGGTCTTCGGAGAGTATATCAACCCGTTTTTCATAAGATGGACCGACCGACTGGTGCCGGTGGCCTGGCTGAGAGACCTGTTGGTCGGCCAGTACGGTCTTCTGACCATGGCCATGACCTATGCTTTTGCCCTGATCCTGCCTATTATTACCTTTTTCTTCATAGCCTTCGGCCTGATGGAGGATTCCGGTTATCTGCCCCGGCTGGCGGTCATGAGCAATAAGATATTTCGGTTAATCGGTCTTAACGGCAAGGCCATTCTGCCTATGATTCTGGGGCTGGGGTGCGCCACTATGGCTACGCTTACCACCCGCATCCTGGAAAGCAAACGGGACAGGATTATCGTTACCCTGCTCCTGGCCCTGGGCGTCCCATGTTCGGCGCAGATGGCCGTTATTTTCGGGATGCTTTCCGGATTTTCTCCCATGATGGTTGTGCTCTGGGCCGGAGTCGTAGGTCTTGTCCTGGCGGTAGTCGGCTACCTGGCGGCACGCTATCTGCCGGGCGAATCTTCCGATTTTGTCCTGGAACTCCCGCCCATCCGCCTTCCCAGGATCGGGAATATCCTCATAAAGACCCTGTCCCGTATAGAGTGGTACCTTAAGGAGGCTGTACCCCTCTTTGCCCTGAGCACATTCATACTTTTTATAATGGATAAGAGCGGGATATTGATAAATATCGAAAAGGGCGCCTCACCGCTTATTAAAGGCGTCCTGGGACTTCCGGTAGAGACCACCCAGGCCTTTCTCATCGGTTTCCTGCGACGCGATTATGGAGCGGCCGGTCTTCTGGCCCTGGTGCGGGAGCATGCGCTGAGCGCTGAACAGATCCTGGTGGCATTGGTAACCATGACCTTATTCGTACCGTGCTTGGCGAATTTCCTGGTCATTGTCAAGGAAAGGGGTTGGAAAATTGGTGCGGCCATCAGCGGTTTTATCCTGGCTGTGGCCTTTACTGTGGGGGGGCTGCTGAATTTAATTTTAAAAATCACTGGTTTTAAAATATAATTTTAAGCGTTCAGCACTCAGCGCTCAGCTTTCAGCTTAATATGTTGTTTATTTTATATTTTTTCTAACGGCTGAATGCTGACTGCTGATAGCTAACATGGAGGTACCTATGCAATTTAACTGGGGAAAGAGAAAACCACATTGTCATATCCGGGGGCCGTTCTGCCACAGGGAGGCAGAAACCCGTGACCGGGCCATCGATGAACTGCTGGAATTTATCTGGAACCTGCGTGAAAATGGGGTCTCAGACGTGGCTGATCTCCAGCGCGAGGCAGCAGACCCCGAGGCCAGAAATATACTCTCCTACATGGAGCAGGAAGGACTTTTTGCCAGGGAAGGGGACAAGGTCTATCTCAAGGAAAAAGGAGAGGAAAAGGCCCGTGAGATTATAAGGAGACACCGTCTGACCGAGCGGTTGCTTATGGAGATTTTTGAACTTTCGGAGGAGGAGGCAGAGAAAGAGGCCTGTAAATTGGAGCATATTTTGAGCCCTGAGGTCACAGATAGTGTCTGCACTTTTCTTGGCCATCCCCCGGTCTGTCCGCACGGCAAACCCATTCCACCGGGAAAATGCTGTACCGCTCCTGAAAAGAGTGTCAAGCCCCTGGTTATGCCCCTTAACGACCTTGATCCGGGCGGAGAAGGGCGTATTGTCTTCATCTCTACCAACTTTCCGGCCAGGCTGGATAAATTGAGCGCCCTTGGTGTGGCGCCCGGAAGTATAATCAAGGTGCGGCAGAAGAAGCCCTCCCCTATTATACAGGTGGGCGAGACTACGGTGGCGGTCGATCCGGAGATCGTGCATGATATTTATGTAAAGGCGGTGTGAGTGTAGCGAATAGCGTTTAGCGATTAGCGGGTAGCTGTCGGGTTGCGAGTTCCGGGTTACGCGTTACGGACTCCGGACGGGAACTAATCTACAATGGAAAAAGAAATCGAGCGGCTGAAGAAGGAGATCATCCGCCTAAAAGATAAGGTGCTCCATCTGGAGCATCGCTTGGCCCGCCAGGATGTGACCGTGGTCTCTATCCTCCGGCAAAAGGGCTTTAACCTGATCCGGTATAATCCGGACAGGGGGTTATTGTTATCCTCTCAGACGGATGCCAGGGTAGAGGGATATTTTTATCGCCTGATGGGGCGTTACTCCTTCCGGCTTTTTCTGCGTGATCTCATAACGCATCAGAAGCGTTTTACCTTAAAAGACCTGACCCGGTATTGTTCGCCACGCACCGCTGCCAATTACCTACGTTTTCTTGAGGAGATAGGACTCGTTAACGGCCTGGATCGAGGCGCCTATACCCTGGCCATAAAATCAGTATCGAGTATAGGTCCCACCCTCGAATGGTTTGTGGCCCAGGTATTCATCCGGGAGTTTGAGGCCCCGGCTATCTACGGTGTAAAGTTCAGAGAGACCCCCCACGGCGGGGACTATGATGTTATTGCCTGGCTGGATAACCGCCTGGCATATGGAGAGGTAAAATCCTCCCCGCCGAAGGGCGTGGAGGCCGCGGACGTCCGGGCCTTTTATCAACGACTGGAGGACCTGTCACCGCATCTGGCTTTCTTTCTGGTGGATACCGAGCTTCGTATGAAAGATAAGATTGTCCCCCTTTTTGAGGAGGAAATAAGCCGTCTTTACGGGGTGGAAGGCAAAAAACAGAGGCCGGTAGTGCGGCTCAAGGAAGAACTTTTTCACATAAACCACAACCTTTTTATAGTAAACAGCAAAAAGGGCCTGGCCACCAACCTTAAGACCTGCCTCCGCCATTACCAGCGACAGAAGTTTCCGTTTTGACTTGTTTTCATCCGAAAAGTCCCTCAAAACCCCCCTCCCTTGACGGGAGGGGGCGAGGGGGAGGGTGAACAGTCTGAAATTACACCAATCTTTTCACCCCCACCCTAGTCCTCCCCCATCAAAGGGGGAGGGAATATAGGGGTTTCTTGTTTAAAAGATAGATTTTTTCTCAGCCTGCGGCAGACCGAGGGTTTGCGCCTTTGCGGTAAGCAGGAGAATTTCTATGTGAAAAACTTTACACATAGAGTGGAAATATTTTTCCATTTTGCTGGTAGTCCTTTTCTCTTTCTTATCCTGCCGCTAATTTCCCGGTATAAGATAACTATCTTATATATCACATTATTTTAAATCAAAACCTATTAATCAATTAATGGTACAGATATTGCTGGGTAATATGCGAAGGCAGAAATGAATATTCGTTCGATCACCACATCCATAGCAATAGCCTTACTGATCTTGGGGCTGGCCGGCCCTGCTCAGGCCGTGCCCAATCTACAACTCTACAGTCCGCAGGGTACCTATAGTCCGGATGATGAGACCTGGTATATACCGCTTTTTGAATATGACCTCTGGGTTATAGGGGCCAATTACTATATCTACGATGTAAAACTGGCTGCGGCGGTGCCGGACGGGGAAACCGGAACCATTACTATTAGTTATCTAAACCCGGATGGCGGCCCAAACGATGGCATGAGCAGCGTTGTTAGCTACCATGAAGACTCTACGCCTGTAATGGGTGACGGCGGCCTTCTTCCGTATAGCGGAATATACCCGGCCGATTTTTATGAGTATTACCTCGGCGATTTTGATAAGAACGATTATCCCGTGGAAGATATGGTGGACAAGTATTACTATGGGCTTGCGGATTGCGGCAACGCCTACGGTGAAATTAAACAATACCACGTCAAGGTCGATGGCTATACCTGGGTCCATTTTGATACCTATGACCACATTTATTTAAGCGACAAACACTGCAAGAATTGTTTTGCTCCTTTCTCCCATGCCTGTGACGGAGCCATCCCCGAACCGGCCACCATGCTTCTGGTAGGCACCGGGCTGATTAGCTTGGGCTGTGTAGCCAGGAGAAAGTGTAAAAAATAGGGATTAGCTTATAGCGATTAGCAGGTAGCGTGTAGAGTTTAAATATAACAGTATTTTTTTCATGAGTTCCTGAGTTCCAAATTTAAGAATCTGCGGCCAGCCACTAAGACACTAAGACACCAAGTCTCCAAGTCAGTGGCCACTGGTCAGTTGTCCGCCAGGGCGGACCAAAGGTGGATCTTCGACGGACAACGGTCAACGGATAACGGTCAACATCCATTGCGCTCTCTGCGCTCTCTACGTACTCTGGGGTGAAAAGATTTTTGGATATGAAAAGTTTTACCCCACATAGTGGAAATAGATTTCCTCTGAGTGGAAATTCACTTCCACTTTTCACCCTGAACCGGTTCGTGCCTAATGTTCTATGGAAATTATAACTGTGGGATAATATTGCAAATATCATATTACAAGGCTATTTCCGACTTGTTGGCATGGAGGTTGCTTGTAAATTAATTCAGACGGGCAAAGTGAATGAGGGCTCAGTATGCCCTTGGCAATACGTCTGACTTGTTTAACATGTTCGATTCGTTCGAACGTCTAACGATTCTAACAATCTTAATAGGGAGGTGAAAAGATGAGAAAAAGATTTTTAAAGAGTTTAAATTTTAAAGGGAAGGAGGTGAAAGATATGAGAAAATGGAGCATTTTAATGCTGATTTTTGGGGTTGTGGTGTTCTATTCGGTAGTCTCGGCTCATGCTGTAACATTAGGTCCCGGGTACAACTATCTGTATTTTAGTAACGTTGAGAACTGGATTGATAATGATGTGGATCAGCAAATCAGTGTCGGAGACCAATTCTATGGGGTTCTCCATACTCAGAATATCGAGTCGCCATTCGGGGCTACTGTCTGGAGTGAAGACAATGTCGCGGCTGGAGGGATAGATACTTTGACTGGTTATTTCGTTAGCGACGTAACCGGTGTAATAGTGCATCCAGGTGGGCAGACCCATATTGCCTTGGGACCGAGTGCGGTTGACCCGAACGGTATTTTTACGGCGGCTGACTTCGCAGCCGGAGTAGTGATGAAGATGTGGACGGATATCGGGGCGGGAACAGTCTATACTACAACCGGACCCGTAGCTACCGATATTGCAAACGCGACCGATGGAAATTTGTGGGCAACGCTCACGACAATAGATGGCTATTGGTATTCACATGCTCCCATAATTCCACCCGCGAATCCCGGGGAGGTAGTAGGGGATAGCTGGTTTGGGCTCAATTTTGTAGTGAATCCAATTCCGGGGAATATTAAAATTGATGACCCGTTAGAGGCAGAATTTGGAATTTTACCTGTTGATATTTATGGGACGTCGAATCTCAATATCAGCCTTGCTGGTTCACCTTGGCAGTTTACAAGTCAGGATCCTGCAGTGTTGGCAACACCTGAACCCGCCACCATGCTTCTCTTCGGCACCGGCTTAATCGGTCTCGCTGGGGCTGCACGGAGGAAGTTGGGAAAGAAAAAATAATAAAAGCAAGAGAGCCTAAAAGCTGAAGGCAAGAAAGCTGGAAGCAAGAGGGCTTAAAGCTGATAGCTAAATAAGTCAGGAGTAAAAAAGGAAGGGCGGGGATTACCCGCCCTTTGCTTTTTGGTGTGATATCCTCTGCCCTTGGCGGGCAAGAGAAACTATCTATATACTTCTCTCTTATGTCGTACTCTTGTAACGCGAATCAGTCTTGCCTTGTCGTCGATTTCATAGACCACACGGTATTGGCCGACCCGGACACGATAAAGACTTTGATGCTCTTCGAGCTTCCGGCCATTAGCGGGACGCGGAGTCTGTTGAAGCGCCCCTATAACGCTTCCAATACGCCGCTTAATGTCGAGGGGTAGTGAATAAAGCATAACACATTAAACTTTCTACGTCAAAAAGACATCATCCACCGCTTTCCGGGGTGCCCGTACCGGTGGCATAGAGGCATAGCCTATTCTGAAGAGCATTATCATCCCTTTTGATCTGTCCACAGGGAAAATGCTTTGTAAGCATCCCCATGCCTTTTCAAGCAACTTCTTGTGGGCTTCTGAAAAATCCGGTTCTCTGTCGAGATAGAAGCGCTGGATGAGAAACGTAATACCGGTCATGGGATGAAAAGCCAGACCGTGTTTGGTGGCGGTGAGCCAGAGCCGTTGCAGGATCCTTCCGCCCAGGACAAAGTCTTCAGGTGTGGCGCCGGGCATCTGGATCAGGCCCATGGCCGAAGAACCAAGGCAGAGTTTGTAGCTTTGGAACGGGAGCATACGGCTTAGGCCAAAGATATTCAGAAAAGAGACCAGGCCCCAGTTCCTAAGCAGTTTGAAGGCCGGTATTTGTAATGAATTGAGGCCCATGGTCTTTATAGGCATGCCGTCTTTTGTTCGCGAACTTTCTTTTTCTGACCATCTGATGTGTTCGAAGACGAAATGATGCAGATTTTCGTTCTCAAAGAGCATCCGATCGTGGATGGCTACGGCCTTAGCCAGGAGCCTCATTTTTTCTCTTGTTTTCTCCAGATACAGTTCTTCAATATTTTTTCCTGTAGGGATTGACATCAGGGCGGCAATGACTTCTTTGTCGATAGGTTTTCGTTTTTTATACGGATTACGGTTGGTGACACGTTTGGTAATAAAGGGTAATAGCGGATCATCTTCTCTTGGGCGCTTTTGAAATTCTATGGAGGCTATAAGTGAGCTTTGCTCTTCTTTCGAAGATGCGTTTTGGCGTACAGGGAAGAGGGTGGGGCGCATGGAATAACCATGGGAGCGGGCGGCGATGTCCATATTTTCCAGGACAGCGCCGTGGGCGATGAAAGAGGCCCTCTGCCTTGAATTGTAAAGGGATGTATCCCTTTCCGGGACGTTAAGGAGAAGGAGTTTTTGTCCATCCCATGTAAAACGCCAGGGCTGGCAGTTGTCGCCCGAAGGCGCCCAGGTCCCGGCTTCTACGATTCTGGAGAGGATGTCTTTGGGGATCATTTTATTTAATTCGGACACAGATTTTCACGGGTAAACGCAGAAAAATATTTTCTCAAATTATCAAATGCCTTACCATAAACCCTTTGGAAGATTTTAATAATATCCTCGGGTAGTTCTTTATACTTAACATCTTGATAACCTGCGTTTATCTGCGTTCAAAATAGAGGCTTTGTTTTTTCTAATCGGAATAGTAACAGCTAAAGATAAACGCATCAAGTTCTTCGCTCATCGGACTTTTCGTCTATTTCAGTCCCTTTATCTTTTGGACGTTTTTGAGGAGCCGGGTTTGAGTAAAAAGGTGTTCTCTATTTTTTATTATGATTTATTATATGCACATTATCTGCCTTTTGACAACCGCGGGTCAGGATAGAACCTGGGAAATTGACTTTATTTAACATTTTGTGCTAATCTCCCGAAGACTTTTACATTGGTCATTAGTCACCGGCCAATAACGAATAACTAATCAGAGGTGGAAATTGTTCGGTCAATTTTGGAGTAGAAGGACCTTTCTCAAGGCCTCACTGGCCGGGGCCTTTGCGCTCTTCGGCGGGCGGGCTTTTGCGAAGGAGCTGATAATGCCGGCCCTTCCCGCCAGGGGCGGACCTGGACGGCCAGAGGGAAAGCTGTCACTCTATAATGTCCATACAGACGAAAGACTGAAGGTGACTTACAGAGATCCATGGGGCGCTTACGATCCCGGGGCCCTCAGTGACCTCAATTATATCCTCCGGTGTCATTATACCCGTGAAGTAAAGGAAATGGATATCGATGTAATTGAATTTCTGAATGCCGTGGATAAGAGTCTGGGTGGAGGTAACGAAATACAGATTATCTCCGGTTACAGGTCGCCGGAGTACAATGACCTGCTCAGGCGGGAGGGCAGGGGGGTTGTGAAGAACAGCATGCATCTGTCCGGGAAGGCCATAGACATATCCATCCCGCGGGTGGATCTGGATGTCCTGAGAAAAACTGCCGTAAGCCTGGGCTATGGCGGCGTGGGTTATTATCCTAAGTCCGGTTTTGTTCATATAGACTCCGGGAGATTCAGGACCTGGTGAATATCTCCCGGTACTTGCTGACATTCTTCCTTATCGTTTTTTTCTCGCTTTCAGCGTCTGAAGACGTGTGGAGCGCCGATGCAAAGAACCCACGCTCTCCGTGTAAGATTAGTCATCCCGGCGATGCAACAGTGGAATGGGAGTGCCGGAGTCTTAGGCCGGGCGAGACACTGGAGTCCCTCTTCGGGGAGCAGTGGAAGGACGTGCTTCGCTTTAACCGCATAGACCGGCGCCATGTCCGCCAGGGGTTTCCTCTAAAGGTCCCCAAGGGGCTCGGAGAGATTAAGGACTTTACGCCGTTGCCTTTGTATTATCCACCGGCAGAGACTGAAGCAAAATTTATTCTGATAGATTTATCAGAGCAATTTCTGGGGGCGTATGAATACGGCCGCCTGGTTTTCTCTGCTCCTGTGACTACTGGCGAGAGGGGTAATGAGACCCCGGCCGGAGAATTCAGGATAACGGCAGTTGACCGTCACCGGAAATCATCATTATATTTCATCGAAAAAACCATGATTCCCTATCCCATGAATTACGCCCTCCTTTTTTACGTTACCAAAGCTGGGGTGGCGTACTGGATTCATGGACGTGATGTTCCCGGGTATCCGGCCTCTCATGGTTGTATTGGGCTTTATGATGAACCGATGCAGAAAAAATACTACAGATACCCGAAGGATCCTGTACTGGAAGATGCCAGGATACTTTACGAGTGGGTTATTGCTCCGCTTCCTGATGAAGAGGGACTTCGGGCGCTCGAAGAAGGCCTCCGGGTGCTGATTGTCGGCGAGGCGCCTTGATCGGTCTCTTTTACCAGTGCAAATGACTATTGACGAATGACGTTCACTATAGTTTTAGGGTTAGCTGAGAGCAGATCACTGATAGCTTAATGCTTAAATAGAGGGTTACATCGACATGCCTGTCTATGACAGAACACAATTCAAAAGTGTACTAAAGCAGATTGAGAAAGAGCAGATCGCGCCCGTATATCTCCTGTGGGGTGAACGATATCTCTACCAGGCTGCCTATGAAGAGCTTATTGCCGCCCTCTTTCCTGAAAAAAACCGCGGCACCAACCTCCGGGTGATAGACGGGGCTAATGAAGACGTCTATCGTCTGGTAGAGGAATTGCAGACCCTGCCTCTTTTCTCCGGGAGGCAGGTCTTCGTGGTAAAGGACACCCGTCTCTTTCATTCCAAAAGTACGGCCGAACCGCTTCTGGCTAACAGCCGTGAGTACTTTATAAAAGGCGACCTTCAGGCGGCGGCCCGGAGCCTTGTGCTGGCCGTTTTCTCATCCGGTCTGGCCATTGAGGATGTCAGGGACGGGGGATGGGAGAAGATACCGGATAGTACGTGGGAAAAGATATTCGGCGCCCCAAAGAGCGGGGAGGATATTGCCTGGCTGAATGAAGTGACCAACTTCGCCATACAGGCCGGGCAGGAAAAATCAGTCCCCACCGGAGGTGGAGGGGATATTCTGGAAGAGACCCTGGCCAAGGGCATACCGGATTCCAACCATCTGATCTTGCTCACGGATACTGCGGACAGGCGCAAGTCTCTCTACCGGTTGATAGAAAAGATGGGTGTGGTTGTGAGCTTCGCGGTCGATAAAGGGACTACCGCCGCGGCAAAACGCGGTCAGGATACGGTGCTCAAGGACCTGATGAAGGATATACTCACACGCCATGGAAAGGCCATGGAGTCACGCGCAGCATCCGATCTTATCGAAAGGATAGGTTTTAATCCGGCTTCTCTGGCCGCCGCATTAGAGAAACTGGTTAGTTACAGCGGTGAAAGAAAGACCATCGCCCTGAAAGATATTGATGCGGTAGTGAAACGGGAAAGGGAAGAGCCGATTTATGAACTGACCGGGGCATTCGGTGACCGGGATGCCGAGAAGGCCCTTTCTTCCCTGGGTTTGCTCCTTGACCAGGGTTACCTGCCGCTTCAGATATTGGCTGCCCTCACCAAACAGATTCGCCGCCTTCTCCTGGCCAGGTGGGCGCTGGATACGAGTCTGGATTTTCTGGGAAAAGGGGATGTCACATATCAAGGCATTCAGCAGGGACTGGCGGGGCTTAAGAAAGAAGGAAAGATACCCAGGGAGCTGGAAAAACTTTCACCGTACCCGCTTTTCTTGCTTTTAAAACAGGCCAGGGGCTTTCAAATTGAGCATCTTGTTCAGTGTATGTCCGAACTCCTTAAGGTCGATATGGCCCTCAAATCGGGCGGGATAGCGCCTAAACTTTTACTGGAAGACCTGATCCTGAAATGCCTGGTTTTTAATCCTGAGACTGCCGGTCAATCTGCCAAATAAAAAGCCCCGGAGGGGTTCCGCCCTCCGGGGGTTCGGGGTTAGGTAGTTAGGTTGACCGACCACCTTGTCTTTTTGTCTATCCCGGAATGCCGTTTAGAGCCGTCGCGCTCGAAGTGCTCTCTTTTTAAGTTTTGCCATCCATTACCGGGCATCTGCCGCGGATGAGGATCGCTTTTACTTTTTTAGTTATTAGACTCGGCCGACGCTCAAATCACGCACAACCCAGGAAGCTTTATATTCTGGTTTTCTTATCGGCGGCATAGCCCGGTAACTTTAATCAAAATTAAATTATACATATAAATATACATGATTTAAATTAGATAATGATGATATGTAATGTATATTATTAGGTATTGGGTAACAATTTAGCATTTTGAAACTGCATGATAAAAATTGCAAAGAAACATATCAAATCAGGAAATCAGGAAGAAAAATACATTCCTGATTTCTTGATTCCCAGATTCATTCATATAAGTGGTAACTCTTCAGGCATCACAATTCGAAGACCCGCCTCTGGAGGGTCATCGCATTTACGACAGGCTTTCAAAAATCTAAATTGTTATCAGGAAAGTATTTTCGAGAAATTGGTTTTCAGCAGTTCGGCTTCTGATTGCTCTGTTTTTTCATGGGTTCGTGAGTTCCTGATTAATAGCCTTTTCTGAAACGTGTTATGGTATTAGCTATTTCTGTTTGGGTCATCACTTTCAGCGGTCATTTCACCTGAGCCGGGCTGATGATTATCAAACAGTGGCTACCGGGCACATTCCGAGGGATCGCCCTTGATCTTGGCCAGGGCATGGGGGAGAGCAGGCAGGAGGGTGGTTAGATTTTCACGGACGCCTTTCGGGCTGCCCGGCAGATTAATAATCAGGGTCTCTTTCCTTATCCCGACCAAGGCCCGTGAGAGCATGGCATGCGGCGTTTTTTGCAGGCTGACGGCGCGCATGGCCTCGGCCATACCAGGGACCTCTTTTTCAATGACCATGGCCGTGGCCTCCGGAGTCACATCACGCGGAGAAAGTCCTGTACCGCCTGTGGTCACGACCATATCTGTCTTTTCCACATCTGCCAAACGCACCAAGGTGTTGACAATAATGGTTAGATCATCAGGGATGATGGTATAGGCGGAGATACGGTAACCGGCTTCACTTAATATCTTTTTCAGTTCTGAGCCGCTCAGATCCTCCCGTTTTCCCTCGGAGCCCTTATCGCTTATAGTGACTATGGCTGTTGTGTACATAGTTTTTTTAAGTGATGCGCTTGCCCCGGGTCAACCAAAGGCCGCGGCGGGCCGGTTACTGTTTTTTTTGACTGAGCAGGCGGAGGGCCTGTGAAGAAACAGTCTTCAGGACATCTTTACTTTTGGCTATATCCCGCAAATCTGCCTCGCGCAGGAGCGGCAGCAACCTCATGGCCAGCATAAGCGGCGTCTTCGGGTTCTTAACCAGCTCCACCTTAACCGGATAGACTTTCAGCCACTTGCGTTCAGTGGCCAGATGCCGGATAACGCCTTCGTCCATAGTGCGCATCTTGGCTATCTGGACTGCCTCGGCATCGGTAAGGCGCGCATTCTGTACTACGGCTCCCTGGACCATCTTGTTCCCGTCGCGGATGAGGATACCCCGGGACTCTTTGTCGCCGGTCATGGCCAGCTTGATCTTTTCGGCGACGTTCATCCGGGCTATCTTCTGGGATAGGGACTGGCTTTCTTTATCCGGTTCTTCGTTGGTCAATACCAAATTCCCCGTAATCGTTCACCGTTATTCGTTCACCGTTGACCGTAAGAACCTGAAAAGCGTCTTTTTGGCAAAGAGTCATGGTGATCGCGTATTCCGTTTCGGCCTCCAGTCCCTGGTCCAAAAGACCAGGAACCAGAGTACAAGAGCCAAATATCCCCTGAAAAACGCGAGGAACGTCTTTTCGGTGAACGGTCAACAGTGAACGGTGGACGGTTACAATTTCCCCTGATCTCTAGGCCTCGCCTTCCTTTTTAGCCGCAGCGACAATCTTTTCAGTCAGGTGAGCCGGAACTTCTTCGTAGCGCAAGAATTCCATGCTGAATGTACCGCGTCCGGCAGTCATTGAGGTGAGCTCGGAGGCGTAACGCAGCACCTCGACCATGGGTACATGGGCCAGGATGGCTTGCACCCCGGATCGGGTCTCTACCCCTATTACCTTTCCCCGGCGGCTGTTTATGTCCCCGATAACATCACCCATGCAGTCATCCGGGACCAGAATAGTCATAGACATGATCGGTTCCAGCAAGATGGGCATAGCCTCCAGCATACCTTTCTTGAAGCACTGGATAGCTGCAATCTTGAAGGCTGTCTCCGATGAATCAACCTCATGCGACTTACCGTCATAAAATCTGACTTTAACGCCCACAACCGGATAGCCAGCCAGGGGGCCTGCCTGCATAGCTTCCTGAATGCCCTTTTCCACTGCGGGAACAAAATTGCGGGGTACATTCATTCCGGTCAGGGCATTTTCAAACTCAAAGCTGCCTCCCTGGGGCAGAGGACTGATATCAAAGTGAACCTCGGCAAACTGCCCGGCCCCGCCGGTCTGTTTCTTATGCCGATAGACAACACCCTGTTTGGTTTTTTTGATGGCCTCTTTATAAGGCACCTTGGGCAGGGTAAGATTGACGTCAACATTATATTTTCTTTTTAACTTTTCTGCTACAACCTCGATATGGATTTGTCCCATGCCGGAAAGAATGGTTTCCCTCGTCGCCTCATTACGGGTAACCAGGATGGCATTGTCTTCTTCTTTGAGTTTTCCCAGGGCCGCGGATATCTTCTCTTCATCGGCCTTGGTTTTCGGTTTTAAGGCGTAGGAAATAACCGGCTGCGGCGGTTGCAGGGCCTCAATAATGACCGGCGATCCTTCAGTGCAGAGCGTGTCGCCGGTCACGGTGTCTTTTAATTTGGCGACTGCGATTAATTCTCCCGGTCCCACACCTTCAACTGATTTTTGCGCCTTGCCCTCCAGGGACAGAAGCTGGCCGATACGCTCCGTGGTCTGCTTGTTTGTGTTGTAGAGGGTGGTGTCCGGTTTCAGTGTGCCGGAGTAAATGCGCAAGATAGAGAGCCGTCCGGCATACGGATCGGACAGGGTCTTGAAGACCAGAGCCGACAACGGCGCATCGGGGGCGGGGGCTATTTCGACCGGTTCCTTGGTCTTGGCATTTAAGGCCGTTTTTGCCCCCTTATCCAGAGGAGAAGGCAGATATTGATTGACGGCCTCCATAAGGGTGGTGACACCGATATTGCGTGTAGCCGAGCCGCAGCATACCAGGACAAATCGTCCCGCGATCATACCGCCGGCCAGTCCTTTTTCTATCTCGGCCACCGTCAGGGTTCCTTCCTCCAGAAATTTTTCCACCAGGGCGTCGTCTGCCTCCGCAGCGTATTCCTGAAGGTTTTCCCGATGTTTTTTCACAGAATCTTTCATGTCATCGGGTATAGGACATTCCTTGTACTGGCCGCCTTGATCGCCGGCAAATACGAAGGCCTTTTCATTTATGAGGTCCACCACCCCGGTGAACTTATCTTCTGCGCCAATAGGGAGTTGAACGGGCACGCAGCGGGCGTTGAGGGTGGTGGAAATACTATCTAATGTCCTGTAAAAATCCGCCCTTTCCCGGTCCATTTTATTAATGAAAATAATACGGGGCAGATGGAACTCCCCGGCCAGGTTCCATATCTTCAGGGTCAAGGGTTTGGCCCCGTCAATGGCATCGATTACGAATACGGCGCTGTCTGCCACCTGCAGGGACATCCTGGTATCATTGAGGAAATTATCGTCACCCGGGGTATCGATAAAATGGATCGTATGTTTTTGCCACGTATAATGATTAAAGGCCGAGTTTATAGTAATCTTTCTTTTGATTTCTTCCGGTTCGTAGTCCAGGATTGAGGTGCCGTCATCTACCCGGCCCAGACGACTTGTCCGTCCCGATGCAAAAAGCATGGCTTCGGCCAGGGATGTTTTGCCCGCGCCGCTATGAGCAAGCAGGGCTATATTGCGAACCTTATCTAACTGAATACCCATGTCTTCCCCTTTCTAAACTGAATGTTTATTCACAAGTTTTTGCAAAATATCGACTTAAAATTTTAAAGTCAAGCCTTAATTGTAATAGTTCACCACCAGTGCACAGAACGCAGAGATAGCATATTATGCGGTCAATCGCTCAACCACTTAACTACTCGACTGATTCTGCCAATTCTGCGTCCTCCGCGTTATTGTATGTTTCAGACCAGGATTAAGGTTTTCTTCTTTTGTGTCGATATAGTTGGCGTAGCTTGTTTCCATCCGGCTACGGGCCGGAAGTCCCGGTTTTCCGGATGGAACGGTCAGATCGCCACAACGCCGGCGAATCTTCGACTGTCGGCTATCAGCATAAGCCGGTCCACCGTTCATTGTTGACCGTTTACCGAAAGAAAATGTCGGATAACGGATAACAAACATGCTGACGGCTGAAAGCTGATCGCTGAGGGCTTTCATTCGGAAACGGCAGTTTCCGGATGAAAACTAACTCAAGCGGAGGATTGGCTAAAGATGGCTCAGATTGACGCCTTTTTTAAATTGATGCATGAGCAGGGTGCCTCGGACCTGCATCTTATATCCGGATCTCAACCTATCTTGCGTATTCGGGGTGAGATGGAACGGGTTAAGTATAAGGTCATGGAAAATGACGAACTCAAGGCCATGCTCTATGAGATCACCCCGGAGGACAAGATCAAGATATTTGAGGAGACCGGCGATCTCGATTTCGGTCATGAGATCCCGGGATTAGCCAGATATCGCGCCAATTTTTTCATGCAGAAATACGGCATAGGGGCGGTTTTCAGAGAGATACCGAGCAATATCCTGTCGGCCGAACAATTGGGCCTGCCGCCGGTGGTCAAGAACCTGGCCACGCTCCCAAAGGGTCTGATATTGGTAACCGGCCCTACCGGCAGCGGTAAATCAACGACGCTGGCCGCGATTGTTGATCACGCCAATACTATCCGCAAGGATCATATTATTACGGTTGAAGACCCTATCGAGTTTGTGCACAAGAGCAAGGGCTGTATTGTAAATCATCGTGAGGTAGGGACGCATACAAAGTCTTTTGCCGCGGCCCTCAGGGCCAGCTTGCGTGAAGACCCGGACATTATCCTGGTCGGTGAGCTTCGTGACCTGGAGACTATCTCCCTGGCCATGGAGGCGGCTATGACCGGCCATCTGGTCTTTGCCACCTTGCATACATTGAATGCCTCCAAGACCGTGGACCGCATGATTGAAATCTTTCCGGCCAACCAGCAGCCCCAGGTGCGCTCCACCCTGGCTGATGCCTTGCGGGCGGTGGTCTCACAGACCATGTTCAAACGCGTGGATATTAAAGGCCGGTGTGTGGCCCTGGAAATATTGATTGCCACACCTGCAGTGCGCAACCTCATCCGTGAGGGAAAAACCTATCAAATCGCGTCTGCCATGCAGACCGGCAAGAAATACGGCATGCAGACCCTGGACGATGCCATTATGGAACTCCTGCAGAAAGGGTGGATCGATGCCACCGAGGCGTATAACAAGAGTATCAACAAAGAAAAATTTACCCAATTTTTAAAGAAGCCGCCGGAAGATTTCACGGAGGTATGAAAATTGTCTATAAATAAGGCTGACATCGATCACATCATAACCCGGATGCTGGAATCTCAGGAGAGCATCTCCGATCTCAACGTGACTGTGGGGCGGCCATTTCAGGTAGTTTCATCGGGCCGCTTGGTTCCGGTATCCCTGGATTCGCCCATTGAGCAGATTACGCCTTATCAGGCGGAGATATTTGCCCTTCACCTGATGGGTTCGGATGCAAGGCTGCTCAAGACCCTGGTTCGGGAAGGTTCCTGTGATTTTTCCTATCAGCTTCCCGGCCGGGCGCGTTTCAGGGTAAACGTCTTTCAGCAAAAGGGTTATTACTCTACCGTGATGCGGAAACTGAGCACCCATATCCCGACCGTTAAAGAACTTGAGCTTCCTGAATCTTTTTATAAAATGGCCAGGGAACGAAACGGTGTAATCCTCTTCACCGGGGCCACGGGCACCGGTAAATCCACCTCTCTTGCGGCCATCCTCAATGAGATAAATGAGGCGGAGCCGGTGCACGTTATCACCCTGGAAGACCCGATAGAGTTTGTTCATGCCCACAGGAAGGCCACATTTAACCAGAGGGAGCTGGGCGCGGATTTCGACAGCTTTGCCCACGGGCTTCGTGCCGCCCTCAGGCAGGCCCCGAATGTAGTCCTGGTGGGCGAGATGCGCGACCGCGAGACCATAGAGATCGGTCTGAGCGCCGCGGAGACAGGTCATCTGGTGTTTTCCACCCTGCATACGGTAGATGCCGGTCAGACCGTCAACCGTATTATAGGCATGTTCAGTAAGGATGAAGAACAGCAGATACGCATACGCCTCGCTGATACTGTACGTTGGGTGGTCTGCCAGAAACTCCTGCCCAAAGTGGGCGGGGGGAGAGTGGCTGTCTTCGAGGTCATGAACAATAACGTGCGGATCAAAGACTCTATTTTGAACGGCGAATCAGAAGGAAAGACATTTTACGAGATCATAGACAGCGGTGAGGCATTCAACATGCAGACCTTTGATAAAGATATCCTCCGTTCTTACGAGCGAGGCCTGATCACTGAAGAAACTGCCCTGGCTTATGCCTCGCACCGTGCGGTGGTCAGCCGGGGCATAGACCAACTCAAGGCCCAGAAAGGTGAGAAGACCTCCGATATCGAGGGGTTGAAGCTGGACGGGGATTATGGCAAGGAACGCAGGAGGTAAATATTAAATATGGAAATCTCATGCCCGGGATGTCAGAAGCGCTTTCTTGTTCCGGATGAAAAGTTACCGGCGAACACCAAAGTCGTCCTTACCTGCCCGGATTGCAAAGGTAAGATTCCTATAGATACGAGGGGAAAAAGTGAAGAGATCGGCTCCTTGCCGGATACCGATCAGGATGTCGCCATTGAATTCTTCGAGGAAGGAACGAAGGCCGGGCTGGTTTGTGTGCCGGATGAGTCTATGAAGGAGGGCGTGGTTCGTGTCCTGGAGGGGCTTGATTACAAAACGAGTGTGGCCGATGACCTGCGGACCTTTTATGCCAAGGTACGTTATAATCATTATGGCGTGATGGTTGTAAGTGAAAAATCCGCGGAAGGAGGGACGGGAAACAACCCCATTTTAAGGTACCTGGATCGCCTGCCTATATCTGTACGACGCAATATCTTTTTATTGCTTATTTCCGCTCAGTACAGGACACTGGATACGTTAATGGCCTTCTCCCTCTCTGTAGATGCCATCATCAATGAAAAGGACCTGGGCGAAATGCGGGAGATTTTGCAAAAGTCGCTGTCCCAGCATGAGCATTTCTACAAGGTATTTAAGGATTGCCTGAGGGCTGAAGGCCGGATTTAAAGGTAACACCGCGTAGCCGGGACATTTACTAAACCCCCGCCATCTGATCGAAATCTCTTGATTTTCCCCCTTAGCTATGTTTATTTTTTGCCTATGATTCAGTACGAATTGGCCGAGGACATTGGTGCATCAATAAAAGGCATTATTCATAAACTACAAATGACCCATGTGGATGAATCCAGGCTGGTTTGTATAAGGAGCAAATACTCTAACAGCAAGAGGGTAATTGCCCGCTGCCACGGTCTTTCCAGAATCATGCAATTAGCCCTCAACCAGAGGCCTCATTATGTTATTGAGGTTATTTCTGAAAGGTTTGATAAGCTCAGCAAAGAAGAGCAGATTAAGGTTCTTATCCACGAACTCATGCACATTCCTCATTCTTTTGGAGGTGGGTTCAGGGTCCACAAGCCGTATGTGACTCAGAAGAAGGTTGAGAGGATGTACAGAAAGTTTGTACGGGCCGAAGATACGCCGTGGCGTGCCGGATAAACCTGCCATGATGGCAATGGGGACATCCATAACTAAGATGATAATAGTGGGCACAGCGTTATCGTGACCACCGAAGGCATTGCACAATGAGATCATATGAAAAACTTTTACCATGCATCGGAGAGAAGATGAAGAGCGCACGCAGTCTTAAAAGATGGGGCATGGCTGTGGTTTGGGCCTTCAGCTTTTTATTCCTGTTTGCCTCTTTGGCCGGGGCCATCGACTATACCTACGATGATTTGAACCGTCTCCTGCGGGTGGAATATGACGACGGCACTTTGAAGTAGAATTCACCGATGAATAAAGATGAATAAATAGTATTGGTAACGAATGCAGAAAAAGGAGAAGGTTCATGAACAGGCGAAGATCCTTTTGTCTTGTTATATTTATAATACTACTTGAATATGTAAGTTTTATAAGCACTGTTTCAGCTGACTCCACATTAGATAGCAAGACCCTTGAAATAATCAGCAACGCAGTTTTTGAGGTAGTGGTTTTGAAACCGACGAAAGATTCGTTGAGCTATGAACGTCCCCTACCGTTGAACCTCCTTCCCTATTCCATACGAACTGATAAATACTATCCGATAGGGACAGCCTTTGCCATAAGCCCGACTGAATTTTTATCCGCAGCCCATGTCATGAATCTCGGGTTAGAGAGTCAATTTGGAGAAGTCTCCCTCAGAGATAAGGACGGGAAAATATACAGCATTGACAAAATCGATAAGTACTCTGAGAGGAAGGATTTTGTCGCCTTTTCCCTGAGAGATAAGGCAGTGAAGGATTTTTTAAGAGTGAATACAAATCCTCAAATAAATCAGAAGGTATTTGCTGTAGGCAATGCGCTCGGTGAGGGAATTGTAATCCGAGATGGCCTCTTTACCTCTGCAACACCAGAACAAGAGAACGGGGAATGGAAATGGATACGGTTTTCCGCGGCGGCCTCTCCAGGGAACAGTGGCGGTCCCCTTCTTGACAAGGAGGGAAAGGTCATAGGGATTATTTTGCAAAAGTCCCCTAATGAAAACTTGAATTATGCCCTTCCCATCAACGAAGCCATTGACGCAAAAGCGAATTTAGCGACAGCTTATAAAAAGATAGGGTATTTTCTTGACAATTCAGGCTTAACGAAACTAGGGGTTTTCAAAAAAGAAATTTATCTTCCCAAATCCTATCAGGAATTGAATCGCGAATTGATTGAAGGAACAAACCTTTCTTTGTACAACCTGCTGAAAGCGCTCTTCAAAGAGAATAAAGATAATATTTTCCCCAATGGTAAGGGGTCAACCGCGTTGCTCCATAAAACCTATGATGCTATTTCCCCAAATCTCATTATGAGAGGAAGTGATGATAACTGGGATGCTTCTTCCCCCAAAGAAGAAAAAGAGGCTGATCTTTCTAATAACGGTCGTCTCAGATATGGCAATCTGGCCAACTCCCTTTTACTTTACATTCAGAAGCCGGATGACATCCCTTTGAAGAAATTTTATGACGACACGAAACTGTTTATGGATTTGATATTGAAAGGGATTAGTTTACCCAGGCAGATCGGTTCAGAGAATATAAAAATAACGTCATTGGGCAATGGCTGCGAGGATTATGTTTTCATTGATTCTCACGGAAGAAAGTGGCTGGTAAGAACATGGAGTCTGGAATATTCCGATGAAAAAGTTGTAACCCTTTCTCTTCCTGTTCCCGGGGGCTGCATAACCATGATGAAGGCCGGGCAGACAGGTCAGGTGGATTTTGTAGACATCCCTGATTTAAAAATCCTCACCAATTTTATCTATGTTTCGTATTATGGTACTCTCAAACAATGGGAAGAATTTATAAAAATAAAAGAGCTGCTTCCTTCTGCTTTTTCATCAATCAATGTCTCCTTTGACTATAACAAAGCGTTTTATTACAAATCCAAGAGACTTTCTTTTTCATATTCCTCTGATGGCATGGCGGTCTCTGAAAAGAGCTATATGAAATTAAAGTTTGACTATTTTAGAGAGTCTAATAAAACGATATGGGATGTAGGGACAATCGTAGTCGGAGAAGACAAAAATAATTGGACTAATTTCAATATTACCAGAAATATGAAACCGCCAAAAGGACTTGGCGATAAATATGAAAGCCATTGGGAAATAATTGAAAAACAGAAGTTTCCTTTCAATCATTCCGCCTTCTACAGGGATAAAGCTACAAACATTTCAACTGTTTTTAATCAATCTGATGCTGAATCAACCTCCGTCCTTTACACCATCGGATATGAAAAAGAGGGTAAGGTGGATCAAAAAGAGATGGAGGCAAAGCTGAACAAGTTTATACGGAATCTGAAAATCTATGAAGACGGGAAGAGTGGCGATTTAGCATACAACATTAGAAAAGATACTTATCATGACCGGGGCGAATATTACCAGGCTGTCTTTGATATTGATAGGCTTGTAAACATAAATCCCCAGTATGCCGATGGGTACATCCTGCGTGGAGAGGTCTTTAAAGACAAAGGTGATTATAACCGCGCTATCATGGATTACGGCAAGGCCGCTGAGTTAACCCCCGAATATGTTCAGACCTATTTTGGTAAAGATTTTATTGCGCTGCTCTATGGTATTAAAGGTCAATTTAGAGAGGCTCAGGAGGAAACTGGAAAGGTTCTTCAATCTGATCCGTTAGATGCGTCAGCAGAAAACATCCTGAAGGTAACCGAGGATGTAGTAGCCCAAAGGATAAAAGCCGAGACAGCTATCCATCTTTTTAAGGGTGGGGTCTTGGGTAATATAGGGCTGCCGGATGAGGCAGTTGCTGAATATAATAAGGCTATTGCCAGTGATCCAGATTACAGCGTTGCCTACGACATCCGGGGGTTAGCTAATGCTTCCAAGAAAGATATGGACAGCGCCATCTCTGATTACAGCAAGGCATTGGAGCTAAACTCGAAGGATATTGTGGCCTACAATGGAAGGGGGGTAGCCTACAAGGTCAAAAAAGAATATGATAAGGCTATTGAGAATTACGACAAGGCCTTAGAGTTAAGCCCTTCTTATGTCAAAGCTCTTAAAAATCGAGGGAATGCCTATCATTTTAAAAATGATTATGACCGTGCGATAGCTGATTACAATGAGGCATTGCGGCTGTATCCCTCATTTGTTGATGTTTACTACGACCGCGGCCTTTCCTGGCATGAAAAAGGCAGTTATGATAAGGCCATTACAGATCTCGACAAAGCCATTTCAATGGACCAAGGGTATGTTGATGCTTACATTGCTCGGGGAAATGCCTATTGTGCAAAAAGTGAACATGATATTGCAATAACAGATTACAGCAAGGCCATCGAAATAGACCCTTACAATGCCGATGCATATGCCAATAGAGGTAACGCTTATTGTAGCAAAGGTAATCAAGAGCTTGCAATATCAGATTATAATAGGTCCATTGAAATAAACCCTAACCATGCTCTGGCCTACTATAGCAGGGGATTAACATATCAGGAGAGGAAAGAATTCGACATGGCTCTGTCTGATTACAGTAGAGCTATAGAAATAAATCCGGAACTTGCGGACATATATTATTCAAGAGCAATTATATATCAGGAGAGAGGCGATTATGACAAGGCTATCTCCGATTACAGCCGGGCTCTCGAGGTGAACCCGAGACATGAAGCAGCATACTTCACTCGGGCTAATATTTATGGGGATAAAGGCGAGTGGGATAGTGCATTGGCAGACTACAGTAAGGTGTTGGAAATAAATCCTGACAATGCAGATGCATTGATTAATAGAGGGGCCACATACGACAAGATAGGTAACTACGATCTGGCAATCTCAGACTACAACAGGGTATTGGAGGCAGACCCTGATCATGCGATGGCTTATTACGGCCGAGGGGTTGCTTTTACCAGGAAGGGAGACTCAACTAAGGCTATCGCAGACTATACCCGCGCCATAGAAAAAAATCCCAAATATTCTGACGCCTACTTCGCACGAGGTGTTATTTGCCAAGCGGTAGGCAACCTTGAGCTAGCCATTGCAGATTATAATAAAGCCATACAAAGTGACCCGGCGTGCTTTCAGGCGTACAGTAACCGGGGGGATATACGCGCGATAAGAGGCGAATTCGAACTTGCTTTTGCAGATCTAAACAAGGCCCTGGAGATAAATCCTGAGTATATTGGCGCCTATGTCAATCGCGGCGGCGCCTATGGTCGAGCGGGTAAGTATGACCTGGCTATAGCTGATTTTAACAGGGCATTGGTGATCGACCCCAATGTTGCTGACGCTTACAATAGCAGGGGATATACGTTCAAGCTGATGGGTGATTTGGATCGCGCTACGGCTGATTTTGATCGAGCCATAGCATTGGATCCAAAAAATACCCTGGCTTATATTAACCGGGGAAATACATATGCTCAGAAAGGTGATAGAGAACGGGCCTGTTCTGACTGGAAACGGGCCTGTGAGCTAGGCTCATGCGCAAGCTATACGCAGGCCAAGAAATATGGATGGTGTGAATAAGAAAAAACCAGGAAGAGGCCATACCCCAGCCCTTCAAATTTGTGGGGCAAAGCCCACCCTGCCGGGCTAGACTACACACCAGCAGGTGAGAAATGCGTTAGGAATTCAGGGTGAAAGCGATAATGCGTAGAAAACCGCTAGGGTATCGACCAGCTGATCCCAGGATTACAACAATATTCATTGACTCCTGTGCATTCGATCCGAAGTATTCGCCTGAAGATCAAGCTTCCTTAAGTCTTTTCAAACTCTCCGAGGAGGGTGAGCTGATCCTAAATATTGCTCATTCTACTCAAAAGGAGGTCGAGCACCCGAATACTCCCGGGTGGGTAAAGCGTGAGGCAAACAAATTGATTTACACTATCGAAACTTCCCTGACCTCGAATGAGCAGAGCGGCAAAGCCAAGATACTCAGAATACTTGCAGGAAATGGAAAGCCGGAGAAAATGGCTAAAGACGCCGAGCATGTTTTTGAGGCTGATAAATACGGCGCCTATTTCGTAACTACAGATGAGCGTATTTTGAAAAAGAGAGAAGAATTGAAAGACATTGTCTCCGTGCACATTTTGAAGCCGAGTGAGCTACTTGCGATTATAAATTCATACAAAGTTTCCTAACCCTTTAGTACACTGGGCGCTCGTGACCTCGTGCCGGTGACCAAATCGATGGAGCCAGAGCGGTCAGCCCTTGACATTGGACAACACAGGAAGGACCAGCAGTGGGAAGCCCCGTAGCCAAGTAGGGTGGGCACAGCGTTATCGTGCCCACCGAACCCTGTAATGTGTCGCGCAAATTAAATGCCAAATTATCGACGAGCACGGGAAGGGCGTGCGTATTTTTTCACGGTTGTTACATATCGACGTCAACCGATTCTATGTCTCCCGGAATCGAGAAACCTGTTACGTGAGATCCTTTTCAAAGTTCGCGGCTCGCATCCTTTTATTGTCGAGGCGTGGGTTTTGCTGCCGGATCATATGCACTGTATTTGGCGACTGCCCCAGGGGGATATGAACTATTCACTGCGGTGGGGGTTAATCAAGGCGGAATTTACGAAAGGATCCAAGGTGTGGCTTGCCCGGCCGAAGACAAAGACGGTGGGCAATGCCCACCCTACGGGTCTGATTTTGATTGCAGCAATCTTAGCGGCAGTAATTTAGGGGCCAGTAACGTAGGGTTGGCACAGCTTTATCGTGCCCACCAAAACCACCGGCCTTACCGGATATGGCAGGAGAGCCACTGCCTCTGGCCGGCTTCGTGCCAGAGGGGTTTATCCGTCGTACAGATGTCCTTTCGGTATGGGCAGCGGGGGTGAAAGGGACAGCCTGATGGAATGTTTAAGGGGCTGGGAGGGTCTCCCTCTAAGACTATACGCTTTTGGCGGCGGGTAGGGTCAGGAGAAGGGGCGGCCGCCAGGAGGGCCTCGGTATAGGGGTGGTGGGGGACCTGTCCGAGGAGATTTTTGTCCATTATTTCCATGATCTTTCCGAGGTACATGACGGCGATGCGGGTGCTCAGATAATGTACGACCTGAAGGTCATGGGCGATAAAGAGATAGGTAAGATTGAATTTGTTCTTGAGGTCGAGGAGGAGATTGATTACCTGGGCCTGTATCGAGACGTCCAGGGAAGAGACCGCTTCGTCCGCCACGATGAATTCCGGATGCAGGGCCAGGGCGCGGGCGATACCGATCCTCTGCCTTTGTCCGCCGCTGAATTCATGCGGATAACGATAGAGTTGGTCTTCGCCGATGCCCACCTCCCCGAGTATATGAGTGACCTTTTCGACCAGTTCTGTCCTGCGGCAGAGTTTATGGATTATGAACGGTTCGGCCACAATATCGAATATGTTCCGGCGTGGATTAAGCGACGAGTAGGGGTCCTGGAATATGATCTGCATATCCCTGCGCAAATTTCGCATCTGTCTCTGGGATAAAGATGAGACGTCCCGGCCCTTATAGAAGACCCGGCCTGAGGCAGGTTCCTCCAGTTTCAGTATGAGGCGGCCTAATGTGGACTTGCCGCAGCCGCTTTCACCCACCAACCCTAATATCTCGCCCGGCATGACGGCAAGGTTAACGCCGGCCACGGCCTGCAAGACGTGGTCTTTCCGGCCCCAGAAGCTGCTCCGCACCTGATAATGTTTAAACAGGTCTTTGACTTCAACCACCGGGTTCATGGCCGGTCTGCCTTTAAAAAGCACCGCACGAAGTGCCCTTTTTCCACCTCAAGAAGTTGCGGTTCGGTAATGAGACATTCTTTATGTACCTCTTTACAGCGGTTCTGAAAGGCGCAGCCTCCGGGCAGGGCGGAAAGCGACGGGACCGTGCCGGGTATGGGCGTGAGGCGGTGCAGCGGTTCCTTATCCAACGAGACGTGCGGCAGGGAGGCCAGAAGCCCCCTGGTATAGGGATGGAGCGGTCGGGAAAAGAGGTTATCGACCCCGGCCTCTTCAACTATGCGGCCGGCGTACATGACGATGACCCTTTGGCCCACCTCGGCCACCACGCCGAGATTGTGGGTAATCAAAAGGAGGGCCATGCCGATTTTCTTTTTGATGTCGCTGAGCAGATCCAGTATCTGGGCCTGGATGGTGACGTCCAGGGCCGTGGTCGGTTCATCGGCGATCATCAGGGCCGGACGGCAGGCCAGGGCCATGGCAATCATGACCCTTTGTCTGAGCCCGCCGCTCAGTTGGTGGGGGTAATGCCTTATCCTTTCGGCAGGGGAGGGGACGCCGACCAGGCCGAGGAATTCAACGGCCCTTTGTCCGGCCTGATGGCGCGGAATTTTTTCATGTACGAGTATGGCCTCTGTGATCTGGTCGCCTATAGTGAAGACCGGATTGAGGGCGGTCATAGGTTCCTGAAAGACCATGGAAATCCGCCGGCCCCGGAGGCAGCGCAGGTCTTCCTCTTCCAGTTTCATAATATCCCGGCCGTCGAACAGGATTGAACCGGAGACTATCCTGCCGGGAGGGTCCGGGATGAGCCTCAGTATGGACAGGGCCGTGACGCTCTTACCACAGCCGGACTCGCCTACGACGCAGACAGTTTCGCCCTTTTCCACAGTAAAGCTTACGCCATCGACCGCCTTTATGGTGCCTTCTTCAGTATAAAAATATGTCTTTAAGTCCTGGATGGAAAGTAGGAGCTGAGGTGTCATGGGCGGCACTCATTCAAAAAAACAACCGTTTCCGGCTGGGAGTTCTCTTCGATCAGCAATTAGCTGTCAGGAGACAGAATCCAGAATTCAGGAGTCAGAATACAAAATAGCTGAAAGCTGATGGCTGATAGCTGACTGCCGACCAGACTATAATAAAACAAAGATTGTTTCAAGGGAATGTTTGCCGTATAATGCGTTCTTGGATATGAAAGCGTCGGCAAAGATATGGGAAATCAGCGGCCGCATGCTCCTGGTCTGGGGGGTTTTTGTCCTCCTATCCTGCCCGGCGTGTTCCCCGTCGGGAGGGGGCAATGAGACCTTGGAACGTCCGGCAGCAGCCGGACCGCCCTGCTATGGCGACACCCTGATCACCGGGTCTATAGGCGAGCCTTCGAATCTAATCCCGATCCTGGCTTCCGATAGTTCTTCTCATGAGGTGGCCGGCCTCATATACAACGGCCTCGTGAAATATGACAAAGACCTTAAGCTGGTGGGTGATCTGGCCGAATCGTTTGAGGTCTCAAAATCCGGGTTGGTCATTACTTTTCATCTGCGAAAGGGGGTAAGGTGGCATGACGGCCAACCTTTTACGGCCGCAGACGTCTTATTTACCTATAAGACTATGGTCGATCCACATACTCCAACCGCCTATGCCGAGGACTTCCTGCAGGTGGAAAGGGCGGAGGCGACGGACCCTTATACCTTCCGGGTTACCTATAAAAAACCCTTTGCCCCGGCCCTGGCCAGTTGGGGTATTTCTATTCTGCCCGGACATCTTCTGGAGGGAAGGGATATCATGAAGAGCCCTCTGGCGCGCCGGCCCGTCGGTACAGGCCCCTTTATCTTCAAGGAATGGAAGGCCGGGGAAAAGGTGGTCCTTGCCTATAATCCCGATTACTTCGAGGGCCGTCCCTATATCGATCGCTATATCTACCGTATTATCCCCGATTCCGCCACCATGTTCATGGAGCTTAAGGCCGGAGGCATAGATAACATGGGCCTTAGCCCACTTCAATATGCCCGGCAGACGGAGTATCGAAAGTTTAAAGAGAACTTTAACAAGTACCGCTACCCGGCCTTTGCCTACACCTATCTGGGTTTTAATCTGGAAGATGAAAAGTTCAGGGACAGGCGGGTGAGGCAGGCCATTTCCTATGCCATCAATCGCGGAGAGCTTATCGAAGGAGTCCTCCTCGGTCTGGGGCAGGAGGCCACCGGTCCGTATAAACCCGGCACCTGGGCCTGTAATCCCGATGTAAAACAATATCCCTATAACCCTGTCAAGGCGCGGGAACTTCTACAAGAAGCGGGGTGGCGGGATGCGGATGGCGACGGTATATTGGACAAGGGCGGGATGCCGTTTCGCTTTACCATCATCACCAATCAGGGGAATGATACCCGTGCCCGGACGGCGGAGATCATGCAGCGCCGGCTGAAAGAGGTGGGCATTGATGTCAAGATCCGGATCATCGAATGGGCTGCCTTTATCAAGGAATTTATCGAGAAGAAGGCGTTTGAGGCCACCATCCTGGGATGGACGATAAGCCAGGACCCCGATATATACGACGTCTGGCACTCTTCCAAGACCAGACCCGGCGAGTTGAACTTCATCTCTTACAGGAATACGGAGGTGGATGCCTTATTGGAAAAGGGCAGACGCACCTTTGACCAGGAAGAACGCAGAAAGATTTACTGGCGCATCCAGGAGATACTGGCCGAGGAAGCGCCTTATGTGTTTCTCTATGTCCCGGACGCCCTTCCCGTGGTTCAGGCCCGGGTTAGGGGCATTGAACCCGCTGCCGCGGGTATAACCTATAACCTGATTAAATGGTATGTGCCAAAGAAGGAGCAGAGGTATAAAATAATAGTAACCGTTGACCGTTGACCGTTCACCGAAGAAGACGTTTTTCTCCCTTCTCACGGACAACGGTGAACTGATAACGGTGAACGGTTATAAATGATGGCGCATAGCTCATAGCTGATAGCTGATAGATAATGGCTGCCTATATTCTAAAAAGATTATTTCTCATGATCCCAATTTTTCTGGGGATAACCGTTATATCCTTCGCCGTCCTGCATCTTGCCCCTGGCGCACCCACGGAGATGCAGACCATGATGCAGCCCAAGGTCTCTCTGGAGGCCCGGGCCCGCCTCAACGCCATCTACGGCCTGGATAAGCCCCTCCCTATACAGTATTTTGACTGGCTGAAGAGGCTGGTGCGATTTGACTTCGGCCGGTCTTTTTCCTCCGACAACCGGCCGGTACAGGAGAAGATCATGGAGAGGTTGCCGGTTACCCTCTTTATCAACATCCTCTCTCTGGTTCTTATCTTGGTTGCGGCCATACCCATCGGGATACTCTCTGCGGTTCACCGGTATTCTCTTTTTGACAAGGCCACCACGCTCTTTGTCTTTATAGGGTTTGCCACGCCGACCTTCTGGCTGGCGCTGCTTTTGATGCTCGTTTTTGGCGTACATCTGGACTGGCTGCCCATATCCGGTCTCAAGTCCCTGAACTATGAATACCTTGGTTTCTGGGGTAAAACGGTTGACCTGGGCAGGCATCTAATTCTCCCGGTCCTGCTTTCGGCGTTCGGCGGGTTAGCCGGCCTTTCGCGCTATATGCGGTCCAACATGCTGGAGGTAATACGGCAGGATTATATCCTTACGGCCAGGGCTAAAGGTCTGCCTGAACGGGTGGTCATCTATAAACACGCCCTGCGCAATGCCTTGCTTCCGGTGGTGACTGTCCTGGGCCTGTCTATCCCCGGCCTCATCGGCGGCAGCGTCATCTTTGAATCGATATTTGCCATTCCAGGCATGGGACAGCTATTTTACGGGGCGGTTATGGCCAGGGACTACCCGGTAGTCATGGGTGAGCTGGTCATCGGGGCGGTTCTGACCCTTATCGGCAACCTGGTAGCGGATATCTCTTATGCCCTGGTTGATCCGAGAATACGGGTGCGATAATTAATGACAAGGGCCTTGGTTAAAGAATTCTGGCAACGTTTCAGACGCCATCGCCTGGGATTAATAGGGGCGGGGGTTGTATGGCTTCTTTTTATCGTTTCTCTGGCGGCGCCTGTACTTTCTCCTTATGATCCAAGCTATATTGATATCAAATCTATCCTGGAACCACCCGGTCATGAACATCTCCTTGGCACTGATCAGTTGGGCCGCGATGTCCTCAGCCGGATTATCTGGGGAGGGCGCATATCCCTTATGGTAGGGTTTGTAGCCGTGGGTATTGCTATGGTTATCGGTGTCTTTTTAGGGGCTATGGCCGGTTACTACGGCGGTTATGTGGATACGGTTATTATGCGTTTTGTAGATATCATGCTCTGTTTCCCGACGTTTTTTTTGATCCTGGCGGTCGTGGCCTTGCTTGAGCCCAGCATCTGGAATATCATGGTGGTCATCGGGGCAACGGGATGGATGGGAATGGCCCGGTTGATTCGGGCGGAGATACTGTCCATAAAGGAGAGGGACTATGTCCTGGCGGCCCGGGCCTTGGGAGCCAGCCATACCCGCATAATATGGAGGCATATTATACCGAATGCCATGGCCCCGGTGCTGGTCTCCGCTACTCTGGGCGTAGCTGCGGCCATACTGACCGAATCTGCCCTGAGTTTTTTGGGTATTGGTGTCCAGCCGCCTACGCCGAGTTGGGGTAATATCCTCACCGCGGGCAAGGACAGTATTGAAGTAGCCTGGTGGCTTTCTTTTTATCCGGGTATGGCTATACTTATTACTGTGCTCGGCTATAACCTCCTTGGTGAAGGTATAAGGGATGCTATCGATCCACGGCTGAGGGATGGAAAAGGATGATAAGAAAAGCTTGCGTCCTTCTGATCTGGTTTTTCCTGATGGGGGTTGCGGATGTAACGCCAGCCGACAAGGTGTCGGGTAATAAGGCCTCTTCTCCGCCTGCGGTTCCGGGCACAAGAATAATTATGAAACAGGAAGAGACGCCGCGATGGAAAAGCAAATGGGATCTGGCGCGTAAATTTACCCGCCAGAAGAAATATGACGTAGCCCTGGTTCTGTACAGGGAAGTATTGCAAATCAAGCCTACCCTGGATGACGCCCGCCTTGAGATGGCCCAGATATTGAGATACATGGGTAAAGATACAGAGGCCATAGAGGCCCTGGAGATTTTTTTAGAGTCAAAGCCTGACCGCACCGATGCCATGCTTCCTCTGGCCGAACTCTTGGCTGCCCACGAGAATGAAAAAAGGGCTATTAAACTTTATGAACAGATACTTTTAAAGGAACCCACAAATTTTTCCGCCTTAAAGGGTCTGGGAGAGGCCTATCTTAAGCTTAAGAGCTGTTCAGAGGCGTCTAATTATCTGCTTAAGGCCTTGAGTTTAAGCCCCCGGGACGTGGATCTGATTTATAAGATGGCTATCTGTCTGGATAACCTGGGAAAATCCGGCGAAGCCGTGGCCTATTACCAAAGGCTGACCGGCCTTAAAGGTAACGATCCGGTTTTTATTCACCGTTATGTGGACTCTCTTATAAGCGCCGGTCGTGATGCAGAGGCCATAGATATGCTTGCCGGATTTCTGAGAAATTATCCGGATAATCCGGCGGGCCATGAGAAGATCGCCCAGCTTTATCTTAAGAAAGAGAAGAAGAAAGAGGCGCTGCCTCATCTGAAAGAGGCGCTGACCAAAAATCGAAATGACAGTAAGCTCCTTTTTAAGATAGGGCAGATTGAAAGTGAACTCGGGTTTTACAAGAATGCCGCAGCCAGCCTCCAGACCCTGTTAAAGATTGAACCGAAACACAGAGAGGGGATGGTTGTACTTGCTCAAGCCCTTTCTGCCAGCGGACAATACCCGGCAGCTATAGAACAGTATAAGACCTACCTGTCCCTTGCCCCAAAGGACGAAGAGGCCCGCAAAGCACTGGCCGGGATTTATTTGAAGACCAAGGAATATACAGAGGCCTCGGCCATATATGAGAAACTAAGCCAGGAGTACCCCCAGAAAACAGGCCTTAAAATTGATCTGGCTGATATATGGCTGAAAAAGGGTGAACAGGAAAAGGCCCTTAAGCCCCTTGAGGATGTTCTATCCCTTGAGCCTGAGAATAAAGAGGCCCTAGTGAAGAGGGCCGCAATATTACAGACATTGGGCAGGGTAGGTGAGGCTATCCGGGCCTGGCAGACGGCGATTGAGGTTTATCCTGAACTGACATCGGCAAAGCTGGCCTTGTCCCATCTCCTTATTGAACAGGCCCGGACGTCTGCCGCCCAGAAATTATTTCGCTCTGTTCTGGCGGATGATGGTAAGAACCTGGAGGCGCTGAAAGGACTGGTAAGGACACATGAGGTAAGGGGTGAACTGGATTTAGCCCTGGATGCATATAAAAAGATACTGGCTGCCTATCCCGATGATAAGGATGCAAAGTTTGGCCTGGCCCGCACTTATGAGGGCCTGAAGGATTATGAAGAGGCCGGTGAATGTTATGCCCGTCTGCTGCACGAAAATCATGACTCGCAGGAGGTCCTGCTTGATCTCGCCCGTCTGGCAAGGCTCTCCGGTAACTACTATAGAAGTCGGACGATGTATTCCGACATTTTAAAACGCTGCCCGGACCTCGAAGCCGCCTGCGGCGGACTGGCAGAACTTTATATCGATGAGGGACGTACGGATTATGCCCGGGCGGAATATCAGAAGATGATCTTAAAAGATCCGGGTTCGGCGGCGGGGATTCGGGGTCTGGTCCTTCTCCATCTGCGAGATAATGAGTACAAAGCGGCTGAGGAGCTTCTAAAGAGTTATCTTGCCTCTCACAGCGGCAGCGACGGGGATCGTCTTCTGCTGGCCCGAATACTCATGGAGCGCAAAAAATGGGACGAGGCCGTGGGTATCTATCAATCAATGTTTAGCCGGGGCGATACGGCCGGAGAGGCGCGGAACGGGCTGGCCGAAATTTACTATAGAAGCGAACGATTTCCGCAGGCCGTGGCCGTTTGTAATGCGGCGTTACAGGAAAGGCCATACTCAGCGCCGGTATTAACCGGACTTAAAAAATCTCTGGTCGAAGCCGGGGACGACATATTTTTGTTTTTGGAGGCTATTGATCTGGAGATCGAAAGGCTATGCCGGCGCCGTCCTGATATCTTTTGGAATGATGATTTCTTTAAAAGTGAACTCCTTGACTGGCCGGAAAAGGTGGCCCTGTACCGGAAGATCAAAGAGAATAATCCCGAACACTTCCTGTCCGGATGGTTCTTGGCCCAAGCCCTGGAGCATGTGGATGTAGATAGAGCGCTAAAGGAATATGAAGACCGGGTGGAGAAATATCCGGATAATGAGAGGGGGGTGCTCAAGCTGGCCCGGCTTTACGCCCGGAAGTTTGCCTTTTCCAAGGCCCTGGCCCGGTATGATAAGCTCCTGGCCATCGATCCCGATAATGCCCTTTACCAGGGTGAAAAGATACGACTATTTTTTGATTGGGGGCGAGGCGATGAGGCCCTGGTCCTTTTAAAAACTCTTCTTGTTCCCCATGTCGATGACGTAATTGAAGAGAAACTTAAACAACTGGCGGAGAACGAAGAGGATCAGGAGATAAAGGACAAACTGGTCCGCTTTGTTTCCAAAAGGTCTAAGGGTTCTGTCTATCGGTTCTATGAAAAAATTTCCAGCGAGATTGAAAAGAAGAGGTTCCCAGAAAAACTCCTCCCCGGGTTGGAACGAATCCGCCTGGACCTGTATGGAGATTATTTGATTCAGAAAAGAGCGCACGATAAAGGGAGAATCTTCAGCATTATTCCCCGGAGGTAAAGATTGCCGGAGCCACATCTTCATATGTTATTAGTGTTCCAAATGTGTATGGAAGCCGTAATTCCTTCGCTTCACGACTTCCGCAGTGACCCTTTCGGGACTCGCAGGCGGGGAAGGCTTGCCCCTTCCAGCCTCTAACGGGCTGGCTTTCCCCTTCCTGCTCGTCTTCGAAGGGTACCCCACTGCTCCAGCAAGTTACGCTCAGGAACAATGGCTTCCATAACATGTGGGGAAAGTCCACTAAGTACAAACTTGACAGGAATTGTTTTGGGGTACATTATTGGGGTGTTAATGAAATGGAGACGACATGGAAGATGTGCTGATTATAATACTGGTCATAGCCTTTTTTGTGGCGCTGTTTAAGTGGGTAGTGCCGCGCCTAAAACCGCCAACCTCCTTCAGTTGTCCTACCTGAGCAACTAAAAGACCTCACTCTGCGGTCCGCAGAAATAAGAAATGAATTGGTTTTCATCCGGAAAACCAAGTTTTCCGGATGGAGCAGTCAGCACTCAGCTATCAGCATTCAGCTTAACATGATGTTTGTCCTACTTTTTTGCTGACGGCTGACAGCTGATGGCTGAAAGCGTGAAGCCGGAAACAGTAGTTTCCGGATGAAAACTGGATTGATTTTTAGCAGGGCAGGATGGGACGAAATGACCGGTTATTGGAAGAAGCTTCTTAGGATAAATCTTACCAGTGGGAAAACCGAGACAGAAGAGATACCTGAGGAGATTATCACCAAATACCTTGGCGCCAAGGGTATTGGGGCCTACTACTTTATAAAAGGCCTTAAAAAGGGCATCGATCCCCTTTCTCCTGAAAATAGAGTTGTACTGGCTACAGGGCCTTTTCAGGGTACGGCAATTCTATCCAGTGGCCGTTTTGCGGTTATTACCAAGTCTCCCCTTACCGGCATATTTCTGGATAGCTATTGCGGAGGCATGTTTGGCCCCGGTCTTAAACGTTGTGGGTTTGATCTGGCGATCATAGAAGGCAAGGCCAAGGAGCCGGGTTACCTCTCTATAACCAATGGCCGCGCTGAGATAAAGAACGCCACGCACCTGTGGAGAAGGACCACGGCTGAAACAGAAGAGATCATAAAGTCAGTGGAAGGCAAGGATACGAAGGTAGTTTCTATCGGTGCGGCCGGAGAAAACAGGGTGCTTTTCTCCTGTCTGATTAGTGACAGTCGCCGTGCCGCTGGCCGGGGGGGAACAGGAGCGGTCTTTGGGGCGAAAAACCTTAAGGCGGTAGCGGTAAACGGTACGCTGGCTATCCCGGTTCATGATGCTAAAAAGATAAAGGAATTAAATCAAAGGGCTGTTAAGGCCGCAGCACAGAGGCGTAAAGATAAGGCCGGCTTTTATCTTTACGGCACCTCATCAGTATTGGAATATTCCCACAGGAAAGACCGGTTACCGGTCCTCAATTTTCAAAAAGGTGAATGGGAATACTATAAGGGAATGGATGGAGAGACCATCCACCGGGAGAATAAGGTCAGATTCAATCCCTGCTGTCCCTGTCCGATTGCCTGCGGCGGTATCCTTACCTCTCAAGGCAAAGACCGGCCGGAGTATGAGACCCTGGCTATGCTGGGGGCGAACTGCGGCCTGAAAAGATATGAGACCGTGGTCAAGGCCAATGAGCTATGTGACCTCTACGGCCTGGACACGATATCAACCGGCAATGTCATCGCCTTTGCCATGGAATGCTCGGAAAAAGGGATAATAGAAGAGAAAATTAGGTTCGGCGATGAAACGAGGCTTTTGTCGTTGATTGAGGAGATCGCCTATCGCAGGGGCGTAGGCGGGCAGTTGGGGCTTGGCGCCAAAAGATTAGCCGGGATGTGGGGGCACGGTTCCCGTGATTTTGCCATGCATGTAAAAGGCCTTGAGATGCCGGCCTGGAATACACGGGGACAATTGGGCCAGGGGCTGGCCTATATGACCGCTGATATCGGGGCCAGCCACTTACGCGATGGCCTTGCGGAGCATAGTCCACCTGATAAGCCGGTCCTGGGGGTTGTCAAAGAGCTGGTAGAGACCCAAAACAAGAGTACTGCGAAAGACAACTACATAATATGTGCTTTTGCCCTGTACACGATTACACAAGGGATGTGTCTTAATTATTTTAAGGCCGTAACTGGCCTGGAAATAGATGAAAAGAAGATTCAGGAGATAGGAAACAGGATATTCACTCTTATTCGAAGCTTTAATTGTGGGGAAGGGATAACGCGCAAGGACGATGGCCTCCCGGCCAGGGCCATGAATGAACCCCTGCCTTCTGGGGTGGCCAAGGGCTGTACGGCGTTTGTTAGTGAGGAAGATAAGGAGCGGTGCCTGGATAGATACTATGAACTGCGCGGCTGGGACAATAATGGTATTCCCAAAAAGGAGACACTTGAGAAATTAGGGATAGAGAGCCTGACCCAGTGAGATTACGGTATTTTTTTAAAGAACTTTTTTCGCCTGATTCCTGCCAGACCAACCAAACCGGAGCCGACGAGAAGCATCGTAGCGGGCTCAGGAACCGGAGGATTCCCACCACCTGTATCTCCATCCCCGATCCAGCCGCTTCCATCAGTGTCTATCCCTGGAGAATTTGGGTCATCAATGCCTTGGACGTGGGCTGCTGATCTATAGCTACCGTTGCCGCCTCCTGGAGCACTATAAAAATTGAAGGATGAAGCGGTAAGTCCTGGGATTCCTGAAATTACGTAAACCGAATAATCATCCTCACCGAATCGAGTAGATACGTTTGCTGTATCAAAAGAGAATTTGATATCAAAATACCCGTCTCCATCTGCCTTAAAGGCGTTACTTCCGGTCAAAAACGAGGTTGCCTGGACGCTAGAGCGATATGTGTCGTAAGTAAAGGTTAAGGAAGTAACAGCAAGATTAGGATCGAGATTGAGATACCAATCACTTACAAATTCTGATCCGGTCAGATTCGTAGCCTCCATCTTCAATACAACCGTACCATCAGTGTGATCTGTAAAAGTCGCAGCGAGCCATGGAGTGGATGGGGAAGAAGGAGCCTGTGCGCCGGAAAACTCGGTGTCAAGTCCAATCGTCAATGGCAGCGCCAGGACAGGTATCGGGGATAAAGCTAAACTTACCAGCGCAACGGGAACCATCCATACAAATATAAAAAAACTTTTTAAAGTTTTCATCCTCATTTCTCTCCCCAAATATAAGACCATTATTGTATCTTATTACAAAAGGAGCAAATTCTATGCCATAGTTTTAACTTGTTGTTTTTATAAATATATGCATAAATGAGTTTTTATAAAAAGTGGAAAAAGTTTGCCGTTTGAGAGGAAAAGTTTTTCCACTTTTAGGAATTTATTTTCATCTTGTACTGTGTTGTTTAGTGTAACTTAGTAAATTAGGAGCGAGGAGTTATACATCTTCTTATTACGAGGCCAATCAAGCCGCCGGCTAAGAGAAGTATGGTTGAAGGCTCGGGGATCGGTACATCTGGAGGATCGAGAGGTTGGATAAACGTGGCGTATCCCACTCCCCACGAGTTACCAACTCCAAGAAAGGGTTTCCATACAAGGTTTTCATCTTCGCTCCAGGTAGTATACAGTCCATAACAAAGATTGTCCGGGTCGTATCCCAATACCGGTACGAAGTGGTCCGTACCTCCGTTGCCGTCAGTATCGACCAGGAACATCAAAGGCCGTTCGGCATCGATTTCAGCAATCAAACTGTCCCATGTGGAATTGCTGCTATATGGCTCGTACCAGGCGTCAAAAGTATATCCACGATAATCGGCGTATCCGATAAAAGCTTCATCAGCGAAAGACTGGTAGCTCCAACCGTAGCCAAGAGGATCTTCCGAGGTATGAAAGAAGTCAGCTATACTGGTATCGGGCGGTTCAGGTAACTTGGTGTTATCCGGCGTCGGATCATACTTTTCATTGTGTGCCGGACTGGAAATATGGTTTTGGACGTCCCCCGTGAGGCAGACGCTATCCCATCCACTGGCATCAAATAAGTTGTCATAGCCGTGGAGGTCCCAGTAGCCGATAACAGAGGCGGCGGCAGTAGGCCCACAGCCGTGGTACCAATTGTAGGCCGGAACATTTGAGAGAGTTACCGGTAAGGCAGCAGCAGAAGGTATATTCATCAGCCATGATGCTGCTATTTCTACCAGAAGGAAGCTTATCGTTATAAGTAAGAACTTACGCATAAATGACATCCTTACCTCCCTTGGATTGGATACCCCTGTTATATAGGTTTAGACGAGAATCTTTTGGCTCTTCTTAAGAATATGAGCCAAGTCCGTTTGTAGGGTTCGCGAGAATGCCCGGAACGGCGGTTGACTCATGTTTGTTAACAGTATCATACATTTTACGTTCGGAGGCAAGGACCATTGTGTAGTTTCGGCTAATTTTTTCGTTAACGAACTGAGGATGAAGTTGAAGCCAAAAAGGGGCATAAGTTGCCGTGCAGTGTTTGCGGGAGACGCATCCGCCCAAGGGACAAACTCAAGAGAGGAGTCGGAGACATATTGCCCCCTGGGGTATCCCGGTATTTCTTTGCTACCGGCCCAGGAGAGTGGTATGTCCGGAATATGGGATCAGGTGGCCAACGTCATCTCATGGAGGCGATTGATAAGATCCGAAAAATGAAGGCCGATGCATTGGCCGAAGCAGAGTGCAAAGAACTTAAAGGGGCCAAATACATCTGGTTGAAAAATCCCTGGAACCTCACCGAGAACTAGAAGGTCAGGTTTTCGGATATCCTTTTCCTTCTTTTTAGCCTGGTTCCGGCAAGGCCCGCTATACCTGTACCAAAGAGAAGCATAGTGGCAGGTTCAGGGACTGGAGTTGTACCGAAAGCCTGAAATTCACCGACTGAATACTTATTATCTCCTCCTGTGGCATAAATGCGGAGGTATTGGGCTGAAATAGGATTAACAAAATCAATTTGCGAAATGTATTCAGGATCACCGAAAATAGTGTTCATAGTGTCCATGCCCCACCCTATCTCACCGTACGAACTGGCAATTGTGAACAATTCGCTCCAGTTTTGATTATCCGGCGAATAGTCCACCCTGTATGTATCATTATTGTCAATAGAAAGATGTATATCTTCGATATGAAATGTCATGCCATAATCGAAAGTAAAAGTAGGTGATGTGCCATACCACCAAACTGTATTTGTTGTCCAGAGAGTCCCTTCGGGAGGGATATAGTTATTGTACAGAATTGAAACTGAGTTGTTAAAAGTTCCAGTGCCCGTAACCGATGATGGTGTTAGCTGTATAGCTTCTGCCGTTCCAGTTATCCAGGTTATAAAAAATCCTATGACCAATCCTGCGAATAATCTCTTTTTCATTGTCATTATTCCTTTTATCGGTTCCTCGGCCTCTTTTTTGAAGGCCAAGTCTGCCTCTGATTCTGGCAGGCCCAAGGAAACATTTATCGACTTCAAATGGTGCCCACAAAGTGGTTCTTTTCGGCACTCAGGCTACCAGATTAATTTCTTATGGCCTAGCATTTATTTTTTTAGAAATTTTTTTTCTGCCGAGCGCGGCCAAGCCTATCAGCCCGGAACCTAAAAGGGTCATGGTAGCCGGTTCAGGAACCGGAGTGCCGCCTCCCGTAAACTTTTCATAGACTACATCGTTGGAACAATTCACGGTCCAGCTGATAATGAAGTCATCCGAACCAAGGTATATTGGATAATCTGAGAAGTCAAAAAAGGAGATGACTTCAGTGCCTGTTGCCCCGGGGATTTGCCAGCCTGAAAAATAGGTAGTTTGTGCAGTAGTGGAGGTGCCTACATTAATCGCAATTGGGTGACTGTCCCTGATATAGTAACCAGACCAAGTACCTGTATTGTCATTACCCGAAAGTATATAGGATGAGTCATTGTCACCCTTTATCGAGGAAATATTAATAGAGAAAAGACCGTAATCGCCCGCTGTTTTTTGCCCATTTGTCTTCACCAGATAGTCCCAGGTATTATCCGCTCCAATATCAATAAAAAGGTCGCTCGGTTTCAGGACATTCCAAATACTCAGGTAATTATCTGCCTTATAATTAAAGCAAATGTTTTCAAGGTGACCATTGCTTGATATAGATACCTTACCTCCGGTAAAATTTGGTATTCCAATGGTATCCCTAGTATCATCAGTCGTTCCGTTTTCCCAGGTAGGCCAATAGTAAGAAGTATCGCTAAAGGGGATCTCTATCGCAAAAGCCTGTGACGAGACAAAAATGATCAATAAAACAAGCAAAGCCAACCGCTTTTTCATGCTGTTCTCCTGAGATGTAATGCGATGCCCACATGCCATATGGCAACAGTGATTGTTACCGGCACTTTTTGCTCAAATAATAAAAAGCAACTTTTATGCCAATGTATTTAAAATGATTCCGGGATGTAATAAGTATAACGTTGTCAATTAGTTATAATAAATAAGAAAATCTGGTATGGGCCGTCAACCGATTAAGAAGTGGAAATGAAATACCAATTGTGAGAACTTCATTTCCACTGTGTGTAAAGATTTGCACATATGCGGGGTCAAGCACGGAACGACAGATAAAAGATATTTTGAGGTGAAAGCACGAAAAGTGGAGGGGTTTAGTTTTCTGCAGTTACATAAGGCGCTATTTCTTTTAATTTCTTTTCCCCGATCCCCTTGACATTCATAAGATCAGCGATGTCTTTGTACGGTCCATTTTGTTCGCGGAAGATAATGATGCGCCGGGCAAGTTGCGGCCCGATGCCGGGGATGAGTTCCAGATTTTGTTCCGTGGCCGTGTTTAAGGGCATGGGTATGCCCAGGAGAAGGCGTTCGGGATTAGTCATGGGAATAATTTTAACCTCATCTGTCCCCTCCGGGTTAGGGGTAACCAGAAGCTTTGTAGCGGTAGGCGCTTTATGTGACGGGAGGGCAGGGGAGGGCAAGGGATTGTGTCTTAGGCCGCCGGCCCGTTCAATTACTTCCTTGACTGATGGTTGAAAGTAGAAAGTATAGAGGCCGGGAGATCGGACCTCACCCATGACCCGGACGTATTTCAGACCCTGGGTGGAAAATGACTCTGGAGATAAGACTGACCCGGGAGTTCTGCCATAAGAGAGGTAAAGATAGACACCGAGCAGGACGACGGCCAATAAGAGGACGGCCTGTTGCTCGTATCTGGTCATGATTATTGGGGGTTTCATTATGTGGCGGTCAGCTATCAGCGCTCAGCGTTCAGCTTAAGATGCTGGTTGTCTTGATTTTTTGCTGAGAGCTGACGGCTGATGGCTGAAAGCGTGAATCCGGAAACGGTAGTTTCCGGATGAACACTAATTAATTTAGGCCCTTTTTCTTCTTCCTGTCTTTAAGGAACTTATAATTAATGCCGTCCACGAGGGCCTGCCAACTGGCCTCGATAATGTCTGTGGAAACGCCCACCGTGCCCCAGGTATCTTCCCTGTCGCTGCTTTCGATAAGCACCCTTACCCGGGCGCCGGTGCCGGTCTTATCAGGGATGACGCGCACCTTATAATCATCAAGGTGCATTTCCTTGAGTTCCGGATAAAACTTTTCCAGGGCCTTACGAATGGCGTTGTCCAGGGCGTTTACCGGCCCATTGCCGATGGCGGCCGTATGCTCAACCTTCCCGCCGACTCCAAGCATGATGGTTGCTTCCGCCTGCGCCTCATCGTCTTCTTTTGATTTCTGGTCAATGACTCGGAACCCAAGAAGATCGAAATATTTTTTCTGCGTACCGAGGGCCCTTTGCATCAAGAGTTCAAAGGAGGCCTCGGCCCCTTCAAACTGATATCCCTGATTTTCCAGTTCCTTGAGTTGCTTCAATATCTCCAGTACAACCGGATCACGACTTTCGAGGTCCAGGCCGTACCGCATGGCCTTATGGAGGATATTGCTCTTTCCGGAGAGGTCGGATATAAGTATCCGCTGTATATTTCCCACCTTTTCCGGACGGATGTGTTCATAGGTCTCCGGATTTCTCTGCACGGCGCTTACGTGGATGCCTCCCTTGTGAGCAAAGGCGCTGGCCCCTACATAGGGTTGATATTTGTTGTGGGGCAGGTTGGCAATTTCCGTTATAAACCGCGATATCTCACTGAGCCTGGTGAGCTGCTCATCTGTGATGCATGGTATCTTCATTTTCAGCATCAGGGTGGGAACGATCGTACACAGGTTGGCGTTCCCGCAGCGTTCACCATAGCCGTTCATCGTCCCCTGTACCTGAGAAGCCCCCAGCTCCGCGGCAACCAGGGAATTAGCCACCGCCAATCCGCTATCGTTGTGGGTATGAATGCCAAAGGAGACATTTTTAAATTCTTTTTTTACTTTATTAATGATCTTGGCCACTTCCTGGGGCAGCGTCCCGCCATTGGTATCACAGAGGACAAGGCAGTCCACACCGGCAGAGACGGCCTGCCTCAGCGTGGCCAGGGCATAATCCGGCTGGGCCTTAAATCCGTCAAAGAAATGTTCGGCATCGTAAAAAAGCTTCTTCACATGGGGACGGAGATAAGCCACGGAGTCACGGATTATCTCCAGGTTGCGCTCCAGGCTGATACGGAGGGCATCACGTACGTGGACATCCCAGGTCTTGCCAAAGATAGTAATAACCTCTGTCTGTGCCTCTACAAGGGCGCGCAGGTTAACATCTTGTTCCGGTGTGTTACGCGGATTATGGGTGCTGCCAAAGGCCGTAATCCTGGCCGAGGAAAGGGCGTAATTTCTTATTTCCTTAAAGAACTGTACGTCCTTGGGGTTTGACCCGGGCCACCCACCCTCGATATAGTGGATACCTAATTCATCGAGCTTTAGAGAAATCCGTACCTTGTCTTCGACCGAAACGTTAAAATCTTCGGCCTGGGTGCCGTCTCTTAATGTAGTATCATAGATTTCCATACGTCGCATTCTTGATACCTCTTAAAAATTCGAAATTCGAAATTCGAATTTACTACGTGGTTTCCGGCATGTCTTTTGTGCCTCCCAATTCGAATGCATCATGCAGGACACGCACGGCCAGTTCGGTATATTTCTCGTCTATAATTGCTGAAATCTTTATTTCAGAGGTGCTTATCATCATGATGTTTATGTTGTGCGTGGCCAGGGTGCCAAACATCTTGCCGGCGATACCTACGTGGTTACGCATACCCAGACCGATCAGGGAGACCTTGGCGATATTCTCATCACCCATAACGCGTTCACAGCCGATCTCTTTTCCGAGCCGTTGCACTATCTCCATGGCCTTTCTGAAATCGGCCCTGGGTACGGTAAAGGTGAGATCGGTCAGGTCTGAGGCCCGGGTGTTCTGAATAATCATATCCACAGCAATGTTGGCATCTGAAATAGGTGTGAATATCCTGGCAGCAATGCCCGGCTTGTCCGGCACCTTGGTCAGGGTAATGCGGGCCTCGCTTTTGTTATAGGTCACGCCCGTCACCACTCTATCTTCCATTTCTTCTTCCTCCTGTACAACCATTGTCCCTGGATTGTTGTTGAAAGATGAACGTATATGCATGGGAACATTATATCGTTTTGCAAATTCTACCGACCGGATCTCCATGACCTTTGCCCCCAGGCTGGCCATTTCCAGCAGCTCATCATAAGAGATGCGATCTATCTTGCGGGCATTGGAACAGACATTGGGATCGGTGGTAAAGACCCCTTCTACGTCTGTAAATATCTCGCATAAATCGGCGCCCAGTGCGGACGCTACCGCAACCGCTGTAGTGTCTGATCCGCCCCGTCCCAGGGTGGTAATATTCCCATCGGCATCTATGCCCTGGAACCCGGCAATAACTATAATACGTCCCTGTCTCAGGTTTTCTCTAATCAGAGATGTATCAATATCTGTAATACGGGCCTTGCCATAGGCGTTGTCGGTTAGAATACGGACCTGGTGGCCGAGAAAAGAACGGGCATCGCAGCCCATGGTTTTGGCGGCTATGGCAAAGAGGGCGATGGTTATTTGCTCACCCGTAGAAACAAGTACATCCAGTTCGCGCGGATCAGGGTCTTCAGTTATCTGATGGGCCAGTGAGATAAGCTTATTTGTTTCGCCGGACATGGCGGAAAGCACGACCACCACGTCGTTTCCCTGTTTTTTGGTTTCGATGACCCTCCGGACTACCCGTCTGATCCTCTCTGTATCACCGACCGATGTCCCGCCGTATTTTTGTACGATTAAAGCCATGCTTCAGAATTCTCCTCCAATGCCTTACTTAGCTTCCAGCTTTCAGCGATCAGCGGTCAGTCATCAGCAAAAACCTAAGACAAACAATCAGTTGAGCTGAATGCTGATAGCTGAGTGCTGACTGCTCCATCCGGAACTCTTGGATTTCCGGATAGAAACTAATTACAATACTAAATTTTCGGCAATTTTTGCAATTCTTTCTTCCCAGTCTTTACCATGGGGTATAAGTTCAATCTCTCTTTTATCTTCCGCCGAAAATATAAAGCGGACTTCCAGACGGCCGGCAGGTATAATCCCGGCCAGACGTTCCGGCCATTCTATTACGGTCACTCCTTGCCCATAGAGATATTCTTCCAGTCCCAGATCAGATGCCGCCTCTTTGTTTTCCAGCCGGTAAAAATCCATGTGAAATAGCGGCAAACGCCCCTGGTATTCGTTAATTATGGTAAAAGAGGGGCTGGTTACGGCATTGGTATCAGTTATCCCCAATCCGTGGGCGATTCCTTTGGTGAACCAGGTCTTACCGGCCCCAAGTTCGCCTTGTAAAGTCACCACGTCGCCGCCCGCTAAAATTTCCCCCAGGCCGATACCCAGGTTAAAGGTCTCACCGGGATTTTTACAGGTGACGGTTATCGCTTTGGCCATGTGCGTTGTCTCCGGGGGTGCGAAGTGCAGCCAGGATCCCGGGTATGGCTTGGGCTACTTCCGTGGCCAGGATTCCGGAAATTTTCTTCTGACCGGATAATCTGTCACCGGCCAGTCCATGGCAGAACACCCCCAGGCAGGCCGCCCGGAAAGGGTTGTACCCCTGAGCCATAAATCCCGCGATCGTTCCGGTCAATACATCCCCCATGCCCCCGCTGGCCAGGGCGGGGCCGCCGGTAGAGTTTACGGCCGTTTCTCCGTTAGGGGCCGCAATTAGCGTAGCTGCTCCCTTGAGCACGGTATAGATACCATATTCTTTTGATAGCGCTTCGGCCATAGACAGGCGGTTTTCCTGTATCTCCCAGGTTTTTTTGCCAGCCAGCCAGCCCATTTCACCCGGATGTGGTGTTAAAATACGTATATTAATGCTTTCTTTTAATATATGCAAATATCCTTTTATGGCCCTTACGGCGTCGGCATCAATAACCATAGGGATATCTGCTTCGGCCACCAAACGTCGTATGAGGGCCTGAGTCTCAGGATGAAGGGAGAGGCCGGGCCCGATGGCCAGGACCTTTTTGTTCTCTATGAGTTCTATAATACGATCATAAGCGGCGGTGGAAAGGGTGCCGTCAATAGTCTCAGGAAGCGGCTCACTCATAGCCTCGGTCACTTTAGTTTCAAATACAGGGTTGAGGCCCTTCGGCAGGCCGCACGTGACTAATCCGGCTCCGGAGCGTAAGGCCCCCAGGCAGGTGAGGATGGCCGCGCCGCTCTTTCCGGGTGAACCGGCAATAATCAGGACGTGGCCATAGGTGCCCTTATGGCTGTCCGGCGGCCGGGGCAAAATCCAGTCATAGCATATATTCCGGTCGAGAAGTTCGCGGCGGATTCTATTTTCTTCTATGGCCCTTGCCGGTATTCCTATGTCTATTATCTTGAGGGAGCCGATAAATTCCGGCCCTGAAGAGACTATCTGGCCGATCTTGGGGAGGCCGAAGGTTATGGTGCAATCCGACTTCACCGCTGTGCCCAAAGGCCGGCCTGTATCGGCATCCAGACCGGATGGGATATCAAGAGACCAGACCGGCTTCTTTAGCTCATTCAGCCAGTTTATAACTGTGGCCATTACCCCCCGGACGTCTCCTTTAAGGCCGGTGCCAAAGATGGCATCAATAAAAAAGACATTTTCGCTCGCCGCCCGATCCTGGTATCTTGCCCATTCCTGATCGCCGGGGACGGCGATGACCGGGATGTTGAGATGCTTAATGATCCTATAATTAATTAAGGCATCCCCCTTGAGCTTCTCCGGGGAGGTGAGGAGATAGACGGTAAGCAGTACGCCTCTTTCGGCGAGCCAGCGGGCGATGACGAAACCGTCACCGCCATTATTGCCCGGGCCGGAGAAGATGGCCACCTTTTGTCCATATCTTAGTTCAGGCCTGGCTGTGAGGATGGCCTCGGCCGCACCGCGTCCCGCATTTTCCATAAGTACCGGGCCGGGGATGCCGTATCTCTCGATGGCGGTTCTATCTATCTCTCTCATCTCAGATGCAGTAACGAGCTTCATGCAAAACCTCCGGGATAACGTAACCGTTCACCGTTGACCGTTCACCGTTCACCGTTCCCGAAAAAGACGGTTTTCAGGTCGCATAGACCCTTATGATTTCTTACGGACAACAGTAAACGTATAACAGGATAACTACGAGCTATCCGTTTCGAGGATAACCACGGCTATGCCATAATCTCTTTCATGGGAAAGACTGACAAATTTTCGTTGTATGGCCAGCCTTGCACAGAGTTCAGCACTTGGCCCATATAGGTTCAATGTCGGCTTTCCGGATGCCTCATTGGATATCTCGATGTCTCTCCAGGTTATACCAGACCGCATCCCCAGGCCAATCGCCTTGGCAAAGGCCTCCTTGGCCGCAAAGCGAAGGGCATAATGCAGGTGCGGTTCCTTTTTTTTAAGACAATAGGCATTTTCGATCGGCGTAAAAATCCTTTCCTGGAAACGGGTTCCGAACTTTGTCAACGCCTCGCGGACGCGGGCGATCTTAACGATATCTGTGCCCATGCCATAGATCATAATAAATAGCCGTCAGCATTCAGCAGTCAGCGATCAGCTTTCTGGTTACGCATTGCGGGTTTCGGGTTAACAAACTCGTAACTCGCAACCCGAAACCCGAAACCACCCTCTTGACACATCACTTATCACCCCTGTCTGATTAAGGCCAGCATCTCCCTTACCGCCTTTTCTATACCCACTAAGACAGCCCGCCCTATGATGCTATGGCCGATGCTGAATTCCTCTATCTCCGGCCAGGCCACCAGCGGCTTGATGTTTGTATAATTAAGGCCATGACCGGCATTGATCCTGAGCTTTAGCCTATGGGCGGTTTCCACGGCCTTTCTGATACGGGATAATTCCCTCTCCTTTTCGGCCTCATTTTGGGCATCGGCGTAGCGCCCGGTATGTATCTCTACAAAGTCAGCGCCTAATCCTTGTGAAACCTTGACATCAGCCGGTTCCGGATTGATGAAAAGGCTTATTAATATGCCGTCTTTCTTGAGTGTGGTTATCGCCTTTTTCAATAAAGATTTCCGGCTTATGTCCAGGCCGCCTTCGGTGGTTAATTCCTCCCTTTTTTCCGGAACGAGGGTAACCATGTCCGGTCTGGTTTGGCCGGCGATGCGAATCATCTCTTTCGTGGCGGCCATCTCCAGATTTAGTTTGGTCTTTACGGTCTGTTTCAGGATATGGAGGTCTCTGTCCTGGATATGTCTCCGGTCTTCACGCAGATGTATGATTATCCCTTCTGCCCCGGCCAGTTCAGCTATGGCCGCGGCTGCCACCGGATCCGGTTCTATAGTACGCCGGGCCTGGCGCACTGTAGCTATGTGATCGACATTTACCGCCAGTTTTGCCACTTCTATTTCCTCCTTAAGAGATCCAAAAGTTCTTTTTCTTTTTTAAACATCACGCGGGCGTCTTTTGCCTTTTCATGATCGTAACCTAACAGGTGTAATATACCATGGACAAGAAGCCAGTCTGTTTTTGCCTCGAGGCTGATGCCTTCCTGCCCGGCCTCCCGACCGGCGGTCTCCATGGAAATAACCACATCTCCCAGGATTTCAGGGTGTATGCCGGGGAGATCCGGGGACTGCATCGGAAATGATATAACATTGGTCGGTCCGCTCCGTTTCAGATAGAGTTCATTCAAGCGGGTTATATCTTCGTCATTTACAAAAAGAATACTCAGCTCGGCGTCAGGATGAGCCAAGTCTCTTAAAAGTTTCTCCGCTTTTTTCCTTATCTTTCGGCGGTCGATCCTTATCGTCTTTTGTTTGTTGCTGATCAGAATCGGCATTGGTTTTTTTTACTCCGTTACCCTTGGCGGCACTTTCCGGATATTCAATGCGCTGATGGAATATACCCGTCAGGACGCGTGTAAAGCTCTTTGCTATCTGATGCATATCCTTGAGCGTGAGCTCGCAGTCATTGAGCTGGCCGTCGGCGAAGATATTATTTATGATCTTTTGGACCATACCCTGGATTCTGGCCGGCGTAGGATCATTGAGGGTCCGGGAGGCGGCCTCAGCTGCGTCGGCCAGCATTATCAGCCCGGCCTCCTTGGTCTGGGGTGTGGGGCCGGGATAGCGAAAATCCTCTATACGGACTGCAGACTGGTCTGAATCCTGCGCGCTCCTGGCCTTTTCATAAAAATAAGAAATAAGACTTGTGCCGTGGTGTTGCCGGATGATGTCGATCATCTCTGTGCCTAATTTATGTTTTCTGGCCAATTCCACGCCATCTTTGACATGGGAGATAAGGATAAGGCTGCTCATAGAAGGGGCGAGCTTTTCGTGTTTATTGTCCTTCCCGGTTTGATTCTCAATAAAATAGGCAGGCTTCTTGATCTTGCCGATATCGTGGTAATAGGCGCTGACCTTGGCCAACAATGAGTTCGCGCCAACGGTCCGGGCGGCTGACTCCACCATACTTCCTACGATTACGCTGTGATGGTATGTCCCCGGGGCCTGCACCATCAGTTCTTGCAGAAGCGGATGGTCCATGCTGGCCATCTCAAGCAATTTGAAATTTGTCGTATATCCAAAGAGGATCTCTACAATGGGGATGAGACCGATGACTATGATCCCCAGAAGGCAGCCTCCCGCAAAGGCTGTAAACATACCTTCAATGGTTTTAAAGGCAAAAAACGAACCGGTAGAGAGGTTAAAAGCAATAATCATGAACACATGGACCAGTCCGACTACGACGCCGGCCTTCAATACATTTCCCCGTTCCTTAAACTGGGAGACGTTGCGGGAGGCGATTATGCTGCCTACCAGGAAGTAGATAAAAAATTCCAGGGTGTTTGCAAGGAGCAGGGCGGCCAGGATGGAGGCGGGCAGAGAAAATATAATGGCCATATCTGCCGTGAAAAACACACTTACCAACATAGCCGCGGAAGCGACGGGCAGGGCATATAAAAGGACATTCGGATCCAGATGCGGCATATTGACAGTGACTGCCCGAACAACAAACAGAGATATCTTTGCGGCAATAAGCACGAGCGCCAGGAGCACACAGAAGAAAAGTAGATTTTTATTGCTGGCTATGAAGGATTTAACCCGCTTGAGTGAGGCATTATAAAGCGTTTTGAGGATAATGGCGGTAAGCAGCGCTGAACCCAGAAATATAGAGATGGTATCCACCTGCCGGGAAGGGCTTTGCTGGGCCTTCAGCTTGATAAGATGGGTTTCCTGTATCCGTTCTCCTTCACGGACTATTATCTCTCCCTTTTTGATCTGTAGATAAACCGGCGCTGCTATAGATTGTCCCTGCTCCTGGGGCGCTTCTGCCCCGGAAGATCTTCGACCTGTCTCTGTGGACTTGGTGGCAAGGTTTGTCTGCCCCAGTGGATATTTGATTTGCGCCGGATTTTGAGATAGACCGGGATTAGCCGCTTCAGCTCCGTTTCCCCCCGGGGACGGATAGTATTCAACTGAAAAATCGCGGGAGGCCTTTATATCTTCTTCGGCCACATCGCCGGGTTTATACCGGACATTTTTTTGTGACAAGTTTGGAGATAAAAGAAAGGCTATGAAAAGGCTAAGCGTGATAAGCATTAACCAGCGCTGAAAAGACGCATCCTTAAGAAGTTGCGGCGTCTTTTCGCCCAGCCCTGACAATGCGCCGATGATAGATATGGGCTTGGCCGGTTTTTCTTCTTTGTTTGGCATGGGCACTAGTTGGCTAATGTGTGCGCCCTTTTTCGGCATCTACTTTTTCATAGGCGTGGATAATTTCCTGGACCAGTCTGTGCCTGATGACATCTTTTTTGGAGAAATACACAAAACGTATGCCTGGAATGCCCTCCAGTATCCTGCGCGCTTCGATCAGTCCCGATGGCTTGCCTTCCGGAAGGTCGATCTGGGTTATATCCCCTGTGATTACGGCCTTGGATCCAAACCCGAGCCGGGTCAGAAACATCTTCATCTGTTCGGAGGTGCTGTTCTGGGCCTCATCCAATATGACGAAAGAGTCGTTTAGTGTCCTTCCGCGCATGAAGGCCAGAGGGGCTACTTCTATCACCCCGCGCTGAATCAGTTTAGTGGCCTTCTCAAAGTTCAGCATGTCGTACAGGGCGTCGTAAAGGGGCCTGAGATAGGGATTGACCTTTTCATAGAGGTCACCGGGAAGAAATCCGAGCCTCTCTCCGGCCTCGACCGCAGGGCGGGCCAGTATAATCCTTAAGACCTCTTCTTTTACCAATGCAGAGACGGCCATAGCCATGGCCAGATAGGTCTTGCCGGTACCTGCCGGCCCGATGCCGAAGACAATATCATACTTGCGCATGGCATCGATATATTCTTTCTGGGCAAGACTTTTGGGGGTAACCACCCTCTTGCCGGAAGTAATATATACGGTATCGAGGAATATATCTTTCAACTTTACGGAGGGGTCGCTGCTCAGAATCCGGATGGCATATTCCGCGTCATGCGGGTATATGGGATAGCCGGAGCGCAGAAGGTCATATAACTGCCGGCATATCTCTGCGGCCAGTTGGACGTCCGGCAACAGACCGGTAAAAGTCAATGTGTTGCCCTTGACTCCGGCGTGAACACCCAGGTGCTGCTCCAGCAATTTGAGATTCTGGTTTTGTTCGCCAAATAGTGCCTTGGCCAGGGCATTATCTTCAAAATCCAGTTTAAGGGTAGATGTATCTACTGGCGATGAAGGATGGGCTTTCAAGTAATCTTTGCCTCTTGGTCAGTTTTCATCCGGAAACCCAAAAATTCCGGATGAGCCATCAGCACTCAGCTATCAGCGTTCAGCTTAACATGTTGTTTGTCTTAGGTTTTTGCTGACAGCTAATCGCTGACCGCTGAAAGCATGAAGCCGGAAACGGTAGTTTCCGGATGAACACAAATCAGTCTAACATGTCTATTTTATTAACATAACGTTGTTTTTCCTGCAAGAAAAATAGTCCGTTATTCCCCTGAATTAGCTACTTTTTTTAGTTATGACAACAGACGACTGACGTTATCAATTATTTCCGGCACTTTATTATTGACTTTACCGGCGAGTTTTGCTACAAAAAAATACAATCAAGTACGTAGTGAGGTGTGATTATGATTCATACGGTGCATAATTTTTTGCCTTGGGGGATTCCTTGGGATGCCGGCCACGGGGTGTTTTTCGGCATTACTTATACCGTTATCGTGGTCCTGGGGGTTGCCCTGACGTACGTAGTGCTGAAGACGGTCGAAGACCTCAAAAAGGGCGGCGGCTCGCATCACTAGTAGTAATTAAAGGCTCAGGTCGTTAAATCTTAACACCTTATAAGGTTAATAGATAGTTTGAGATATAGAGAGGAATATGATATCCTCTCTATCTGCTTGTTTTTTTGTGGTACTTACCTGTAAAAAGGTAAGTACCACTTTTTGTTATTCTGGATATCAGGTGTCTCCCTGCCACATTTGTGATTAGCTCATCACATCCCAATAGCTAATGAAGACAGAAAAACTCCCCCTCACCGGCCATCTGGAAGAATTGCGCAGGTGTCTGGTCATATCGTTCATGGCTATAGGTATTGGGTTTCTCTTTTCCTATGCCTTTTCACAGGAGATTTTTGACCTATTGGCCCGTCCCCTTTACAGGCTGCTTCCGCCGGGTGATGCGCTTATATTTACCGGTTATCCGGAGGCATTTTTTCTTTATCTCAAACTGGCTTTTTTTGCCGGTGTGGTTGAGGCCGGCCCGGTTATTCTTTATCAAGTCTGGACCTTTATTGAACCCGGGCTTTATGAGCATGAGAAAAAAATGGCCGTACCATTCGTTTTGGCCTCCACCTTCTTTTTTGTCTGTGGACTACTTTTTGCCTACTTTGTCGTGTTTCCGGTGGCTTTTAAATTTTTCTTGGGCTACAATTCCGAGCACCTGAGCGCTGTGCCTGCCATAGGCGAATATTTTTCCTTTGCTACGCGTCTTCTTCTGGCATTTGGTCTGGTTTTTGAGTTTCCGGTGGTGATGTGCTTCCTGGCCAGAATGCACGTGGTAACTGTCTCATTTTTGAGACGAAACCGGAAGTATGCTATCTTAGGTATCTTTATCCTGGCCGCTCTGATTACTCCTACGCCGGACGTTGTAAATCAGTTGCTTATGGCCGGCCCTCTTCTTGTGCTCTATGAATTAAGTATTTTCTTGATATGGCTAATGGAACGGCGGTCGGGTTCTGCAGTCAAAAAAGCTGAAGGCTAAAGGTTGAAAGATGTAAATCCCTTTGAGTTTTGAGCCTTGGGCTTTTAGCTTTTGCGAAATGCTGAATTTGATTAGAAGGTTATGGGAAATGATATATAAGGAGATTTTACAATGGAATACAGAGAAGGCAGGATTGCGCGCACTTTTGTTTTATACTTTAGTGATGGAGACGACCCGCTGGAGGGGATCAAAAGGGTGGCTACGGAGAAGGGGATCAGGGTGGCCTGGTTTTTCCTGCTCGGAGGGCTGCGGCAGGCCGGGGTGGTAACCGGCCCGGAAAGGCCGGCCATTCCGCCTAAGCCTATGTGGAAGGAGTTTACCGGTGACGCCAGAGAGATCGTCGGACTAGGAAGCATACTCTGGAATGACCGGGAACCCTTGATCCATGTGCATACTGCCATAGGCAGAGGGGATGAAGCGGTTGTCGGTTGTGTCAGGCGCGATGCCCGCGCCTTTTTGGTCATTGAGGCCCTGATTATGGAAATAGAAGGGCTGGAGGCCGGAAGAAAACTTGATGATAAAAGCGGCATGTTTTTAGCGAGTTTTGATTAATAACTTAAGTGTTAACTTCTTGCCAAGACGGCAAGGAGATTTTAGCCACAAGGGCACCAAGACACAAAGGGATCAAAAATTATAGAATTAGTAAACCACAAAGCCATTCACGAATTTTTTCGTGCCTTCGTGTCTTCGTGGCGATTTTCCGGTTTAGGTTACATATAGAGGGGTTGCTTATGTACGAAGTATTCGTCCGTTCACACTTTTCAGCCGCCCACCACCTGCGGGATTATCCGGGAAACTGCGAGAAACACCACGGGCATAATTGGTCAATAGAGGTTGCCGTGAGGTGCGCCTCTCTGGATAATATGGGTATGGGCGTGGATTTCAGGATTATTAAGAAGGCCCTCTCCGCGGTCCTCTCAGATCTAGACCATACCGACCTGAACGAACTGCCCTACTTCAAGGAAAAGAATCCGTCATCAGAGAATATCGCCGCCTATATCTATGAGAGATTGAAGCCGTACTTTGACGGCAGGCAGTGTCGGCTCCATCGGGTGACCGTAGGTGAGACACCGGAGACGGGCGTCAGCTATTTGGAGGATTAAATTGCCCCTGACCGTCTGCGAGACGTTTTACAGCATCCAGGGAGAATCTACCTTTGCCGGCCGGCCGTGTTTTTTTATACGCCTTAGTGGTTGTAATCTTAGATGCAGTTATTGTGATACCACTTATGCCTACACTGAAGGCCGCATTTTGAGTAAGGAAGATATACTGCGCCAGGTGGAGGCTTGCGGGTCTAAAATAGTTGAGGTCACAGGCGGCGAGCCGCTTTTACAGACGGAGACCGTGCTGCTTCTCAACGCCCTCGCAGATAGGGATTATGTCGTTCTTCTGGAGACCAACGGAAGCCGATCTTTAAGAGATGTGCCGCAAGGGGTAGTGAAAATCATGGATCTTAAATGTCCGTCCAGCGGGATGTCCGGTTATATGGATTTTAATAATCTGCGTTACCTCGACCTAAAGGATCAGGTCAAGTTCGTTATTCAGGATCGCAGTGACTACGAATGGGCAAGGGAAAAGATGACTAGGCATCATATCCCGGTCTATACCCAGGTTATCCTGTCGCCGGTCTGGCAGAAGATGGAGGCCGGAACCCTGGCGGAGTGGATGCTGGCCGACCGGCTGCCGGCCAGAATGCAGATACAATTGCATAAGTATCTCTGGCCGGATCGGGAGCGGATGGTGTAATGAAAAGGGATCCGGCTATCATTCTTGTAAGCGGCGGTCTGGATAGTTGCGTAACCGCGGCCATTGCAGACCGGCAGTATGATTTGGCCTTGTTACATGTGAATTACGGCCAGCGCACGGAACAGCGGGAGCTTGCGGCCTTTTCCGCTATTGCCGATCACTATGGCGTTGCGAGGCGGCTGGCCGTTGACATCGGCTACCTTCTTCAGATAGGCGGGTCAAGTCTTACTGACCGGCACATTCCTGTCCCTGAGTCAGGCCGCATCCGGAGTGGAGAGATTCCAACTACCTATGTTCCGTTTCGCAACACACATCTCATTGCCATTGCCGTATCCTGGGCTGAGGTAATCGGCGCCAGGAAGATTTTCATCGGGGCCACCGAGGTGGACAGTTCCGGCTACCCGGATTGTCGCAAGGATTATTTTGATGCCTACAATAAACTGATAAGGCTGGGGACGCGGCCGGAGACGGATATAAGCATTGAGACCCCGCTGATCAACCTTTCCAAGGAAGAAGTGGTGCGTCGCGGTTTGGAGCTTCAGGCCCCGTTGCATCTGACCTGGTCCTGTTATAAGAATGAGGATGTGGCCTGCGGACGATGCGATTCCTGTATCTTGCGCCTCAAGGGGTTCAGGTTGGCCGGTGTGCCCGACCCGATTCCTTACGCCTCCTGATTTGTCTTAACCGGATTGACGAGAATGTTCTAATTAGGTAGCAGGGGATGGAGCAAACAACTAAAGAGATCGAGCAGAGGATAAAAACGCTGCGCGAGGATATCCATTACCATAATTACCGGTACTATGTTTTGGACAGCCCGGTCATTTCCGATGCGGAATATGACCGGTTAATGCGCGAGCTTGTTGAACTGGAAGAAAAGTATCCTTATCTTATTACCTCGGATTCACCAACCCAACGGGTCGGGGCAGCGCCCCTGGAAAAATTCGGCACGGTGCGGCATGCCCTTCCCATGCTCAGCCTGGAGAATGCCTTTGATGAGGCCGAGGCGCGGGAGTTTGAACAGCGCATAAAAAGGTTTCTGCGCATGGACGGGCTTATTGACTATGTAGTTGAGCCTAAGATGGACGGCCTAGCTATAGAAATTGTCTATGAAGACGGTGTGCTTAGTACGGCATCTACGCGGGGTGACGGGATAACCGGAGAGGATGTAACCCAGAATGTGCGCACCATAAAGTCCATTCCGCTCAGTCTGCAACACGGCGAGTCTATACCGAGACGACTTGAGGCGCGCGGGGAGGTATTCTTAGGCCTCAAGGCCTTCAAAGAGATTAATCAGCAGCGCATTAGAGACGGCGAGCCGCCTTTTGCCAACCCGCGCAATGCCGCGGCCGGTTCCCTGAGGCAGTTGGACCCCAGAGTTACGGCCGGACGCCCCCTTGATTTCTTTGCTTATGGAGTAGGGGTGGTGGAGGACAGGTCATTTACCGGCCAATGGGAGATACTTACGACACTGCCGAAGTGGGGGATAAAGGTGAACCCCCTTGTCCGCCGTTGCAAAGGGATTGAAGAGTGTATCGCTTATTTTCAGGAGCTCGAAGGGAGGCGTCGCGGCCTTGCCTACGAGATCGACGGCATGGTGATCAAGGTTGATTCTCTCAGCCTTCAGGATCGCCTTGGCGTCAAGACACGCAGCCCCAGGTGGGCCGTGGCCTATAAGTTTCCGGCAAACCAGGCCGACACGCGTATCCTTGATATCCAGGTTCAGGTGGGAAGAACCGGGACCCTGACGCCGGTGGCTATCATGGAGCCGGTGAACATAGGCGGCGTTGAGGTCAGCCGGGCCACTTTGCACAATCAGGATGAGATCGCCCGCAAGGACATCCGGATCGGTGATACCGTCCTGGTTCAGCGGGCGGGCGAGGTCATACCGGAAGTAGTTAAATCGATTACGGAAAAGAGGAGCGGTAAAGAAAGAAAATTCGTCATGCCGGAGAGATGCCCGGTGTGCGGGGCCGGGGTGGTGCAACTGCCGGGCGAAGTGGCCATCCGCTGCCCCAATGCCTCCTGCCCGGCCCAGGTGAAGGAATCCATAACCCACTTTGCCTCCAAGGGCGGCATGGATATTGAGGGGCTGGGTGAAAAGATAGTGGCGCAACTGGTGGACTCCGGCATTATCAAGGATGTGGCTGATCTTTATTATCTGACCCGGGAGCAGATTCTGGCCCTGGAACGTTTTGCCGCAAAGTCCACAGAGAACATCCTGGCCGCGATCGACAAAAGCAAGCAAACCACTTTGCCGAGGTTCCTGTATGCCATGGGTATCCGTTACGTGGGCGAGAAGACGGCCCAGATACTGGCTGAAAAATTCGGCAGCCTGGAGGCTATTGAAAAGGCCTTTATGGAGCAACTCATGGAGATAGATGAGATTGGTCCCCAAGTAGCGGCCAGCGTCACTACATTCTTTGCTGAAAATAAGAATCAGGATGTGATCCGGCGCCTTCTTGCCGCCGGGGTAAGTCCTGCCCCGCCTCTTTCCACTGGGCCCCGTCCGCTTGCCGGGCAGAGTTTTGTCTTTACGGGCGGCCTCGAATCCTTTTCCAGGGATGAGGCCAAGAACAAGGTCAAGGAACGGGGCGGGATAGTGTCTTCCTCTGTGAGCCACAAGACGAATTATGTGGTGGCCGGCAAGGACCCGGGATCAAAGCTGACCAGGGCCAGGGAGTTAGGAGTGACCGTTCTGACCGAAGAGGAATTTAAGAGGCTGATCGGGACGTGAGTTAGAAGGCAGAAGACAAGAGACAAGGGACAAGGGTTGCCATCTACATTCTGACTTCTGTCTCCTGGCTTCTGTATTCTGTATGTTGGAGGTAGCCCATGGTAAGAGCGCATGTTATAATTAATGGCCGTGTGCAGGGGGTCTTTTTCCGTTACTCCACGCAGCAGGAGGCCACCCGCCTTGGACTCAAGGGCTGGGTAAAAAACAGGAGTGACGGGCAGGTGGAGGCGGTCTTCGAAGGAGATGAACCGACTGTTGAGAAGATGCTGAAATGGTGCCACCAGGGGCCGCCACATGCAGTGGTGAACAGGGTCGATGTAACGTGGGAGGATTATAACGGGGAATTTGATGGATTCAATATACGTTATTAACTCTCTCGTGTCAAAACAGATCGGTCCGTACTTCCTCTAGAATACACACATGTCGCCGCAATCCGGACATATCCAGGTAACCGCATTACCGGACAGTCCCCACATGTTTTCTTCCATACAGGCCGGACAAATCTGGAACCCACACCGGCATGTCCAGCAGAAAGGGAGTTCTTTCCCGCAGGCATGACAGATATAATGTCTTTTCCGCCGGCGTGTGTTAATACTTTTTTGCGTGGTATCTTTATGTGAAGACATTTTCAGCTACTGCAGCGCCTCGCGGATCTTTCTTAATTCCCGGTCCGCCGCCTTGTTTCTCTCTTCTAAGTCTAGCACATATTTCATTAGGGCCTTCATCTCATCTACACTGATATAGGCGGTAGTTCCTTCAATACGAAAATTAACCGGAGGCCTTTTAGGGAGTGCAGGGAGCGGCTCGGGCCTTGGTATTGACGCCCTTTGGGTCAGCCAGGCGCACGAAGTAAGCAATAGGGCCATCGTTACAATCAAAAAAACTTTTTTGCAGATATTCATTATGCGTTCCTCCTTTTTGCCGGCCGGGTCTATGCCAACAAAAGGTGTATAGACCTGCCCAAGATTTTTTTTGCAATTTCTGCAAAGGTAGGTGTAAGGTCTGAGACATAAAATTGGTTATTGTCGCCTCGTTTAAGTATAATGTCAATTTCCGGGTGCCCGGCAAGGTAGTTTTTAATATAACCGGCCAGTTCCGCTGATGAATCCACAATCTTAACCCGTTTACCCATTTTCACCTGAATAATATCTTTAAGCAGGGGGTAATGGGTGCAGCCCAGTACCAGGGTGTCGATCTGTTTTCTTTTCAGGGGGTAAAGGTATTTTTTTAAGATCATTTTGGTCTCACGACGCTTAAGCCATCCTTCTTCCACTAAAGGCACGAGGAGCGGGCAGGCATTAGAGAACACCCGAATGTCCGGATACAGGTCTTTTATCTTTTTGTCGTAGATGGTGCTGTTGACGGTCGCTCTGGTACCGATGATACCCACGTTCTGATTTTTTGTGACCTGAGTGACTTTGACGACGGCCGGGGTTACCACCTCGAATATGGGTACGTCGGGGAACCTGTCCCGCAGCGCTTCTGTGGCTACACTGGAGGCGGTGTTACAGGCAACGACAATAATTTTGGCCCCCTTGGAAAGCAAAAAATCAGTATCCTGGATGGCATAGTCGATAATGGTGGCCGGGCTTTTAGTCCCATAGGGCGTTCGGGCCGTATCGCCGAAATATACGATTTCATAGTCCGGAAGTTGCCGGAAAACGGCCTTGACTACGGTAAGACCGCCAATGCCTGAATCAAATATGCCGATCATAGGTCTCTCTTCATGTTTTTTTAGTCCAAATGGGGTGTTATTATAATGGGGTGTTATTATAAAAGATAGTGCCGCTGTTGTCAAAATAATCAAATCCTTACTGGAGGTTTCTGAGCTTTTAGGGAATTCCCTATGTTTCTGAGCGAAACTTGCTGGAGCAGCGGGGCGCCCATCGAGGGCGAGCAGGAAGGGGAAAGCCAGCTCTTTAGTGGCTGGAAGGGGCAAGCATTCCCCACCTGCGAGCTCCGAAGGGGTCGCTGCGCAAGCCGTGAAGCGAAGAGACTAGGGGTTCACTGCTTCGCCCACGAAAAATAATGGTTTGGACTTTAAGAGAGAAATCATGTAGAGTGCCGTAAATTCTTTGGTAAGGAGCAATCAATGGGTGATCAGTATTCCGGTATAGAGCTGCTTAAAAGGCCGTTGGTACCCCTTACCTTTCTGGTCAGCGGGCTGTTTCTGACTACCGGTTTGCCGGACATTGCCGCAACCGTCGCTAAAATAAAAGAAAACATAACGCTGGACGGTGTGTTTTACGATAATCCCCAGGTCATATTAAAGGACTATCTGGATGTGTTCGAACCCTACGAAAGATTTAAGAGAGGGGAATTAAAAACAAGAGAGCGGCTGGTCGTTGATTTAGACCACAAACTCCCGGATATCCTGGCCGGCACCATTTTGGAGATAAAGCAGGAGCTGCTGAGGCGGGAATTGGGGCGCATAAATTCTGCCCTTTGCGGACGGTATCAATGCACCATTTGCTGTCAGGGACCGCTGGAAGAGGAAGAAAATTCTTTTTTTGAGCTGCCGTTGACTGAAGAAGAGGCGCCGCTTTTTCCGTTGCCCGGCATAGACACAGACCAGACGCGGTCCACAAACGCCTACGCCGAGACTCCGTTGATGCGGGATGACCGGCCTTTCTATGAGACGGAACCCGCTCTTTATCGCTGGCGTCAGGGATGGGGGCTTATTCTTACGCGTGGTTCTTTTTGTCCGAACTTGAACAGAGATACCGGCCGCTGCCTGATATATGAGAAGCGGCCGGAGGTCTGTCGCCGGCCACAGATTTTCCCAATGGTGCTGGAAAAGGTCTTTGACACGGAAGACGTTCAGGGTATTGCATCGGCAAACGGTGTGAGTCTCAACGAGTTGACAGACAAGGATCACTACTATGTAAGTCAGGAAAAGATCCTGGCCGTATGGGATTGTCCGTATGTGCAGGAATACAAGGATGATATTATACGGTTTGCTGAAGTGAGCAGTCTTGAGCCGGTTTTCCGCAGGAACAAGAAGTAAGCTATTTAAGATGGAGGGCATCAGGGGCATCTAAGCGGGCTTGGCGTGGTATGGAGTCTGCTATAGAATTTATTCCCTTCGGTCAAACTCTTTGCAACGTAAGAAACCACGTTGTTCCCCCGAAAGGTCGTATATGCCTTGGCAAATGCCATCATAGATTTTGCTTTTGTTTGCACACGCAGAAAGCCAACCCATTAATAAAAGTCCAATTAAAAGTATCAATGCTGTCTTCAAATAAATCTTCCTCTTAAGCCGTCTTTCTCTTTTTTTCAATTAAAGAGCCTGATACATACTTGTGGATAATACTGGATATCAGAGTTTGATATGGAATCCCCTCCTGTGCGGCAATGACCTGTACTTGGTCTAAATCTTTAGATGACATTCTAATATTTATTCTTTTGTCTTTTTGCAGTGTATTTTTTGCGTACCCGCGCAGTTTCTTGATTTCCGCCTTCGGATTCCTTACAGGTTTCCATTCTCCGCGCTCATAGGACTCCAGGACATCTTTTTCTTCTGCATCCAATACTGTTTTTTTCATTTTTGTGACCTCACATATTTGTTCATTGCTTTTCTGCTCGGGATAATGGTTTTCAAAAATATTTCTTCGCTTTCTTGAACATATTTTCCATTATCCCATTGAAAAATTTTCATGGTATATATTTATGACATTGTCTGCCTTTTGTCAATTTTATTGTTGAGCTTAACGAGCCATCGCATTGCAACCCGGCGCCGAAGCTTATTGCCTTTTAAAGTTTACAGTGCTATAGTTCGATAAAACTTCAGAAAGGGGGGAGATACGTGACGCAGGCGCTTAAGGTTGATAAATTAATTCTGAACGGTATCAAAATGCTATCAAGCCGGGAAAAAGAGGAAGTGCTCAATTATATAGAGTTTTTGAAAATAAAAGAAGACCACGATTTTATCGAATATGTCAACATGAGAACCAGAGAGGCGATAGAATCTAAAAAAAGGGGAGAGAGGTTTTCTTCATTAAAAGAACTGCAAAACGAATATGCATAAAACCTACCGCCTGGAAATCTCACCTGCGGCCAAACGGGACCTTAAAAAATTGCCGGGGCCGATCCAAAAAAAGATCGTTTTCGAACATCTTCCAAAAGTAGAGAGAGAACCCTATATTAGCAGTGAACCACTGATAGGAACTTTAAAGGGAGAAAGGTCTTACCATTTTGGCAGAAAGCCAGAATATCGGATAATTTATCATATTGAAGACGATTTAATTACCGTTACCATTATTGGGACAAGGGAAGGAATTTATAAGAGAGCCAAAAGGCAAAAGAGATAGATTTATTGCAATAATCTAAAATCAACCTGAAACTCCTTGCCCGCGAAAATGGGTTGCAATTAATCGAATAAGGTTTTGTTACTTTTTTACCAGCGTCCCACATCCAGCATTATAGGTAGGCAAAAAGCCATACCGGATAGAAGTAACGATAAGGCACGAGGTTCATTTACAGGTGAGAAATTCGCCAAATAATTTGTGCAAAAGCCTCTTGAGGGCTTATCGCAGTAGTGTGCCCAGAATTTATAACCACCTGTAACAGACTGATTTTATATTCTTTTCATTTTTAGCTTGACAGGAGGATATAGGATTGTCCCTACATGCCCACTAAATTTAGTATAACCTCCCCAGCGATCTCGGCTACCCGATTGGGGCTGAGTTATTCATGTAGCCGTGCCGTCTGCGGCAGCAAAAATTAGCAGCACTCATAGCTGACCAGCTTGAAATTTTCGCACTATCCGCCTTTCCCAAATAAAATGCTTATAGATCGTAACTCTGATAAGCCAAGCCAAGATGAACCATTTCAGGCAAATGATAAGACTCAGAACAGGCAGCCAAACAGGGTGTTGTACCTTATATGATGGGACGGCAATGAATAGAAAAACGGTTAATAATACCCAAGCAACACCAAGGATGATTGACATTTTTCTGTAAAAACTCTTGGCGTTCTCCCGCCACTTTTGCTCAAACAGGATGCTGTTGCTTTTTGGGGCCGCCTCGAATCTGACGTTTTCCTGATTCATAACCAATTGACACTGCTCTTCTCTACAGTAGTAATACTCTTTACCATCAATCAAGCACTCTTGGCAAAAGTATCTACCGCAAGAATGGCATGGAGCGAGCGAATTTCTCTCCGGGTGGATGAAACACCTTTCTCTTTCTCCCATTTCCACTCTCCTTTCCCAGTGCGCAATTTTTCAGTCTGATGCTAACGGTCAAAGGATGACCAGACTAAGTTCTAGTCTATCTGTTTATTAACTGCTAACCTGCCAAACTTCCTCAGGATATGAAAGATAATATACTTTGTAGAAACCGTGGGCATCGCAGATAATGTCATTTGCTATACGAGCTTTGCCTGAATTGAATATCCTGTCACTTACAAGGAGCAATCTTACGTCCGATATTTTCTTTGAATACTTTGGAAGGTTCTTAGCTTTCTCGACAACGGCCATTTCAATAACCTTTTGATCAATTTTGCTCACCCAGCCGACTTTGTCAGATACATAGTTCCATCTCTTGTATTCCCCTAACTGATCCGGAAGTCTCTGGATATAAATTACACAACCATTATACGGTTCAAGACGCTTTTGCTCAAATTCGGATAGTTGCTCCACCCCCCTTATGAGCGTGTTCAATATCTGATCGTGACGACCTATATCCCCCAAAAAGTCTGCTTTGATGGGGTAGTAAGTTGTTTTGTAATAAGCGTTAGCCAACTTGTTAATGTTTTTCATATTGTTATTTTCAATGGCTTTTTTTGCTGATCCTTTACTTGACTCGTCGAGATATAATTCTCTGACCTCTAATCCAAATTTACCTAATTTCGTTGTCACGATCAGGTCAGGCCAACTGACTTCATCAGGAGAAGGCTCCACTTCCCACAACTCATCAAGCAGTTCACCTGTTTTTTTGGCGTAAATTATTTCGACACATTTTTGATATTTTGTAGTCATGATCTCTCTTGCAGCTAACATTATATATTACATCGACTCTATTTTTTTCGTCCGAGCTGAATATGACAAGTATCGTATAAAAATCTGCTAAAAAATACAACAGGATAAAATTGTAATTAAACATTAGACAGATTATGGTCATTCAAGGCGAAGTATATGTTCGCACTCCCTATTTGCAGTTGCTTTCCCCGGTGATATTGGCTACATTTATGTCCTTTACATTTTCAGGCCGGTGAAGTATTGAACAATTCGTAAAAAACCTTTTCACTACAGAGCACACAGAGTTCGCAGAGAAAAACTGTAAGCCATTAAATATGTTATCTCGGCGTTCTTGGCGGTCTCTCACGCCTTCGGCGCATCTGCGAGCGGTAAATTTTCAATATTGCATTGCGGAGGGACATGCACTGCCGTGAGCGTATCTGAACACCGTAAAAAAATTGACGAGGCTGCACGCTTTTTAGCCGACGGTCTGGATTTAAGGCCCACAGTCGGCATTATTCTGGGAACCGGCTTAGGCGGTCTGGCGGACCGGATTGAGAAGCATAAGATCATCCCATACCGTGACATCCCGCATTTCCCCGAATCTACAGTGGAAAGCCATGCCGGGCAGTTGATAGCCGGGCATCTGGGTGGCAAGGCGGTCCTGGCCTTTCAGGGGCGTTTCCATTTCTACGAGGGCTACTCTCTGGAGGAGGTCACCTTCCCGGTACGGGTCCTGGCTACTTTAGGCGTCAGGACATTGATTTTGTCAAACGCCGCCGGAGGGTTAAATCCGCTCTTTAAGCCCGGAGACCTCATGATTATCCGTGACCACATCAATCTCATGGGGGTAAATCCCTTGCGGGGGCCGAATACAGAGGAATGGGGCGTGCGCTTTCCGGATATGTCGATGCCCTATGACCGGGCGCTCTGTGCTGAGGCGGAGGAGGTGGCCCTGGCATCCGGCCTTTCCGTACAAAAGGGCGTCTATGTGGCGGTTTCCGGCCCCAGCCTGGAGACCCCGGCCGAGACGCGTTTTTTGCGAATGATCGGCGCGGATGCGGTCGGTATGTCCACGGTGCCGGAGGTTATAGCAGCCAATCATGCCGGACTCAAGGTCTTTGCCGTCTCGGTAATTGCCAATGTGAATATCCCTGAGTGCATGGAGCCTATTCGTTTAGAAGATGTTATTGCTGTTGCCGGCAAGGCGGAGCCAAATCTTGTCCTTTTGGTCTCGATGCTGCTCAAGGCTATGGACGATTAATCATATCTGTCTCAAATAAGATTTTTTAGAGGCTGGATTTGGACAGCATTTTTAAAATCTCCCCTGACCCCTGGTTTATTTTAGTCAAGCGCTTTTTTTATAACATTAACATACGGAGGTCTTAATTGAAGCACCTTGCCTTACCCTGGTATTTGAGAGTCTCAACAGAGAACAGAGCTCTTATCTTGCTTCAT
>JBFMFO010000012.1:0-81731 GCA_040754095.1 Thermodesulfobacteriota bacterium | reverse complement strand
CAGAGGGAGACGGTAACGCACCAGCTTGCCTTTCAAATATGGCAGGTACGCATTACTTCGTCCATGCCCCGTAATGGCCTACTTTTAAACCGGCAATTCTGGCCTGTTTTCTGACCGGCGGTAATAGACTTATTTGACATGAACCACACAGAGGACATGGGAATAATCCCCTCCTTTTACCCCCCTCTTTCATAAACCAGGGGCGGGGAGAGATTTACCTGGTGGGCAGGGAAGTCAGGAAAGGGTGATAACCTGTTTGCAACGGGTTATTGGCTCCAATAAAGAGGAAAGGCTAGAGAACAAGTCAAGTATCTAACTCCTTATTTGCGACCCGATGTTTAAACGCTCAAAGGCGGGAACAGAGTTATGCAACGTGAGAAACAACGTCCCAATCGGCCTCAGATGCTTATTCCACCGGAACAGCTCGCCCAATATTACCGCGAAATACTCTCTCTCTTAGGCAAAAGTGCTCAGAACGCCATTACCAACGTCGTCGGCGCCAAGAGCAATGCGCTGATAGCTGATATATCCTATTTCCCAGCCAGCGAAAAATTCATTTTCGATCTCGACACGTTTACCATAAAGGCGCCCCAGATAGACAAGGAAACCGTTGACAAGATCATCATCAGGAGCGCCATAGAGGAAGAACCGGAAACCGAAACTGCGGAGGCACAGGAGACTGCTCAAGAGGTGCTGGAGGGGCAGAAGACGCAGGTTGCCGTCCTCAAGGCAATGTGGAGCAAGACGGCTACCGGCAAAGGAGACAGGGAAACCTACTTTGGTGCACCTCTTCTCTGTGGCTCTTACAAAGGGCGGACTACTGTCTCTCCGCTGTTTCTCTGCCGGATCAACATCGACTTTTTCCCAGAGAAAGCCGAGTTCAAGATCACCAAGATCGACGATACCCTCGCCATCAACTGGAATCTTCTGTCGGGACTCTGCGCATCGGATGATGAGCGAGCTGCTCTATACGAAGGCCTCAGAGACTATCTCGTGGCGGGTATTTCAGCAGCAACGGCAGATAGTTTTGTCAGGTCCCTTTCTTCTCTTGTTGACGGGTTCGAGTCCCTGCGAAACACTTCGCTTATAACCGCCGACAACTATTCAAAGGCCAGGGAGGCGGCGAGGAAGAGCACATTCTCTCTCGTCAATACTCCCCTCATTGTCAATGCCAAGAAGGCAAATTTGTTCCTGGTGCAGGACCTTGAGGCATTGGCCAGTGGTAAGGCTTCCATCAAAGGGTTGTCTGCCATCGGGGAGTTTTTAAAAGAATACGAGGTGGGTGAAGGGCAGGACCATGCGAATATAACAGTGGATGAGAAGACCTTTCTCGACCTCTATTTTCCGCTCGTTACCAACAAAGAGCAGGTACGTGCTGCGAGATATGCGGAAGCGTCCAGGATCACTGCCATAGAAGGCCCGCCCGGCACGGGCAAGTCCCACACCATCGTAAACCTGATCACGCATCTGGTCGCCCAGGGCAAGTCCGTCCTAATGACCAGCCAGAAGGCCCAAGCCCTCAAGGTAGTCAGGAACCGGCTGGAAAAGTCGGGGCTTGAGGACATTACCATGCACCTGCTCAAAGGTGATGCGGCCTCGAAACAGGAGCTGTTGAACAGACTGAAATCGGTGAGCGCTTCAGGACAGGAAGGAGTCACTTCACCTCGTACCGACAGGATAAAACAGCAAAGAGGCAGATTGAGGAACGAAATACTACAATTGGAAAAGCTATTTGCTGATGTCAGGCAGGCTCAGGATCAGGGCTACCACGATGCGTTTGACTACGGGGCTGTTGCCGAGTTTGATAAGATATCGCCTGATGATGACATCCCGGCAGGCCTGGATGCAGTAATTGCACAAGGTTTGAAGGAGTACAAGGAAATCTACCTGCAAGGTGCTGAAGTTATAAGGCATCTTGAGGCTGCGGCGGCCAGAAAGGATGTCAATCTTGATTCTGTGGCAGTATGCGGACAGGAATTCGTCGGTATGATGGTTGAGGCGCTCGAGCTGAGGGAACGCCTTGCCTCAAGCCCGTATTGGGTCCGGTTCTGGCTGTCGGTCTGCGAGGACGAGAGCACCAGTAGCGTTATTGGTGCCCTCTGCCAGTGGTGGGAATCCTCTGCGGAAGATTTTCATAGGGCGACCAGTGAACTTTCGACTGCCGGGAATGACTTTGAGGTTACCTCATGGTGGAAGATCGCTGTGCCGCTGGATATCTCCGCCCACGATGCGGCGCTCGCGCAACTTGATGAGTGCTGTGAACACGTCCGGACAATGGTGTCCACTGCCAACCAGCGGGAGTTCTTGTCTCCACCGTTGGATATGTCTGTTGTCTGGGAGAGGAAATCTCAAGTAACCTGCTTACAGGCAGGCGCCGACAGCTGGTGGCGATGGATTCTAAACAAGAAGGTGCGCGATACGCGGAAGGTTCTCTCCAAGGACCTGAAGGTGGACCTCACTCGCGAGAATGCCCGCGAGATTGCAATAAACTGCATGAGCTGGTGTAACCACTGGGAGGCAAGACACCGTGTTTCGTCAACGTGCTGTGAGATTTTGGAAATCCTGAAACGACCGGACGGCAAGGTCGCGGTATCCGACCCTATTACCACCTTGGCGGAGAGCACCCGAAGATTGCGGCAGTGTGCTGTTGTCTCCAGGTCAGTAAAGCTTGCTTCCCTCATCCCACATGGGGAAAACATTGCACGACTCCTGCTTACCATTCTCTGGCAGACGGAAGCTACTCAGTTGCCGATGTTGCATGACTTTTTTGCCGATCTCCACAGATTTTTCACCACGCGAGAAAGGGCCGCGGTACTCGGGCGAGACAGCCGGCTTGGCACACTCTGGGAGACGTGGATCCATGATTCCCTAATCCTTCTTTATGAGGAAAAGATACCCCCCGATTCGCCGGCGGTCTTCGAGAAGTTTTCAAGAGTTATCGCCGGGTACGATGACTACAGGCGGGTTCATGCACTTGCTACCGGTCCGCTCAAAACCATGTCCCACACCTTGCAGAAGATAAGAGAGGCCGTGGATTCCGGCAAGGTAGAGGAGGTGCGGTGGTGCAACAGTGCAGAGTCGGCGGTTAAGGCGTATCGACTTAGATCTTTATTGGCCGCGCTGGATGGAGAGATTCCCAAGAATCCTCATAAAATAGCCCGAAAGGTGAATGAACTTCACGAAAAGCTGAAGCAGAATGCCGTCCAATATGTATTGGCACGGCTTCAGGAGGATACTGCTCGCGTGCTGGCCGATATCGGGTCCAGACGCCAGTTCGAGGATATGCGGCTAATGCTCCAGAAAAAAGGCGGCAGCATTATGAGAATGAGGGAAGAGATAAAGTTCGAGCCTCTTCTCCAGGCCCTTCCGTGCTGGATCATGAGCATTGACGACGTGGCCCGTATCTTTCCGCTTCAAGAAGGATTGTTCGATTACGTGATCATCGACGAGGCATCCCAGTGTAACCAAGCGACCATTCTCCACTTACTGTACCGGGCAAAGAATGTCATCGTCGTCGGTGACGAGAAGCAACTTGGCCCAGCGGATATCCGCTTTCTCAGGAGCAATGACATTGATGCACTAATGAGAAAATACGGTCTTTACGGTTCCAACACGGGCCAGCAGTTCGATCCTCGGCGTTCGCTTCTCCAGGTTAGCAAGTATTTTGCACAGAAAACCGTTGCCCTGAGGGAACATTTCAGGTCGGTCTTTGAGATCATCGATTGGTCGAATCACAGGTTCTATGACGGTGATCTGGTAGTTGTTACCCCCGACAGGGGTAAGCACTTCCAGCCCTCGCTGGAAGTGCTTACTGTTGACGGCGTTGAGGATCGTGACACACGGGTAAATGCGCCAGAGGCGAACTTTATTGTCGAGCTTATCAGGGAAATGGTGGCCGGCCGCGATTACGAAGACCTCACCATTGGTGTAATATCGCCGTTCCGGGCACAGGCGGACTACATAAACGCCCTGATCGTGGAAAATTTCGACAGTCACACCCGGGTGCAGTACCTGCTCCACGCCGATACCGCCGACGGGTTCCAAGGTGATGAGCGGGATGTCATAATCTATTCCTTTCGTCAAGCATCCAATTCCCATCAAGGTTCTGTTACGACAATCCAAAGCGACACCGGCCGGGTAAACGTCATGTTTACGCGCGCACGCCGGAAAGCCATCGCCGTCACTTCTATACCTATAGGCAGATTCCCGGAAGGAGGAGCGGGAAGGATAAGTTTCAAGGATTACCTGGCGTATTGCGCAGAGGTGGCAAATCGACCTGAGAGAGACGATTATGCCGGGGACCGGTTTGAGAGCAAGTTCGAGACAGAAGTATGCATGCTTCTCAGAAAGCGCTATGGGTATCACGTTGCCACACAGGTAAGTGTTCCGGGGAGTGGTTATCACATTGATCTGGTTGTGAAGGATGACGAAGGAAGGCGGCTGGCTGTTGAGTGTGACGGACCACATCATTTCGACCAGTTCGGTGAGCAGGTACAGGATGACATCTGGCGACAGCTCTACATTGAGCGGGTGATGAACCTCAATTTTTATCGGATACCCGGTACAAGGTGGTATCGCGAAAAGGACGGGGTTCTGGAAGAGATTTCAGAAGCACTCAGGGATCAGGAGACATCGGCGCAGCGCACTGTGGCTTCGTCCATGGCTTCGGATGAGCAGGCTGAGGCGGAGGAAATGGGAACTCAAGCTGAGGCGGAGGCTCGCGAAGAGGCAACGAAGGAGAGTTTTGTGCCACCACCGGCAGTGCCGCATGGTGCACCAGTAAAGCGTGAAGCCCTCAAACAACCTGCCCAGACGGGCCTTTTCGGAGAAGAAGAACCTGTGTCGCTGGTCCCGATGAATTTCAACGCGTGGTTTGCGCTTTCGCATTGGGGTAAAGAAACGGGCAATATCAACAGCTTCTGGCGGGTTTTTGCCTTTAATATTGGGAGAAAACTTAGGGCAGGGTGGGAGCTTACACAGAAACAGAAGCATGCCATGGAGAAGGTGTGGAAGCTGGCTGCAGATAAAGGCTTCAGGTTTCAGGACTGATTATTAGGAAGATAGCTTGGCGCGATACCGGTACGTCATTAGAGGACGATAGGGACGTTGGTTCTTACGTTGCATAATTTATTTGTTCCCTTCCCTTTTCTCAATGTCAATGATAGGTAAGGGATATCGTGACGTTGTTGAAAATTATCACTTTTCGTTTCCAAGTTTTTGAACAGGCGGGAAGAGGTAAGATGACCATAAAATTCTTCTATTGAAAAGTTCGTAGAAGGTATGGACTTTAAGACGATATGAGTCGTAAGCTTAATATGAAATTTATTGAATCTGAAACATTGGAACTTAAAAAATCTACTTCTGAGATTAAAGAGGCGATCATATCTATAGCGGCAATTCTCAATAAACATCAACACGGAGAATTATTTTTTGGAATTAAAAACAATGGCATTGTAGCCGGTCAGAACGTAACGGAAAAAACAATCCGTGATGTATCAAAATCCATTGCAGACCATATTGAACCCAAAATCTATCCTCACATAAACCGTATCGAAATAGACGGCAAGGCATGTATTAAAGTCCGGTTTAAGGGTAACGATATCCCCTATTTTGCATATGGCAGGGCATATATGAGGGTGGCGGATGAAGACCGGCAATTAAGCGCTAAAGAACTCGAAGGGCTGATTCTCGGAAAGAATAAGGATAAATTAAGATGGGATACCGAAATTTGCAAAGAAGCAAAGATCACAGACATAAGCGCAACTAAAGTCAAATCTTTTTTGAAAGGTTCAGCGCTGAAATATGACACTGTACGCAATGCGCTTGAAAAATTAAAGCTCATGTCTGACGGTAAGCCCTTCAATGCAGCCGTAATCTTATTTGCCAAAAAACCGCAGGCATTTTTTCCCAATGCCCGTCTCAGATGCGCTGTTTTCGGCACAACAGACACATCGTTTACCATTGATATGCAGGATTTTGAAGGAGATCTCTTCTACCTGATCGAAAAAGCCGAAGGATACATCCTGAAAAATATTCATATCGGCATGAAGCTGGAAGGGTTAAGAAGGGTAGATGTGCCTGAAATTGACAAGGCGGCTTTCAGAGAAGCAATAATCAATGCCTTCTGCCATAGGGATTACCGGGAGTTTGATTCTGTTAACATCGCTGTTTTCAAAGACCGTGTTGAAATAAGGAGCCCGGGGCTGCTTTATGGTGGGCTGACCATAGAGACCATCAGGACAAAGATGGTCTCAGAAAGAAGAAACGAGCTGATTGCAGAGATGCTTCATCGTGTTCATTTCATAGAGAAATGGGGCAGGGGTATCAAGCTTATGCTCTCAAAAGAACCTGATACTGAATTCAGCGAGGTAGGGACAAAGTTTATTACTACTTTTAAGCGTAGGAGTTATTTTGAGGGCAAGAAAGGATTTGAAAAGTTGGGTGAAAAAGGGGTAGAAGATATTACCCAGAAAACTACCCAGAAAACTACCCAGAAAATCATAGAAGCTATTACTAAGAAATCAGATATTACTCAAAAAGAACTTGCAGCGGTTATAGGGATAACCGAAGACGGAGTAAAATACCATATAACCAGACTTAGGAAAAAAGGAGTTCTCAAGCGCATCGGCCCGGACAAGGGCGGCTATTGGGAAGTGGTGAAGAAATGAAATGACATTTCCTAAACTGGAATTGGGACGGGATGCCGTGAATGCCAGGACGTTGTTGAAAATTATCACTTTTAGAACAGTGCGTATTTCTCGTCTGCCGTGATCCGCAGAAGAGTTTATTACAGGAAAGATAGGTAATATGAGCAAAAAGCTAATACCGCAGGACAATGAGATCATATTTTATACAACTCCCGACGGGGCAGTTCATATCGAGGTATTTTTTCAGGACGAAACGTTTTGGCTGACCCAAAAGAAGATGGCGGAGTTGTTTGGCGTTGAAGTTCATACAAACAATTATCATTTGAAGGAAATATTTAAGTCCAAGGAGTTACAAGAAAATTCAGTTATTCGAAAAATTCGAATAACTGCCGAAGACGGCAAGACTTATCTCACTAATTTTTATAATTTGGATGCCATCATAGCCGTTGGCTATCGGGTCAACAGCTATCAGGCGACACAGTTCCGTATATGGGCAACCAAGACACTGCGGGAGTTTATCATCAAAGGCTTTGTGCTGGATGATGAGCGTCTAAAGGAGGGCAGGCGCTTCGGCAAGGATTACTTTGATGAACTACTTGAGCGTATCCGCAAGATACGGGCTTCCGAAAGGCGGTTCTATCAAAAAATTACCGACATATATGCCCAATGCAGCATCGACTATAACCCGAAAGCAGATATTACGCTGACTTTTTATAAGACCGTTCAGAACAAACTCCACTGGGCGATAACGGGTAAAACAGCGCCTGAAATTATTGCAGGTAGAGTTGATGCTGAAAAGCCATACATGGGACTGCAAACATGGAGGAATTCGCCAAAGGGGAAGATATTAAAAACAGATGTCGGCATAGCCAAAAACTACCTTACCGAAAAAGAAATCAAGGCATTGGAACGCATAGTCTCCATGTACCTCGATTATGCTGAAAATCAGGCAGACCGCCAAATACCAATGAAGATGTGCGACTGGGCCGAAAAGCTGGATGCTATATCACCATAGCGTTATAATGTTGCTCAAAAACATGGGAGGAGCATGATGTCTGCATTGACAAAAAAGGCGACGATTTATCCGGACCCTATGTTGCACAAGGCCTTGCGTCTGAAGGCTGCGGAGACATCCCGGTCTGTGTCCGAGCTGGTCAACCGTGCCGTGCGCCTTTCCCTGGCAGAGGATGCAGAAGACCTCGCTGCCTTTGAAGAGCGGGCAGGCGAGCCGCTTGTTGCCTTCGAAGACCTGCTGAAAGACCTTAAGAAGCGTGGCCGGATATAACATTTTTCTGCGGCATTCCGCCGCGAAAGACCTTGACGGCATTCCAAAGAAAGACCTCAAGCGCATAATTGACCATATCCGGTCACTTGCTCATGACCCAAGGCCCTCCGGCTGCGAGAAGCTTTCCGGGCAGGAACGATACCGGATTCGGCAAGGAAGATATCGTATTGTTTACTCTATACAGGACGATAATCTGCGGCCAAAACCTAACCGTCTGATTTTAGAAAATACTTCTTTACATACCACCGTTTCAAACGCTGAATCGGATTTTTATTCCCCCGGAAGAGATAACCCTGCTTATAAACCTGAAGATATGGGTCGAATTGAAAATAGTACGGGGCGGCCCTTATTTTTCTTTTTTTCAGGATCATATTTATGACTTCCGTGGCCACCAGGGCGCTGCAGAGCTGGCAGGCCAGCCCCAAGGAAGGCCCGGTTTGCTTGGTAAGGTCTATTGATGATGACTTAATGTATTTAAGATGTGTGGCCCTGGGTGCCAGACCCAGGCCGAAGGCTATGAGCTTATCAATCTCAGACAGATTATCGTTAAGATCAAAATATTCATCGAAACCCATGCCCTGGGGGGTGAAGACATGCAGGGTGGCGCTGAACCCCATGGGCCCTGAGGTAATGGCATAGATGCCGCGTGCGCCGGCCTCTTTGAAAAGCAAACGGCGGGTTTCTATATTGAAGAAGTCTATACCGTCCACCACGACATCTGCGTCCTTCAGAAATTCGGGGATATTATCCTTGTTTATACCCTGGTCGAAAATTTTTATATCGGCCTCTGGATTTATAGCCAGGGCCATCTTCTTCATGGCCTCGGCCTTATGCATGCCGATGGTTTCTATGGTAGCCCCCACCTGCCGGTTGAAATTGGCTGTTTCAAAATGGTCAAAGTCAGCGATATTGAAGCGCTCGAAGCCGGTGCGGGCCAGAGTGAGGAGGTAGTGGCCGCCTACGCCGCCGACCCCGGCAATGGCTATTCGGGCCTTCTTAATCTTTTGCTGTTCTTCAGGAGATATGAGCCCTATGTTCCGGCAGAAGGCCTCGTTGTATGACCAGGAGATTGTAGAATCATCTTTCATATCAGGCAGTAAATGGCTATCCTTCTTTTCTTAAAAGGTCATGCGTACCAACTCTTCGTAATTCAAGGATTTCACCGTCGTATCGTAAGGTCATCCGATAGCCCCTGGTTATTCTTACCTCGAACTTGTCAGCGCCCTTGAGTTTTTTCATCTTAAGTGAGGGATACCTGGGATTTTTGACCAGGAGGGTGATCTGTTTATCAACGTGTTTTTGAATTTCCAGTGAAAGGCCTCGGTAATCTTTCAGGAAGGATTCTGTACGCCTAATTTTCATCATGAATATCCTTCAAGAGATCTTCCACATTTTCAAAGTCCTTATATCGGCCCTTTCTTAGATCCTCATCTGCTTTCCTTTCCTTTTCTTGCCACTCTGGCGTCCAAAACCAGGCCTGGTCTCTTGGCACCTTGATAGTTTTGATGGGTACTATTTTTGCTGCATTCCCCTCTATTACAAAATCTATTTCATCGCCCGGTCTTAGCCTTAGCGTCTCCAAGACCTTTTTAGGAATGGCTACCTGCCTTTTGGAACTTATCTTCATGGTAAATGATAACCCCCTATTTTACTATTTTACAATAAAACATATCCATTAATTTACCAATGTCAAGAGTTAGTTAACTTTTGGATTAACAACTTTCAATAATATGGGCAGCGTAGTCAGTTCCACCAGGAGCGCGATTAACATGGTAAAGGCCGTCAGGCAGCCGAATTGGATGGTCGGGATAAAATTGGATAATACCAGTATGCCGAAACCCATCACGATTACCATGCAGGTGGAAATTACGGCCGATCCTTTAGACTGCATGGTTATGGCAATGGCCTGGAAGTTGTCTTTGCCCGTTCTTCTCTCGTGCTTATAACGGGTGAGAAAGTGGATGGTATCGTCAACGGCGATACCTATGGCCACTGTAGAGATCATGGCGGTAGAGGTATTAAGGGGGATGCCCAGCCACCCCATTACGCCGAGGTTAATGAGAAGCGGGATAGTATTGGGTATAATGCTTATAAATCCGAGGGAAAACGACCGGAGGATGATAAAGATTACGCCGAAGATAAGGAAGACGGCCAGAGAGAGGCTATATATCTGGCCGTTTACCAGGGCCTCGATCAGGTTGGCAGTAAGCAGGGATTTGCCGGTTACCCGAATCTCAAGGTCAGGTCCTTGCAAGGGTTTGATAAATGCATCGGTCTTGTCTATCATGGCCCGGATTTGTCTCGAATTGTGCTCCCCGAAGTGAGCGGAGATGCGGGCGGTCTTGTAGTCAGGATCGATATAATCCCGGATATCCTCGGCGCTGTAAAGGAGCATATACTGGGCGGCCAGATTCTTACTTGCCGGCAGCCGGTAGTGAGCCGGGTCTTCGTTATGAAAGGATTGATTCATGTCTTTAAGATAATCTGCCACAGAAATGACGCTGTCAATCTTTTCCTGCCCGCGTAGAAATTCTTCCACAGAGTCTATCTTTTTCAGCGCCGATGGTTCGAGTATGCCGTCCAGCTCCTTTGTTTTGACCGAGATCTCGATGGTAGTTACACCACCCAAATTTTTCTCGACAAAATCCGTGGCCTGATAGACATCGCTGCCTTTTTTGAAATATTCCAAAAGGTTTGTCTCTACTTTTATGCGGGATACGCCCCAGACTGAGAGCCCCATTATAACGAGGGTAAGAATGATTATCTTTTTTTCGTGATTGTTCACAAGTGTGTAAAAAAAACGGATGATCTTCGTCTGTGAGGTATTTTCGTGAGGCCTAAGATTTATGGGGCGCCGGCGCAGGAGGTAGAGCATAATAGGGATGAACATTATGGATACTAAAAAGGAAAAGGATATGCCCAGTGAAGACACATAGCCGAAGTCCCGTATGGGCGGGATATCATTGGCGCTCAGCGAGATGAAGCCATCCACCGTGGTAAAACTCGCCAGAAAACAGGGAAGGATGGCCAGCCTTATGGAAGATATAAGGGCGGAGTCTTTGTCGGGCAGCCGGGGCAGGTCTTCCCGATACTGATCGATGATGTGGATAGCCACTGCAATGCCGATGGTCATGATGAGCGGGGCAGTAATGGTGGTTATATTATTTATGGTGGCGTTGACCAGAGGGAACGACCCCATGGTCCATATAAGGCAGATTATGATATTTACCGTGGCAATGGACATGATCCAGAGGCTTCTAAAGATCAAATAAAGGGCAGAGGCGATCAGGAGTAAGACGATGGGGACAAAGGTCTTGAGATCGCCCATCATATACCGGCTTAAGGTGTTATCGGTTACCGTCCAGCCGGCCTTGTAGATTTTGGGGCGGCCCTGGGGGAAGACGCCTTTGATGACGGCATCCGCCTTTTCGAGCAGACGGGTTCGATAGAGGTCATCGTCCGGGCGATCAAAGGTTTTCACGATAAGGGCCGTAGTGCGGCCGTCTTCGGATATCAACCTGTTGACATAAAGGGGGTTGAGGAGGGCCTTTCTCCTGAGGGCGTTTAGTTCATCCGGGGAAAGCGGCAATTTTTCTACCAGGGACCGGACATAAAAATTATCCTGTTCGCCCCGGATGTCCGTGGCATCGGTCAGACTGATTACGTCCCGCACCTCTTCTATGGTTTCCAGCTTCTCTGTAAGCGCTTTGATCTTCGCCAGCATTTCATTGGTGAAGATATTTTCATCCTTAAAGGCCAGGACAAAGAATTCATCGGTGCCGAAATTCCTCTTGAATTCTTCAAAGAAGACGAGATCGGGATCATTTCTGAGGACAAAAGACTCTACAGAATGTTCCATCTTTGTCCTGGGGAGCATGGATGCGAAGAAGAGCGTAAGGAGGCAGAGGGTTGCCAGAAGCAGCCGGCGTTTTTGCAATATGAAACGGGCTATTTTCTCCATAAGGATCGCTTACCGCTAATGTGTCCGAAGGCTTTTAGGGTTAAAATGAGAACCTGACGGCAAGATAACCCTGATCATTTCTGTCGTAGTTCCCTAAAAATGTATCGGCCTTTCCGTCAAAAATATTCAGGCCCGCGAAGATAGACAGATTATCCACATAACGCAGTTCAAACTCCGGATTTAGATAGAAGCCATTGTCGGTAAGGTTGTAACATGAATCAATATTGAGGCGCAGTTTGTCGTGGAAGAACGGCTTGTTTATACGGAGGAAAAGGCCGGACTCAAACTCATGGTCGAAAAGTATCCTGTCGTCATAGCTGAATATCTTTCTCTGGTATAATTGAAGATTTGCATACCAGTCGTCGGTAAAGGTCCTGTCGATCCCAAGGACGTAGTGCAGTATATGCTTGCCGGTAGAGGTGAGGTCATTTTTTAAAAATACCTGGTCGGTCATATAGGCCGCCTCGCCCCGTATGCCGAAGAGGCCCATGGTGGTCTCTACTTCGGCCCCTATGACATGATTTCTCTCATAGGTTATGATGATATCCTCATCAAGCAATTGGGCCTGTGCCAATTGGCCCAGAAGCGCCTCTGCCGATGGGTTGCTGACATTGATATTTTTAATGGGGAAACTTTCAATAAAGGGTATGGGATTTCTTGTGTAGAGATAGCTGATTCCATAGTCGAGGTTGCCGACTGTCCCGGTAACCCGCAGCCCGGCCTCTCCGTTCTCAAGGCCGGTGGAGTATTCCTTTTCTCTTGTTTCCAGGCCGGTCAGGTAGTCTTTAAGCGCCTGTGATAATGTCGTGGAGTGCCTTGCCTGGGTTTTGAGGTGCTTGAGGGTGGCCCAGTCCGACCCAAAGAAATCGGTTTTGGCGCTGCGGAAGTGTGGTTTATATATGCCCTCTATAGCGCCTTCGGGCAGGAAATAACGCGCCCGCAGCATAAATACGGGCAGTTTTCTGTCTTCCAGCCTTAATGTGATACTCTCCCGCAGGTCCTGCGGATTAAGGTTGTCCACCGGACTTATTTCGTCTGTCTTGCCCCAGCGCACAATCTGGTTGCCGAGTGTTATATCCCACTTCTGCTCTGAGAATTCTACATAACCCTCAAACAGTTCGGCGCTGAAATCATCCCTTGAGCCGTCGTTGCGAAACCACAGGTAATCCGACATCACCGAGGCAAGAATCCTGATATGTTCCTCAATCTGGGCCTTTCCTTCCAGGAATAACTTGCTTCTAAAAGTGCGTGTGTCTTCGTAAGGTTCGTCGTGCCGCAGGTCTTCCGCCCCACGGGCCCGGATATTGCCGCTGACCTCGGAGTCTCGGATCAGGGAGAAGGGCTGGGGAGAGGCAGTATATGCGGGAGAGGGACGCAGAAATGCAACCAGGGCAAAAAGCAGGAACAAGGCCCTGCATTTATCAATATTTTTCCAGATTGCGTATGGTAAAGACATTTGGGTCAATATTGACGTTATATGAGATTTTTTGGACTTCAAGCACTGTCCTGTGCCGGTTACGGAGGTCGGCCATCTCGGCCGTCATATCCGTCCATATGCCGCTTATCTTCTGGAGATTGAGCACCGTATAGCGTTTCATTACCCGGCCATGCTCGTAATAGTCAATCTGAACAGGCACATAGCTATCTTTAGTTACGAGGGCTACAAACTTTTCGTATTGAGACTCGGCAGAGGGTTTCGGCGTACTCTCCAATATCCAGCAATTAAATCCGCCCACGACCTTTGATCCCAAAAGCTTATGGATGTCCTTTTCGACCTTTCTCCTCTGCATGTCTTCATAGGTGAAATCCGAATTGACAAACTTTTGATCCTTCTGGCTCGATACAATCCTTCTGCTCCGCCTTAATTCCGGTAAAAACAGGTACTGGTCATCGTCCCGGCCCTTATTTTCCCAGGTCAGGAATCCCGTTCCTCTTATCTCAGCCGGGCTGTTAAAACGGATCAAGGTCTTTTTTAACTCACCAAAATCCCTTCGCCATATCTCCATTTCTCTGACACGGCTCCGGCCGTCTTTTTCAATAAGCCTCATAAGTACGGCGGCATGGGAGTCACGGCCCGTATCCCGGTCATAAATTTTCTGGGCGATATATTCTGCGGAGGGCTGTTGCTCCGCAAATGTATCCGTTAATATTAATAAAACAGGGATTAATGCGAAAAACGAGGCTAACAGCCTTTTATACCATATATTTTTAATACACATGGGCCTTTTTCTGCCTCCGATCATAATAATAAGATCGTAATAGATAATCTCTGCTTTTTCAATCGGCAATTTTAATAAAAAAGTTGATTGCAGCAGTTCCGTATCCTTATGGGGAGTTTTTATCAAAATTGGAATAGGGCCGATAAGAACGTTAACGAAAAAAACTAAACAAAAGAAGTTAAACCTGATGCTGATAAGAAACGCAGAACTTCTGAGAGAGAAAAAATACCTCCCGGAGAGGCGCAGGGCGATAAGACTGAGGCGGTCCCGCCTTACCGAAGTAGGACAATCCCTTGATTACCGGATTAAAACCGCCACTTCGCGAGAAGAATGGATCGAGGCCTTTTCCCTGGCGCATGATAGATACGTAGAACTGGGGTACATGGATCCTGATCCTTCGACGATGAGGCTGAAGATCCAAAACATATTGCCCTCGACCCGGGTATTTACCGCCGGATACGGGGGGAGGGCGGTTGCCACCGCCACCCTTATTATCGATTCTCCCCTGGGACTGCCATCCGATGCAATATATAAAAAAGAACTGGATATGTTAAGGAACAAAGGCCGCCTGGTATCCGAGGGTTCTTCTCTGGTCACCGCAAAGGAATTTAAGTGCAGTAATATATTCATGCTTCTTTTCAAGGTGGTTTATGCCTACGCTCAGTTTGTGCAGACCGACGACATCTGTATCGCTGTAAATCCCAAGCATGCCCGTTTCTATGAGGATATACTTTTATTTGAGCCGATCGGAGAGTTGAGATATTTCCCGTCAGTAAAGGATGCGCCGGCCATTTTGGAGCGCATGGACCTGCGCACAGCGCATGCACGATTTTCGGAGGTCTATAATATGGAGGATTTTGACTGTGATCTTTATACCTTTTTCTTCACGGCCAACAACGGCGATGAATCGGAATGGGGAAAGGCATTTCCCGCAGGCGGACTCAGGATGTCTCCGGAGGACATCCGATATTTTTTTGTAGAAAAGAGCGATCTCTTCTTGGAAATTGATAACGACAAGCTGGCCTACATCCAGAAATGCTATCCTGACTACGACTTCACCCGAATACTTCCCCCCGGATATTTTTCTGCGAGATAGCGCTCTAATCGGGCATAAATCTTCTTGCCGGAACAAAAAGTGTTAAAATAAATTCACATCTTTTATATTTTTTTGCTATACTTATATAGCTATATTAAAAATTACAGGTGAGGCTGTATTATGATAACATTAGATATCCTGGACGATGTTGTCCCGGCAAAAGCCCCGGTTAGCGCCGAGGATATAGAATTCAAGGTAGTTGATACTCTGGATGAATTGGAGCAGTCATATAATCTTATCTACAAGGCCTATGTAACACGAGGATATGTTAAACCGCACCATTCTGAAATGAGAATAGGGATTTATAATTTACTCCCTGACACCCGGACATTTATCGCCAAGAAGGATAACCTGGTGATAATGACTCTTACCCTTATCCCGGACTCGCCATTAGGACTGCCCATGGATGAGATCTACAACATTGAGATTGACTTTTTGAGATATCATGGAAGAAAAGCGGCAGAGCTTTCCGGCCTGGCAGTACACGAGGATTTGAGCGGCAAGGGGATGTTTATCTTCCTGGCATTAGTTAAACTTGTATATTTTTATGCCAGGAGCGCGGGTGTTGATGATTTCTGTATCGCTGTCCATCCCAAGCACGAGTCTTTTTACGAAAATGTCTTATTATTTGAACACCTGGGTGATGAAAAACTCTATTCCAGTGTCAGAAACTCTCCGGCCCTGGGTAAGCAATTAAATCTGCATACTTTCGAGAAAAGATTGAGCAGGAAAAACAGACATCTTTACCGGTTCGTATGTGAACAGGGACATCCCTTTGCACAAACCATATCAAAGAATATCGTTCTTGATGAGGCGCTTTCCTGTTTCTTAAGGAAAGGATGGCCAATGGAGAAAATTCGCCAGTTCTATCACCTGCCTGATAAAAGACTCTATTGTTAGGTCCATTTTATCTGAAGTGTGACAAATTCTAGATCCAAGACAGCCATTTCTTTGGAGAAGACAGTATTCCCCTTGCCCAATTAGATCGTTAAATATATGTATTGACAGGGTATCTGTGTTTTGCTATGTTTAGCCCAGATTTTCTGAACGGCTGCTCATTTTTATTTTGACATGGAGGGCAAGTGAGCGAAATTATTAACATACTCGGCAGGCAGATTTTTGATTCCCGGGGCAACCCGACTGTAGAGGTTGACGTTTATTTGGAATCCGGCTATATGGGGCGGGCCGCCGTCCCGTCCGGCGCCTCGACCGGCAAAAAAGAGGCCGTGGAACTCCGCGATAAGATTAAAACCCAGTACATGGGTAAAGGCGTTTCCAGGGCGGTCAAGAACGTCAATGAGAAAATCGCTCCGGTATTGATAGGTTTCGAATCTTCCGAGCAGGCGCTTATCGATAAGAACATGATAGCTCTGGACGGGACAAATAATAAGGGTAAACTGGGCGCCAATGCCATTCTGGCCGTATCTTTAGCGGTAGCCAAGGCTACGGCAGAAGAATCAGGGATTCCGCTCTATCGTTATCTCGGTGGTGTCGCCGCCCGCATACTGCCGGTGCCCATGATGAATATTCTGAACGGCGGCGCTCATGCGGATAATAACGTGGATATCCAGGAATTCATGATCGTACCCTGCGGGGCCTCTTCGTTTAGTGGGGCCATGCGCATGGGTGTGGAGACCTTTCACGCCCTGAAGGGGGTCTTAAAGGGCAAAGGGTATCAGACGGCCGTGGGTGACGAAGGCGGGTTTGCCCCAAACTTAAGGTCGAATGAGGAGGCCATGGAGGTTATCCTGCAAGGGATCGAGAAGGCCGGTTACAAGCCGGGGAAGGACATATATATTGCCCTGGACCCTGCTGCCAGTGAATTTTACGATAAGGGCACATATACGCTGCTCGCTGAGAAAAAGCCGAATAAAAATACAGACGAGATGGTCGGTTTTTATGCAGACTGGCTGAAAAAATACCCGATTATTTCCATAGAGGACGGTTTGGCTGAAGATGACTGGAAGGGATGGAAGAAAATTACCGGCCAGTTAGGCGGCAAGATACAACTGGTAGGTGATGATATATTCGTCACCAACACCGGCATCCTGTCCAAGGGGATACAGGAGGGCGTGGCAAACGCCATATTGATTAAACTGAATCAGATCGGCACCCTGACTGAGACTATAGAAGCCATTCAGATGGCAGATCGGGCCGGGTATCGTTCCGTTATTTCTCACCGTTCAGGTGAGACCGAAGATGCGGTTATTGCCGATCTGTCCGTGGCTTTAAATACGGGACAGATCAAGACCGGCGCCCCTTCGCGTTCGGAACGTGTGGCCAAGTATAACCAGCTCTTACGCATCGAAGAGGAACTGGGCCCTGCGGCGCTGTTTATGGGCCGGGGAAGCTTTGCCCGGTAGGGTTTGCAAAAGATAGTAATTCTGATTATGGTGAATGTCATTAATCAATAGTCATTTGTCACTGGTAAGAGTGATCGATCTTCCCAAGTTAACTAATGACCGATGACTAATGACCAATGACGTTGCCTATGGCTTTTGACAAAGTGATAGTTTTATCCCCGGAGGTTAGTTTTATGACCCTGACTAAGGCTGATCTTGTCAATCATATCTACGAAAAGAACAAGCTTCGCAAGGCTGAAGCCGTACTGGCCATGGAAGCCTTATTAGAAATAATCAAGACCTCCCTGGCTGATAATGAGAGCGTACTCATCAGCGGTTTTGGCAAATTCAATGTCAAGAACAAGAAGGAAAGACGGGGTAGAAACCCTCAGACCGGTGCGGAATTAATGCTATCCCCCCGACGGGTAGTTACATTCAAGCCTTCCAGCATCCTCAGGCAGAGAATAAATAATAAGAAGATATGACGGCTTTGTAAAAAGTCCATTTGCGAAATAGCGATCAGCCATCAGCGGTCAGTTTAAGGCGCTATTCTACTTCCTGAAAGCTGAGAGCTGACTGCTCAAGATAAAAGAGTCGGCTTTTTTGTATGGAAGTCTGTCTCTGATTCGAAGTTGTAGGCCACCTTCAATATCTTTTCTTCTGCAAAGTGATTACCAAGCAATTGGATTCCAATCGGCAGTCCTTCCGCACTGAATCCGCACGGCACAGAGATGGCGGGCAATCCGGCCATGTTGGCCGGTACGGTGAAAATATCGGATAGATACATCTGAAAGGGATCGTTTACCTTTTCTCCGATTTTAAAGGGTGGCGTAGGCGCAACCGGCGTTAATATGACGTCGCACCGGTCAAAGCCCTTTTTGAAGTCTTCCATTATCAGGGTGCGCACCTGGGAGGCCTTCTTGTAATAGGCATCATAGTAACCGGAAGAGAGGGCATAGGTGCCGAGCATGATGCGACGTTTTACCTCGGCTCCAAAACCTCCTGAGCGGGTCTTCTCATACATCTCCAGGAGTTCTTTGGCCCCGGCGTCGCGATAGCCGTATTTTACACCATCGTAGCGGGCCAGGTTGGAGCTGGCCTCAGCCGGGGCAATTATATAGTAGATAGCCACTGCGTATTCGGTGTGGGGAAGAGATATCTCCACGGTCTCCGCGCCCAGTCCGGAAAGCGCCTCTATAGCATCGCGCACGGATTTTTCAACCTCAGGGGATAAGCCGGGGCCGAAGTATTCTTTGGGGATGCCGATCTTAATCCCTTTGATCCCTTTAACCAGCGCCCTTGTATAGTCCATGCGCGGACGGGGGGCCGAGGTGGAGTCCAGGGGATCATGGCCGTGGATGGCATTTAGAACCAGGGCGCAGTCAGTAACATCCTTGGTGAGCGGCCCAATCTGGTCCAACGATGAGGCAAAGGCAATCAGCCCGTAACGCGATACCGTACCGTAGGTGGGCTTTAATCCAACCACACCACAATGCGCTGCCGGCTGCCGGATGGAGCCGCCGGTGTCGGACCCAAGGGAGGCTATGCACTCATCCGCGGCCACAGCGGCTGCCGAACCGCCGCTTGACCCGCCCGGTATGTAGTCAAGTCGCCAGGGGTTTCTGGTTATGTGGAAGGCCGAGTTTTCTGTGGACGAACCCATGGCGAACTCATCCATATTTACCTTGCCGAGCAGTACGGCTCCGGCCTCTTTTAGTCTTCTGATTACCGTAGCGTCATAGATGGGGACAAAGTCCTTCAAGATATATGAACCACACGTGGTGCGTATGCCTTCCGTAGAGACAACATCTTTTATAGACATGGGGATGCCGGTCAACGGCCCGCCCTCACCTTTTTCCAAGACACGGTCGGCTTCTCTGGCCTGTTCCATGGCCACTTCCGGTGTAAGTGTAATATAGGCGTGAACCTTATGGTCAACCTCTTTTATGCGTGCCAGGACAGACCCGGTTATCTCAACCGAGGTAACTTCCTTTTTGAGTAATAATTCCCTTAAGGCATGGATGGTCAGGGCATAGAGTTGCATGGCAGGACCTCAGATGACACGGGGCACAGTGAATGATCCGTCCGCCTTTGCCGGGGCATTGGCCAGACTTTTTTCGTTAGACACAGATGGCCGGATCGCATCTTCCCGGAAGGCATTGGTGATGGCCAGGGCGTGGTGTGTAGGCTCGACATGCGCCGTGTCCAGTTCGTTTAGTTTATCCATGTAAGTCAATATCTGGTCCAGTTGATTTGTAAATAAATCGAGATCTTCATTGGAAAAAGAAAGCCTGGCCAGCTTGGCCACATGCTGGACATCCTCGCGGCTGATCTTCACGTTTTTTCCTCGCTTTGCTATTTAAACGCCCGGAGGCGTAAATCCAAGCTAATTGTTTGCAAGAGGCAAGCCATTGTCTAATAACATATCTTAGTATATTTCACAAGATTCGAGTGTAATCCTGAATACCGGCAAGACATCATCTGCGTCGTTTGATTAAATGAGGTTATCAGGTTAGCTGTCTGAAAAAGTATTTTTAAATCCCTCCCAACCTCCCTTTTTCAAAGGGAGGAGAAACACTTCCCCCTTTGGAAAAGGGGGATTGAGGGGGATTTTATCCCTTATAACGCCTTGCTTAGGCATATCTTTCAAAAACCCAAAGTGTTACAAATGAGGTTATCTAACCCATCGATTATTGGGGTACTCGATAGCAAGTTGCTTTAACAGTTCCGGAGGGGCCATATACCCGACTTCGAGCATCTTCTGCGCGCATTTTCTGGCCTGCCGGATATTCCCCTGACGGAGGGAAGTGAGGGCCATCATGTAATTGGTCCACCAGGATTCCGGAGCCAGCTCCAGGCCTTTTTTGGCGCATTCATCGGCCAGTTCCCACCTTTTATGGCGTTCAGAGAGGTAATAGAGATAGTACAGATAATCACCGACTATCTCCTGCTTACTTAGATTTTTAAAGAAATAGGGACTTTTCCACGCTCCCCACTTTTGCACGTACTTGCTATCTCCATATCTCAGGCCCCGCCATCTATTGGTAGCCTCCAGGTTAAACCTTTCCCGGCCATCGTCGTAGCGGACGAACATGTGGAACTCGCCGACGTTAGGACAGGGGATGCCGACTGCATAAAGCGGCAACCCTAATCGTTCTCCCAGGGCAAGACAAAGGAGGCTGAAGCCAAAACAGTTTGTCCTTTTATTCTCCAGTATATATGGAAGAGATACTATCTTTTCTTCGAGCTTTCCGCTCTGGTAGCTAAAACCTGAATGCGTTATTCTGTCCAGCATGCAGCCGATCAGTGTCCTGGCGTCGTTTCTGCTCCATTTTTTCATATCCTTTCTGATATCACGGGCGATGGCCTCCAGTTGGCTGATTATTTGGGCCTTATCGATTTTCTCTCCAAACAATTGAGGATAGACCTCCATATCGTAGCCGAGGAGGTTTGCAGCCAGGTCCAACCGGTCATCGTATCGGTAATGAATTAACTCCTTGCTCCGGGAGGAAGATTGGGGAGTAAATACGATAGGGTCATTTGGTTGGCCCCTTTTTGATGCTTTAGCCGGCCCGGGAGCGGAAAAATCTTTTGTTTCTATCCTGTCCTGCAATGCTTCGGGAATAGTGGCGGGATCATCCGTGAAACAGATAACGCCATTTTCATCGACGTATTTGTAGGTAGCACCGGCTACCGGGCCTGCCAGGCCTAGAAGAATTATGATAAAAATGAGGACAGCGCTTCTATGAATATCTGGCAGTTTCGTTTTCATCTCTGTTTTGATTATTACTCCGGCAATTAAAGAGCCTAAATCCCCCCTCACCCCCCCTTTAGAAAAGGGGGGATGGGGGGATTTGGCAAGGTTATGTATTTAAATGCCGTTGTAATAGTATCGGTAGGCAAAGATTTTTTGTGAAACACACATGCCGACAGATCGGCACAAAGAACGATGAAAATGTCATTCCTGCGAAAGCAGGAATCCAGAAACTAAAAGACTGGATTCCGTGTCAAGCACGGAATGACAGATAAAAGGTATTTTCAAGTGAAAAATTGGTATAATGACTTATGGATTTGAAAAACCTTATTGCCTTATCGGTTATCATCTTTTGGCCGGTGATCCCGCTCTTCTGGATTCCGGTCCACCTCATGACCGGTCTTTTCAGAAGGCTGGGCCTGGCAACCCTCGTCTTCCCGATCATCTTCTGGCTGCCCCTGGCCTACAGCCTTTATTCCATAAAGAAACGCCTTCTTTCCTACTCCCTTGTGATGCCGACGTTTCTGAGCTATCCGGGCTGGCCCTTCATATCCTGACCGGCATATACTTGAGGTTCGGACTCATTGGCATCCCGGAGTTTTCAGATAAGGTTAAGATGCAACTGGTGAAAAAGGGGCCTTTTGCGATAATGCGGCATCCTACGTATCTGGCGCACAGCATGATATTTCTGGGGGCCTTTCTGATCACAGGCATCCTGACCGTTGGTTTGATAGCCGTCCTGGATTTCTTTACGGTTCACGTGATCATCATCCCGTTTGAAGAAAAAGAATTACAGAGGCGCTTCGGCGATGAATATACGGAATATAAGAGAAGGGTTCCCAAATTTTTTCCTAAGGTTATACGGCATTACTGCATTTCCCGGACATTTCTCTCTTTCTTGTCTTACCTGACCAGTTTTTAGTTTCTATCCGAAAGCCTCCCCTCCCCTGGCGGGAGGGGATCAAGGGGAGAGATATAAGGGTTTTTCAGCCATGTAGGGTGGGCACAGCATTATCGTGCCCACCGAAGCCACTGGGTTGTGCCATGATATATCCTTCTTCACCATTGAACATGCATAGCGAGCGCATTCCCCGCAGCTTGCTGCGGGGAGCTTCAATGTCCGATTAAGCTTGCTGAAATTCATCAAAAAGTTCTCTCAAAATCTGGATCAGTGAATCCGCTTTGGATTCCCATTCACTAATTTGATAGCTGGGATACCTATGTTGGTAATCATCAGGAATAGTTAGCCCTAATCTGTCTGCGATTAGATCCTTAAGACGGTCTCTGAATGACCCGGCAAGCACATTTCCACCAAGTGCGCCAAAAGAAATCCACAAACGGCCATTTGAGAGGATTGTAAACACAGTTTTATTACCACCTTGAGGCCATTTTACAGAGAGTGATCCGTCTATCTTTCCCGTGCCCCAGGCAATATTACACGAAAGTGATTTACATGCCTCGAATACTTTTTCTATCGTATTGACACTTTTTTCAGGCAGCTTGGCACGTGCAGCAGCAAAAAAACTATCATGAGTCCATTGCTTTCTAAGCCCGTCTGAAACAGTCACTATCCGCTTGACTTGTCTGGCTTCCTCCGTATAGCCGAACAGCATTGGCACTACGACGGTCATGTTGTCATGCCGATATTGCCGGGCCTCCACAAGTAAGACCTCAGACCTCTCCATTTGTTTGTTCAAAAAATCTACAACACTTTTCAACTCCATAGGCGCTTCTTCAAGGAAAAAGACCAATCTGATCTGGCCTTCCCTCAAATTATTTTCAACTTGTTCGAAGAAAGTATCCACATCGATTTCTTGATCAGGCCGAAGTTTGCTTAACGATTCCTCAAAAGAAAATCCATTGTTTTTGGCTGATTTTTCAGCAAGGACGCGAATCATTTCTTTATCCCAATAATAGTGACCATTTGCCGCGTATTCAAGCATTTGACCAACAACTTCTCGGCGGGAGCGAGTATCTTCAAAACGTTTGCACTCAATGAAGGTTGGCATAGCGCTCTGGTCAACAAAGAAAAAATCGATACTCCATCGGTCTGCGCCAGTACTGGGGTCTGGTACAGGCATTTCACGTGCTATTTGCAACCATCTTCGCGGGTCCCCGGGGTTGATTTGATCACCCGGCAATAAGTCCGGATTCTTTTCTAAGATACGTTGAAGTTCTTGCTCTTCATTTTTACACCGAACTCGTTCCATAGGGTTCGTAGAACCATCTGCTTCTATAATGTAGGCAGTTGACATGGATCATGACCCCCGTCATTTTGGGATGCTGATTAGAAGTGGACTGCTAAAAGCTGTATTACTGTACGGCAATATTTTATTGTGGGATAAATCAAAATATACGGAGACCATGACGTTGGCGAAAAATATCACTTATTATCCAGCCATGTTGGGTGGGCACAGCATTATCGTGCCCACCGAAACCACTGAAGCCGGTATCCATTGCTATTTTGCCTTAATCCACAACAATCTGGCCACATTAGGCCCTGGATTTTTCCATTGACTCGGCATATCAGTGGTCAGGTAAATCACGTCTCCGGCTCGAACGGTATAACTGGTCATGTTAAGGGTCATTCGCAATTTGCCGGACAGGACATACCCCATTTCCTCACCCTTATGAATAAAAAAATGGACAGGCAACTCCTCATTGGGCGCTATCTCAATTATGTAAGGTTCCATCTTACCGTCAAAATCCGGCGGAGTTAAGAGCTTACCCTGGATTGACCCACCAGGGACATCTTCAAACCCTGCGTCCACAGCCTCAGCAGCCGGGAAGATGATTTGTTTTTCTGATTTTGAGGATGGCTGTAATAGTGAACCGACATCAACTGAAAGGACCTCGGCCATCTTCAGAAGGGCCGGCAGCGAGGGATAAATAATGTCGGCCTCTACCTGGGAGATAGTGCTGGGAGTAACTCCCACTAGTTTCGCAAGCTCAGCCTGAGACAGGCCCCGTTTCATCCGGAGTTCTTTGACGCGAGAGCCCAAGTTGATCCCATTGGCCCCTTGTTTTTGCCTGTCGAATGTTATGGCGAGACCTTTTGTCCAGTAGCGGCAAGGTTCATGCATATCTGCTGTGCTGCGACCCTCGGCCTTTAGAATGGTCAGGGTTGTGGTGCCTCTTTTTATGGAAAGGTCGATGGCCACCTGTGCAATCTGGTTGATCTGGGCCCTGAGTTGGGGTGAGTGGGCCAATTTTTCCATTATCCAGTAGGCTATGGTATTCAATTCATAGAGGCGGGGACAGGAATGGGAATAAAACTTCTGTACGGCCTCTTCCCCTCCCCAGAGTTTTTGCATGCCCGTGATACTTTCAAATACGAGACGGACATCTCCGCTTAAATCCCCATGGAGCCCGTAGAGGGCCTCTATTACATAGTCCATATCACCCGGCTTTTCCACCCTCCTGATATGGCAGAGGCGTTCGGGATCAGGTTCTTCGTAGAATTTCATGAAGACGGGGGTGGAGGCCCCCTTACCGCAGGTGAAGGCGTCAAGGATAGTAAGATTCGGGCTGTCCGCCAGGGGACCAAGCTTATCCAGGAGGTTCCTGGGGGAGCGGTCAAAGGTGACATAAATTACCGGCTTATGATTGGATAGTGATGCCTGAAGAAAATTAAGACAAAAGACCGATGCCAGGCTGCCGGAATGGTCATACCAGACCACGTTATCACCGATGAAAAGACCTCCAAGCAGGCGGTCCAGGTGGCTTACTCCAGAACTAACAGACGCCTTTTTGCGCATTGGCAATACCCCTTCTTTCAGTTGAAATAATAAATTTCATACCCTCGATCTGTCTATGAGTCAAGAGTTCTCCTGAAAATGTTCTATCAACAGAGGAGTTAGAGAAAATTAGTACAAATAACTTAGCTATTGACAAAACCCGGCTTTTATAATAGCAAGCTATTTAGTTGTGACCAATACAACGGCGTGCTGGTTGCAGATGACGATGACGTCCGCCTACCCTAAGTGGTAGTGCGGACTTTTTTTTGCCCGGATTGTTAAGTATAACTGTTTTTATTGTTAATTTATTCAGTAAAACTATCAGAAAAACCTTACGCAGGAGGAAAAAGAATTATGTCATTCAGCAAACCAAATCGAAGCGCCGCCACCCTGACCACAACCAGGGTGACGCCCGCCCCCGGGTCAGGAATTTGCGTGACCTGTGTGGACGGCTGTGAAGGACCGTGCGAAATCGGCCGGTCAGCCCTTAAGGGGAGAGAGGTGATATATCCTACGCCTTTCGGAGTCATCACCTCCGGTTCGGAAAAGGATTACCCGGTGGATTTCTCCCATTTCAATATCCAGGGTACGGCCGTAGGCGCCGTGGGAATTGAGGCCGATTCCGATAAGGCCACGTTCCCGGCCGTGGATACGACTACGGCCGTGGGTGCGGGCGGCAACATCAAGCTGAATTTTCCGGTGTTTACCGGCGCAGTTGGGTCCACGGATATCGCCCGTATTAACTGGGAGGATGTGGCTGTGGGTGCGGCCATCTCGGGTGTGCTGGTAGTTGCGGGTGAAAATATCTGCGGCATGGATGCTCAGGCGGAATTCAAGAATGGGAAGATATCCAGGTCGCCGGAGATGGAACGTCGCATTAACGCCTTCCGTCAATGGTATGACGGGACCGGCGGTATTATTATTCAGGCCAATGTGGAAGATACCAAGCTGGGTGTGCCGGAATATGTGATCGGGCAGTTAGGCATCGAGATATTTGAATTAAAGTGGGGCCAGGGCGCCAAGGATATCGGCGGCGAAGTCAAGCTTCATTCGATCGAGAGGGCCTTGCAGTTGAAGGAGCGGGGTTATATCGTGCTCCCGGATCCGACCAATCCCGCCGTTCAGGCCGCCTTCAAGGCCGGTGGTATAACAGAGTTCGAACGGCATTCCCGCCTCGGTATGGTAGATGAGGAGGCCTTTTACAAATCGGTCGAGCACCTGCGGTCTGTAGGCGCAAAGCATGTGACCCTCAAGACCGGGGCCTATCGCCCGGCAGATCTGGCGCGGGCCATCAAGTTCTCTTCAAATGCCAAGATTGATCTCCTTACCATAGACGGAGCCGGCGGTGGAACCGGCATGAGTCCCTGGCGTATGATGAATGAGTGGGGCATACCCACCGTGCAGTTAGAATGCCTGACCTATCAGATGTGTCAGCGGCTGGCGGCCAGGGGGGCTTATATTCCGCCCATTGCCATAGCGGGCGGTCTCTCTCTGGAAGACCATATCTTTAAGGCCCTGGCGCTGGGTGCTCCCTATGTCAAGGCCATTTGCCTGGGACGGGCTATTCTCACTGCGGCCATGGTGGGCAAGACCCATGGAAAGTTAATGGCGCAAAAAATGGAGTTGGAAGGTGAGGATGTAGAGCAAGGGTACCTGCGCCTCTTTGCCGTAGGGGCGCAACTTAAGGAACGTTTCGGCAAGGACTTTACCAAGCTTCCGGCCGGGGCCATAGGCATGTATTCTTATATTGATAGGCTGAAACAGGGCCTCCAGCAGCTTATGGCCGGGTCCAGAAAATTTGCCCTCAAATACATTGATCGCAACGATCTGGTGGCCTTGACCAGGGATGCGGCGGAAGTTTCCGGAATTTCCTATGTCATGGAGTCCGATGCAGCAGAAGTAGATAAGATATTAGGCTAATTTGGGAAAATAGTAAGGGAGGAAAGCAAGCTATGTTAAATGTGATATGCAAACACAACTGCAAGTCCTGTTTTGCACTGCCGGTATGTGCAGTGGGGGCCATAATAGACCAACAGGGTTCCATCTATGTGGATACCGACAAGTGCATCGGCTGCGGCTGTTGCCGCACCGTATGTGTCACCTTCGGATACGACAAGGCCCTGAAAGACAAGACCGTAGAGTGGCTTAAAGGAGCCGCGTAGGGATTTCCATCTCGGACGCAGATGAACGCAGATTTTACTTATTATTACTCCGGCAATTAAGAACTTAAATCCCCCCTCACCCCCCTTTGGTAAAGGGGGGGATGGGGGGATTTGGCGAGTTTATATATTTAATTGCCGGAGTAATAGAATTCGAATTTCGAATTTACTGTGCTGCGGGTATCGGCGAAAATCTGCGTCCTAAATGATTTTGCTGTAGGAAACAGGGAGAACGAGAAATGAACGGATGGATCGGGCGTTGTCTGAGGATAAACCTGACCGAAGGAAGACATAATATTGAGGAGATCGATCCCGGGCTGCTCGAAAAGTTTATAGGGGGGCGGGGCCTGGGCGCCAGGATTTTTACAGAAGAAGTTTCCCCTCAGGTAAATCCGCTTTCCCCTGAAAACAAACTCGTCTTTTCTTCGGGTCCCCTGGTGGGCACAGGGGCTATAACCGGGGCCTCGTGCAATGTAATAACCAAGTCCGCATTAACCGGCGGACTGGCCTGTGCAAAGATGCGCGGACATTTTGGCGCCGAGATGAAGTTTGCCGGTTTTGACCTGTTAATTGTAGAAGGCAAGGCCGAGATGCCGATTATTGTCTCGATTATGGATGACAAGGTGAGGCTTATCCCGGCCCTGGAATACTGGGGCCGTACCACGGTGGAAACTGAGGAACTGTTTAAGAATAACCTGGGTGATCCGTGGGCCGCACGGGAAACCTATCTGGTTTCCATTGGTCCGGCCGGCGAGAAACTTTTGCCCCTGGCCAATCTGATTAATGACCGCTTCCTTCCGGTAGGGGGCGCAGGCATCGGCGCGGTTATGGGTTCAAAAAACCTTAAGGCCATTGCCGTCAGAGGCCGGCACTCCCTCCAGGTGGCGGATGGGAATCGATTCATGCAGGTGGTCACCACCCTGATTAATAAGCTCAACAGCGCCCCTCTTACCCAGTCCATGTCTCAAACCGGAACTGCTTTTCTGGTGGGTTTGTGTTACCAGAAAGGAATCCTGCCACAGAATAATTTTCGCCGCGCCCCGCTTCCGTTAAGAAATATTGCTACTGATGCCCTGAACAGCGCCTTTGCCTTGAGGAGTCGCGGCTGTTTTGCGTGCCCTATCGCCTGCATCAAAAAGGCGGATGTTAAACACTCTGCCTACGAAGGGAAGGGGATGGCCCCGACCTATCTGGCCATCGGTTCCCTGGGGGTGAATTGCGGGATTACCGACCTGACTACGATCGGTATGGCGAGTATGATGTGCGGGGAAATGGGACTCGATCCCGTGGCCACTGGAGGGACTCTCGCCACTATCATGGAGTTAGTGGAGAAAAAAGTGGTCACCCCTGAGGAGTTAAAAATTGACCTGCGGTTCGGCAACGGGGAGGCCATGGTGGAGGCGCTGCGCCTGATGGCCACTAAAAAAGTATATGCCAGACGCCTGGGGCAGGGCGGCCTGGCCCTGACCAAAGAGTTCGGAAGGCCGGAGGTCTTTATGGGCGTAAAGGGTCATTCGCTGTCTCCTTTTGACCCGCGCGCCATTCAGGGCATGGGACTTCATTTTGCGACATGTAACTATGGGCCGCATCATCTGTTCGCCTACACGTTCATTGACGAACTCCTTAATGTACATCAAAGTCTTGATCCATGGGAAATTGGCGGAAAGCCTTTGCTTGTGAAGGAGTATCAGGATACCACCGCTGTCATGGACTCTCTGGGGCTGTGCAATTGGCCTCTGATGGGACTCAAATTCAATAACTACGTACCCATGGTGAACAGTTGCCTGGGAACAAATTATAAGGCAGATGACCTTTTGTTTATCGGTGAAAAGATCTGGAACCTGGAGAGGATGTTTAACCTGAAAGCGGGATTTGACCGGACACATGATACACTTCCGGAGCGGTTTATCAAGGAACCGGTTCCTGATGGGCCTGCCGAGGGGCAAGTCAGCAGGATAGGTGAGATGCTTCCGGAATATTATCATCTCAGGGGCTGGAATGAACAGGGTGAGCCGCGGCCTGAGACCTTACAGGCATTGAACTTGGAGGTGTGAGAGTGCCGAGAATAAAGATCGATCATACCAAATGCACCGGGTGCAGGCATTGTGAGACGGCCTGCTCACTCAACCATGTGGCAAATACGGTAAATCCCAGACGGGCCCGTATAAGGGTGATGAGGGACGGCAATCGCTACTACCCGGTGATCGCCGGGCCGTTTGTGGATGCGGCCTGCACTTCAAAACACTACATCGTCATTGGTGAGCAGACTTATGACATGTGCGCCTTCTGCCGGGCCTCCTGTCCGGAAAAACCGTATTTCGTGGAGGCTGAGACCGGTATCCCCTTGAAATGTGATTTTTGCGGCATACCGCCCAGTCCTTCCTGCGTGCGCTGGTGCAACACCGGTGCACTGGAACTGGTGGAGGACTAGACGCAAATATAAAAAAGATGGTCCCCATGGAGATTCAAATTAACGATAATCGACTCATCGGCTCGGTAATGGTGGTTGGGGGTGGAATTGCCGGGATCCAGGCGGCTATGGATCTGGCGGACGGCGGTTTTTACGTCTATCTGATCGAAAGGTCGTCGGCCATAGGCGGTATTATGGCCGGTCTGGATAAGACCTTTCCGACCAATGACTGCGCCCTCTGAATACTGGCGCCCAAGCTCGTGGAGGCCGGTCGGTCTCCCAATGTAAAAATCATTACCAACGCCGAGGTACAGGAAGTATCGGGTACTGCCGGAAACTTCCGGGTCAAGGTACGGCGACAGCCACGTTATGTGGATGAAACCAGGTGTACGGCCTGCGGGGTCTGTGCGCAGTACTGCCCGGTTACCATCCCGGATCCCCATAACCAGAATCTATCCCAGAGAAAAGCCATTGATATCCTTTATGCGCAGGCCGTGCCTTCCGCCTATGCGGTTAATCCTGATTATTGCCTGTTTTTGAACAAAAGGGAGTGTAAACAATGCACCCGGGCCTGTCAGGCCGGGGCAATCGATTTTAATCAGAGGGCGGAGGTATCTACCTATCAGGTCGGCTCTATTATCCTGGCTACCGGCTTTAAGCAGGTCAACCCGGCAAAATTAAAGATGTATTGTTACCAGGACTCCCCTAATGTTGTTACCGGTCTGGAATTTGAAAGGGTATCCAGCGCTTCCGGCCCTTACACAGGCAGGATTCTCCGGCCTTCTGATTTACAAAAACCCCAAAAAATCGCTTTCATACAATGTGCCGGTTCCCGGGACAAGATTTCCGGTAAAAGCTATTGTTCGTCAGTGTGTTGCAAGTATGCGGTTAAAGACGCCATAGTGGCCTTGGAACATGAGCCGGATCTGGATATTACGATATTCTTCATGGATATGCGGATGTACGGCAAGGGGTTGGAGGCCTTTTATGAACGGGCGAAGGAATGCGGGATAAAATTTGTCCGCTCCAGGGTCTCCGGGATCAGACGTGATCCCGAAACAGAAGACCTCATTATAAAATATGTTACGGAAGACGGCGCGTTACGGCAGGATACGTTCAACCTGGTTGTATTACCAATGGGTCTGGAAGCGCCCGATGGGAATTTCTCTCTGGCCAGGGCCACGGGTATCGGGCTTAATTCATACGGATTTTGCAAAACCGGTCTGTTTTCGCCCCTTTTTACGCAGAGGGACGGCATATACATTGCCGGTGGATTTCGCGGGCCGATGGCGCTTCCGGATAGCGTTATGCAGGCCGGCGGTACGGCTGCCTGTGCGGCCGAACTCCTGGCTGCGGCCCGGCGCACCTGTATAGCGGATAAGGCATTTCCCGAGGAACGCCCGGTAGATCAGGAAGGGTTACGGATCGGGGTCTTTGTTTGTCACTGCGGGAAGAATATCGGCGGCGTAGTAGATGTAGGAGAGGTCAAAAAGTATGCGGCTATTCTTCCTGATGTGGTTTTCAGCAAGGATAATCTCTATTCATGTTCTCAGGATACACAGGCCCTGATCAAGGAAACTATTGATAAGGAAAAGCTCAACCGGGTGGTTATTGCCGCCTGTACTCCGCGGACGCATGAACCGCTATTTCAAGAGACCATAAGAGAGGCGGGGTTAAACCGGTGTCTTTTGGAAATGGTCAATATCCGGGATCAGTGCTCCTGGGTGCATGCGCACGAAAAGGAGGCGGCCACCCAAAAGGCCAAAGACCTGATTCGTATGGCTGTGGCCAAAGCCAGGCTGATTAAACCGCTCTCTGAGCCGGTTACAGACGTAATCCCGAAGGGTTTGATTATCGGCGGCGGACTGGCCGGTATGACGGCGGCGTTGTCATTGGCCGGGCAGGGCTTTGAATGTTATCTGGTTGAGAAAACGGCCAGGCTGGGCGGCAATCTCCATAATATCCGTTACACCCTGGAAGGGGAAGACCCGCAGCGTTACCTTGAAGAGATCATCGGCAAGGTAGGAAACCACAAGCTTATCCACGTACTGCTGGAGGCCGAGGTCGAGACTGTCAAAGGATTCGTGGGGAATTTCGAGACGGTGCTTACTATAAGGCAAGACCACAATGAAAACAATCCCCCCTCACCCCCCTTTACTAAAGGGGGGGATATGTTAGATTCCACTTTGGAAAAGGGTGAAAACCAAAGTCCCCCTTTGGGGGAAGACATGGCTACATCAACTCCCCCTTTGGAAAAAAGAGAACTCCTCACTCCCCCTTTGGAAAAGGGGGATACAGGGGGATTTTCAGGTGAAAAGAAAGAGAGCCTGCGGCACGGGATTATCATCCTGGCTACCGGCGCCGTGGCCTACAGGCCGGATGAATATCTGTACGGCCGGTCTGAGCGGGTGGTGCTCCAGCATGAACTGGAAGAAAGGCTGGCCTCCGGTCAATTCATCCCGGCTAAAGAAGACACAGTGGTAATGATACAATGCGTGGGTTCCCGCGACGAGAAGCATCCGTATTGCAGCAGCATCTGCTGCAGCATGGCCATTAAGAATGCGATCAAGATCAAAGAGATCAGTCCGGAAACGAACGTATACATCTTGTACCGGGATATGAGGACCTACGGATTTCACGAGGACTACTACAAACAGGCAAGAGAACAAGGGGTCGTTTTTGTCCGGTACGAGAAGGACGACAAACCCGTGGTCGCCGGAGTAGATGGGAGGTTGCATGTCACCGTTACCGATCCGCTTATCAGAAAGAAAATCGTTATTGAAGGCAGTTTGCTGGTTTTAAGTACGGCCATCGTGCCGCGAGAGGACAAGACTCTGGAAAAGGCCGTATCCGTGCCACGTTCGTCAGACGGTTTTCTCCTGGAGTCCCACGTGCAGCTCAAACCGGTCGATTCCTATGTAGACGGAATCTATATATGTGGCATGGCCCAGTTCCCCAAACCGGTTGATGAAGCCGTGGCTCAGGCCAAAGCGGCGGCGTCCCGGGCGGCGATCATGCTGGCCAGGGGCTACGTAAAAGCCGAACCCATCGTGTCATCCTGCGACCAGGAAAAATGTATTGGGTGCGGCATGTGCGAATATTTCTGCCCTTATGGCGCTATCCGGATGACGAAGGTGGGAAAACTGAAGAAAGCGGAGACAATCATTGCCGCATGCAAGGGGTGCGGAATCTGCGCTTCGTACTGCCCGGCCGGGGCCATCAGCATGGGCCGGTTTACGCACGACCAGATCAGCGCTCAGATTGCGGCCTTTGGAGAGAATTAGCCACGAATCAGCACGAATATGATTTTTTTATTTGAGCTTTCAGCTTTGATCTGACTTTGTGAGTAACTTATGGAAAAATTTCAACCTAAAATACTTGGATTTTTATGCCACTGGTGCTGCTATGCGGCGGCGGATGCCGCGGGGGTGGCCCGGTTTCAGTATCCGTCCTACATTCGGACCATACGGGTCATGTGTACCGGCAGGATAGACCCCGTCTTTATGCTGGACGGTTTTGTCAAAGGGGCGGACGGGATTTTCGTGGGCGGGTGACACCTTGGCGAATGTCATTACCGGTCCGGTAATTTCGAAGCCATAAAAAGGATCAAATTAATCCACACCATCCTGGATCAGATTGGAGTGGACAGGGGAAGGGTGAGGCTGGAATGGGTCTCTGCCGCCGAGGGCCCCCGTTTTGTCCGGGTGGTAACTGACTTCTCCCAGCGAATCCGGGACCTCGGCCCGGTAGGGCAGAGTGAAGGCGTTGATCGCCGGCTTCTGCTCCGTAAGCTGGAGGCTGCCAGGATGGCTGCGGAGGGCATGAAGCTGCGGGCGGCTTTTGCGAAACAGGCGAAAGAGATGAAGGAAAGCAACGCCGATTTTCCCTCCGAAGAAAAACTGAGGGCAACGCTGGTTGATGAAATGGACATTTTTGAGACCCTCCTGTTTCTCCGGAAAGACAAGAACGATATCACAGAGCTGGCGGAATTGCTGAATTTTCCGCCGGAACGGGTCAAGTACTGTATAGACACGCTGGGCAGGAGGAATCTCTGGAGCGGAGCGCCGTATGGAAACAGTTCTGTTAACCAAAGCTGATCCTAATTTCAAATACGAAATCGCCGGGAAGATAGGCCTGGAGGAGATAAAGCCCTGCTATTCCTGCGGGTCATGTACGGGGGTGTGCCCGGTCCGGGAGGTTATAGAGGATTTCGACCCGCGGCGCATCATACACATGATCGTTCTGGGTATGAGGGATGAGGTTCTTTCCTCCGACCTTATATGGTTTTGTTGCCGGTGCAACTCCTGCTATTTCGTTTGTCCGCAGGGGATAAGGTTCGCGCGCATAGCCGCCGAGCTGCAAAAAATGGCCCTGGCCGAGGGACGCGTTGACGATGACTTCCTGAAAAGGTTGGAGCCGGTTAAGGCCTGTTTACAGGATCTATGCCGTCGCACCATGTTTATGAAGGTGAAAGAAGGCCTGCAGGGGACACATATCATGCCCTGCTGGCGAAAATATAGTGAAACCAAAATAACCACTAAGGCGCCAAGACATAAAGATTGACGGTTCGGGAATAAACCCAAAAACTCCCTCTCCCTCGATGGGAGAGGGTTGGGGTGAGGGTGAAGATTTACTTGCGTTCCCAAAGTGCCTTAATGTCTTATATGTTGTTGTAATTGAGGAATGAGTAATGAACACAGAATGGATTGATCAGATTTTGGAAAAGCACGGCTACCGCCACTCGGAAATAATCGGCATCATGCAGGATTTACAGGAGATCGAGAATTACCTACCGCAGGAAACGCTTCGCTACATATCCGGGAAGCTGGAACTCAGGCTGACAAGGATTTTCGACATCGCCACTTTCTACAAGTGTTTCAGCCTGAAGCCGAGAGGACGCCACATTATCAAGGTATGTTGCGGCACCGCCTGTCATCTCGGCGGGGCAAAGCGCAATCTGGAGCAGATAAAGCGGATGCTTCATATCGAAGAGGGGGAAACTACAGACGATCGTAATTTCTCGCTGGAGACGGTCAATTGTCTTGGCGCCTGTGCCCTGGCGCCGGTTACCGTGGTGGACAAGGATTATTACGACGCCGTACATCCCGGCAAAATCGAGAAAATTCTTTCGAAATATTATCCGGAGTCAAAAAGGTCACCCCATGAACAGGATTAGAACCATATCGGACCTGGAAGCATTGCGGCGATCGATTCTTGCCGGGAAAGATCCGGGAAAGGCTGTAATCGGAGTTTGCTGCACCACCGGTTGTCGGGCCAAACGGTCCGGGGAGGTTATTGACGCCCTTGAAAACGAAATAAGAGAAAAAGGACTTCAAGACAAGGTAGAAATCAAAAAGACCGGATGCCACGGCTTTTGTGAAATGGGTCCTATTGTGGTCGTCGAGCCGGCTAATAGCTTTTACTGCCGGGTGAGCGCTGAAGATGTTACGGATATTGTTTCCGAGACTGCCTTAAAAGATAAGGTCATAGATCGATTATTATGGAAGCATCCGGCGACCAAAGAAGTGGTCGTGTCTCAAAAGGACATCCCTTTTTATAAAAAACAGAAGAAGGTCGTTTCGCATAACAGCGGCCGGATCGATCCGACAAATATAGAAGACTATATAGCGGTTGGGGGATATGACGCCTTGGCAAAAAGTCTGACCGCTATGACTCCGGCAGAGATAGTGGAAAACGTTGTCGCTTCCGGTATCCGGGGAAGGGGCGGAGGCGGTTTTCCAACCGGCATAAAATGGAGAATTTGCAGCTCTGCGCCCGGTGACACGAAGTATATTATAGCCAATGGTGACGAAGGCGATCCCGGCGCGTACATGGATCGAAGTCTTATGGAGGGCGACCCGCATAGTATTATAGAGGGGATGATCATCGGCGGTTTTGCCATCGGGGCGCGTGAAGGCATTATATATGTGCGGGATGAATATCCGATAGCCATTACGCACCTGTCCCGTGCCATAAAAGAGGCGGAAGAATACGGCCTTCTGGGCCGGGATATTCTGGGCAGCGCTTTTGATTTCACTCTCAAGATAAGCAGGGGGGCCGGGGCGTTTGTATGCGGAGAAGAAACCGCCCTCATGATCTCCATCGAGGGCAGAAGCGGCGCTCCGCGGCCAAGACCGCCTTACCCGGCCATCGAGGGATTATGGGGCAAACCTACGGTCCTGAATAACGTGGAGACCTTTGCCAATATACCCAGGATAATTTTAAACGGCGCTTCCTGGTATTCCGATATGGGAACGGCCGGAAGCAAGGGGACAAAGATATTCTCGCTGGTGGGTAAGGTCGGGAATACGGGCCTGGTCGAGGTGGAGATGGGAACCACCCTTCGCGAGATCATTTTCGAAATCGGAGGGGGAATCAGAAGAGGTAAGCGCTTCAAGGCGGTTCAGACCGGCGGGCCGTCGGGAGGCTGTATCCCTATTAGTAAAATAGACATGCCGGTCGATTATGACAGTCTCAGGGAGGCCGGGGCCATCATGGGCTCCGGCGGCATGATCGTGATGGATGAGACATCCTGCATGGTGGATGTCGCCAGGTATTTCATAAACTTCCTGATGTTCGAATCGTGCGGCAAATGTGTCCCGTGCCGGGAAGGCCTGAAACAGATGCACGAGATATTGAAAAATATCTGCGAGGGCCGGGGGCAGAGGGGTGATATTGAATTATTGAGCGATCTCGCCGGTGTTATGACGACGGCCTCTCTGTGCGCCCTGGGCGGGACCGCTCCCAATCCTGTGCTCAGCACTATCCGGTACTTCCGGGATGAATATGAGGCCCATATATTTGATAAAAAGTGTCCGGCCGGGGTGTGTAAAAACCTCTTTGAATATGTTATTGACGAGGAGCGTTGTAACGGTTGCACCCTCTGTCGGCTCAGATGTCCGCAGGAAGCCATTTCCGGCGAAAAAAAGAAACCCCATGTGATCGACCGTGAGCGGTGTATTAAGTGCGGTATCTGTTACAGTATATGCAAGCGGGAAGCAATCAGAGTCAAATAGCCGTAGGAGAAAAAGAGTGAAGGTAGCCATAATAATTGACGGCCAAAGGGTACAGATCGACCGCGGCGCTCCGATTATTGATGCGGCCAGGAAGGCCGGTATCTTTATTCCCACCCTCTGTTACCACGAGGCCCTCAAGTCGTATGGGTCGTGTCGCCTCTGTATGGTGGAGGTTATTCAGAATAGGCAGTCCAGGTTGGTGACGTCCTGCAACTTTCCGGCCGAAGGGGGGATGGAGGTCTTTACCGATACACCCAGGGTCAGAAAAATCAGAAGGGTAATCGTGGAACTTTTGCTGGCGAGATGTCCTGATGTGCCGTTGCTACAGACCATGGCCGTGCAGATGGGGATTGACTTCAACCGTTTTCGGAAAAAAGAGGGGAAAGAGTGCATCCTGTGCGGACTCTGCGTCCGTTTTTGTGAAGAAGTCGTGGGGGTTGGGGCCATAGGTCTGGCCAACCGGGGTACGGAACGCGAAGTGGCGACCCCTTTTAAGGTGGCCTCGGATGTCTGTATCGGCTGTGGTTCATGCACGTATATATGCCCGACAGGGTGCATTGAGATGGTCCCTGACGAAGAAACACCAAAACTGCGGCGTATGAACATGGGTAAACTTTCACTTTCTCCCTGCCCGAATAACTATCAGTGTGAGACATGCCCGATCGAACAAGAATTTATTCAGGATATAAAACAGGTTGTCGCTGACTTTCGGAGTAAGCATAAAAGAACGCCGTTTTAAGAGACTGCTCTTCCATCTTTTCCCTTTATAAAGCTGCCATATATCTGTCCGCATTGCATAGCCGGGCTTTTGTTTTTGCAGGCGTATGGAATATGTATTATAGTATGCTCATAGGAAAAGCATTCCGGGCGCGACGTAACATCACATCAGTCTGCGCAGAGAAAAGTATCCTCAGGGGAGCGATGCGAGGCGTTATGGGCCTGCCCCATAGAAAAAACATGAGGTCCGGGAGTCCCACCCCCACCGAGGCTATTTTGGAGAGCATTTCGGACGGTGTATTTACAGTGGATTCGGGATGGCGTATCACTTCGTTTAACCGGGCGGCAGAAGAGATCACGGGCGTATCGCGTAAAGAAGCGATCGGCCAGCGATGTTCAGAGGTGTTCCGCTCTAATATGTGCGGGGCCGCCTGCGCACTTCAGGAGACTTTGAAGACGGGCAAACCCATCATCGGGAAATCCGGATACATCATCGATTCAAACGGAAACCACATCCCCATCAGCATTTCCACCGCCGTGCTACGGGACGCCTCTGGCCACGTGATCGGCGGCGCGGAGACCTTTCGCGACCTCTCCGAAATTGAGGCGCTGCGCCGGGAATTGAAGGGAAAGTTTCGGATCGGCGATCTTGCCAGCCGAAGTCCTTTGATGCAGCGATTGTTCGAGGTTTTACCCGCCATCGCCACCAGTCCCAGTACGGTTCTCATCCTCGGAGAAACCGGAACCGGCAAGGAATTGGTGGCGCGGACGGTTCACTCACTCAGCCCTCGTAACCGGGGGCCGTTCATTGCGGTCAACTGCGGAGCCTTGCCCGATACGCTTTTGGAGTCGGAGTTGTTCGGCTACAAGGCCGGGGCATTCACCGGCGCAAACAAGGACAAGCCCGGCCGTTTCGCGTTGGCCAAGGGAGGGACCGTCTTCCTCGATGAGATCGGCGAGGTCAGCCCGGCCCTTCAGGTAAGGCTGCTTCGTGTGCTGCAGGAGCGGACATACGAGCCGTTAGGGGCAACCCGTTCAGAGACCGTCGATGCACGGGTTGTCGTCGCTACAAACAAGGACCTGTCGGAGCTGGTGCGTCAGGGGCTTTTTCGAGAAGACCTCTATTACCGCGTGAACGTGGTGCGCATCGAACTGCCTCCGTTGCGCCGGAGAAAAGAGGACATTCCCCTTTTGGTGGACCAGTTTATCGCCCGGTTCAACCGGTTGCAGCAGAAAACTATTGATGGAATCACATCGGAAGCCATGTCTTTCCTTATGTCCCATGATTGGCCGGGAAACATTCGTGAGCTGGAAAACGCCATCGAGCACGCCTTCATTCTTTGCAACGAGGGGCGCATCGGCATCGAACACCTGCCCGAGGGGTTAATGGCTGATAGCAAGGCCGCACATACGGATTCCGATTTGCGCTCCGCCCATGATATTCTCGATGTCCAGGTCATTCACGCCGCCCTTGAACACAACAACTTCAATAAAGCGGCGGCGGCAAGAGAACTTGGCATCCACAAGACCACCCTCTTCCGCAAAATGAAGAAGCTGGGCATTGTCCTTCCCCGGCAACACAGCCATCTCTCAAGAGTACAGTAGCGATTATGCATCTATGATAAACTGTAATGGTAGCCTGCATGCTACACAGTTATTCATAGATATCTCTCTCCCTTCATGTAACAGCATGATATTTCAGCAAGATATGCTTTTAAAACCGATGGCTAGAACATGGCATCGTCTATGCACTATGATAGCCGAGGCGAAAAGCATATATTGAGTGAGGCATAAAATCACATCCAAGAACTACCGGTAATTGTTTTGTAATCGAAAGGAGAATGAAATGGCAAAAATTGGTTTGATCCGTTGTGGAAAAAACGAAAAGCGATGTCCCCTTACCGGTTGTCTTCAAAGTATGAAAAGTACCACCCAAGGCTTTGCCCGCTATCCGGATACCGAACTCGTCGGGGTGTTTACCTGCCGGTGCCCGGGTGACGGCGTTGTGGAACTGGCAAAAATTCTGAAAAGTAAAGGCGCCGATGTGATCCATTTGTGCACCTGCACCTTCGCCCACCGGGAAGACGGTAAATGGGTGGCCGGCGGCGGTTTTTGTGCCGGCGTGGATGATATTCTTAAGCGTATCGCCCGGGAGGCGGAAATTACATGTGTAAAAGGTACGGCCCATCTTCCGGAGGGATATCAGCCGGAAGTATTTGAGTGAGCATCGGATGAGGGCAAGGTGATGGCGGACGATTTGGATGTCTTTGTACAACGACTTCAATCAGATATTTTTGAGGAGACCAGGAGGGAGTGGGGCGAGAAGGCTTACCAGCGCTGGCGGGATCCCCGCCACCTGGGAGCAATGGATGACGCGGACGGCCGGGCCTCTCTGAGAGGAACTTGCGGAGATCAAATGCAGATTTATCTGAAGGTCGATGCGCATCGGGTGACCAGGGCGTCTTTTCTGACGGATGGATGCGGTCCCAGCGTGGTATGCGGCTCTTTCGCGGCTGAAATGTCTTTAGGGAAGGACCCCGAGGAACTTTTTGAAATATCAGGGGAAGCCATTTTATCGGCCATTGGAGGCCTGCCGAAAGACCATGAACATTGCGCCTTTTTGGCCGCCGCGACCCTTCATGCGGCGGCTAATGATTATTTTGTCAGGCAGGCGAAAAAGTAAAACCATAACATCAGGTCAAGATGTTTGTAAATGCATGACACCGGAATATTAGAGGGCGGGATGAATATAGGCCGGGGCGAGGCCTCTACGCCCAGGCAAGCGCCTCTTGGGACAAGAGTGGCTTTTACAACTTTGGATGATCGAATCGCGCCGGTCTTTGACACTGCCCGGCAGATTTACATTATTGAGGCCAGGTCCGGGCGGGTTGTTCACGGAAGCCGGGAACAGTTGGCGGACAACCTGCCGGTTCAAAAGGCGCTTCGTCTGGCGGAGTTGGACATCGAGATATTGGTCTGCGGCGCTATTTCCAGGCCTTTGCACGCGTTGGTCATGGCTTACGGGATTCATGTTATCCCATTTGTGGCCGGCTATTTGAATGATGTTGTCCGGGCATGGCTCTCAGGGCGGGTTGATTGGAATGCCTTTGCCATGCCGGGATGTTGCGAGCGCGGACGCCGTCGTTTCAGAGGAAGGCGCGGCATTCATTAGGAGAGGGCCGCCATGACCGAAAAATAGAAGATGAATTAACAGTTTTAACTAAAACCACAAAAGGAGGACACGACAATGCCACGAGGAGATGGAACCGGGCCCATGGGAATGGGACCAATGACGGGATGCGCGGCAGGTTACTGTGCAGGTTCCGGGATGCCGGGATACGCTAATTTTGCCCCGGGACGTGGTTTTGGAATGGGGTTCGGAAGGGGTCGCGGATACGGCGGAAGCGGAAGGCGAAGCATGTTTTATGCCACAGGCCGTCCGGTTTGGATGCGATTTAGAGGGTATGCGGGATCCTATGGATTCCCAATGCCATACCAGGAACCCAATGCGGAGATGGAAAAGCAGGCACTCAAGAGCCAGGCCGACGCACTGCAGGCGGAACTGGAATTAATTAAGAAGCGCCTCGCCGAGATTGAAATCGAATCTACAAAGGCATGAACACATCTTTAGATTGCATTCCCTGCTTCATTCGCCAGGCATTAGAGGCAGTTAGGATGGTTTCTACGGATCGCATCGTTCATGAAAGAATGATGCGTGATGTGTTGCATTGGACCGGCGAGATGGACCTGGATCGTCCGCCTCCCGTTATAGGTCAACGTATTCATCGGCGCCTCCGGGAGATTACCGGCGTAGAGGACCCATACAGGCCGGCCAAAAGGCATCAGAACCGCATGGCCTTGAGTCTGCTCCCCGAACTGAAGGCTGAGATCAAAGCCGCGTCGGACCCGCTGGGCATTGCGGTGCGCCTGGCTATCGCAGGGAATGTGATCGACATGGGTGTGAACGGCAACGTGACCGAGTCCGATCTGCGCCAATCCGTTAGCCAGGCGCTGGCGGGAGCGTTTATTGGGGAGATGGATGAATTTCGGCAGTCTGTTTCCAAGGCCCGAAATATCCTGTACCTGGCAGATAATGCCGGCGAGATTGTCTTTGACCGGTTACTGATCGAACAACTTTCACCGGAGCGCGTCACCGTGGTCGTCCGGGGCGCGCCGGTCATCAACGATGCGACTATGGATGACGCGTGGGATGCGGGACTCCACGAGCTAGTCGGGATCATTGACAACGGTTCAGATGCGCCGGGAACGCTACTTGAGGAGTGCACCCAGGAATTGCAACGGCGATTCGCCGGTGCCGACTTGATTCTTGCCAAAGGACAAGGCAACTATGAAACGCTCAGCGAAAAACCGGACAATATTTTTTTTCTATTCAAGGCCAAGTGTCCTGTAATCGCGGCACATGTCGGTCTGCCGTTGGGGACACAGGCGCTTATCCGTTCGGGAAATGTTACATAAAAGTTAGCGGGTGGCTTGCCCGGAAGAAGACAAATAGTTGCTGAAAACGTCAGCCTGTATGGAGCTGATTAATTAACGTTCGGCCCCGCCGGGGTTGCCGGGAAAGGAAAATCCTGAATATGAGAACAACAATCACGTTAAAATCCAATGGTGCTGGTCAATCTGTCCACAGCAAGGATTCCGGAGGGTATAAAAATTCCGTTCTTGACTTAACACAAGCCGTCCGCCCGGTTTTTGCCTGCCGTGGTATGGGCGGCGGTCGTGGTATGGGTAGCGGTCGTGGTATGGGTAGCCGTGGCCGAAAAGTGGGCGGCGGTCGCAGGGGGCCGATGGGCTTCGGAAGCAATATTATCTGCGGGCGATATTCCATCCCTGCCTATAACGGCCCCCAAAACGGGAGGATTCAGTTTACACGACAACCGAGCCAAGAGCGGCGAATTCCTCCGCCGGTTCAGGATATTAAGACAAAAAGACGCCCTGCCGCCATAGTTAATCAGGAACGGTGTAAGGGGTGCAACGCGTGCGTTGATATCTGCCCAATGGGGACTATTGCTGTTCAGGGCGGCAAGGCGAGCGTTGATGCGCAAAACTGCGTTGGGTGCGGCGCATGTGTGAATATATGCCCCGCCGGGGCAATCAATCTTCATTGATAGGAGTAAGGGCCATGAAAAAACATCTGATTGTCGGTCTAATCTTGGGAGGCGTTGTCGTCTTGGGAATGACGGTTTTAAGCTTAGCACAGGAAATGAAGAAAGAGGATTGTTTTTTTTCATCCAGTCTTCACGCCACCGCCGGAGGAATGTCTTATTGGTATGACAAGTCAAGGGGAGGACTCGAAATCATCACCGGCGTCCCATACTCAGACCTTGGATGCAAAAATTGTCATGTCTCATCCTGCGATGCCTGTCATAAAAAAGAGGCTAACGGAAAATCAATGTACTCTGTTGGAACAGCTAAAAGCCAGGAGAAATGCCTAAGCTGCCATGCCCGCGAGGGAGCAATCATGAAAATTGACAGGGAAGCTAATACGCCGGATGTCCATGTTGCAAATGGAATGAATTGTATGGATTGTCACACCGCGCGAGAGGTTCACGGCGACGGCGTTGAATACAAGTCAATGAAAGAGCAGGGCGCAATGGATGTGCGGTGCGAAAAATGCCATAAATTTCCCACCCAAAGCGTTTCACACACGATTCATGGAGATAAGCTGGATTGCAAGGCCTGTCATGTTCGGCACGTGATGAGCTGCAATAACTGTCATTTTGAGACCATGATCAAGGAAAAGAAGCGGGTAAGTCTTCCTGCTTCCGGCTGGAAATTTCTAATGAACTATGATGGGAAAGTGACCTCGGCCAATATGCAATCATTTGTCGTTTCCGGAAACAAAACTTTCATTATGTTTGCCCCCCAGTTCAGTCACTCAGTGAAGAGAGATGGGAATAAATGCGAAGAATGCCATGCCACCGAAACCGTAAAACAAATTCTTAAGGGAAGCATTGATCTTTCTTGGCTCGAGGGAGGGAAGAAGCAAAACAAGAAAGGTATTATTCCCGTTGTGAGCGGAGTTCAGTACAATTGCGTATATCAAAATTTTAAAAACGGAACGTGGACGCTGATTTCCAATCCACCTGCTCCAAAAATACAGTATGTGGGTTTTGGCTCTCCGCTGACGGAAAAACAGTTAAGGTAGATGGAAAGGCCTCAAAGAAGTAATAAAAAATAACGTTGTGGCCTATTCCAAAGAAATATTGGAGGTGAGCTATGCCGACCTGTGAATATGAATGTGCGGTATTTGGCTTGATATTCGAGCGGCGGCGGCAGCGGATTACGGAGGACCCGGTCAGGGAGTTTCCAAAATGCCATGGAAAGGTCCGCCGGCTGGTTAGCGGCGGTGTCGGGTTTATCCTCAAGGGCTTTGGACATAGCCGGGCGGGACAACACGGGAGGGAATGTCCATCGGAACAAATGGGTAAGACCTGCTGCGGTCGAGACGATCGTTGCGAAAAACCGCCGTGTGGAGGCTAAGCATGAGACCGATCGGTTTTCGACACGTATACGGGCCTGTTCCGTCGCGGCGCTTGGGTCGGTCTCTCGGGATCGATCTTGTGCCGTTCAAGACCTGCACCTATGACTGCGTGTACTGCCAATTGGGCCGGACTACGAACAAAACCCTTGAGCGAAAGGAATACGTCCCGGTTAAAGATGTCTTGGCCGAACTGGGACGGAAGCTGGCTGTGGGGGATGTTCCTGATTACATCAGCCTTGCGGGCTCCGGCGAACCCACGCTGAATTCCGGTATCGGTGACCTGATTCGCAAGATCAAGGGGTTGACGGATATCCCGGTGGCCGTCCTGACCAATGGCTCGCTGTTATGGATGAGTGAAGTCCAGGAGGCCCTGATGACAGCCGACCTCGTGCTTCCATCGCTGGACGCTGGTGATGAGCCGCTTTTTAGATACGTCAATCGTCCGCATGAAGCTATCTCCTTTGAGCAAATGGTCGATGGCGTTGCTTCTTTTAGTGAACGTTTTACGGGGAAGTTATGGCTGGAGGTTCTTCTGCTTGGCGGCGTTACGGGAATTCCCGCTGAGGTTGAGAAACTTGCCGCCATCATTAGGCAAATCCGACCGGCGCGGGTGCAACTGAACACCGTTGTTCGTCCACCCTCTGAAGAATTTGCCTTTCCTCTCTCGTCCGACCAGCTTCTCGTCCTGAAAGGATTTTTCCCGTGTCAAGTGGATATCATCAGCGGGAACGAATATGACCTTTCGCAGGCCACAGCCCTTTCTGGCTCCGGAAATGAGGACGTCCTGGCGTTGCTTGGCAGACGGCCATGTACCTCCGCCGATATTGCAAGCGGTCTTGGCATTCATATCACGGAAGCGGTCAAGCAACTCGATGTGCTCAAATATGCCGGAAAGGTAACAACGGTTCACGTGGATGGACGGGTTTTCTATACCGTTATCGGATCGACGGAAGCTTCGAGGTCATGAAACTGGAGAAAGGTCTAATCGTATTTTTTTGCCCGGATCGATTTGTTCGGTAGGACTCGAACGTCTTGTTAGTATCTTTTGAACATACATAGCGAGCGCATTCCCCGCTGCTTGCGGCGGGGTTAGCGAGCGAATACTATGCTTTTTACCTTACATACGGAGATTCCCCGTCCGCCTGCGGCGGACTGCGGGGAGCTTCAAAGAAATCACTGGTTTTTTACACATACCGGCTATTTTTTATGCGGCAGGCACGGTTATCGGGGGTAAATTCTTTGGATGCTCTTATTCTAAAAGTTGGGTACTGGATGGCGTGGGCCGAGGCAAAATGCATATAGAAAAGACCTCCTCCATGAATGCGCATCGATTTCAGATAACGATATTGGCCGATAACCATGCCGCCCCCGGGCTGATATCCGAGCATGGCCTTTCGCTATGGATTGAAGCTGAAGACAGGCGCATCCTTTTCGATACAGGACAAGGAGGTGCGTTGGCTGCAAATGCCCCGGTACTTGGCGTGGACCTGAGTGAAATTGACGTACTTGTGTTGAGCCATGGGCATTACGACCATACCGGCGGAATTTCCCAAGTCCTGAAGGTCAACGAAAAGCTTGAGGCCTATTGCCATCCTGGAGTAGTGCAACCCCGCTACGCCATCCGGGATGGGACGCCAAAACCGATTCAGATGCCGCGCGAATCCATAGTGTCCATTGACAAGCTGCCTGCACAACGTCTCCACTGGGTTTCACAACCGTTGTTGCTGTCCGAGAGAATCGGCATCACCGGTCCCATTCCCCGCCGGACAAGCTACGAGGATACGGGCGGGCCGTTTTTCCTCGATCCGGAGGGAAGACGCGTAGATCCGATTGACGATGATCTCGCCCTGTGGATTCAGACGGAAGATGGTTTGGTCATCTGTGTCGGGTGCTGCCATGCGGGATTGGTGAATACACTGAATCACGTTCGACGCCTGAATAAGGGGTCGAGGGTACGAATCATCATTGGCGGCTTCCACCTGCTCACCGCGAGCAGTCAACGTATCGATCAAACTCTGGTCGCGCTGGGATCCATGGAACCGGATATGGTTATTCCTTGCCACTGCACCGGAAAGCATGCCGTTGCGGCGCTTCGGGACGCCTTGAGAGAACGGGTATTGCCCGGAACGGCCGGGATGACATATCGGTTCTGAAACAAGTCCAAAGACCGGACCAGTCCGCTGTACTAATAGCTTGTCCTTTTTTAATTTTTCCTTTATAAGTCTGCCATAATCATAACCAAGAGGTGAAGCCATCGACGCGGTCTTGCCGATACGGGCGGTACTCTTTGATTACGGCGGGGTACTGGCGGAAGAAGGTTTTCGCGAAGGGCTTAAGATCATTGCCCGGCAAAACGGGATTGATCCGCCGACTCTGCATCGTCTGGCAGTTGAGGTGATCTATGAATCCGGATACGTAACCGGCCGGGGCACTGAGGTGGAATTTTGGGATATGATGCGCCGGCGTTCCGGCATTCGCGGGAGCGACGCAGAACTTACCCGGGAGATCCTGCAACGCTTTGTCCTGCGGCCGAAAATGATCGAGGTGGCGCGTACTCTGCGCCGTGACAACCTCGTTACCGGTATCCTCAGCGACCAGACCAACTGGCTTGACGTCCTGAACGAGAGAGACCATTTTTTTCAGGAGTTTGACCGGGTATTTAACAGTTACTATCTGGGCAAGGGCAAAAAGGATCTGACCATATTCGACGATGTTATACGGACGCTTGGTATCTCACCGCCGGAGACGCTGTTCGTAGATGACCATCCGGGCAATATTGAGCGTGCGAGCCACCGGGGATTAAAGACTATTCTCTACCGGGATCAAGCCCCTTTTCTTATAGAACTTGTACAGATTCTCGGACGCCGCATGATTCCGGATTAAAACCAGTTAACTTGATTTGGGGCAATCATGACCTTTGAATATACGATTCTAATCCTGGGTTACATTTTTGGACTTTATATGGCCTGGAACATCGGGGCCAACGATGCCGCCAACGCCATGGCCTCAAGCGTCGGCGCCAAGGCCATTACCCTGCGACAGGCAGTGTTTGTCGCAGGTATACTCAATCTCGTGGGCGCAGTTTTTGTAGGATCTCATGTGGTTGACACCATAAGTAAGGGAATTGTTTCTCCCGCAGCCCTGAACGATCCAAAAGTGGCGATCGTGGGGGCCCTTTCCGCACTCATCGCGGCCGCGCTGTGGGTATTCTTTGCCACATGGAGGGCCCTTCCCGTCTCCACCACTCATTCCATTGTCGGCGCCATGGTCGGCTTTGGCATCATGACGGGTGGCTTTTCCTCGGTTAATTGGTGGAAGCTGGCGGGCATAGTGGCGGGCTGGATCATCTCGCCTATCGTTAGCATGGTACTATCATTTCTTGTTTTCAAGATCATTTATCGATTTATATTGACGCAGAAGGAACTGATGGCCAGGGCATTCAGGTTATCTCCATATTTCATCGGCACCACTTTTTTTGTGGTAATAATGTCTTTTCTGTGTAAGACGCCTTTAGGGAAAAGGATGGCGCTGGATGCCATCACCTCCACCGGGTTATCCCTGGCCATTGCCTCTCTGATGGGATATGCCGGGAAATACCTGCTTAAGCGGCATACGAAGAAAACCGGGGAGGAAGGTGTCGAACATACCTTCCGTCACCTGCAACTGGTTACCGCCTGCTATATGGCGCTTTCTCAGGGGGCCAATGACGTGGCCAATGCCATCGGTCCGCTGGCGCTTATCTATTTTTTCGTCAGTAATGGGTCTATCGGCGGTCATATCGAGGTTCCCATTACCCTCCTGTTGTTTGGAGGAGTGGGTATCGCTGCCGGTATAGCCATGTGGGGGCATCGGGTTATCGAGACCATGGGGCATAAAATCACCACCCTGACAAATACACGTGGCTTTTCCGTTGAATTTGGCGCGGCTACGACAGTCCTTCTGGCCTCAAAGATGGGTCTTCCCGTCTCCACCACCCATGCCGCGGTCGGCTCCGTGATCGGAGTGGGTCTGGCCAGAGGTATCGAGGCCGTGAATTTTCGGATAGTAGGCCAGATTATGCTTTACTGGTTTATCACGGTCCCCATTGCCGCGATTACCAGTATGGTTATTTATAAGATCCTATGTTTGCTATTTTTCTAAAGTGGAGGTTTTATGCGCATACCTATTTTATCCATGTTTATGACTTCACCCTTTGAGGGACTTCAGGAACATGCGGAGAAAGTCGGGGACGGGGCCGCGATGTTCCGCATTGCGGTAAAGTGTTACTTAAGCGCTGAGTGCGAGTCCTTTGAACGGGCCAGGCACGAGGTGTCGGAGCTGGAACATCAGGCTGACGCTGTAAAAAGACGTATCAGAGGTCATCTTCCCAAAGGGACCCTGCTGCCTGTGGATAAGTTCCAGATTTTCGAGTACCTGAAAGAACAGGACAAGGTAATTGATTGTTTTGAACATGTGCTGGACTGGCTGGCATTTAGACCCGCCGATAAGATTCCGGAATATTTCCGGGGGGATATGTTTTTTTTGGTAGATTCTGTCCTTGATCCAATTGATAGGCTTAACAAGATGCTTATAGACGCACGGCGGTACTTTAAGACTTTTTCCGAAGAAGACCGGAAGATTGTAAAGGAACACGTCCGGGAGTTGCGAAAGAAAGAAGGGCAGGCCGATATACTCGAAGCCACGCTCAAACACGACATCTTTGCCAAGGAGACGGATGCGGTAACCATCTTCCATCTGATTCGATTGGTGGAAATGCTCGGCGAGATCGCGGATCATGTGGAAAATGCAGGGGATAGGATGCGGGCCATGATTGCCAAGTAAGGCTACATCTCGGCGTTTTAGTCGTTCGATGTTCGAACATTTATAAACACGGAGGCGAAAGATAAACAGATATGATGATTATGGGACATCGAGGGGCCAAGACTTTAGAACCTGAGAATACCCCGCTTTCCATAAGGCGGGCCATGGAGATTGGGGTTGATGCCGTGGAGATCGACGTCCATCTGACCAAAGACAAGGAGGTTGTCGTTATCCATGACGCAACGGTGGACCGCACTACAAATGGAAAGGGCCCGGTAGGGAGTTATACGCTTGAGGAGATAAAAAAACTGGATGCCGGCAAGGGTGAGCGGATACCGACCCTCGAAGAGGTGATCGGGCTTGTAAAAGGCAGGGTAAAACTCATCATTGAATTAAAAGAAGAGGGGATAGAAAATAAGATTGTTGGGCTCATAAATAAACATAGCCTCTATGGCGGCATTTATGTTATCTCCTTCTGGCATATGGCGGTAAAGAGAATAAAGGAGATGGACAGCCGTATCAAGACAGGTGTGCTTTTGGTTGGGTGTCCGGTGGACGCCTGTATCGCCAGAAGCGCTTCAGCGGACGCACTGGTCATGAATTACGCCTTTGTAAGCAAAGGGCTTGTCGATAAAGCGCACCAGGAGGATTTAAAGGTCTTTATATGGAACATCGATGATCGTGATATGCTGAAACCGTATGTTGACATGGGGGTTGACGGCATCGGCAGCAACGACCCGCGCATACTGGTAGAATATTTCAAATCAGTATAGCCCGGGCCCGGAGGACCTGCTATTTTTTCTGCCCGCCTTCCCTACGAAAAAGAAAATTTTCACTTTGATTGACAAGCGCATGATCGTATGTTAAAAATTTTTCGTAATATAAATATCCTTCCGAATTAACTCCCCAAAGGTCAAGACAAAGCCGTCTAGCCGACACACAACGAAGTTGAGGGGGACACAAAAAGAAAGTGTTTTTGTGTTATCTGAGTTTTTTTGCGTGTGTGTTGACAAGAGGAAATCATCTGCTAATCCCCGAAGGTAAAGACAAAGCCGTCTGATCCAATACACAAAGAAGTCGAGGGGAGACACGGAAAAGGAGCACTCCTTTTTTGTGTCACTGTAATTCGTTTCGACCATAGCTTGTGTTACGGAAAGGCGGTATCTTGCGTTGACGCTCCCCTGTAAAATCATAGGTTTTTGCTGCGAGCATGCGCTCAACAAGGAGAAGGAGTTGACCGGCAAGGATTGGCTGCAAAGTCAATCGACCGTCAAGGTGTCCGTATTGCCGTGCAGCAGCAAGGCCGATATGCTCGCCCTCATAAAGGCCTTTGAGTCCGGCGCGGATGGTGTCTTTGTCCTGGGGTGCAGGGAGGACGACTGTTCGCTCGTGGACGGGTGCCGCAGGGCCGGGAAATTAGTCAACTATACGAAAAGATTGTTGGATGAGATTGGTATCGGCGGTGAAAGGCTGGAAATGTTTCACCTCGAAACACCGGGCTGCGCGTGTATGGAACAGGCAGTTGGAACGATGGTTAGCAGGATAGAAGCCCTGGAAGTAAAAGGCGAATAAAGGGGTCGAAGTTGCCCAAGAAGTACAGTATACCGACAAAGACATCACCCCCACGATTTACTCCTATCGGGAAGTCCACTATTTTAGACTGGGAGGGCGGCTGCCTCCGATGTTTTAAGTGCGTCAAACGCCAGTGTATCTATGACGTATATAATAAGCGTACATTTGATGTGCGACAGATGACCGATACCATCGATTCGCTGTGTAAGAATTGTTTGCGGTGCGTGCAATCATGCCCGGGACAAGTCATCACCAAAGTCGCCAATGCAGAATATAAACGCCTGGGAAACGGTTACTGGACGCCGGATATCATACGCGGACAGTGGTTTCAGGCGGAAACCGGGAGAATACCGGTGTCCGGGGCGGGGTATGGAGGGCCTTTTTCGGGGCCGGGGTTTGATGATATGTGGACGGATATGTCAGAGATTGTTCGTCCCACCCGCGACGGTATCCATGGACGTGAGTACATCAATACGGTCGTTGACCTGGGAAGATCGCTTCGTTATCTCCAGTTTGACCCGGCGGGGCATGTGGTTAGGGATGCGCCCAAAAAGATCGAGGTCCCTATCCCCATCATATTCAAGGACCTGCCCCTGGGGAGTCTGAGTGAAAGCGTATTTCTGGCTATGGCCGAAGCGGCACAGGCTATGGATACATTCATGGTGGCGCCGGTTAAAGAATGGAAACCTTACCTCGAACCTTATAAAACGCACCTTATTCCCTTGTTGACGGAGGCGGAGATTGACACGCACGGAGAACTCATCCGGGGCGTGCGGATTATTGAAATCCAGCTTTCAGATGAAACAGGGGCAGGGCTTTCCCGGATTAGAGATGCTTATCCGGACGTGCTCATTATGGTGAGGGTGCGGCTCAGTGAGCGCAGCGGGGAAGAGGCCTTGGCGCTTACCCGGGCCGGTGCGGATATTTTGCATCTTTGCGCAGACAGGGATGGCAACGTGGAGGCTGGAAATGGGCTCCGATTTGTCAAGGACGTGGTCCGTTCCGTACACATGAGACTGGTTGAGGCGGGCTGCCGGAACGAGATTACCCTTTTTGCGAGCGGCGGGATTGCCATGGCTGAGCACGTGGCTAAGAGCATTATCGTCGGGGCGGATGCCGTGGCCGTAGATATTCCCCTTTTGCTGGCCCTCGAGTGCCGCCTCTGTTTCCGCTGTGAGGCAGGACTGTCATGCCCGGTCGAGGTGGAGAATATTCATCCGGAATGGGGTAAGAGCCGCATTCTTAATCTTATCGCGGCGTGGCGGAACCAGTTGATCGAGGTGCTCGGCGCCATGGGAATCCGTGAGATACGACGCCTGCGGGGAGAGGTCGGCCGGGCTATGTTTTTTGATGATCTCGAGAGGGAGACCTTCGGGAGACTTTTTGGCAAGAGAAAGAAAAGAGAGAGTGTAGGGAATTGAGTTCCATTCGAAATATGAACGCAGCCTTGCAATCAGAAACCGGGCCGGAGAGGACTGCTCATAGTGGCAGGCCGGAGGTAAGGGTTACGCCGTCACGCTTCCGAAATGCCATTGGAAAGTACATAGTCCGCCGGAGTAAGGAGTGTATCGCGTGCGGCAAGTGTGCCGAGCTTTGCCCGTACGGCGTACATGAATTCGACGGCAAGACGATGGCGCGTCCTAAAGATTATCGTTGTATCGGGGCTGCCTGTGAGAATAATGATTTTTACTGTGTTCGTCAGTGTCCGCAGAACGCCCTTTCCGTCCGCTTGAACCCGATACTGGAAGTACTCGGCGATAAGAGGTGGACGCCCGAACTGCTCATCAGCACCTGGTATATGGCGGAGACCGGCGAGGTTCCTCCAGGGGATATCGAGTATAAAATAGGAGATTCCGGGGGCGGTTTTGACCGTATTGAGTTCTGCTTTCCTCCCGGGAGGGAACCGGACGCGGTCCCGGATGACGAGGTTTCCCTGCGTATCCCTTTAAATAGACGCAACGACGATCGTCCGGAGGTAGAGATTGATATGCCGGTGTACGGAGGCGGCATGTCGTATGGGTCGATCAGTCTGTCCGTCATGATCGCGCGGGCCAGGGCGTACCAGGCCTGGAACTCCTTTACCTGCACGGGCGAGGGGGGGTATCCGGAGGAGCTTTACCCCTACGATGACCACGTGATTACCCAGGTGGCCACCGGTCTGTTTGGCGTGCGGGAAGACACCATCCAGCGGGTGCGCATCGTAGAGTTCAAATACGCCCAGGGGGCAAAGCCGGGGTTGGGGGGCCACCTCCTGGGTGACAAAGTGACGCCTGCCGTGGCCAAGATGCGTGAGGCGGTGCCGGGGAACGCCCTGTTTTCACCCTTCCCATTTCACAGTGTCTATTCCGTGGAAGATCACAAAAAACACGTGGACTGGATTAAACATATCAACCCCAGGGCGTTGGTATCTGTAAAGGTGTCCACTCCTACCGACGTGGACATGGTCGCTGTGGGCAGTTACCATGCCGGCGCCAATATCATTCATCTGGACGGAAGTTATGGGGGGACAGGCGCTGCTCCGGACATTGCCAAGAAGAATATTGCGATGCCGATCGAATACGCGATCGTGAAAGTGCACAACTTCCTCAAGGAGGAAGGGATTCGGGAGGAGATGACCTTGATTGTGAGCGGCGGCATTCGTACTGCGTACGATGTGGCGAAGGCCATTGCGCTGGGCGCGGATGGTGTGGTGGTGGGGACCTCCGAGATGGTGGCGGTAGAATGTATTCGCTGTGCGGCCTGCGAAAGCGGCCGGGGCTGTGCCAGAGGAATCGCTACCACCGATCCCGATCTTTCCAAATTGATCGATGAAGACTGGGCCACCCAGAGGCTGATAAACCTCTTCGGCGCCTGGAGACGCCAGTTGATAGAGATTCTTAGAAAACTGGGGATGCGGGACATTCGAGAGCTGGTGGGAAGAACCGATTGTTTGAGGCACCTCGACTATGAATAAGGGTAACACTTTAGGTGTCTTAAATAGTCCTACATTGAAGCTCCCCGCAGCAAGCTGCGGGGAATGCGCTCGCTATGCATGTTCAGAAAAGGCTATTAATTTGGAACTCAGAAAATCAGGAAAAGATAGACTCTCTTTATTTGGGTTCGCACTTCCCTGAGTTCCTGATTTCCAGATTTGATATGTTTCTTTGCACTTTTTATCATGCATTTTCAAAACGCTAAATTGTTACGAATAAGACAGACTGTTTTGCCTTTATGAAGAAATTGTTCAGCGACGCCATAATTCAATCGAGAAAAAGGCTTTATCCGACGCCTCCGGAGATACGCTACAAGGCCGATGAGGAAGGCGGATGCGGTGTCACCGGATTTGCCTGCAGCATACCGGTAGGCGGGAAACATATCCTGGAGCCGTCCCGTCTTATGCACAATCGGGGGAACGGCAAAGGAGGCGGTATTGCTGCCGTGGGTCTTGTTCCCGAAGATGTGGGTGTCTCGCGGGAGATTCTGGATAATAGTTACCTCCTTCAGGTTGCCTTTCTTGATCCGGAGGTGCGGCGGGCAGTGGAGGATAAGTGTATTATTCCCTTTATGAACGTGGATTTCTGCGAACGCATTCCCACAGTTGAAGACTACCGGGAGATAGAGAGCCTGGAGGTAAGGCCGCCGGATGTATGGCGCTATTTTGTGCGCGTGAAGCCTGAGGTCCTTAAGTCGTTCATAGAGAAAAACGGGTTTAAAAACATGGACCCGAGGCGGGCGGAAGACGAGTTTATCTATCAGAATTCAATCCGACTCAACCGGACTTTCTATGATACGCAAGGGGAGAAGCACGCCTTTGTACTCTCACATGGCCGGGATATGATGGCGCTTAAGGTAGTCGGCTATGCCGAGGATGTAGCCCGCTACTACCGGCTGGAGGACTTCAAGGCCCATGCCTGGATCGCCCATCAGCGTTACCCCACCAAGGGGCGGGTCTGGCATCCGGCGGGCGCACATCCCTTTGTGGGCCTCGACGAGGCGCTTGTGCACAACGGCGACTTCGCCAATTACTATTCGGTGACGGAATACCTGAGACAGCGGAATCTCTATCCACACTTCCAGACGGATACGGAGGTCTCGGCGCTCATATTTGATCTCCTGAATCGCGTGTACGGTTATCCTCTCGAATATATTATTGAGGCCCTGGCACCCACCTCCGAAATGGACTTTGATCAGCTTTCACCGGGAAAGCAGGATATTTACCGTCTTATCCAGACTACCCATATCCACGGATCTCCTGACGGCCCGTGGTTCTTTATCATCGCACGGAACGATTTTTACCGGAACCGGTTTCAATTGATAGGCATCACGGACACAGCCATGCTGCGGCCCCAGGTCTTTGCCTTTCACGACGGTGACGTGCAGGTAGGGCTTATTTGCTCGGAGAAACAGGCCATTGATGCCACGTTGGCGGGGCTGGCGGCCGAGGATAGCCGTATCTCCAGCGTGGCCGATAAATACTGGAATGCCCGGGGGGGGAGCCACACGGACGGCGGGGCCTTTATTTTTACGCTGGCCGATGATCCGGATAATCAAGGAAGGAAGAAAATCGTCTGCACGGACAAGTTCGGACACCGGATCAGGCTGCCGGAGAGCCGAAAGCATTGCGATTTGAGCCTTGCCATTGAGGCCCCGGAAGACGCAGAGTCCCTTGTTACTACTATTTCCGGGTGTCTGGAAGGGAAAAAGACGAACCTTCTTTGCGAAGAACTCAGAAGAGTCCTTCTCCGCGGGGAGTTTGTCCCATTTCGCTGGTGTTGTGAGGTTATAAGCGAACAGGCATCCCGGAGTGAGGGGCATCTGGGGACGGCTGTCGAGGCGCTTACGCTCCTGAACGACCTTCGTTATCCTACCGGGTCTCTGAAACGGAGTTCCGTGCTCCGTATTGTGCGAGAGACTTTGGAGACGATCCTGGAGGGCATTGCGCCGATTGGAAGTAATTCGCATAGTGTTTACCGTCTGATAAATGCGGAGACCAGGAACCTTCTTCGTCCGCCAAAGGATGGAGAGAAGACGCTGGTCCTGAACGCACGGGATTTTCCGCCCGAAGGAGACGATTGCGATGCCCGTCTCGTGTGTAGAGCCTATATTTTAGGGTGGCGCCGCTTCATCTGCTACGGTTATCGAGGACAGCGTTTTCTGGGCTGTGGATTTGGCCCGGACACGCAGGATGTTCGGATCGATGTCTATGGTAGTTCCGGTGATTACCTGGCCTCGGGAATCGACGGCATGAGCATCTACGTCCATGGAAACGCCCAGGATCAACTCGGTCAGATATTAAAAAGCGGGAAACTTGTAGTTTATGGCGATGTGGGCCAGACCTTTATGTACGGGGCCAAAGGGGGAGAAGTCTATGTAATGGGCAATGCCGCCGGACGGCCGCTCATCAACGGCGTGGGGCGTCCGCGGGTGGTAATTAACGGCACGGCCCTGGACTACCTCGCGGAGTCTTTCATGGCCGGTGATCCTCACAAAGGGGGTGGCTTTGTCATTGTTAACGGCGTGGAGTTCGATGATGACGGCGCGATCCGTGTCCAGGCCACGCCATATCCCGGCTCAAATATCTTTTCCCTGGCCTCCGGAGGGGCGATCTACATCCGGGACCCCTACAGACTCCTCATTGATGAGCAATTAAACGGCGGGATTTTCATGGATATGACAAGGGAGGACTGGCGGCTTATCCTGCCCTATCTGGAAGAGAATGAACGACTTTTTGGTGTCTCCATTGAGCGGGACCTCCTGACGGTGGATGGAGAGAAAAAGTCTCCCGAGGAGGTTTACCGGAAGATCGGGGCGGTAAAACTTAAAACCCTGGTGGCAACCACAGTAAAGGAAAAGGACCACTAGTCAAACATGTCTGATCAAGGGAAAAAAGAGGCTGTGGGCGCAGTGATGGTGGTAGGCGGCGGTATCGCAGGGATACAGGCCGCCCTGGACCTCGCAAACTCGGGATACTATGTGTATCTGGTGGAGAGGTCTCCGGCCATAGGGGGGACAATGCCCCAATTGGATAAGACCTTCCCCACCAACGACTGCTCAATGTGCATCCTTAGCCCGAAGCTCGTAGAATGTGGACAACACCTTAATATACGGCTGATTACCTGCGCGAAGGTTGACGGTATCCAGGGCGAAGAAGGAAACCTGAAGGTTAGGGTAATAAAGCGTCCGCGCTATGTTGATGAAAATAAATGTATCGGTTGCGGGGTTTGCGCATCAAAGTGCCCCAAAGAGGTAAAAAACGAATTCAATTCCGGCCTGGACAAACGTAAAGCCATCTACGTGCCGTACCCCCAGGCCGTGCCCATGAAGTACGCCATCGACCGCCAAAACTGCATATATTTCAGGAGCCTTGAGGCCGGCAAGCAGGGCCGGTGCATGGCCTGTCTGAAATACTGTGAGAATAAGGCCATAGACTTTGATCAAAAAGAAGAGGTGCTGGAGATCGCAGTAGGCTCGGTTATCCTGTCGCCGGGATTTGAACCCTTTGATCCCGGTGAGTTTGACACCTACGGTTACGGCGTGTTTCCCAACGTAGTGACGAGCGTTGCCCTGGAACGGATGCTCAGCGCTTCCGGTCCCTTCCGTGGACACCTGGTCCGACCGTCCGATCAAAGGGAGCCGAAAAGGATTGCCTGGCTCCAGTGTGTGGGTTCCAGGGATATGAACCGCTGCGGTAATGGATACTGCTCGGCCGTGTGCTGTATGTACGCCGTTAAAGAAGCGGTTATCGCCAAGGAACACAGCAAGGGAGAACTTGATACCGCCATATTCTATATGGACATGCGTACCTATGGGAAAGAATTTGAAAAGTATTATCAGAGGGCGGAGCAGGAAAAAGGGGTGCGTTTCATCCGCAGCCGGGTCCATTCCATCGAACGTGTTCCGGGCACGGATGACTTGAGTATAAGATACGTGACAGAGGCCGGGGAAGTGGTGAGAGAGACGTTTGATATGGTGGTGCTCTCCGTGGGAATGAGGATGGCGGAAAGCACCGTGAACCTGGCCAAGAGACTCGATGTACACCTCGACGGATATCGGTTCGCAGAGACCTCCAGTTTCGCCCCGGCCCGGACGTCCCGTTCCGGAGTCTATGTCTGCGGGGCCTTTCGTGAACCCAAGGACATCCCCGGCTCCGTAATGGAAGCCAGTGCGGCTGCCTATGCCGCTTCACAGGCGCTGGCGGGCGTTCGACATACCAAGACGCTTTCCAGGATACTGCCGCATGAAACACACGTACTAAGGCAGGAACCAAGGGTCGGCGTGTTTGTCTGCAATTGCGGGATCAACATCGGAGGAATTGCCGACGTGCCGGCCGTAACCGCCTATGCCGCTACTCTTCCGCGGGTGGTGCATGCGGAAGAGAACCTCTTCACCTGCTCGCAGGATACGCAGGAACGCATACGGCGGGTCATCCGCGAAAAGGGAATAAACCGGGTAGTGGTGGCATCGTGTTCACCAAGGACGCATGAAGCCCTCTTCCGGGCTACCATCAGGGAGGCGGGGCTTAATCCTTTCCTGATCGAGATGGCGAATATCCGGGATCAGAATACCTGGGTGCATCAGAGCCGGCCGGAAGAGGCGACTGCAAAGGCCAAAGACCTCGTGCGCATGGCGGTAGCCAAGGTGGCGCTGGCGAAACCCCTTTACCCAAAGCATGTCCCGGTGACCAAGTCCGTCCTTGTGGTCGGAGGGGGCGTAGCCGGGATGGTGAGCGCGTTGAGCCTTGCGGAGCAAGGGTTTTCTGCCTGTCTGGTGGAAAAAAGTGAGAGCCTCGGGGGGCAGGCCCGTAATCTTTCGAGGACCTGGAAGGGTGAACCGGTAGAGGCATACCTGGAGGAGCTAATCGATGCCGTTACCCGGCATCCAAAGGTTGAGGTCTTCCTCAATACCGAGGTGCGTTCTACCTCAGGCACGGCGGGAAACTTTACTACCACACTGGTGAGCAAGGGTCCGGAGCTGCATTCCTCAAAGCTGACCCATGGAGCGGCCGTCCTGGCCACCGGCGGGCGTCCGCTCTCCACCTCTGAATACCTTTATGGCCAGAACCCGAATGTCCTTTGCTGGTTCGACCTGGACCGCCTGATGGCAGCAGCCCCGGAGCGGGTGAAAAACGCGCAGACGGCGGTCTTCATCCAATGCGTCGGATCAAGGGACTCTGAGAGACCATATTGCAGCAAGATATGTTGTACGCACGCCGTAACCAGCGCCCTGCAGTTAAAAGAGATGAACCCGGAGATGGATGTTTTCATTCTCTATCGGGATATCAGAACCTACGGCGCCCGGGAGGATATATACCGTGAGGCGCGGCGGAAAGGAGTGCTGTTCGTCCGCTACGGCCTTGAGAATAAGCCGCTGGTTGAGGAAGTGGACGGAGAACTCAGGGTTACGGTGACTGACCATGTACTGGGGAGGCCGCTGGTCATCAGGCCTGATTTCCTCACCCTGATGACCGCCATCATTCCGTCCGGCCACAAAGAACTGGCGAAAGTCTTCAAGGTCCCTACGAACGCGGAGGGATTCTTCTTCGAAGCGCACATGAAGCTGCGCCCGGTGGACTTTGCCACTGAAGGCCTGTTCGTCTGCGGGCTGGCACACTACCCTAAACCCATAGATGAAACCATTGCTCAGGCCCAGGCTGTAGCCGCCAGGGCCATGACTATTTTGTCCAAAGATGAGACCATTGCGGGCGGGGTGGTAGCCGAGGTGGACCAGGAGATCTGCGCGGCCTGCCTGACCTGTGTCCGTACCTGTCCTTACCACGTTCCGTTTATTAACCGCCACGGAGTGTCTGAGATCGATGCTGCGAAATGCCAGGGCTGCGGATGTTGCGCATCTGAATGCCCCGCAGGCGCAATAACGATGCATCACTTTACGGATGAGGAGATTGCGGCGAAGGTGGGGGCCCTGTTTAAATAATAAGGGTGGGGGAAAAGGACTAAATAATGAGAGCGCACAGCCATGTCTGAGAACTTTGAACCACGCATTGTAGCCTTTTGTTGCCAGTATTGTTCGTATTCGGCGGCAGATCTGGCAGGCTCTATGAGGCTTTCCTATCCACCCAATGTCAAGGTAGTGCTCGTCCCGTGTACAGGCCGTGTCGATCCGCTTCATATCCTGAGAGCGATCGAGGACGGCGCGGATGGCGTCTGCGTGGCCGGTTGCCTGGAAGGAGACTGCCATTTTCTGGAGGGGAATTTCAAGGCCAAGAAGCGGGTGGCCTACGTGCAGAGAATTCTGAACGAGGCCGGCGTAGAGGACGCGCGGGTGAGGATGTTCAATATCGCGGCCTCGGATGGGCCGGGTTTTGCTGAGGCCGCCAGGATAATGACCGAGACGATCAGGGCGTTGGGCCCAAACCCCCTGTCGATAAAGACCGAGAAGATGTCTGAGGAGTTATAGGTGTCATAATGATTATCGCAGAACGGAAGCCGATTAAGGAATTGCTCGAAATGCTTGCCGGTCACGACCGGGTCCTTCTCGTGGGATGTAAGGGGTGCGTGACCGTGTGTAATGCGGGCGGGGTAAGAGAGGTTGGTGTACTGGCCTCGGCCCTCCGCATCGCCCGGAGGCGGCAGGGGAGACCGATCGAGATTGATGAAATGACACTGGACCGGCAGTGTGAGCCGGAGTTTATCTCCTGGCTGGAGGAACCCTTGCGGGAAAAGGGCTATACAGCGGTTATGTCTGCGGCCTGCAGTGTAGGACCGCAATACATAGCGGAACGGTTTGATAATGTGGCCGTTATGCCGGCATTGAACACCAAGTTCATCGGGGGAACGCTTGAGCACGGGGTCTGGGCCGAGTTTTGCCGGGCCTGCGGTAATTGCGGAATACACAATTTTGGAGGCCTATGCCCCATTACCCGGTGTTCCAAGGGACTCTTGCATGGTCCGTGTGCGGGATCGTCGGGAGGTAAATGTGAGGTGCGCCCGGAAGTGGATTGTATATGGCATCTCATTTATATGCGTATGAAGAATCTCGGGCAGGTCGATAAACTCAAGGCCCTGAAACCGGCCAAGGACTGGTCCGGCTACTGGAGCGGTGGCGTGCGCAGGGTTGTGCGGGAGGACTTAACGCTATGAAGGCAGGGAGCAACCTGGAAAGAATCCTGAAAAGCGGCCAATTTGCGATTACCGCTGAATTTGTCCCGCCCGCGACGGGAGACCGGGGGTTGATTGAACGGCAGGCCCGTTATTTTAAAGGTTATGTGGATGCCGTAAACGTGGCGGACAATATGGGCGCTGTGGTGGGTACGGCGAGTTGTGCGGTGTCAAAGGCGCTCCTGGACCTGGGGCTGGAACCGATTATGTCCTTGGTCACGCGCGACCGGAACCGCATCGCCCTGCAGAGTGACCTCCTGGGGGCCTCGCTCCTGGGCATTCGAAATGTCTTCTGCACCACCGGCGACCATCAGAAATTTGGAGATCACCCTGAGGCCCTGAACGTCTATGATATCGACTCCGTGCAACTCGTGAACACGGTGAGAGGACTGTCCGACAGCGGGAAACTGCTGGGAAGGGCGGTGTGTGATAAGGCGGGGCCATTCTTCGTAGGCGCGGCGGCCAACCCGTTCGGTGATCCGGCCGATCTCATGATCCTCCGCCTGGGTCAAAAAGTGAGGGCCGGGGCGGATTTTATTCAATCCCAACCTGTTTTCGATCTGGAAAAATTCGGACATTGGGTGCAACTGGCGAAGGAAGAAGACCTTATTGAAAAGTGCTCCATCCTGGCTACGGTAATGCCGCTCCGGTCGGCGCGTGAAGCGCGGGCTATTAATGAGAGAAGACGAGGTATAGAGGTCTCTAAAGAGATTATCGCCCGACTGGAAGGCGTGCCGGAGGCGGAACAGGCAAGGGAAGGGCTTAGAATCTGTGCCGAGCAGATTCAGGCCCTCAAAGAGATGAAAGGTGTTCAGGGCGTTCATATCATGAGCGCGGGGCGGAAAGAGGTGATCCCTGAACTCATTAAGGAAAGCGGCCTGGAGGCGGCACGAGCAAGGGACTAGCCGTACCGGGAGCATTTAGCCGGCGGGAGGATTTTTAACCGGATGTCTCAAACAATTGTCATAGAAAAACATAAGTCCAGTTTTAAGGAGTTGGCGCAGGCCGCGATCCCTGGAGGGGGTAACCTGGACCTCTGTCTCACTTGCAGTTCTTGTGTCAACGGGTGCCCGGCCTCAGGAATTAGCGATATGGACCCCAGGAAGTTTCTGAGGATGGTGCTCCTCGGACTGGATGAAGAGGTTCTCCAGACTCCCTGGATCTGGTGGTGTTCTATGTGCCAGAGATGCAGGCGTGCCTGTCCTATGGGTGTGGATATTGGAGCGCTGGTGTTCATGGCCCGTCAGCAATGGTCGCGGGAGAACACACCAAAAGGGATTCAGAAATCATGTGATTTACACCTCGAGTTTGGTAACAGCACGGGAATTCACAGGGAAGATTGGGTTTCACTTTGTGCGGAGCTGGTTGAGGAGACCAGACAGCAGGAAGAGGACTGGAAAGATTTGCCGGCTCCCATGGATAAAAAAGGGGCTGCGTATTATCTCAACCAGAATGCCAAGGAACCCACAGTCGAGCCTGAGGAGATGATACCTTTATGGAAGATACTCCATGAGGTGGGCATTGATTGGACGTATTCATCCGAACAATGGGATGCCGTGAATTACTGTATGTTTTCCGGGGATGACCGGGACTGGGAGGCGGTAGTCAGAAGGCAGTCCGAAATAGTGAACGACCTGGGCTGTAAGACGCTTATAAATACCGAGTGAGGCCACGCATTTTACGCAGTCCAGGCTGGACTGCAGAGATTCAATATTCCTCACCACTGGAAATTTGAGAGTGTAATTACCCTGTACGCCGCATGGATCCGTGAGGGCAGTCTCATAGTAGATCCGTCATGGAATAAAGAAGGCCTTAAAGTGACCTGCCAAGACCCCTGTAACCTGGTACGAAAGGGTCTGGGTGACAGCGTGGCGGATGACCTGCGCTTTGTCATCAAACAGGTCGTGGGAGAAGAGAATTTTGTGGATATGTGGCCGAACAAGTCCAATAATTACTGCTGCGGCGGCGGCGGCGGTTATCTCCAGTCAGGATTTGTCGAGAAACGCCGGGCCTTTGGAAGGATTAAATTTGACCAGATACAGGCGACCGGCGCTGATATAGTGGTGACGCCCTGTCACAATTGCCGCTCGCAGATAACGGATATAGGCCAGGTGTACGGCGGCAAATATCAGACTGTACATCTGTGGAGCCTGATCGTTAAGGCCATGGTCCGCAAGTCCACGGCAACACCTCTTTAGGTAACCCATGGTTTCTTCGCTTCACGGCTTGCTTCAGCGACCCTTTCGGGGCTCGCAGTTCGGGAATACTTACCCCTTCCAGCCACTAAAGGGCTGGTTTTTCCCTTCCTGCGTGTCCTCGATGGGTCTCCCCGCTGCTCCAGCAAGTTTCGCTCAGAAATACAGGGGTTCCCTAAAAACTCAGAAAACTCTGCTTATTTCACTTTCCAAAATTCCTTTGTTCATGTCATAATCAGCGGCGATGTCTTAAAGTTAATCTGAATAAGGGTCGAAAAGACTTAGGAGATCGTCTTTTGATGCACAAGGAGGCGCCTTTATGGCCAGGAAAAACAGTGAAATCAAAAACGTGTGGATGGTTACACGTGAATACGATGGACTGGCGGGTGCCGGGGGGGTAAAGGACGTATGCAAGCAACTTTCCCATGCCCTGGCCCGTGCCGGGATTAAGATTACGGTGGTCATGCCGCTTTACGGGATGATGAATAAGGACAGATTAAATCTGAAGCCGACGTCTTATTCCTTCAACGTAAGGATGGATTATACCGGTGAAGAGCGGCAGGAAGAGGTGTGTATCCGGAAACTGACGCAGGGTAAGGTCCGGATTTTATTTGTGGATAGCGCACGTTTCAGCGAAAAGAAAGGCGTTTATACTTATACCGCCGAGGAAGAGGCGCAGGATCCCAGCCACAAACAGGGCGCAGGCCATTATGACTATTTTGCCATGAATGTCTTGCTGCAAAAAGCAGCCCTAGAACTGATGATCTATATGGATGAAAGGCCTGAAATCATCCACTGTCAGGACGGGCATACGGCTATTATGCCGGCCATAATCCGTGAAGTCGATGGATACCGGGCCTATTTTGCAGGGACGGGCGCCCTGGTTACGGTGCATAATGCGGGGGTCGGTTATCACCAGGAGGTGGGCGACCTGTCTTTTGCCAGGGCTGTTACCGGGTTGCCGGGATATGTCATTGAACATTCCTTGCTTCATAATGCCTTTGATCCTTTTATTGCGGCAGCGCGATATGCGGTTATAAATACGGTAAGCGAAAACTATGCACGGGAGCTTCAGGAAACGGAGGCAGATCGTCTTACCGGCTGGCTGGGCCATAGCCTGAAGTCCAGGGGAATAGTCCTTGAGGGTGTAACGAACGGCATTGACCCGGAGGATTTTGATCCTGGAAAACCGGAGAAGCTGGGTATTCCGGCGGCTTTCAGCCCATTAAAGGACGACTTTCAGGGCAAAGAAATCTGCAAGAAGACCCTTATCGAGGACATGAATAGGCGTAAGTTTGAGAAAGTAATCGCCATCGGCCGTATTGATTATGCGGCAGATAAACCCCTTTTGACCATGGTGGGCCGGTTGACAGAACAAAAAGGCGTGGACATACTGGTTCGGGCCTTACAGATGCTGATGCCGAAGGACAAAGAGTTTCAGGCGCTGATCCTGGGTAGCGGCTCCAGGCATATAGAGAACTCTCTGGCCACCTTGGCCGGCCTGCCGGAGAATAGGGGGCGTATGGCGGTTCTCTTTGGTTATGATCCGGTATTGGCCAACCAGATTTATGCGGCAGGGGACTTTTTTGTCATCCCTTCACAATATGAACCTTGTGGACTTACCGATTTTATGGCCCAGTTAATGGGTAACGTTCCCATTGTCCATCTGACCGGCGGTCTGGTTAAGGTTATCGACGGCCAGACCGGATTTGGTTATTCGGATCATAACCCGGAGGCCCTGGTTCAAACTATCAATAAGGCCCTGGCCATTTATCGGAATAACCCCGGAGTTTTACGGCAAATACAGCGTAAGGCCGTGGAAACTATATATAGCCATTATACCTGGGACAGAGTACTGGGTTGCTATAAGAGTCTTTATAAAAAAGCACAGAATATGAGTAAATTAATTGGATAACTTTAAGTAAAATATTAATAGATATTGGACCTTTCAAACGTTTTTTGACCCCCGGCCCTCGACTCCCGTCTTCTTAAAGGCTGTTTTTTATAATAGCCTTTATAGCCTGCATGCCCTGTTGGACTTCCTTACTGTCCGGGTTAATATCCAGGGCCTTTTGATATGTATCCAGGGCCTTTTCCATCCAGTTTCCTTCCCGATAACTTTCGGCAGCCAGGCAGTAACCTCTTTCCTTCTGACCGGAAAACATCTCTTCAAAAAGCCGGGGTATGGAATTTATTCCCCAGATCCGGTCAAATTCAGGCTCGTTTTCTATTAATAGACGGAGCACAAGATGGTTATCCGGATATTTCAGCAGGACTTTATGCAATTGTTCGGCTGCCCTTAAAAAGAGGCGATTCAGATGGCTCATCGCCAGGTTGACCTCTTCGGTTGTTTTTTCAAAAAGTTCCAGATAATCATCCAGGCCTTGATTTTCTGTAAATTTCTTATGTTGACAGATCATTTTTTCATAAGCCGGTTTATAATGTTGCAATAAGTAAATATTTTCTTTGAGCTTCATGCCCTCGTGGAAGATAGAGCCAGCGAGCCAATCCAAAAGGGCACACTCGACGTCCATTTGCTCCTCATCGCCCCACACCGCATGACAGAGGTCTTTGAACTGCCACAGGGGCCCCTTCCGCACCTCGGTGCCGACCCAGTAGTCCATATTTTTAAAAGACATCTCCGCGCTTTCATTATATGTCTTGTATAGTTGTTCAAAAAAAATTAAGGTTTTTAGAAAGTCACGTATGGCATTTCGGACAAAGATGTCTTTGTGTTCTTCAAACCAGTTATTGCGGGCCGACTTCTTATTGGTCACTCCCTGAGTCCTCCTTCTCTGACCGCCATGCTGAGATATTGATCATTTTCCTTAAACATAATACGTTCTTGTACTAATTCATTAAAAAACTTTTGTAAAGACTCCAGCGAGCAGCCAGGAAATCCTTCTTTTATATCCTTGAGTGATTTTATGGTCGTACAGTAGAGATATATACTGCGGGAGGGACCGTGGAGTCTGTGGATTTGAACGCTGCCGTCCGGCCTTACCTGGCGTATGCTGAGAAACGTGCCCCCATCCCGATAAGAGAGAAGGGGTTGCGACGGATATCGGTTTCGCAGAAGAAAATAGTCTTTCCGCCACCTTTCCACCTTTTTCGCCACCGGTCTCCATAAGGCATGCTGTCGGGATCTGTCGCCCCGATAAGCCTGCTGTATTAGTATTAATCGGTCAAAGAGGTCGTTTGACAGGAATGATTTATACAGGTGGTGATTGCCTGTCCGCTTAATCCCGGACTCCGCGGCAGTACAAAAGACCGGACTGCCGTAGCCCAACCAGAATGAAGCCGTTTTCAATGGATAAAAAGGCCATGCGAAATCGAGCGCGTCCAGGGTCTCTTTCACTTCAGCCGGCGTGCTGCCCGGAAACATGGTGATCAGATTGCCGGATTGAATAATGCCCAGATCTTCGCAGTGCCTCATGGTCTCTATATTCCGGATAGCCGTGGTTCCTTTGCCCATTCGTTTTAGCAGGGAAGAACTCAAGGCCTCGATGCCGATCTGGACCGTTTTCAGCCCACCTTCACGCATTAAGGCCAGAGATGGGGCGGATTGCCCGGCGCGCAGCTCGGCAAAGACATCGAGGTCTTTTTTCAATGCGGTGAGGGCGGTAAATATCTCCGGCCCCTGACGCGGCGGCAGCGCATTATCGGTGAAGGCCAGGTCAATGGACGGATAGCGGTCGGTCAGGTTCTTAATCTCCCTCACCATCTGATGCACAGATTTTTTCCTGTAGCTGTGCCATTGGAGGTTAAGGTTACAGAAGCGGCATTTCCGCCACCAGCAGCCGCGCGAAAACTCTACCGGCAGGACCGGCAGAAACGGAATTTGCGGGGATATTTTCTGTAATAGGCTAAAATAATCCCCATAATCAGGAGGGGGGAGCGAGCTTAGATCGTCGATCTCGTCATGGCCTCCTCCTGAGAGCACTCCCCGGCTGTTGCGGTAAAAGACCCCGTGCCCCGGTTTATCGACCTTCCCCTTAAGAAGACGTACAATGGATAAGAGGGGTTTTTCGCCTTCACCGGAGACGACAAAATCTATCTCCGGCAAGCTGGAGAGAATAGTCCGTCCCATCTCGCCCGAACAGCTTGAACCGCCGGCTGCAATGGTTATCCCTGGAAATCTCGCTCTCAGGGTACGTATGGCATAGAGTGAAGACGTGAGTTGATTAAGGCAGATAGAGAAGCCTATTAAGTTGTACTGCCTCCAATCCCTCGAACATATAAAGGCTTCGTGGTGATCGCTGAGTTTGGACTTAAGGGCGGAGAGATCAAGATGAAGCTCATATTTTTTAGACCTTTTTTGTCTGTTTATTAGGGAATGAATCGAGGTATTTTTTCCCGGAAAGAGGAGAGAGGCATAGATGGCCTCGGTAATCCAGCTATGTTTTGAGATCTCATGGTAGAGTTCAAAACCGATCCGGGCGGCGACTTCCAGATAGACCGGATAAGTGGAGATATCGAGGGTATCATCCTGCGATGCAAGGTAGGATTTAAGCGCACCGAGTTGTATGGAGGGCCGGTTAAATAGCGGCCAGGGCATGGAAATCAGGGCTATCCGGAACATTTCCTGTCCGCATAAATATGGCTTAACGATGATGAGACCTTCCGGGCAGGGACCTTTTTGTCCGGCTGTTTATAATGCATCCTGTAATCTTCAATGGCCAGCATGAGGCCGAAAGCGATGGCCAAGACCAGAAATATCTTGATGATCCGTGGCCAGGATGGCCTTGTCTTTTCGAGCCAGACAAGGAGTCTGACCAGAAGCCGGGTAAAAATCGCAGCCAGGCCGGAAGACCAGAAAATCTTTAGTCCGGTTTCGCACATAGAGCGGCCAACGTCTCCGGGGTAATAACGCAGGGCAATGAAAAACCAGCCTAAGGCGCAAACGGCCACAATGATCTTATCCCGTGTAGTCCAGATAGGTTTAGGCGAATCAGATTTTGTTGCCACAATCCCCGTCCTTTAAAAACTAACCACAGAGAACACAGAGTTTTTGAGATTTATAATTATACGTCGTTGCATATGCATTTTTATAAAGAGAACAACAGGAGGGCTGCCAGAGAGAAGAGTACGCCCAGGGTCTGTTTCAGGGTTAAGGTCTCTTTTAGAAATATGGCGCTCAGTAAGAGGGTAATCAGGGGATAAAGGGCGGTCATAGTGACCACCACCGATGCCTTGCCCTTAGCCATGGCCAGCAGAAAAAAGACCGTACCCAGGGCAGCGGCCAGTCCGGCCAGTATGCTGAAGACAATCCCCCGTGGATGTACTTCGGGGCGGAAGTTTATAGATATGAGCACGAAGAAGATTACTACAAGGGTCCCAAGGGCCTGGTAGATAAACACGCTTCCGGGAGGCAGGTAACGCGTGGCCAGTTTCGGGAAAAAGCCCCATATACCCCATAGGATTAAGCAAGCGATAGATGGCGGGAACCAGTTATTCATATATAATCGATAGTAGGCAGTCTTGAACATGCATAGCGAGCGCATTCCCCGCTGCTTGCGGCGGGGTCAGCGAGCGAATACTATGTTTTTACCTTACATACGGAAATTCCTCGTCCGCCGCGGCGGACTGCGGGGAGCTTCAATCGTAAATCGCAGCCCGAAACTCGTAACTCGCAACTCATAACTCAAATGACCAGTGACCAGTGACTAATGACCACGGACCACGGACAATGCTTACTCGCCGGTAAAAACTTTTTTACGAAATCATCAAGGTTGAGCCTTCAGCTTTGAGCCTCTGGCTTCCCTCACGACACCCTCGTGCCTGCCTCTGCCTCACCGTCAACGGTCAGTACCCGGAGTCCGGAGGCATCCCTGGCAGCCAGTACCATGCCTTCCGACTGGACACCCATCAGCATGGCCGGCTTTAGATTAGCCACGATAATAACCTTCTTGCCAATGACCTCTTCCGGTTTATAGAATTCGGCGATACCGGCTACGACTGTACGCTCCCGGTCCGCTAACACCTTTAGTTTTAAAAGTTTTTTGGACTTCGGAACCGGCTCGGCGGAGATTACTTCCGCCACCCGGAGGTCAGCTTTTTGGAAATCCGGGAAATCTATCATGGCCGTCTCTTTATCCACTTTAGGATCCTCTTTGGCTGTGTCTTCCACTACCTTCTTTGTGGTCTCGATGCGCGGGAACAGAGGGTCTCCCTTTTTCAGGGTCCGACCGGGAGAAAATAAACCCCAGGTCATGCTGTCTGCATAGGCCGGACTCTCCGTTTCCTGATAGCCCAGGGCCGTCCTCATCTTACCCGCTGTCTCCGGGAGAAACGGTGAAAGCTGGATAGCAATCACACGGAGCGTTTCCGTAAGGTTATAAAGCACGGTGTGCAGCCGCCCTCTATGTTTTTCATCTTTAGCCAATTCCCAGGGGGCGGTCCGGACAATATATTTGTTGGCGTGATTAATTACTTCCCATATCTCTGCCAGGGCCTTATGAAAGGCGAACTCTTTTATGTGCCGGCCATAGTGTCCGGAGGCCTCGATAGTCCGCTGTTTCAGTGTATCGTCTATCTCTTCGTTGGGTCCCGGCTGCGGAATAACGCCGTTGCAGTATTTCTCAAGCATAGTCAGTGCCCGGCTGAAGAGGTTGCCCAGATCATTGGCCAGGTCGGAATTCCGGCGGGCGATAAGGGCCTCTTCACTGAAGGTGGCGTCGAGTCCGAAGACCATTTCCCGCAGGAGAAAGTAGCGCACCGTATCCACGCCGTAGGTCTCTGATAAATCAAGGGGCCGTATCACGTTCCCCAGGCTCTTGGACATCTTGCTCTCATTTATGTTCCAGTACCCGTGGACATGAAGGCGCTGATAAGGCTGAATCCCGGCGGATTTAAGCATGGTCGGCCAGTAGATGGCATGGGGTTTGAGTATGTCTTTGGCTATGATGTGTTCTGCCGCGGGCCAGAACTTCTGAAAATTAATGCTGTCCGGCCAGCCGAGGCCGGAGATATAGTTTATGAGGGCATCAAACCAGACATAAGTGACAAACTGGTCATCAAAGGGCAGGGGGATTCCCCATTCCAGGCGTGAGCGCGGCCTGGAGATACAGAGGTCTTCCAGAGGCTCACTTAAAAATGACAGCGCTTCATTCCGATAGCGCTCCGGCGTGATAAACTCAGGGTGGTTTTTGATATGATCGATCAGCCAGTCCTGATACCGGCTCATACGGAAGAAGTAGTTCTTTTCCTTGACAAATACCGGCGTCACCTGGTGATCCGGACATTTACCGTCTATCAGCTCCCGTTCCAGATAGAAGCGCTCACACCCCGTACAATAAAGGCCGCCGTACTCGCCAAAATAGATATCACCTTTCTCATATACCTTATTCAGGATATGCTGAACCGCCCGTATATGGGCCGGGTCTGTGGTACGAATGAACCGGTCGGTGGCGACATTTAATCTGGGCCATGTAGAACGGAAGACGCCGCTTATGTGGTCGGCATATTCCTTTGGAGACATCTTACGCCCGGCAGCGGCTTCGGCCACCTTGTCTCCATGTTCATCCGTGCCCGTAAGAAAAAAGGTCTCGTCTCCGGCCAGGCGGTGAAAACGTGTGGCCGCGTCGGCAACCAGAGTAGTATAGGTGTGCCCTATATGCGGCTCGGCATTAACGTAATAGATGGGCGTGGTTATATAAAACGTCATGATGCAGGCACCTCATTCTGGGCCTTGCGCCCTTTTTCCACCCCGGTTTCTATATCCGCAGGCGAGATTTCCAACTCGCTGCCGTCGGCCAGGGAGACAACTATAGTACTGCGGAGGGTGTTGTGCCTTATGACCCTTCCCTCACCTTGTTGTGTTTGAACTTTTCTGCCTATTTTAGGCAGGCCTCTCTTAAGTTCAGCATAGGTCTTGCATTCATAAGCCAGGCAGCAGAGGAGGCGGCCACAGGCCCCGGATATCTTGGCGGGATTCAAGGGCAGGTCCTGTTCCTTGGCCATACGGATGGAGATAGGCTCAAATTCGGACAGAAAAGATGCGCAGCATAACGGAAGACCACAGTGGCCCATACCGCCCAGGAATTTGGCCTCATTTCGCACGCCGATCTGCCTCATTTCTATGCGTGTATGATATTTTTGCACCATGGTTTTCACTAATTCCCGGAAGTCAACCCGTCCTTCAGAGGTAAAATAAAAAATTATCTTGCTGCCGTCAAAAAATCTCTCCGTGACTATCAGCTTCATAGGAAGATTCGTCTTCCGGATTTGTTCCAGACAGAAGTCCCGAGCCTCTTTTTCTTTCAAAAGATTGTCTTTATACCGGATGATCTCTTCCTCTGTGGCCAGCCGTTCTACTTTGGGGATTCCCTCCGGCGGGGTCTCCCTTTCTATGCTTAACGGCTGGTCTATAACTATTCCTGGTTCATGACCATGGTCGGTTATCATCATAACCGTATCGCCTTTTTTCAGATCAAAAGGGCCGGCGTCAGCATGTATTCCCCGAGTATTATCTCGGAAACGAACCGGAATCAGCTTCACTGTTTTCTCCATCAATGGGCTAGCTGCAAAAATAGATTTTCTAATATCAATTGCCGGTTATAATTCCTGGTAACGGCCTGCTCTGCGCTGTGCAGGAGTTCCAGACCATGTATAATCTCTTTCTCTGTCCACCGCCGGGCGCCCTCAGAAAGGGCCTCTCTCAGGTCTTTGTTTATGAGGTGTCTCTCATCCAGCCCCTGCCTTAAGAACAACGAATCCCGGAGGCAGGTACTGAGCATGGCGATGATCTCCGGGAGTTCCTCTTTCCGTCCGGCCAGGTCTTCGGCCAGGAACAGCAGGCCTTGCATGTCCTGCCTGGAAAGAGAGATTAATTGTGTGCAGACATCCCGCCGCATCTCCATAAGCGGAGAATCGGCCAGTCTGACGGCCTTGCCCAGGCTGCCTCCGGAGAGGGAGGCCAGAAGGGCAGCCTGGGCAGGGGGGAACCTGTTATCTCCATGAGAGGAGAGATATTCGCTAATCACCTCCGGCGAGAGAGGGCGGAAGGGGACGGCCTGGCAACGGGAGACGATGGTGGGCAGGAGTTCATTTATATCCGTGGCCATCAGGATAATAATGGAGGCATCCGGCGGTTCCTCCAAGGTCTTGAGAAGGCAGTTGGCCGATTCTTTGTTTAACAGACCGGCATTGGTTATGATAACAATGCGGTAACGTCCTTCCATGGGTTTGTAGATTAACTGCCTTTGTAAGGACCTTATCTGTTCGATCCTTATAAAGGCCCCGCTTGGTTTGATGATGATAAGGTCCGGATGGGCGCCGCTTTCCATCTTTAGACATGAGCGGCATTCACCCCCACAGGCCTCGACGCCCTGCGGTGATAGACAATTGAGGGCCCGGGCCAGGGCGCGGGCGGTCTTTTTCTTGCCGATGCCTTCGATTCCGTAAAAGAGATAGGCGTGGGCCACCTTACCTCTCTCAAGGGAGTTTTTCAGCAATTTAACGGCCGGTTCCTGTCCCAATATCTCCGCAAACGACATACTATTTTTCCCCGGTCTTCAATCTGTCTAACAGGCTGTAGGTCTCTCCGGCCGGTTGCCGCAGCGAAGCAGCAGTCTTTTCTTCCTGAAGAGACTCCGGCGCTTCTTCAAGGTCTTCCTCCCCAAAGTAGATATAGCGATCCAGGGGGCGGAAAAAACTACTCCAGCGGGCCGAGGGTTCCAAGTGCGCCTTCTTAAGGCTTTTTATGGCGTTGACCTTGGCGTCCAGGTCGTCTAAAAGGTGCAAAACAAAGGCTTCGGCCGTCTTGGGACGCTTCGGCGATCCGGATTCGTATTCTCCGTGATGGCTGAGGATGAGGTGTTTCAAAAGCATGGCCTTATCTTCGGGAAAGCGGGGTATGGCCTCGATCTTTTCCTGCACCATCTGGGCCCCGATCACCAGATGGCCGACCAGTCGGCCCTCATCCGTATAATCAAAAAAACTGTACTCCGGCGGGTAAGTGAATTCCTTTATCTTGCCGATGTCGTGGAGAATGCTTCCGGTGACGAGGAGGTCTTTGTCAAGTTCCGGGTAATTTTTTACCGCGTCGGTTACCAAAGTAGTCACGGATAAGGTGTGTTCCAGGAGGCCGCCCAGATAGGCATGGTGCATACGTTTGGCCGCGGGAGCCACCCTGAAACGCTGACGAAATTTTTTGTCATGAAAAAAGCCGTTTAATATCAGCATCAAATGAGGATCCCGGACGTTTTTGGCCAATTCCTTTAATTCCCGCCACATCTCTTCGCTATCTCTGGATGAAGAGGGCAGAAAGGCCGCGGCCTCCACGGTCTCCGGACTGCACGGGGTAAGGTGCGTTATGTTCAACTGGGTCTGGTCACGATAGGATTCGGCCTGGGCCTCTATAGAGATATAATCCCCTTTTTTAAAAAGGCCATCCCTTTCCTCGCCCCTTTCCCATACGCGGGCCTCTATTTCTCCGGTCTTGTCCGCCAGGGTAATGGCCAGATAAAACGCGCCATTTTTGGTTAAAGCGGAGGTCTTTCCCTTGACCAGAAATATCCCGCGCACCGGGTTATTAGGCCGGATATCTTTTATATAAATACCTTTTTTCTGCATATATTCTACCAGCGCAAGGGTTTCTGCCAGGCCTCTTTGAGCCGGGCTATGGACGCCGATACCACTATATCACCTCTCAGGCCGATACAAATCAGTATCGGCTCTTCAGTCACCCGGCCTATGCGGGCCAGGGTTGTACCCCGCATGGCGGCGCTGAACGCCTCTTTTTTGTCCGGGTGAACAGTCACCACAAAACGGCTCTGGGATTCGGAAAAGAGGAGGAAGTCATCGCGTTTGATATTCTCTCTGGGTACAGCGGCCAGGTCGATCTTCATGCCCAGCCCGCCGGCAAAGGCCGTTTCCGCTAAGGCTACTCCTAACCCCCCGTCCGAACAGTCATGACAGGAGGCGGCAAGTCCTTCTTTGATGGCCCCGGCCAGCTTCTCATAGGTCGATTTTGCGGCGGCCTCGACCTTTGGGACTTCGTTTCCGATGTAGTCATGCAGTGCGAAGTATTCCGATCCTCCCAGTTCCGGTCTGGTAAGACCTATCACATATACCAGGTCGCCTGGCTCCTTGGCGTCCATGGTTTGCACCCGGCGGACGTCATCAACCTTTCCTAAGACAGAAAAGAGCACCGTGGGCGGGATGGATATCTTTGTATTCTCCACGATGTAGTCGTTTTTCATGCTGTCCTTGCCGGAGATGCACGGCACGCCGTAGGCCGTGGTGTAATCGTACAGGGCCTGATTGGCGCGGACCAGTTGGGCCAGTTTGTAGCGGCCGTCCGGCGTTTTTTCGGATTGAATGGGGTCACACCAGCAGAAGTTATCCAATCCGGCCAGATGCCTGAGATCTCCGCCGGAGGCGATGGCGTTGCGTATGGCCTCATCAATGGCGCAGGCCATCATGTGATAGGTGTCTATGTCACTGTACCGGGGACAGATGCCGTTGGCTACCACAATCCCTTCAAAAGACGAGAGCACCGGCCTGATGACCGCGGCGTCGCTGGGGCCGTCGCTGTTTCGCCCGGAAAGGGGCTTGATAACGCCTCCGCCCTGTACCTCGTGATCGTACTGCCGGATCACGTATTCTTTACTGCATATATTCATCCGGCCGAGCATGGTCTCCAAGGCGGAAGTGAGGTCTTCTGCCTCCGGAATGTCCGGTTCAGGGTGTTTCGGCGGCGTCCAGACCGCCGTCATTTCCATCTGCGGCAGTCCGTTGTGGACAAATTCCATATCCAGGCAGGCTGCCGTCTTTCCCTCATAGGTGACCAGAAACTTCCCGTTGTCATTAAACCGGCCCAGAACCGTGGCCTCCACGCCCATTTTTTCGGCCAGGACCAGAAAGACGTCCTTATTTTCCGGGGGCACGGCCAGGGTCATGCGTTCCTGGGCCTCGGAGAGAAATATCTCCCAGGGGTTAAGACCGGCATACTTGAGCGGGGCCTTCTCCAGTTGAAGCTCAAATCCCCCGCAGTCCTGGGCCATCTCGCCTACTGAGGAAGAAAGGCCTCCGGCCCCGTTATCGGTTATGCTCCGGTAAAGGCATTGGTCGCGGGCTGTCAGGAGAAAATCCGTCATCTTTTTCTGGGTAATGGGGTCTCCGATCTGCACCGCCGTGGCCGGTGATCCTTCATGCAATTCCTCGGAAGAAAACGTGGCCCCATGTATGCCGTCTTTACCGATGCGGCCGCCGGTCATGACTATAAAATCTCCCGGCTCGGCCTTTTTGATATGCGAAGGCCCGCCGCAGACGACGGCAGGCATGATGCCGCCTGTCCCGCAGAAGACCAGCGGCTTGCCCAGATAGCGTTCGTCGAACACGAGGCAGCCGTTTACGGTGGGGATGCCGCTCTTGTTCCCGCCGTGTTCCACGCCTTCCCGCACGCCCTCAAAGATGCGTTTGGGGTGGAGGAGCCGGGGGGGCAGGGGCTTAGCGTAATCCGGGGGCGCAAAGCAGAAGACATCGGTATTGAAGATAAGCTTGGCCCCCTTGCCGGTGCCGAAAGGGTCGCGGTTAACCCCGACTATGCCGGTAAGGGCCCCGCCGTAAGGATCAAGGGCCGAGGGGCTGTTGTGGGTCTCCACTTTAAAGGCTAGGCTCCATTCCTCGTTAAATTTGATCACCCCGGCGTTATCACGGAAGACGGAAAGGCAGAAGTCGTTTTCCCCTTTGGCCTCACGGATCAGTTGAGTAGATGCCTTTATGTAGGTGTCATAGAGGCTGTTTATTGTGACAGTCCGGCCGGTTTCGTCCGTATAGTGGATGCGGCCGGTAAATATCTTGTGCTTGCAGTGCTCGGACCAGGTCTGGGCCAGGCATTCCAACTCCACATCCGTGATCTTTTCGGTCAGGCCGAGACTCCGGCGATGGGCTTGTGTCTCAGGAGAGGTGATGTAATCCCGAATGACCTTCATTTCAGCAAGGTTAAGGGCCAGTACCCTCTCGCGGCTTATGGCCAGAAGTCTTTCATCACTCACCGCAAGATCAATCTCCTCAACACTGGGACGCGTATCGGCGATTACCTTGGGAATAAGAGGCGGCATCCCCGTGGTCTTGTCCCATTCAGATCGATCCTTGACGCGGAAACTCTGGATAAGGGTGTTGGCCAGGAGGACGGTGGCTATGCGTTCTACGTCTTTCAGGGACAGATCACCGGTGAGGGCATACTGTGTAGAGGTATAAACCCCTTCGCCCCTGTTCAATTTCCGTCCGATGGCCAGTTCAAGGGATTCCCGGGCCGTTTTCCCCTCATTGTCAGTCACACCCGGCCTGAACCCCACCTCGATAAGCCAATCAAATGCATCGGCCAAGGGACGGTTAATGGAATATTCCTGGCTGATAGAGTCACAAAAGAGCTGGCCGGCAGATTCCTCCAACTGAGCGGAGGCAACTTCGGCATCAATCGTAAATACCTTGATGGTCCGCACGGAACGGACAGGGAGGTGGATATCCTCATTGATCCTCTTTCGGATCTTTTCGCCAAAGGCATCACGCAGTGATTTTTTGAGCATTACTTCTATGCGGTGAACCATAGACGGTAACTATAACAGACTCTATTTTTCTTTTCAAACACTTTCCCCGATCTCAAATCTATCACCTAACAGCCCATTGCTGTGTCGCACCTGGAAGGTGCTCCTACGGGAGAGAACGACCCCTTACCCGTAGGAGCGACTTCCAGCCGCGACCGATGTGCTCAAAATTTCTCTATCACTTTAATTACCCAAGATTATCGATCCGCAATCCAGATCAGGAGAGCGGTTGAAGACGGACAGATTCTTATTCGCCACTTCTGCGCCTTTTCTACCTTGGCCCAGGAATCACGTAAGGGGTACGGTTTAATCTTCCGTAATATAAGACAGCTCCTTTACCCCCAAAACCCCACAAAACCCCCTTTTTTGCTTGACGCCACCCTCTTTTTTCTCTATGACTGTGAAAAAGACAGTCGACAGCTAAAATATAATATTGGACTAATCATGCCACTGTTGATACAGACACTGCGAGAGGTCCCTAAATGAAAAATTATAAAGCCATATTTGACGCTGTTGAGAAAACCCTATTTGCGATTGGTTCACGAAATGTTCCAAGTGCAACAATTCGAGAACGGCTGGACGTTTTCAAGACTTTTGAGCAAAAGATCTTTTCGGATGGTGACTATTATGATCTCTTAGTTGCTATTCCTTTCTATGCAGGTATGCGGGCGGATATTGTCTCCTCGAAACTCCCCACTATTCGCAGCCACTTCCCAGATTATGAAACAGTATCAGGATACACGGAGAGTAAGGTCAACGAAATTCTTAACGATCCCAGAATGATCAGACATGCAGGTAAAATATCAGCGTGCATCAATAACGCACGAGCAGTCAAGGCCATGGTACAGAAGTATGGCTCCTTTCAAAAATATATTGATTCCTTCTCTCCGAGGCAGTCCCTCGATAATCTCTTGCGGCTTCGAGCTGCGTTGATGCGTTTACCGTTCTCGCATTTGGGACGAGTTACTTCATACCATTTCCTCACAGACATAGGTATGCCTGTTCTAAAACCTGACCGCGTTATACAGCGCATCTTTTATAGATTAGGACTGATCCAGAGTGAGAAAGTCACAGACAAGCAACTGACGGAGACGATATTCGAAGGGCAAGCATTTGCGAAGGCAACCGGACACCCGATACGCTATATTGACGCCGTCTTTGTAGTATATGGGCAAGTCAGCCCTGAAAGTTTTGGCATACGTGAAGGCATTTGTTTGGCAGAGCGCCCCCGGTGCGAGGTATGTGGAATTCGCTCCTATTGCAATTACGAACCAAAAACGTCACGCTGAGAGGGCTTGCTGTGTCGCATCGATAAGATAGGGGCTAACTATCCGCCTGCAGCCGACGCCAGGTAACGTGGTTGGCTTTTCCCGGAGCGCAGTGGCGGCGCGGCTGAGGCGGGCCGGTTAGGCATGAACTGCGGATGCTTCTACTGGGTGTATTACTATGCGGAGGAGGCCATGAACATGAAGAAGAATATTTATATTCCGTACATTTCGTTTGTTTCTATTCTACTATTTGCAGCGTGTGCGCCCCAAAGGGGGGCGTACAGATGCCCAGACTACTATTCACAACTATTATGCCTCTATTCCACCTCTGTTAAATCTTTTTACGATAGATTGCGTGAGGATATATCTTTTGTAGAACAAAAGGAAATAGAACAATTGGATATCATACGTGAGATTGAGAATACAAGAGATATTTCTAGAATTCCTGAAGCCTATGCGCCCATAAGGACTCTTGATCACAGACTAGAGTTCTATGAGGGGAAGAGTGATCTCAATATCGCACCCTTTAGAGCCGCAAACGTCTCATATTTGGCTTTGGCAGAAGCAACTGCCAGGATGCGGCTGAGAATGGGCGAGTTGCACAAAAAATTCGGTGAAAAAGAAAAAGCCCGCGATGTTTATAGAGGTATCATAATCCAATATACGGGCAATGCGTATAGATCTTATGTCAAACAAGCGGAATTCGCTCTTGAGGATTTGAAGATTCCGTGAGGTGGGCCATGAATTTGCTAACGAATGTCTCAATGCCAACGATCTATGCTCACTATCTCGAAAGAGTAGATGTACACCACCAAGTGCTAGATTTCTTAAAGAATAGAAAAACTCACGATTTTGTCCACTTAGCGCTTGGCGTAAGCAATCCGCGTGGAAACTACAGCGCCTCGGAACATGGCCTTGGTAAACGAATACTGGCGAGCAGCACTGCCCTTAATGCCGTATTCGCTTTGGCCGAGGACCTTTACGTTTGCAAGAATCCAAGGGACATTCCGCAGATAATCCGGGCACGGGCCATTGATTTTTTAAAAATCAGCGTTGGTTCGGAAATGGCTATGCTATTGCGCCCCAATGATTTCTGGGTCGCTAACGTCAGGACTGTGTGGGCATACTTGTTGGTGAAGCATGATTATAATCTCAATGTGGCCAACGAAGCCATGTAGGGTGGGCTTTGCCCACCAAAACAAATGACAATGTGTTGTGGATATGGGTCACATGAAATGCTGAATTATTGAAGGGTCCAAAGGGGAGATAATGAAACTGAACTTTGAGTGGGATGAAGAGAAAGCCAAAGCGAATCTCACAAAGCATAGAGTCAGTTTTGATGAAGCCATAACGGTTTTCCTTGATCCCTTTTCAATTACGATCTCTGACCCAGACCATTCAGTGGAGGAACAACGGTATATTGATATTGGTAGTTCTGATAAGGGCCATGTACTGGTAGTGGTTTACACCGAACGAGGCTCGAACATACGTATTATCAGTAGTCGTAAGGCGACCCTATCGGAGCGAAAACTTTATCAAGAAGGAAGTAACTAAAATGGTACTAATGGAGGAGAACAATATGCGTGCTGAATACGATTTTAAAGGAGGAGTGCGTGGCAAGCATTACAGGGCCATGCAAGATGGGTATACGATTACTATTCATAAGGCGGATGGCACCACTATTACTAAGGACGTGATGCCAAAAGAGGGCGCAGTTGTTCTAGCGCCAGATATTCGCGCGTATTTCCCAGACTCGGAATCTGTGAATAGGGCTTTGCGTTGTTTAATTCCACTGCTACCCAAAAAGCGCAGGAAGGGAAAATCAGGGACAGCCATGGAATAATGGAATTCTCTACCTGAATCACCCCGCCGCCCTCCAGGGAGATTATCCGCAGTGTTCCGGCTCAATATCCAGGATTAAGGACAGCGCTTGTTTTATGAGGTGTATTTTTTCTTCCGGGATGATTCCGATCTTTTCGGCAAAGCGTTGATGGCTTATTGCCCTGATTTGAAAGCAGTCAACCACGGATTTTTTCTCTAGTTGGGTGTTTTTGTCAGGTTCAATGGGAACAAAGAAGGGATGGTTTTCCCACCGGGAGTTCCACGCGGTCAAGGGCGCTACGATAGCAAGCTTCAGATGTTTTTTATGGCCGCCGTTCAGGACGATTACAGGGCGCTTTTTTTTGATTTCACTTCCGATTGTCGGATCAAGATTCACCCAGTAGATTTCACCGGCTTCCAAAATCGTCTCCTTCTATTGACTCAAAAACATTGTGGTATGCCGTTGTGCTCAACATTTCCATGGCCTCTTTTCTCTTTATTTCCCGGAGCTTCTGGCGGTCTTCCTGCACTCTGGCTGCCACCGCTTTTCTCATGTAGTCGCTCAAGCTTTTGTAACGAAGGCGCTTATATGTCTTTCTAATAAATTCATAGTCTTTTGGATCAATTTGAACCTTGGTCGGTACCAGCATGGTGTCCTCCCCTTTTTTGATTTTGTTATTACCATATAATAGGGGATAAAATCAAGACCCTATAATAGGGAATATATAAAAGGACAAATTTTAGGGACATTTTTCCATCTCACCGATTGCTTTCTTGGAATGGCTAAATGGGGCGACCTTTACTTTTCAGTTTATGAGAGATCATCATTGACCAGATAAAAAGAATCTGGCCTTTGAAGTGGACAACATAAGCAAGGCCGGGAAAGTTTTTTTCTTGATGTCGCTATTTCTGTGTCTTTTCTACCTTGGCCCAGGAATCACGTAAGGGCACGGTTCGATTGAATACAGGTTTTTCATGGGAAGAGTCAGGGTCCACACAGAAATAGCCCTGCCGCTCGAACTGGTACCGGTTTCCGGGTGCGGCGCCGGCCAGACCCGGTTCAACCCGGCACGAGGTCAATGTCTCCAACGATTTCGGATTTAAATGAGTCCTGAAATCCTGACCATCCTCACCCGGCTCCGGCTTTAGGAAAAGATGATCATACAGGCGCACCTCGGCCTCCAGCGCGTGGGCGGCCGAGACCCAGTGCAGCGTAGCCTTGACCTTGCGTCCGTCCGGCGAGTCCCCGCCGCGCGTCTCCGGGTCATAGGTGCAGTGCAGTTCCACCACTTCGCCGGTCTCTTCGTCCTTAACCACCCCCACACAGGTGATAAAGTACGCGTAACGCAACCGCACCTCCCGGCCCGGGGCCAGACGGTAGAATTTTTTGGGTGGGTCTTCACGAAAGTCCTCCTGTTCAATGTGTAGACTTTAGGGGACGTCCATAAATAAATAAATTGACACCAGATTAATATAATGCTATCTAACCGTTCATGCCAAGATTAGCCCGCCTGGATGCGCACGGTGTATTACATCATGTTATTATCCGAGGAATAGAGCGTCGAAACATATTTAAAGATAATAAAGATCGCGATAATTTTCTGGGGCGACTGGCTATCCTCCTGCCTGAAACCCAAACGGCCTGTTACGCATGGGCACTGTTGCCTAACCATGCCCATTTCCTGCTTCAAACCGGTAAGGTAGGGCTGTCCACTCTAATGCGGAGACTGCTTACCGGATATGTAGTCAGCTTTAACCGCAGGTACAATCGGCACGGGCAGCTTTTCCAAAACCGCTACAAATCGATTATCTGCCAGGAAGACGTCTACTTACAGGAATTGGTTCGCTATATACATTTAAATCCATTAAGGGCAGGGTTGGTTTCTGAACTGGGTGATCTTAACAAATATAAATACTGTGGCCATAGCGTGTTAATGGGCAAGACTAGGCGCCCATGGCAGGATACAAAATATGTACTGTCCTATTTTGGCAAGAATATTGGTGAGGCGAGAAGGAGTTACCTTTCCTATATAGAAGAAGCTCGGGATCAAGGCCGTCGGCCGGAACTGGTGAGCGGGGGATTAATTCGGAGTCTTGGTGGGTGGGCAGAGGTAAAAAAGAGGCGGTTAAGAGGCCGGGATCGTGTTAAGGGAGATCAGCGCATATTGGGGGAGACCGATTTTGTAATGGAGATACTGGCGGAAGCTGATGAAAAGTATAATCGTTATTATGAACTGAAAAGTTTGGGATACGATTTAAAGACCGTGGAACGAAAAGTTAGTGAGATATACCGGATAGGACCGGAGGATGTCTATAGCAAAGGCCGGCAAAAGACGCGGGTAGAAGCCAGGAGTTTGTTTTGTTATTGGGCGGTGCGGGAACTAGGCTATGGGTTGACGGATTTAGCCAGACGTCTTGGTATGACTCAGCCAGCCGTGGGGTATGCTGTAAGCCGGGGTATTACCGCCGGTCAGAAAACAGGCCAGAATTGCCGGTTTAAAAGTAGGCCATTACGGGGCATGGACGAAGTAATGCGTACCTGCCATATTTGAAAGGCAAGCTGGTGCGTTACCGTCTCCCTCT
>JBFMFO010000011.1:0-84469 GCA_040754095.1 Thermodesulfobacteriota bacterium | reverse complement strand
ATTGGCTGAATTTGCGATCAGCAAAAATATTAGATACATAGGAAGAGTTCAGGCAGAGATCAGGCCGTCGCGGATGGCCAGCTTGACCAGTTCGGCCACGCTGTGGATTTTGAGTTTTTTCATGGTCCGCTGGCGATGGGTCTCGACCGTCTTTGTGCTCACGTGCAGGGCGGAGGCGATCTGCTTTGTGGATTTACCCTCTGCCATAAGCTGGGCCACCTCGCGCTCCCGGTTGGTCAGGGCCGAAAAGATCGAAGATTCCACTTCAGCCATCTTATGAAGGTAATCCTTGACCACGATATGGGCTATGGTGGGGGACAGGTAGGTCTGGTTGTCTGTTACGCATCTAACGGCCCGGACAAGTTCGGCGAAGGCGCAGTCCTTTAATAGATAACCCGAAGCCCCTGCCTTGAGGATGTCGAGCACAAAACGCCGGTCCGAATATATCGACAAGGCCAGCACCTTGACGTCCGGCGCCTCGTTAATGACCTGACGGGTGGCCTCGATGCCGTTCAGATTAGGCATGGCTACATCCATGAGGATCACGTCCGGCCGCAGTTCCCTGGCCAGACGCACGGCTATCCTCCCGTCTTCCGCCTCGCCGAGCACCTCCATGTCGGGCTGTTTCTCGATCAGGGCGCGAATGCCTTCGCGTACGATAGTATGGTCATCAACCAGGAGAATTTTTATACTCATCAATCTATTTGCCTTTCACTCCCTTTCCGGCATGCTGCCGGGACTATTACGGTAACCCGTGTTCCCTTCCCGGTCGTGGAATGGATTTCCAAGTGTCCCCCCAGGTGTTTCAGCCGCTCACGAATGCTGAAGAGACCGAAACCGGTAGCTCCGGTCGGATAGGAGTTGACGTGGGAGGCATCAAAACCGATGCCGTTGTCTTGAACGTGGATTCGGACATTATCGCCGTCCCTTGTGATGGAAACCAAAGCCCTTTGCGCCTGTGCATGTCTGGCGATATTTGTCAGCAGTTCCCGCACCACCTTAAAGAGGAGGACGCGTGCGTCCTCGTTCATTGGTATATGCTGGCCGTCACCCGTAAACTCGAATCGAATATCATGCTCCTGTTGCATACGCTCGCAAAGCCACTCTACCGCATCCTCAAGACCTGAAGAATAAAGGATGGGGGGGCTGAGTTCAAATGTCAACGACCGCACACGTTCAATCACCTGGCGGAGAAGGGCGGTAATCTCGTTCAACCGGTCCGCGGTTTTGGTGGAAGAGACCGATTGTTGCAGCATCTCCAGCTTAAGTTTGGCAGTGATCAGGGCCTGGCCTATATCATCGTGTATATCCGTGGCAATACGCCGCCTCTCCCGCTCCTCGGCCAACGATAATTCCATGGCTAACGACTCGAGCTGCTTCTGGTAATCGCGAATCCGCTGTTCCGCTTCCATGCGTTCGGTAATGTCGCGTCCCACCGACTGAAACTCAACGATGCGCCCCTGTTCGTCCAATATGGCGCGGTCATTCCACTGCTGCCAATGGATGTTGCCGTTTGGTACAATAACACGATGCTCGTACATGGCAACGGGATTTTTCGGGGATAGAGACGAAAATTGATTTTTGACGCCTTCCCGATCCTCTTCGGGAATGAGCGACAAAAAATTGCGGCCGATTAATTCCTCACGGCTTTTGCCGAAATACCGGCAGTAGGCCTCATTGACAAAGGTAAGGGTCCCATCCGGCAGGAACCGGCAGATAAATTCGGCCTGATCCTCAACGACCGCACGGTAGCGCGCCTCGCTTTCCCGCAGCGCCTCCTCTACCTGCTTCCGGCCGGTAATATTCCGGGAGATCTCCACCACTAACCTGGGACGGCCGTCTTCGTGCCGGGCCGCCACACCGGCCACGCACCAGAATGCCATCTTCCTCCCGCCGGCACCGATGACCTCCGTTTCATGGTCGTGAACCCTTCCATCCTCAAAACACCTTTGCGCCACGCACGGTTCACAGGGTTTATTATACCCATGATAGGCCTTGTAACACTTCTTGCCGAACAGATCAGGCCCGAACAATTCCCTGGCGACCTCGTTTGCCCATACAATGTTGTGATTTTCATCGATCATGCTCATGTGGTCTGTTATCGAGGCAATAATCCCCGCCAAAATCTCTTCGCTAGTCCCTGACGGCTTCTTCGCACGCCCAGGCCTGCCCTCCGCCGCCTCCAACTCAGCAATTCTTTTGCGCAGTTGCGCCAGCTCATTTGTGAGTTGTTCCTTTGTCTTACAACTCTCTTTCAGGATAAGCCTCCTAACATATTGCTATGGCAATTAAACAGATTAAATCCCCCCTCACCCCCCTTTAGTAAAGGGGGGGATGGGGGGGATTTGGCAAATTCATGTATTTAAATGCCGTCGTAATAGTAAGCCGGAACGCCGTTGAGCCGTCCATAGCCGGTTAAGCGCTACTACCTGCAACCTGAACGTGTATCCGGTCTTTGTATCACCTATCCATTTTCCTTAATTTTAAGGGAGAGTTGCCTTCCTATCTCAACTATTTTTTTATGATCCTCATCTGACGGAGAACCGTTTACCTCAAGGGTATCGATTATCTCTATCTTTGTCGGCCCTAATACCTCCAGGGCCTGCCTGCGCGCTCCCCCGCCCCAGCCGTAAGAACTTAGGACAACCCCGTATTTCAACGGCGGCCGCAGTGCCTTCACCAGATTTGCAGCGTGCGCGGCCACCGGATGCATTCCTCCCAGTACGGTCGGTGTGCCGAGTACAATGGCGCGCGCATCGACCAAGTCTCCGGCTATGTCCCCGATATCCGAATTGACAACGTTATACAGGCTCACCTCAATACCCTCGGCCAAGAGCGTCTCCACCATGGTTTTTATCATCGCTTCGGTAGATTTCCACATACTGACATAAACCATGATCGCCTTTTCCCTCGTCTCTCCGGCCGTCCATTTACGGTAAACCTCCAGAATCTTTTCCGGGTCTTTATAAATGGGGCCGTGGCTGGGGGCAATGACCTTGATCTCTAAATCCTGTATCTTTTCCAGAGCCTTTTGACCCATCTTTCTAAAGGGCATCATGATCTCCCCGAAATATCTCTTGGCCAATGGCAGTATGTCTTCAACTTCATTGTCATACAGCCCAAAGGCGGTATGCGCCCCAAAAAAGTCACAGGAGAAAAGAATCTTATCCTCGGCAAGGTATGTAAACATAGTCTCCGGCCAGTGTAAAAAAGGCGCCTCGACAAATTTCAGGGTCTTGCCGCCGAGTTCAATCGTATCCCCGTCTTTAACCGCCTTTATCCTTTCTGCCGGCACCTTATAGTAGATCTGTGCCATTTTTGCGCCCTTCTCCGTGGTAATAAGCCGCACTTCTTTATACAACTCCATCATAATCGGGATCGCCCCGGCATGGTCCGGCTCGGCATGGTTCATCACGATGTAATCTATCGGAGCTTCACCTGTTACCTGCGCGATCTTTTCTTCAAGCTCTCCCTCGAATCCGGGATTCACCGTGTCAATGAGCGCTGTCTTTTCTTTTCCCCGCACCAGATAAGCATTGTACGTTGTCCCCCGGGGAAGTGGAATCAGGGCGTCAAAGATCCTGCGGTTCCAGTCCCTTATCCCCACCCAGTATATTCCTTCAGAGATCTCAGGTACGTTGTATGTTTTCATAGCCATCACCTCACAATCTCGTTATTTCTTACGGCTCCGGCAACATTTCCGGAACTCGTCAGCCATCTCCCTGATCTCTGTGAGGTCCCGCTGCATCTCACTCCAGCCGTACCAGAGTGCATAATCAGGATTGGCGTGGAATGTGCCCTGGAATGTCCTCATCCGATGTTTTAGAAACATCACAAAGAGTTTCTGTTCGATGACCGTCGGTGCATCGTGGAATGTCAGCAAGTCCGGGAAGGCATAGGCATAGTTTTTCGGTTTGGGAAGAATTCCATCCTTGTATAACGCAGCCACGGTGCGAATGGCCCCGGCCAGGAGATGATCCGCCTCCTTGATCATCCGGTCGCCCTTCTCCATCTCCCTCCCGGCAAAATTGGCAGAGTGGCACTGATTGCAGGTCTTTATCGTCTTGTCGCGCTCCTTCTGCCAATCTTCCGGCGTGAGTCTGGCCACATCCGCCGCCTTCACCACATCCAGCCGCGGAGTTGGTTTCCCCACAGGGTCAAGTACACCCAAGGCCTGAAGAATGGTAACCCGGTCGTCAGCCCACTGTTTATCTTCCGGTAAGGGAAGCCTCACTGCCAGAAATCCCCAGGCGGTTCGGACCGCATGGTTGCCTTCCTGCATATGACAGGTCTGGCAGGTCGGCGCCGCAGTAGTCTCGGGAAGTGTCTTGTTCTGTTTTAACAAGTACCTGACCCCATGTTTGGAAGACGAATACATCTCCCATTGAGGGTGATCAAAGCCCATGTGACAGGTCTGGCAGGCCTGAGGCTGTCTCGCCTCCTGAACCGAGAAGGTGTGACGGGTATGGCACGCGTCACAGGAAGCCACGCCAAATGCGGCCCCCTCCTTCCCTAAATCCTTTATCTCCTGTTCCGTCTTCAAACCGATCTTGTGACATCCGCCACAGCCCTTCAGCCCTTCTGTCAGGGCCATGGGCTGCCAGTGAGCGGTGGGCATGGCCTTCATCGCCGCCCAGGCCACGGCATGTTTTCCTTTTTTGAACTGCTGAACGCGGTCTTCATGGCAGTTGCCGCAGGTCTCCGGAGTTGGGATTCGGGCCTTTGCGACATCCTGAGCCGATTTGTGTTGTCCGCCATGACAAGCCGGGCAGTCGATGCCGTTCTCGCTATGCTTGCTGGCCTGCCAGTCAGAGACGATATGGGCCGTGACCTTCCGGTGGCAGTCCGCGCATTCCTGCGCTGAAGCGCTGAGAGAAAAGAGCAGGGCCACGAATAACATAAGGCTAACTCTGTACACCATAATGCACCTCCATGATTTTGTCTTAAAAAATTTTTAAAGGCTCTCCGCCTCTACTGAATGCACCTTGTCTCCGGTCCGGCATTGCGCGGCGTGGGGACACCACCCGGCGCAGCCCGGATCGAGACGGGGGTTCCTGAATCTGAGACCGCAGACAAGGCACTTGCGCGAACTGTCGTCCTTGAAAAATTCCACGGACGTGCTGCACACGGGACAAGCTACCTCGAAGATATCTTCGGGCTTCCAGTACATGGTATCCTGGCCGGGGCATCTGGACATAATTTGTCCTCCTTAAATAGTTCAGCCTGACGGTTATTCCATTTCCGTTTATTTTTGCGGCGCATGTTTTTTTAACCAGGCCAGCAGCTTCATTTTCAATTTTGTGCCGGGACATCCTTTCTGCCCCATCATTTTTCCCAAGGGACAGACCTGGCATGTTGACCCTTCTGATTTTTGCATGGTCATCTTGTCTCCTCCTTATTTTTTCTTCACCTGTAATATAAGCACTAAGGAGATAAATAACCTTGACTTAAGTCAAAAGGCTTATATAGAGGTCAGGCCGGTCGATATATCCGCTAACGCCTGGCGATTGAGTATGCAAATGGTGTCCTGTTCTATCTCTATCATGCCTTGATCCTTCAATTTCCTGAAGCTCCTGGAAAGCGTTTCGCTTATGGTGCCCAATCTTGAGGCCAGTTGGTTTTTACTTATCTCCAAAACAAACTTATCCCCTTTGTATCTGTCTGCTGTGTTTAGCAGATAGGCAGCCAGTCTGGAGGAAACATTCATCAAAGAGAGTTCTTCTACCAACTTAGTGAAATACCTGAGCATCATGGCCAGATTAGCCATCATGTTCAGACTGAGTTGAGGCTGCTCCTGAATTAGCCGCAAAAATCTCTGTTTAGGGAAAAAAAGGACCTCCGCATCTGTTAAGGCCTCGGCTGAGGCCGGATAGGTAGTCCCGTGGAATAGGGCTACCTCGGCAAACATATCACCCGTAGAAAAAAAATGGATGATCTGCTCCTTGCCCTCCGGAGATGTTTTAAAAATCCTTACCTTACCGGACAGGATTACGTAAAATCCCTTTGCCACATCTCCTTCTGAAAAGATAAGCTCCCTTTTTGCATAACTTTGCCTGACATGTACGGAAGAAACCTGCCGCAAGTCTTCAGGGGCCAGCCCGGCGAAAAGTGGGCATCTATTTAGCGCGCCTTCTAATCCCAATCCACCCATAAATTGTCTCCTGACATAAGCTCGTTCTAAAGGACCATGTCGATTTTAAAAAAATAGCAGGCCAAGGTATTAAACGGAGTTGTCCTATAGATTCACTTTTTTTCATTATTAAAATTTTCGCTATATACAATGATATTGTCAAATATTTTGTAAAAGCGGGCCGGTCAACAGATAAAATTCCATATCATTTTTGTACTTACTACTATTTCTGTGATAAAGTAAGCTATAATGAGATCGAAAGCGGTGTCAAACAAATCCATATTACCTTCAGGCAAACTTCCCGCAAACGGCAAAGGCCGGTGGGAGCTAACGTCTCCAAAATGCAACCATTATTTGTAGCCGCAGGTTGGGCCGGAAACAGGCGGATGCAAACCGTATAAGTCGAAAATCCGTCTCTGCGGGGGGATTATGACCGAGCATATTTACATCCGGCCTATTTCATCGTCGAGGGATAGAGAACCCGAGGCGTGGCTATTGGAGAAAATAGCCCATCGGCTCGCCGGGGTATTTAATGCAAAGGCCATCATAAAAAAGGAACCCATACTTATCCCGGACACGGCTTATAATCCCCGCCGGCGCCAATACAGCGCCGAAATGATCGTACAGTTTCTTGAAAGAGAAAGGAAATCCGGAAAGGTATTGGCTGTGGCCGACTTTGACCTCTATGCGCCTTCTCTGAATTTTGTCTTTGGCCTGGCCGGCCTGCTCACGGACATAGCCATAATCTCCATTTCCCGCCTCAGGCAGGAGTTTTATCAGCTGCCGGCAGACCCCGCCCGTTTTACCTCACGGGCAATCAAGGAGGCAGTGCATGAGATAGGACATCTCTACGGGCTATCCCATTGTCCGGACACACGCTGCGTCATGCATTTTTCAAACAGCCTCCAGGATACCGACAGAAAAAGTGAAGAGCCCTGTGCGAAATGTAGAGAAACGATAAAATAGACAGAAGGACCAAAACAGGTAATGTCAAAAGCTCTATGAAAAAGAAACTACAGAGCGCACTGAGGAAATACGACTTGAACCGTTTGAACAGTTTAAACAGTTTGAACTGTTATTGATGAGGCGAGATGATATGAAGAAATATAAAGTAATCGTTATAGGCGCCGGACCGTCCGGTCTTTTTAGCTGTCTGGAATTGACTAAAGCCGGGATCGGCCCCATACTGCTTATTGAACAGGGCAAAGACATTTACGAGAGGACAGATCGCTCCGGTAAAGACCTCCTCTGCGGATGGGGAGGCGCCGGGGCCTTCAGCGACGGCAAACTCACCCTTTCCCCGGATGTAGGGGGATTCCTGGGTGAGATTATACCCCGAAAAGAAGTAAAAAGCCTCCTGCAGCAGGCCGATGATATATTCCTTTCCTTCGGCGCCCCTGCTAAAACCTACAGCCCGCCACGGGAGGTCCTGGAAAATCTGGAAATACAGGCCAAGCTGGCCCAGATGGAGTTTATCTATTCACCCATAAGACATCTGGGCACGGAAAACTGCGTAAGGGTCCTGACCAACATCCGGGAATATCTACAGGACAAAATAGATATCCGGACAGAGACAAAAGTGGATCAGATTGTGGTGGAATCAGGCCAGGCAAAGGGGGTGCGATTACCTTCCGGGGAGGTCCGGGGAGAATATGTGATTGCCGCTCCGGGCCGGGTAGGAGCTAGCTGGATGAAAAAAGAAGCGGCCCGCCTGGGTCTTACGGCCACGCCCAATCCGGTGGACCTCGGCGTCCGGGTGGAAGTGCCCGCAGTAGTTATGCAAAGGCTGACGGATGTGGTTTATGAGGCCAAGCTTATCTACTATTCACAGACCTTTGACGACCGGATTCGAACCTTCTGCATGAATCCCTATGGCGAGGTGGTCAGCGAAGCCGTCGATGGCCTCATCTCTGTAAACGGCCATAGTTATGCGGAAAAACGCTCGGAAAACACAAATTTTGCGCTTCTGGTAAGCAGTCGCTTTACCGAACCTTTTGATGATCCTATAGGCTATGGCCGGGCCATCGTTTCCCTGGCCAATCTATTGGGAAAAGGGGTAATAGTCCAACGCCTGGGCGATCTGCTGGCCGGGCGGCGCACCACCGAAAGAAGAATTTCCCGGTGTATCACCCGGCCGACGCTGCCCGAGGCCACACCCGGTGACCTCAGCTTTGTCTTCCCTTACCGCCACCTTAAAAATATCATGGAAATGCTGGAGGCCCTGGAAAGGATTGTGCCCGGTGTATATTCCCGGCACACACTCCTCTACGGAGTGGAGGTCAAGTTTTACTCACATCGCATTCGTTTGAATACCGAACTGGAATCAGAGGCCAAAAATCTCTTCATCACAGGAGATGGGTCAGGTATTACCCGCGGGCTTATACAGGCCTCGGTGAGCGGTCTGGTGGCCGCCCGGGCCATTAGCAAACGGCACAAAGGTCAACCTAGAAAAAATTTAAACCTAATATCTTAGAGATACGCCACAGCTTACCGGCAGGCTCTGTCTCTTCCTCCGGTCCGGCTGATGGGTCGCGCAAGCGCTTCGCCAGGGATTCAATAGAACGGGAAAAGCCCGATTGAGAAAATTCGGTAAAAAGCGGCCTTTTCTTCATCTCGGCCCTGTTAATAACCTCGGCCTCATAAGGCAGGGAGCCTATATAGTTCGGCCTTAAAACAAACTCTGTCTCGTTGGCATTTATGTTCTCGTCCGCGGTTTTTACAATATTTTCAAAAACCATCCTGCCCTGCCGGGGATTCCTCGTCTGATTGACCGCTATGTAGGGCGCAAAACAATCTTTGGCCTCATATTTCTTATTACGTCTGAGTTTGTTCTCGATTTCCATAAAACGCTGGAAAGCGGCTTTTACACACGCATATCCGCTGATTATATCCTGAGGCGTAGTCACAATGATTATCTCGTCCATGGCCAGGGCAAAGTCGAGCACCGCATAGCTGATACCCGCCCCAAGATCGAATATGGTCATATCATAATACTTGCTTGTGGCCAAAAAATGTTTAATAAACTTATGCCGCTGGGTATAATTGAGATTGGCCAGTTTGTACTCTCCGGCGACCCCTCCTATCAGTTCAAAACCGTAAGCAGTCCGGTAAATAATCTCCTCTATCTTTTTGGCATGGCTGAAAAAATGCTGGAGGCTGCATGAAGGAAATATCCCCAGCTTGTTGGAGACATCGGCATTGGCCAGATCGCCGTCGATAAGGAGGATGTGTTTGCCCAGTTTAGACAGGGCACAGCTCAGGTTGATGGAGAGGTGTGTCTTGCCCACCCCTCCCTTATTCGAGATAACCGCAAAGGTTTTATGGGTAGGCCGGATATCCTCCAGGCATGATACTTCGGCATCATTATATTCCAGGTCTCCGTAAAATGTATCGATCGCCGTTAATATCTCGGCGGCAGGCGTGACTACCGGTATCACGTCCTTGCCGGTATAAGACTTAATGGCATCCAGAGTTTCATAATCGTCGGAGTCGGCCACGGCCACCTGAAGTTTTTCATCCGCGACCTTTAACGGCATACATATAAAATTTCTGGCAAATACGCCGTTAAGCTGTTTCACTGCCTCATCTTCAATACCCATAGCCGCCAGGTTTGTAGTTAACGGCCCGGCCCCGGCAGATACACAAATCTCTCCGCTTTCCATTGGATCCCCCTCGTTTTGATCTGACAAGTATTCAGCAGGGAAAAGCTGATGGTACATTTGATAACTGAACGTTTACTTATAGAAATCGGCAGAAAGAACCATTGACTTTAAATAGAAGGGTAATTAGTGCTCATCCGGAAACTACCGTTTCCAGATTCACGCTCTCAGCGATCAGCTTTCAGCCGTCAGCAAAATAATAAGACAAACAACATGTTAAGCTGAGCGCTGATAGCTGAGGGTTGATTGCTCCATTCAGAAAACCGGGGCTTTCGGATGGAAGCTAATTAATTGAAATGGGGCTAATTCTGCGCTTGGTCACGGTCCACCTTCGGCGGGCCGCGTGCGCCAGAGGCAAACAGGACGGTGGGTAATAGAATACCACATTGTGGAAAACATTTTCCCCCGAAATGGTAAAATATTACACACAGAACGCCGCACTACTAACAAATACCAATTAAAACAATAGATTAGGGACAACGGAGTTATGGCATGAAATATGCTCACCCATAACAACAAGGGAAAGGGGCATGTTACAAAGAGGTAATGGAAACATTGCTAGTCGAATATCCGCCGGAGCGGGCTATAAAAAACCGGTAATATGTATCGTATGCGGTAAAAAATGGGAGGTGACCTGTTCTACTCCTTATCAATCCAACAGCCCATCCTCCGGGCTGTGTGATATTTGTCAGGTACAAACCGTAACCCCGGTTATTCGCAGAAGGCAATTAAAGGAAGGTAATTTTGATTGTTTTGGTAAAGCCGCCGGCGGGTTTTGCGACCAGTCTAACTGCAAGTATTTACTTCCATGCCTCCGCCTTTCCGCCGTTGCAGCGTCTTGCAGAGAAGACTCAGCCGCTTTCCATGAGATAAAATATAAGCAATAGGGTAATGTGAAAAGTTTCGTGAAAAAGGAACCACAGAGATGGAAAATTCGAAATCCGAAGCACGAAACTCGAAACAAATTCAAATGAGAGCAATGACAAAAACTAAAAATCGAAGGCGTTGCTGATGGACGTTTCGAACATTTGATATTTGAATTTCGGATTTGTTTCGTATTTCGCATTTCGAGATTCGGATTTGGTTGCGGCTATGCCGCGCTGTGTAACTTAGGGAGAGAGAAATGTTGACCAAAGAATCTGTTGCCGCTAAGTATAACAGGAACAGTCGGACCGCCGTGATGTCCATACCCATGGGATACCGCCTTCCCTTCTTTGTGTTATTCATCCTCTCCTGCTCAATACTTGATTATCTCTTTACCGTAAGACATATGATAGCCCTTGGACTAAGAGAATTGAACCCGATTATGCATTATCTCTTTACACTGGGCGATTATCAGGCCTTCCTTTTCAAGTATTTTATGACCGCCGGGGGGCTGCTCCTGCTCTGCGCCCTGAGCAGGCACCTGCGCGTCAACTGGTTGATTACCGGCATCGCCGTCTTATACAGCGCACTCACCCTCTATCATGTCTTCCTGCTTCGTTTTGCGTGAGAGTAAGCTTCCAGCTATCAACCATCAGCCATCAGCCATGAACCCCAAATCCACCGTCTAATTTTGCTATAAAGATTAAAATCAACAGGTTATATAGTATTCCTGAACACCGGCAAGATATTAGATGCAAGGCGCCGAGGAGCGACGACTGAGGCGTATGGAGCAATACGCCGCAAGGAGGAGCGATCGAAGGCAACGCCGCAGATGATGTCTTGCCGGTGGATCAGGGGAGCTATCATGCCTGTTTTATTTCTTCTCCTTGAGCCTTTTCAGCACATCCCCCAATTTCCTTAGTTCTTCACCGTAGGCAGCCCAATTTTCTTCTTTCAGATATCGCCGGGCGCTTTCAAAATGACGCCAGGCCGACTCTCCAAGATCAGAAGGCCGCTCTCCGGCTACGGACGGGACGGATGCCGGCGACTGGACTGTCCTGGAAAATCCCGATCCAAAGACCCTGGCCAGAGATTGCTCCAGTGTCTCTTCCATCGCTATCGAGTTTTCGTAGGCCACGATAATGCGTTTTAATTCAGGAATCTGCCCGGTTTCAGCCTTTAGGTATATGGGCTGCACATAGATCAGGGACTCCTCGACAGGAATAACGAGAAGCGTCCCGGGGATAACGTTTGAGCCTCGCTGATCCCAAAGCGAAAGCTGCCGGGAAATCTCCGGCTCCTGATTGATTCTGGACTCGATTTGTCGTGGTCCGTATATGAGTTTCTGTTTGGGAAATCGATAAACTACCAACTTTCCATACTCTTTGGGATCGCATTTGGCGCACATCCAGGCGGACAGGTTATCTTTTTTACTGGGATTAAACGGCGTCATGAGGATAAACTCTTCTTTGTCCTCGCCCGGAAGCCGCATGATGGTATAATAAGGCTCCATCTGGACATTTTCGGCGCGCAGGCTTCCCGGTATCTCCCATAGATCTTCTTTGTTGTAAAAGGCCTGGGGCTCTGTCATGTGATACGTGGCATATATGCTTGCCTGGGTGCGGAAGAGCCAGTGCGGATAGCGGAGATGATTCTGAAGATCGGCATCCATGGCGGAAAGAGGCTTGAATACACCGGGGAATATCCTGGCATAGGTGCGGATTATCGGGTCTTCGGCATCCTTGATAAAAAAATCCACATTCCCATTGTAGGCATCAACCACGGCCACTACCGAGTTGCGTATATAATTATCCCCGCCTTTCACCCGTCTGGAGTAGGGATACAGATCGGAAGTGGTATAGCCGTCTATAAGCCAGTAGAGCCTGCCGCCGGAGATTACCATATATGGGTCGCGATCTATCCGGAGGAAAGGGGCCAGCTTTTTTACCCGCGAATAGACATTACGATCAAACAGAAGGCGGCTTCCGGGTGTTATATCCGTAGAAAGAAGTATCTTCAAAGAGCCGAACCGAAACGCCCACAAGGCCTTGTCCAATATTGAATTTATTGTGATTCCATCCCTGCCCTCGTAGCGGGCAAATACATTTTGTTCCCCGGAAGGATAATCAAATTCTTTAAGCCTGGTATTGACAAAGACATAGTCGTTATCAATCTCTCCGAAGTAGATCTCAGGCCTGTCCACCCTGAGATTGGTCCTGGAAACCGGCGGGATATCCTGAATTATGAGCGACGGCAGCCCCTCCCTGGTTACCTGATTGACCACGCCCAGGGTCAGTCCATAACCGTGGGTATAGATCTGGTGTTCGTTGATCCATACCCGGCTGGGGAGATCGTCATAGGAAAGCTCCCGCGGCGAAAGCATGACCTGACGGTATTCGCCGTTTATATAGTAGCGGTCGTTATCCACAGACAGGAACTTGTAATAGGTCCGTATCTCCTGTATCTGACCATACGTCTCCAGTAAAGGCTGGTGATCCCAGAGCCGTATATTCTTGATGGTCAGGTCGTTTCTGGCCAGGCTGTCCGGCGTCAAGGATGCGGCGGCGGAAAGGTCGCGCTCCTCGACACCCGTAATGCCGTACCCGGCGCGCGTAGCCGCTATATCACGCATGAGGTATGGGGTTTCCTTGGCTATCTCGTTCGGCAGCACCACCAGGCGCTGGAGGGCCATGGGGTAGATGTGGATGCCGAGGAGGTAGATGCCGGCAAAGGCGGCCAGCGTGCCGTAGATGGCCTTAACATTGTAGCGAAAGAAGTTGTAAAAGAAAGCGCCGGCTGTGCCCAGGGAAATCGCGACCATTACATTCAAGGCCGGAAGAAGCCCGTTTTCATCCGCGTAACCGGCCCCGAAGACAACGCCGCGGCTTTCATAAAGCAAGCCATACCGCGCCAGAAAAAAATAACCGGCTATAATAACAAAAAACGGCGCGCCGAACAGGACCAGATATCTCTTGGCCGGCAGCCGGAAATCGACGCCTTGCGGCGACAGCACAATCTGCAGGCGGAGGGCGAAGATCACCATGGCAGCTAAAAACATTACAAACAGGAGTCTGAACAGCCACCCGAGCAAGAGTTCGATAAACGGCAACTTAAAGATATAAAATCCGATATCATGCCCAAAAAGCGGATCGCTCTTGCCGAATGGGACGCCGTACGAGAAATTGAGAAAAGCCTCCCACTGGGCCGCCCCATAAAAGGCCATTACCACGCCTATCAGAATGGACGCGCCTTTTAAGAGATAGGGAATCTTTTCTGACAGGCGATCCATGGCTGAAAACTGTAGATACTCACCGGAGCCGAGGACCGCCGGTCCGCCCCAGCGGTGAGCGAAAATCCCGTTCAGATAAAAAAGCAGCCCGGAGACCAGACCAAAGACCAGTCCCAAAAGGGCCTGGATGTTGAAGACCCGGGTAAAGAGCAGAGAAAGATCGAGGGACTTAAACCACAACCAGTCCGTATAAAGTATTGCCGCCGTCTGTCCAAAGACCAGGGCCAGGAATGCGACCACCGCCGCTATAATAAGAAGACGCCTTGTTTTCTCCACCTAATAGCTCCTTTTTTTTGTTTTTTTGACCGCAGCCACGATCCGGGAAACGGCCCGGTCAATCTCCTCTTCGGTTGTATATCGGCCCACCGTCAGGCGTATAGCCCCCATCCCGGCCTCCCTGGATACCCCCATGGCGGCCAGGACATGTGACAGGGTAACCGAACGGTCATGACAGGCCGCGCCGGTAGAGGCGCATAGCCCGGGGATACCATCCAGTATTTCCCCGCCGGACAGGCCGGGAAAGGCGATATTCAGGGTATTGGGGAGCCTTTTATCCTTATGACCGTTGAGCACTGCGTCTGGAATCTCTGAAATAATGCCTTCAAAGAGTTGATCCCGCAGACCCCTTTGCCGGTCTGCCTCATCATGCAGACGCCGGGCGGCAATCGCGCAGGCCGCCCCAAGGGCTACCGCCAGGATGACGTTTTCCGTACCGGCACGGCGGCCGCCTTCCTGGCCCGCGCCATGCAGAAGCGGCTCCAGCGCAGCCCCCTCGCGTATATAGAGGGCGCCGATCCCTTTAGGCGCATAAACCTTGTGTCCGGCCACGGTCAGGAAATCTACGCCCATATCTTCAACGTAAGTCTCGACCTTTCCTACGGACTGCGCGGCATCACTATGGAAGTAAACACCATGCTCCCGCGTCATCGCCCCTATCTCGGCCACGGGCTGGATAGTCCCGGTCTCATTGTTGGCATGCATAATACTGATCAGGACGGTGTCCTTGCGTAGCGCCCGGCGGACATTATCCGGATCAACCATGCCATAGCTATCTACGGGAAGAAAGGTGACTTCCCATCCGTTCTCCATCAAAAAAATGGCCGGCTGCAGGATGGAAGGGTGCTCAATCCCCGAGGTGATGATATGCCTCCCCTTCTTGCGCAGGGCGTGAGCTACGCCTTTCAATACGGCGTTATTGGATTCCGTACCCCCGCCGGTAAAAACCACTTCCTGCGGCCCGCACCTAAGGAGGCTGGCGACCTGCCCCCGGGCAGTTTCCACCGCCGCCCGGGCCTCCCTGCCCATTTGGTGCGAACTGCCGGGATTGCCCCATTTCTCTTCTATATAAGGCATCATGGCCGCGGCCACTTCGCGGTCAACCGGGGTAGTGGCGTTGTAGTCAAGGTAGATCAATACAATTTTCTGCCTGTACCGGAAACTCGGAAAACCCTATTACGCCACTCATACTATTGACTGTGACACCTGGAGTCAAGGATAAACGACATCCTTGAATCCACCGCCTATCTTCGTACGAGTTAGCTCTTGACCGTAAACACACTATGGTTGCTGTCCAGCGTGATTTCAAATCCGAAATCCGAAGCACGAATCTCGAAACAATATCGAATCACCAAAATTGAAGCTCCCCGCAGCAAGCTCCGGGGAATCTCCGTATGCAAGGTAAAATGCATCGTATCCGCTCGCTAACCCCGCTGCAAGCAGCGGGAAATGCGCTCGCTATGCATGTTCAAATCCAAAATAATCAGCGCTGCTGCCGTTTGGAACATTGGGAATTTGGACATTTGAATTTGTTTCGGATTTCGATATTCGATATTCGGATTTGAACCCGGCTGCCTGGTAATCGGAGATCACCGATTGCTCTCTATCAACATTTCGATGGTGTATCAAGGACATCCTCGATACATCCCTGAAAAGGGGCATTTTGCGTTACCCTGCGGAGTATTTACCCAAAAATAACGTCTTAGGAAAACAGGCTGAAATAAATATATAATATAATCAACTAGTTATATATAAATACATGGTTTGGCATGGAAATGGCAATTTATAACGTATGGAGTACAAGAAAAGGCAGAGCAACAAGTGACATCCGGTTTCGAACCCCGCATACTGACATTTATATGCACCGGCCATCCCCTGGACTTAACGAAACGCTTAAGAGGCCGGGCGCCGGTTGATATCCGCGTAGTCAAGGTGACTTGTTCACACCGGATAGAGCCGGAGATAATGCTGGAGCCGTTCCTGGCCAATTTTGACGGCGTCCTGATATTGGAATGCCCTCCGGGTTACTGCCGCAGCCGGACAGAGACTGACTCCGGCGCTGAAAGATTCTACGAGATAACCGCCGTACTTGCTGCGGCACACATACAAACAGACAGATTATGCCTTGACAGGATCCCGGCTATAAAAGACAGCGGGCTGTATGACATAGCCGGAAAATTTACAGAGAAGATAATATCCCTGGGGCCGTTACATCTGAATAAAGTAGCCCGCGAAAAACTCAGGACGTTACAAAACAATCTTGAGACCAAAAGAATCCGGGGCCTTGTTGCCGCCGGCCTGAGTCAGGTGAATCCCAGGAAAACCGGGAAGAAGAGACTATGCCCATCCTCAGCGACCGCCCGTCAGGACGAATATATCAAAAATTGGCTCTCCGTCCTCATCGAAGAAAATCCCGTTACCCTCACACACCTCGGTGAAGTAATGGATATTGAGGTAGAGTATATATCCAACTACTTACTGGCCATGGAAAAGGAACAGCGCATCAAGATTCCATCCGTGCTGAAAGAAGAAATCTCAAATTCGATGAATTCGTAAAAAAGCCTTTTCACCGCCGAGTGCGCAGTGCCCGCAGAGAAAAGCTTTTGACACCAAGGCACCAAGACACAAAGGAACAAATTTAGTCTTAGTGGCTTGGTGTCTTAGTGGCTGAATAGTTACAAATTTCTTTAATATGTTATCTCAGCGTCCCTGCGGTAAAAATCTAATTTTTACGAATTCATCAATACATGAGATGGCAGACAGCCAGGGCAGCACCGATACCGGCAACGTCGGCCGTGAGGGCGGCCGCCAGGGTGTGACGTATTTGGGTAATCCCTATGGCGCCGAAATAAATAGCCAGCACATAGAAGGTGGTTTCCGTAGATCCCTGCATGGTTGAGACCAGAAAAGATGAAAAACCATTCGGGTCACGGCTGACCACCTCGCTGACCAGACCAAAAGCGCCGGTTCCGGAAAGCGGGCGCATGAGGGCCACCGGCAGGGCATCAACCGGCATACCGATCAGGGAAGTAACCGGCTCCAGTATTCTGACCAATACATCAAATGCCCCGGAGGCCCGGAACATGCCGATGGCCACCAGGATCATAACCAGAAACGGGATAATACGAATGGCTACCTGAAATCCCTCCTTGGCCCCTTCCGTGGCCGCCTCGTAAACCCTGACCCCGCGCATATAGCCGAACAGTAAAAGTCCGCACATGATAAGAGGCACCAGCCAATAAGTAATGACCTCCTTACCCAGGGCCAGGGCATCGCCATCCCTGGTGAGCCGATAGATGAAGGCGCTGACTATAGCCGCCATGATGGAGATGGCCACCACCTTGCCCGGACGGCCGGGCGGTGACAGATCCGTTTTTTCAGGCGTCTCTCCTCCCGAAGAATCTGAGGCATCCCCAGGATTAGCAGCGAAATCTGCCGGGTATCCTTCTGGTTCACCGCGTCGGGCCAGGACCTTGGCCGCGGCAATAGCTACTGTAGTCGAGCAAATAGTAGCAATAAGGGTGGGGATAATAATGGAGGCCGGATCGGCCGCCCCGGCTGCCGCCCGCACACCGATTATTCCAAGAGGCAGGATAGTGACGCTGGAGGTATTTATGGCCAGGAAAAGGGCCATGGCATTTGTCGCCCGCCCCTTATGCGGATTGAGTTTGTCAAGTTCCATCATGGCCTTTATGCCCATCGGCGTGGCGGCATTGCCCAAGCCGAGGACATTGGCCGAGATATTCATGATCATGGCCGACATGGCAGAGTGACCGGACGGCACCTCCGGGAACAGCCGCACCATTACCGGCCGCACTGCCTTGGCCACCATAGAAAGCAGTCCCCCAACCTCAGCCACCTTCATTAGGCCCAGCCAGAGGGCCATAATGCCTACCAACCCAATGGCCAGTTCCACCGCGCCCTTCGCCGCCTCAAAAGAGGCATCCAGGGTCTCTTTCATCCTTCCGCTATAGCCCGCTGCCACCACGGACAGAAGGATCAGAAAAAGCCAGATGATATTGATTGCCGCTGGTTTTTTATTCATGGCCGGTTCTTAAAGTTCCTGACGGGAATGGATAAGGCATAACCGGGGCAAGAGTTTCATATTCCGGATGGTTTGTCAATGATAAGCGTTCGGACATCGATAGGAGATTATGCAATAAATAATTAGAGTGGATGAATTGAAGCTCCCCGCAGCAAGCTGCGGGGAATCTCCGTATGCAAGGTAAAATGCATCGTATTCGCTCGCTAACCCCGCTGCAAGTAGTGGGGAATGCGCTCGCTATGCATGTTCAAAAATAGCTCTTGACTCAATAATGTTATAAATGCTATAGCATAATCACCACGGAGGTTGTTATGCTCGATAGCAAAGATATAAGTAAGGTCGTCAAAGAGATCAGAAATAGATTAAATCTTAGTCAGGAAGAATTAGCGGCAAAACTAAACGTTTCTTTTGCCACTGTGAACCGCTGGGAAAACGAGAAGATATCGCCCCGCGGAAAGGCCAGGGAAGCTATTTTAAAGTTAATAGAAGAGTCGGGCTTCGACCTGGAGAGCGCAGGGGATATTGGCATCAATCACAAGAATCGACGCCGGAAGCTGTCCAAGGAGGATGTTTTGAGTACGAAGTCCATGGAACAGATGCTCTGGAGCGCCGCCTGTTCCATCCGCGGTGAAAAAGACGCACCGAAGTTCAAAGACTATATCCTCCCCCTTGTTTTTATTAAGCGCCTCTCTGATGTCTTTGAGGATGAAGTTGAACGGCTGGCCGAAACTTACGGAGACAGGGAAACAGCGCTTACCATCATCGAGGCCGATCATCAACTGGTCCGGTTTTATATTCCTACGGAGGCACGCTGGCCGGTGGTCAGCGGTCGTGAAAAATTCAACTGGCCTGAAGACCGCAAACCAAAAACACTGGGTGAGCAGCTCACAATGACCGTCCGAGCGATCGCTAAGGCCAATCCGTCTTTAACGGGGGTGATCGATATTGTTGATTATAACGAAACCCGCAGCGGAGAACGTGAAATCAGCGATAAGGCGCTGTCCGGTGTAATCGAAACCCTTTCAGATCCCCGCTACCGTTTAGGTCTTTACGATGTCGAGCCGGATTTTCTCGGCCGTGCCTATGAATATCTTTTGCGCAAATTTGCCGAAGGCCAGGGACAGAGCGCCGGTGAATTCTTCACGCCTACGGAGGTGGGATGGCTGATGGCCTATATACTGCGTCCGCGCCAGGGAGAAGAGGTTTATGATTATGCCTGCGGCTCAGCGGGCCTCTTGATCAAATGCGAACTCGCTTTGCAGGAACGTGAGATCAAGGTGCAGAGGCCGCTGAAACTCTATGGGCAGGAGCTGATGGGTTCCAGCTATGCCATTGCCCGGATGAACATGGTCGTTCATGACATGGAAGGCGAGATCGTCCGCGGCAATTCCATGACCAATCCTAAATTCAAAGACTCTGATTCCAGCCTGAAGAAATTCGACATCGTCGTTTCCAATCCAATGTGGAACCAGCCCTTCGATCCGGCCATTTATGAAAATGATCCCTTCGATCGTTTTGAAGCCCAGGGCGGCGTCACCACCGGCAAGGCGGACTGGGCCTGGTTGCAGCATACGGTCGCATCGCTGAATACCCACGGCCGCGCCGCCATCGTCCTCGACACGGGGGCCGTCACGCGGGGCAGCGGAAGCAAAAGTGAGGACAGGGAGAAAAAAATCCGCCAATGGTTTGTCGAGCGTGACTGGATTGAAGGCGTGATCCTCCTGCCGGACAACCTTTTCTACAACACCACCGCCGCCGGAATCATCATCGTCTTCAACAAGGCAAAACCGAAGGTGCGGCAGGGAAAGATCATCCTGGTCAACGCCGGGCGGGAATTCAAGAAAGGCAGGCCGAAAAATTATATCCCCGATGAAAATGTCCGCAAAATCGCCGATGCCTTCATCAAAGGGGAAGATATCGAGAAGTTCGTCAAAGTCATTACAAAAGCACAGACGGCCGAGAACGACTTCAACCTGTCGCCGTCAAGGTATGTGGATGTGAATGAAGGAGAAACCTACCGGCCGATACCCGAGATTCTGGACGAGCTTTCCGTTTTAGAGAAGAAAGCCAGAGCCATAAATACTGACTTGGATGTAATTTTCAACAAATTAGGAACTCAAATTGGCGGGAAAACCCTGTGAGAAATAATGACAATATTTTGGGCCGCTTACCTGAGGACTGGGATGTTGTGCCCATAGGGAAGCTGTATGATTTTACGAAAAAACCGAAAGAGATATTATACTCTAATTATGACCAGTTACCTTTCATTGCAATGGACTTGATACCCATTGACATACTATATTTGGACAAATTCAAATTAAAGAAATCAACGGAAATTTCAAGCGGGACATACATTGAAGATGGTGACATTCTTTTAGCGAAAATCACCCCGTGTTTTGAAAATGGTAAGCAATGTATTGTCACCGGATTACCTAATGGATTTGGCATTGCCTCAACAGAGATAATTCCAATCAAGGAAAAAGCCGGAACGAGCAGCAAATACTTTCTATATTACTACCTTTTAAAAAGTGATGTCCGTAAACTAATCGCCGGGAAAATGGAAGGGGCAACGGGAAGACAAAGGGTTCCGGTTCACCTCATAAAACAACTATTCATCCCTTTTCCTTTATTAAGTGAGCAGCAAAAAATCGCCGCCGTTCTCTTCAAGATTCAAAAAGCTATTGAGATTCAGGAATCCATTATCGAAAAGACGCGGGTGCTGAAAAAATCTACCCTGCACCATGTTTTTACTCACGGCCTGCGTGGAGAGAGATTGAAAGAAACGGAGATTGGACCGATGCCCGAGAGTTGGGACCTTATAAAGATAGGTGAATGCTGCGATGTGCGGAGTTCTACGATTTCCTTTAATGAATTGAATCGAGGAAGATCAAAGAATAACGATGTTCTTTGCCACGCGATTAAAGTGTCAGATATGAATTTACCTGGAAACGAAAAATATATCTTTGCTGCAAATATAGAGGTAGAGCTTTCATCAAAACTTGTTTATGAAAAAGCCATCCCAGCTAATTCCGTTATTTTTCCAAAGAGAGGAGCTGCTATAGCAACCAATAAGAAAAGGCTCACGACACTATGGTCACTTCTTGATCCTAATTTGATTGCTATAATCCCACGTGCTCGTATCACAAGTGAGTTTTTATATTATTGGTTCTTGACGTTTGATTTAGCCAGTATCCAAGATTTAGGTCCGACCCCTCAGCTGAATAAAAAAGATGTCGAACCGATATCAATCCCTTTTCCATCTGATAGAGAGCAGCTTGAAATCGTAAAAATTCTCCGAGCTATTGACCACAAGATTGATCACCACACAGCAAAGAAATCCGCCCTGCAAGACCTCTTCAAAACCATGTTGAATAAGCTGATGACGGGCGCGATTCGTGTGAAGGATCTGGACATTGATGTGTCCGAGGTAAGCGCATGAAGGAAGAATCCAAAGGCGAAATAGTCATCTATCGTACAAAGGACGGTAAGGCTGCCATGGAAGTCAACCTGAGCGGAGAGACCCTTTGGTTGAATCAAGGTCAGATGTCCATCCTTTTTGACAGGGACCGGTCCGTCATCACAAAGCACTTGAGCAGTATATTCAAGAGCGGGGAATTGGATAAAAAAAGCAATGTGCAAAAAATGCACATTGCTGGTTCCGATAAACCGGTAGTTTACTATAATCTGGATGTCATTATTTCACTTGGCTACCGCGTGAACTCAAAACGCGGCACCCAGTTCCGCATTTGGGCCACGCAGGTCCTCAAAGATCATATCCTGAAAGGCTATTCGCTCAATGAGAAGCGGCTAAAGGAACAGAATGCCCGCCTGCTTGAATTGCAGAAGACAGTCAGCCTGATGCAGCGGGTCATGGAAGGCCGGGAGCCAGCCCGAAGACAAGGACATCATCGTCAAGGTCATAGTGAACCTGATCAACAGGGACAATATACAATAAGGGCGAAATCATGACGCCGACTTTAGGCACAGAAAAACCAACCGTGCAGGACCCGATCGTTAAGTATGCGGACGAAATCGGCTGGGAAGTCGTCCCCCAGGAGGAGGCCCTTTCCCTTAGAAAAGGGGAAAGCGGGCCTCTGTTCTACCGGGTTCTCGAAGAAAAGCTGATTGAACTGAATCCGGGATTGGTGTGCCGTGAAAATGTGGATGACATTATTCACCGCATGGAAGCCGTCCGGAATAATATCGAGGGGAATGCGGAAATCCTGTCCTGGCTCCGGGGGGAGCAGGCCATTTACGATGAAAACGAAAAGCGGCGGCGCAACGTGACGGTTATTGATTTTGCCCGCGCCGGGCGTAACCTGTTTCAGGTGACCTCCGAGTGGCAGTACACAAACGGCCGTGAGACAAACCGCGCGGACATCATGTTTCTCATCAACGGGATTCCCGTTGCCATCGTGGAGACCAAGAGTGCGAAAAAGGCCAATGGAATGGAAGAGGCGCTCATTCAAATCCGGCGGTATCACCGGGAGACCCCGGAAATGCTGACGGCGCCGCAGGTCTTTGATATGACCCATCTGGTTGATTTTTTCTACGGCCCCACCTGGAATCTGAACCGGAAAAACATCTTCAACTGGAAGGATGAGGAAAAGGGAAACTTCGAAAAGAAGGTAAAGCGTTTTTTTGACCGGGAGCATTTCCTCAAGATGCTGGGGGAATGGATCCTGTTCTACGTCAAGGATGATGAACTCCAGAAAACGATCCTGCGCCAGCATCAGACCAGGGCTATCGAGAAAATCGTTCAGCGGTGCGCCGATGAAAACAAAAAAACCGGCCTGATATGGCATACCCAGGGATCGGGAAAAACCTTCACGATGATCACGGCGGCGCAGCAGATTCTTGAGAAAAAGGATGTCTTCGGGAAGGCGACGGTTATCCTGATGATCGACCGCAATGAGCTGGAGGGCCAACTTTCCGGCTGGGTGGAGCGGATTCTCGGCGAGATGCAGTCCCATGATATCAGCATTGAACAGGCTTACAACAAGGTTCGCCTGAGGCAACTCCTCAAGGCGGACTTCAGAGGGCTGATTATTTCCATGATCCATAAGTTTGAAGGGATTCCGAAGAACATCTGCACCCGCCCCAACGTCATCGTCATGCTGGATGAGGCGCACCGGTCTGTCGGGGGAGACCTGGGCAACTACCTGGTCGCCGCCCTCCCGCAGGCAACTCTTATCGGTTTTACAGGCACGCCGATTGACAAAACGGCCTATGGCAAGGGAACCTTCAAAATCTTCGGAAAAGAGGATGATAAAGGTTACCTGGACAAATATTCCGTTGCGGAATCCATCAAAGACGGCACGACGCTTCCCCTCAATTATATGTTGACCCCGAATGAAATTCGTGTACCCGGAGAAGAACTGGAAAGGGAATTTCTCGACCTTGTTGAGGCGGAAGGGGTCAGCGATGTCGATGAATTGAACAAGATTCTCGACCGGGCGGTAAAGCTCAAGACCTTTCTCAAGTCGGCGGACCGTGTGGAGAAGGTGGCGGCCTTCATTGCCGGGCACTTCCGTGAGAATGTTGAGCCACTGGGTTATAAGGCCTTTGTGGTTGGTGTGGATCGGGAGGCCTGCGCCCTTTACAAGGAAGCCCTCGATAAACTCCTGCCGCCGGACTATTCATCGGCTATTTATACCGCCGCCCAGCATGACAGTGAAAAATACCCCCTCGTTTACAAACACCAGCAGACAGCGGAAGAGGAGAAGAAAGCCAGAAAGCTTTTCCCGAAGCCGGATGCCCTGCCAAAAATCTTCATTGTAACGGATAAGCTGCTTACCGGCTTTGATGCCCCTATCCTGTATTGCATGTATCTGGATAAACCGATGCGCGACCATGTCCTTCTTCAGGCCATCGCGCGCGTCAACCGCCCCTACGAGGAAGAAGGGGACATCAAGAAACCCTGCGGGCTGGTGGTTGATTTTGTAGGAATCTTTGAGAAACTGGAAAAGGCCTTGGCCTTCGATTCCGACGTCGTCAGCGGGGTGATCAACAACCTCGATGTCCTGCTCGCTCGCTTTATCGAATTGATGAAGGGACAAGCCCGGCCGTACCTCGATCTGACCCGCGGCAAGGTAGATGATAAGATGGTCGAAAGGGCAATAGATGCCTTCGTTGATCAGGGCAAGAGAGAGGAATTTTATAAGTTATTTAAAGAGCTGGAAACGCTTTACGAGATATTATCTCCTTCCCCCGCCCTTCGGGACCATATGGAAGACTTTGGCCTGCTCTCGATACTCTACCAGATTGTTCGCAATGCCTTCAGAAAAAAAACGGGGTTCTACGGTGACATCGCAAAAAAGACGGAGCAACTGGTCAGGGAAAAGGCCGCAACCTTTGGCCTGGAGGCCACAACGCCGGCAGTCAAGATCGATGAAACGACCTTGAAGGCGCTGAAAGACAGCAAAGCATCGACCAATATAAAAGTCATCAATCTCATCAACAGTATCATCAAAACGGCAACGGATGAAGGCGAAGAAAGTCCATATCTGAAACCCATCGGGGAAAGGGCGGAAGCCATTCAGGAGGCTTTCGATGACCGGCAGATAACAGCTCTTGACGCTCTTAAGAAAATAGAGGCGCTGATCAAAGAGGTTCTCGAAGCCCGGAGACAGCAGGAAGAGACAGGTTTCGACATAAACACCTTCACAATTTACTGGCTGTTCAAACAGGAAAACGTGAAGTGGTTTGATAGCCTCGCCCCGATTGTCAATAACGCATTTCTCCGCTTCCCGAATTTCAAGGACAACATTGCGGAACTGAGGCAGCTCAAAGCGGAACTGTACAAGCTGATGCTGCCCGTCGTCGGTAAGGATTTGATGCTGGGCATTGTTGAAAAACTCTTGAGGCTGGATCGTAAATGATTGAAGCTCCCCGCAGCAAGCTGCGGGGAATCTCCGTATGCAAGGTAAAATGCATCATATTCGCTCGCTAACCCCGCCGCAAGCAGCGGGGAATGCGCTCGCTATGCATGTTCAACCATCCAATAACAAAGGAAAGGGCTTGTCTGCGAAAGAACAGTTTAAATCCGAAATTGCCCGTTGGGCTGCCATCATGAAGGTGAACCCCGTGCAGATTCGAGTCCAAATCATGAAGAAAAAGTGGGCGTCATGCTCAGCCAAAGGACGGATATGTTTCAGCGCTGATCTTCTTCAGGAGCCGAGAGTTTTTCAGGAATACGTCATCATCCATGAACTCCTCCACCTCCAGGTTCCCAATCACGGCAAACTCTTCAAGAGCCTGATGAACGCCTATCTACCTGGGTGGGAAGCGATTTTGGCGGAACGAAATGGAAGTGTGACAAGGAGCTTATGAATATAAAAAACTGCTCAGGTCATAAGTTAATGATTGCGGGTGCTGCAAGAAGAACCGTTCTCCTCGGTAGCTATGCGCTATTTTAAACGTTTAGTTTCCTGCCGCCTAAAAAAATAGGAGAACCTGTATTTCAAATACAAATGTTCAGTGTGGACTTCCGGAGTAACCTGTTAAATACCTAATGAAATGTGCTAATGCTTGACAGCGTATTTCCTGATCGGGGAAAATCCGGCTGCGTTCTTCCTGAAATGTGCAGTTGAGTATAATTTGAAAAAATAGCATTCTAACTCATAACTTTTTAATATCAGGCTCTTTATGGAACCGAGTATCGATAACCAACTGAATCAATTATTTGAAAGCCGTTATCACGGAGCTGCAAATATATCAGGCATCAAATATCAATTAACTTATGCCGTATACCGAACATTCGATCTTTTTAAGCCTGATGCACCTGATAGCATTCAGTTGGAGGGCATTGAAGACGTGGACCTCAAAGGCCATAAACATATTGAGTTCACCGGATTCAATGTATCCAATGAGTATGTTCAGGTCAAAACCTCAAAAAAAGCTTGGGATTGGAGTAGATTCGCTAGGTCAGGAATTATCCAGAACTTTCTGCCCGTCTTATCGGCTGATCAGACAGCCACCCTGTTAGTTGTAACCAATTTTGGATACACTGGTGCACTTGATGAATTTGTCAAATTCTGCAAAGGTGACCGCAACATCCTGTCCAATAAGATGAACCGTAATCTTCATGACCTTTGTAGGCGTGCAGGTTATCAGGGTATTGATCTTAAAGAACTGATAAGACACATTTCGTTTGTCCGTATCATTGATGAAGAATTGATGAAGAAGGTCACGGATGCAATTATAACAGCGTTTGATTTAACCACATGTAATGCCGATTTGTATTTCGGCGTGTTGATGAGCAATTTTATTGAGCTGGCTTCCCAGCGTAAAGAAGTGCGGCGTGTTGATCTGGAGTCTATTCGTCTTTTCGTTCAAGAACAAATAAATTTAGGATCAAAGAACCCAGCCACTCAAAATGGATGGATAGAACGGCTCAAGTTCGAGAAAGAAGAGCATCCTGAAGATTACTACGAAGGGAAAAATGCTCGTCTTGGTCACATTCTGGCGGATCTGGATGTGCGCAGACATGATTGGGAAATTCGTATTCACGAAGCACTGCAGCGTTCTCACGTTTGTATTGTCAGGGCATCAAGTGGTCAGGGAAAGTCAACCTTGCTCTATCGTTATGCTTTCGAACATTATCATCCGGAAACGGCACTAGTCATTAAACAATTGAGTGATGAGAGTATGGTAAGCCCGATCAAGCAGGCCGTCGTTGCCCGGCAGCGACTTGGCTTACCGATACTTATCTTTATTGACAACGTGAGTGAGGGATTGCAGTTTTGGCACAAACTGGCAGCCGAATTTGCAGGTCAGGAAGTCTATTTTCTGATCACCATCCGTGAAGAGGATTGGTTTCGCTACTCGGGCAATGCAAGTGGATTTGTATGGGAAATAGTAACACCTACGCTATCCCTCCAAGAAGCGCAGAACATCTTTTCCCAGTTTCAGAGCAAAGGGAAAATAGCCAGTGGTGTGCCTTCCGCAGAGTGGGCCTACGAACAGGTTGCGGATCGTCAGTTGTTGATTGAATACACTTACCTTGTCACACACGGACAGATGCTTGCGGATCGGCTAAAGGATCAGGTGAAACAATTGCAGCGTCTTGGTGAGGATCAAGCCAAGCTGCAAATATTGCGATTGGTCAGCGTCGCGCAGGCTTATGGTGCAAAGGTAGCTATTAAGTCGATTTTGCAGCATATTCCTTTTGAACAAGATCCTGATTCAACGCTCAGGTCACTGGAAAGAGAATATCTGCTATTTACTGATGGTGTTTGCGAGGGGTTGCACTTTGTGCGGTCTCAGCATCTTATCCCGCTGCTGCATGGTGTTATTCCAGTTGAAAATACAATGATCGAATCGGTCCAAATACTTGATGCGGATAACCTTGAACCTTTCATCAGCAGTACATTTGCTGATTCCGGCTTAGATCATGCCTGTTTACTCGATGCATTGGTTTCTAAATGTCAGCAAGAACCTCTTAGCATAATCAACAAAATCGCCAAAGCCCTGTTCAGAGCCAGCGAGGTAACTTACTATCGCCTGCATCAGGGCTTATTTGATACAGCATTCGATCAGATAGGCTCTCCTGGCATATTTATTCTTTGCTCAGGGACACTGCCTTTCCAAACAATCAACTTGTTGGAAAATTTGAAGGGAGTCTTTGGGGTAGATCATCCTAATTATACGCTGTTATCCGATCTGGCAAAACAATTCACCCCACGGCAATGGGATGAACGTTATGAAGTCAAGTTCTTGCAAATGGCCATCGATAATGTCACTGCTGATCGCCTGATAACGGACTTCTCAGAAATCGGCGCTTTGTTGGGTTGGTGCCAGCTCCCTGGAATTAGCCCATACCGAATAGTACAGACTCTCAGTGAACGCGACTGGCAAGATCAAATCTATAAGGCGGACCTGCTATCAGCAGCGAATTTCCTCATAGTTCTCCATGATCATGCCCGCGAAAATTATGACCATATTTTAGCCACTGAAAAAGATTCGCTTATGAGTTTCTTCAAGCTAAGCAGCGATACTTTACTGATTAATGAACGAAATGGTGATATTTATATCGAATTCATCGTTGATGAGCAAAAAGGAAACATGAGACCAAGTGACCAGGCTGTTGAACGACTCCGCAATCTCCGTAAGTTCTTTCCCGATTACCAGCATTATTGCAGCCAAGGTCTTTACGTCTCGCTTCTTGGACTGCAACCACCTGTGGATGATACAAAAAAGGCAATATCAAATGATACGCTCAGATTAGAAATAGATGCTGAGAAAAACGCAATATATATGAAGGCTATTAAAGCCTATTATACTTCCCAATCAGTCTACGAGTGGCAAAAACAATGGTTTATCCTCCGGACAGAACTGTTGGACTTTGTTAGTAAATGTACTGAGTTCTATAAATGGTTATTTAATGGTCGGCAACCGAAAGTAGATGCTTTGAATGATTCGTTGAGAAAATCATTACAACAGGCACAGCGATTGAAAGACTTACCTGTCAAGTTGGCAGAACGATTCAATGAAGAACAGAAGCTTATTGGTGGCTGGGAAACGAGCATGAGAAACTTTGTCATGCAGTTCGCCGAACATGACCTAAATGATGACGCACAAAAATCAAGTCGGCTTATGCGTTACAATCTCAAGGATGCTGTCACGCAAATACCTGGCGCGCATCGGGCTTTCCATAGCATAGTTACAGAAACGCAATCATATTTTGATATGAGTGACCTTGATGAACAGGAATCGGCAAGCTATTCATATCTCGCAGACATATTGGATTTCTGGTTCGAACGTCCATCGGGTAAAGTGCACAATTTACGGTCCGCTATCGATGCACGGCGGCATAATCAAAGAAAACAGTTTACAGATGCTCTTTGTGCGACATTAATCCCGCTCACGGAACAAGGGTTCTCGTTTGTTTATCCTACAGCTCCTTTCTTGGAACATCCCCTAATTGGACTTGTGTTAGGCTTTGATGTTGTAAATTTTGAACATGTCTTCTTAGAGATTGCATTAATCCTTGAACAATTAGCTTCGTTCCCCCATCAATGTCATTTTGTCTATCTCGTACCGCTTTTGAAAGGATCTCGCTATTCCTCGCATGTCTGGCGAATCGCGTTCGATAAAATCAAAGAAATTATAGAAGGAAAGGCGGAGAGCAAAGAGTGGGCTCTCTTGCCACTTGAGCCACCAGCAACTTTATTTAAGGTCTTGCCACCCCTTGAGCAAATCTCGCTTGATGAAGCATACTTAGAGAATGAGTTCTATCGCCTTTATGGCTCCCTTAATATCATACGTAACACGGTCCATTTTGTGAGAAATCGGATAGATGAAAATCAGCCTTTTGAGATCCAACTTGCTGAGAAACTATTGGGTAGATTCGATTCTGAAATAGAACAGATTTCTGCTGGTGTTTCCAACTTATTTGAACAGATGCTCCAATTTGCAAATGGAAATTCCGCTGCAAGTGAGTGGTTGGATTTCGCACAAGCCTGCCTTAAGAAAATAGGAAATATCAACGACATCAAAACTTCTGACACCTCAACTTTCGGTCCGACAAATATTTCACAAGAGATGGAATTGCAAAGCCTTCTTGGTCGTTATCGCAATGCCAAGTATTTACGGACTACTCAGCAAGGCAAGGATTGACATTCATTGGCAACATAGACAAAGACAAATTTACATGGATTATCAAAAAGAATGATCTGATTCTTGTGTGCTTCGCTTTCGCAATGACATGTAGAGTATTTTTTAAAGTCTCGAAGGAAGGAAAATCATGAAGCTTCTCCACACCTCCGACTGGCATATCGGCCGCGCTCTGTATGGCCGCAAGAGATACGAGGAACTCAAGGCGTTCCTTGACTGGCTGGCTGGTTTTATTGAGGATGAAGACATAGATGTGCTGCTTGTGGCTGGAGACGTTTTTGACAACAGCACGCCCAGCAACCTTGCACAGGAGATGTATTACCGTTTCCTGTACCGTGTGGCGGCCTCTCCAAACCGTCATGTAGTGGTCACGGCAGGAAATCATGATTCGCCGTCTTTTTTAAATGCCCCCAGGGAGCTCCTGCAATTTCTGAACATCCATGTCGTGGGGTGTGCATCCGATTCTCCTGCGGATGAACTGATCGTGATTGCCGGGCCGGATCAGGAGCCCCGGCTCATTGTCTGCGCCATCCCTTATCTCAGAGACCGCGATATCCGCACTGCCGAGGCCGGTGAGAGCGTTGAGGACAAGGAGAGGAAAATCATAGAAGGGATCAGGGCTCATTACCATATGGTGTATGAGGCGGCCGAACAGAAACGCTCCACGCTGAAAAAGCCTGTTCCGATTGTCGCCATGGGGCATCTGTTCACCGCAGGCGGCCAGACCATTGAGGGCGATGGAGTGCGCGAACTGTATATTGGCTCCCTTTTAAAGGTCAAAACAGATGTGTTTCCCGAACATATCGATTACCTTGCCTTGGGGCATCTTCATATTCCTCAAACGGTGGGCGGTTCAGATTTCATACGCTATTCAGGTTCACCCCTGCCCATCGGCTTCGGGGAAGCTGAACAGGAAAAGGGCGTGGTCCTCGTGGACTTTTCGGGTAATTCGCCCACTGTCGCAATTATTCCAGTACCCAGGTTCCAGGAACTGAAGACCCTGCAAGGGGATTGGCCAACCATCGCACGAAATATCGAAGAACTAAAGTCCGGGGGAAGCAACGCCTGGCTGGAAATAGTATATGAAGGAGATGAGATAGCCGGCAGCCTCCGCGAGCGATTGGATGAGGCAATCGAAGGGACCGGTATAGAGATTCTCCGCGTCAAGAACAACCGGGTGCTGGAACGCGCCATGAGCGGAATGGATGTGGATGAAACACTCGACGACCTGGACGTAACAGACGTGTTTAAACGCTGCCTTGAATCGCACGAAGTCCCGGAGGATCAGCGTCAGGAGCTTTTGAGCGCCTACCGGGAAATCATAGTCTCCCTCAACGAGCAAGACCAGATGGCTGAATAGGAAAAAGGGGAATGAAGATACTTGGTGTCCGGTTCAAGAACCTTAATTCACTCACGGGCGAATGGCAGGTTGATTTCACCCACCCGGATTATTCGTCTGACGGTATATTTGCCATCACAGGCCCTACAGGCTCAGGAAAGACGACCATCCTGGACGCCATCTGCCTCGGGCTTTACGGCCGGACGCCCCGCCTGGATAAGGTTACGAAAAGCAGCAACGAAATCATGTCGCGCCAAACGGGTGAATGCTTTGCCGAGGTGACATTCCAGACGCAGAAGGGCCGTTACCGTTGCCACTGGAGCCAGCACCGCGCCCGGAAACAGCCTGAGGGTGAGCTTCAGCAGGCCAGGCATGAAATAGCCGATGCCGATTCCGGGGCCGTCCTGGAATCAAAGATAACCCAGGTGGGCGAATTCATCGAGAAGGCCACGGGCATGGACTTCGAGCGCTTCACCCGTTCGATGCTGCTGGCCCAGGGGGGATTCGCGGCCTTTCTCCAGGCCCCTCCCGACGAGCGGGCGCCCATCCTGGAGCAGATCACCGGGACCGAAATCTACAGCCGGATATCCATGAAAGTTCATCAACGCCGTACGGAAGAACACAACAAGCTTGAGATATTGCAGGCCGAACTGAAAGGAATCCAGGTTTTAAACGAAGATGAAGAAAGGGAACTGCAATCCGGCCTGAAAGAAAAGCAAGGCCAGGAGACGGAACTTGCCGGAAAAGTGAGTGAAATGCGCAAGGCCCTGACCTGGATCGAGGGGATGGTTGCCCTGGAGAAAGAGCTGGTAGAACTGGACAAGAAACAGCAGGATTTCGAGAAGCGCCGGCAGGCGTTTGCGCCGGAATCAAAAAAGCTGGAAAAATCCCGCAAGGCCCTCAGTCTTGAAGGCGATTACAGCAGGGTAGATGCTTTGCGCGTACAGCAGGACAATGAGACAAAGGAGCTTAATGGCGCAATCGCGATTCTGCCTGAAAAGGATAAGGCCTGTGCAGATGCGCATACCGTAAGGCAGGCCGCAGAGGCCCGGCTGAATGAGGCACGAACCAGGCAGATGTCGGAAAGGGATGTCATCAAAAAGGTGCGTGAGATCGACACCCGGCTGGGTGAACAGAAAAAGCAGCTCGCAGAGAAAAACAAGGCAATCGGAGAAATCGAAAAACAGGGGGAAGGCTACAGAAGCCTTGTCAAAAGCGGTGAACAGGAGCTGAAAAAGGCTCATGCCGCCCTGAAAGCTATCCGTGAATACCAGGCAAAACACGCTGCCGATGCCGCGTTGCTGACCAACCTCAGCGCCATCGACAAGGGATTTGCATTGCTTCGCGATATTGAGGCAAAGCATATAAAAGCCCGGGAAGAACTGTCCACGGCAGCCGCGAAAAAGGAATCCGCCCTTGCCGGGTGCGCCAAAAGCGAAGCCGATCATGAAAAATCCCGCCAGGAATTTGAGAAAGGACAAAGTGAACTTAAGCACCTGACTGATGAAATCACGGCTATCCTCAGGGGACGTGAAATCAGCCAGTGGCGTCATGATACAGATGCCCTTAAAGACCGCGAGCGTCTTTTGATCCAGACAGGCGAGACCATTGCACGGATTGACAAGACATACACTGCGCTGGACAGCCTGAAAACAGGTCTTGAAACATTAAAAGTCTGTTATGCGAAACTTTCCGACGAGATAAAATCCTGCGCCGATAAAAAAGCGATTTTGGAAAAAGATATTGTAACCCTGGAAACACAGGCATTACTCCTCAGCCGTATCCGTGACCTTGAGGAAGAAAGGAAACAACTTGAAGACGGCAAACCATGCCCGCTGTGCGGCGCTACGGAGCATCCCTATGCAAAGGGGAATGTCCCGGTCTTGAACGAGGCGGAGGCGGAGCTTCAAAAAACGAAGGATGAATGCAAAAAGGTGTCTCGTCATCTGAACAAGCTGGAAGCCGACCGGGTTCGGACCGCAACTGAAATCCAGCATATTGAAAAAGAGATGGCAGAAAAGAATGCGACGCTGGACGCCGACGAAAAACAGTGCGCCGACGCCCTGTTGAGTCTGAAAATAGAAGTTTCACGGTTGGATCGCGCCGGGAAGATTCGCAAAGAGATTGCCGGCGTACAGGCGAAAATTGCCGAAACAAGGGGTATCGTTGCCCTGGTCGAAGAAAATGGCCGACAGGAAAAATCGGCGCAGACGGTACTGGAAAAAACAAGAAAGACCCTTGACAACGCAGGAAAGGCCTTACAGGAGGCCAGACACAAACTGGAGACGGCCGGTCGTGATCATGAACGGCTGACCAAAGATTGCGCCGCTCTGGCGGAAGAGACTCAAAAGGCCCGTAACGATGCCCTTAAGGATGTCGTACCATTCGGGATCAGCCGGATTCCGTTAGACAGTCTCGACGCCCTATTGAAAGACCTGACCGGACACAAAGATATCTGGCAGGCAAAAGAGGCTGAAAAAATCACGCTGGAAAAACAGATCCGTGAACTGAAAGCGGAGATTGAGAAATATAATGCCCTCCTGAGCAGCCTGGAAGAAGATCTGGCGGCAAGGCGCAAAGATCGTGACGATCTAAAGATGGAGTATGAATCATTGTGTGCTTCACGCCGGGGACTCTTCGGAGAAAAGAACGCTGACCAGGAGGAAAAACATCTGGCGGACGCCGTGGATAAGGCGGGTAAAGCTTATGAAAAAGCACGCGAAGAATACGGGCAAATTGAAAAAGAGATCAGCGCCCTGAAAGAGAAAATAGATTTATTGAAAGTAAAAACAGGAAAGCGGGCAAAAGAACTGGCGCAGGCCGGGCCGAAACTGATGGAGCGGATCAAAACGGCGGGATTTGAAGACGAGGCAGACTACCTTTCATCACGCCTGACGGAGGAAGAACGGGGAATCCTCGCTGACAAAGAGAAACGCCTGATCAAGGAAAAAACGGAACTTGACGCCCGCCGGAAGGACAGGTCGGAGGCGCTTGCCTCCGAACGTGAAAAAAACCTGACATATCAACCCGTTGAGGCGCTTAAAGAAAACATAAGCGCCTGTGATTCAGAACTGAAACAGATAAGACTTGATATTGGCGGAATCATAAGGAGTTTAAGTGAAAACGAGAAACTAAGGAAAAAGCAGCAGGAACGCATAAAGAGCACTGAAACCCGGAAAAAGGAATGCACACGCTGGGATGACCTGCATCAACTTATCGGCTCAGCCGACGGAAAGAAATTCCGGAACTTTGCACAGGGTCTGACATTCGAGATGATGACAGCGCATGCCAACCGCCGGCTCAGGAAGATGACGGATCGCTATCTGCTCATACGCGATACATCACAACCGCTGGAGCTGAATGTCATCGACAACTACCAGGCGGGTGAGATACGTTCCACGAAGAATCTCTCCGGCGGCGAAAGCTTTATTGTGAGCCTTGCCCTGGCGCTCGGCCTTTCTCATATGGCAAGCAGAAATGTGCGGGTTGACTCACTCTTCCTTGATGAAGGGTTTGGGACCCTCGATGAAGATGCACTTGAAACAGCCTTGGAGACTCTTGCGGAACTGCAGCAGGACGGCAAACTTATTGGTGTCATATCACATGTCACAACGCTCAAGGAGCGCATCGGCACACAAATACAGGTAATACCCGAGACAGGCGGTCGCAGCAACCTGAGCGGCCCCGGATGCCGGAGGATTTGAGCGGACTCTCATAGAAACATAAAACTAAAAGGGGGGACACCCTATGGTGGATCGAGGTACATATCCAGGGAAGTCCTGGACCCGGCGGACCTTTTACTTTGACATGTCTCGATCGTTTTGTTACAATTTGGCGAATAGAGAAGCTTGCTTGCGCCTAATACCAAGTTGTAATCAAAAATATACCCATAAAATCTCCCCTCACCCCTCTTTTCCAAAGAGGGGGATATAATCTCCCCCTTTGAAAAAGGGGGATCAAGGGGGATTTGAATGGAACTTGATATAAGGGACCTACGCTGAATAATAACAAAGGCAAGGCGGGGAAATAATTGCCAGAGCTAAGACAAAATCCGGCCACACGCTTCTGGGTGGTTATAGCCAAGGAACGTTCAAGGCGTCCGCATAACTTCATCCAGGTCAAGCCCGCCATGTCCACAGAACCCTATCTGGCGGCGTGCCCTTTCTGTGAGGGCAATGAACTCCTTACTCCCCCGGAGACCCTGGCTTATCGAAGGGGAGGCCAGGCCAACGGCCCGGGGTGGTGGGTACGGGCGGTTTCCAATAAATTTGCCGCCTTTGTCTCTGAAGGAAATTTAGAGCGGCAGCATGACGGGGCCAACTTCTTTCATCGTATGGATGCCGTAGGCCACCATGAGGTCATTATCGAATCCAATAAACACAACGAGCATCTATTCCTGATGGATGATTGGCATGTGCAAGAGGTTGTTCTGGCCTACCTGGAACGTTACCAGATACTGCACATCGACCCCCGCTGCAAATTTATCATCATCTTTAAAAATCATGGCCTTTCCGCCGGAACCTCCCTTGAACATCCACATTCCCAGTTAGTGGCCACACCCATTGTGCCGACGGATATCCGCATCCGGTTTGACCGCGCCGCATATTATTACGACGACACCGGCAAGTGTGTCTATTGTGATATAATCCGGGAAGAAAAGCAGGGCGGCGAACGGGTGATATTGGAGACCGATAAATTTATCGCTGTCCACCCTTTTGCCTCCCAGGTGCCCTTCGAGACCTGGATTATGCCCAAGGAACACAGCGCCTCATTTGGCCTTATCACTATGGAGGATGCCAAGGCCTTTGCCGTTATACTGAAGACAGTTCTTAAAAAACAATACATCGGCCTGCATAACCCGGATTTTAATTACATAATACATACCGCACCGGTAAAGGATGAGCACGAGGATTACTTCCACTGGCATCTGCAGATCCGGCCCCGCCTGACTACCGCAGCCGGTTTTGAGATGGGAACCGGCATATACATCAATACTGCCATACCGGAGGAAACCGCTCAATTCATGCGCAGTGTACAGGTCTGAAGATATGCCTTTAACAAAAGCTAAAGTCACACACTCAAAAAACAAAAATCCTTCAGTAGAGCGGCTGCAAAATCTCGTGAAGATTTTTGACAAGACCGACCGCGTACTCATCGTCATTAACGCCGATCCGGACTCCATAGCCAGCGCCCTGGCCATGAAAAGGCTCCTCTGGAGACGCGTACAGGGTGTGACCATAGCCCATAACAACGAAATCAAACGTCTTGACAATCTGGCTATGGTAAGGCTCCTCAATGTCCCCCTGCAACGCCTGCAGACGCTGGCGACCGAGACCTTTACCCGCAAAATAATGCTTGATTCACAGCCTTACCACAATCCGGACTTTGCCCATATTGACTATGATGCGGTGATTGACCACCACCCTGCCGTTGGACCGGTCAATGCCTCCTGGGTTGATATAAGGCCGAAATATGGGGCCACGGCCTCCATCATGTTCGAATATCTGCGCGCCGCACGCATCAAGCCCTCGGTGCGCATAGCTACAGCCCTTTTTCATGCTATCAAGGTGGATACGGAAAACTTTACCAAACGGGCTACGAGTCAGGACATTGCGGCCTTTACCCGTCTCTTTGACCGGGTAAACCAGGCGCTTATCCGAAAGATCGAATCTTCCGATATTAAACTGAGCGACCTGGCATATTTCAGACTGGCTTTGGATAAAATGCGTTATTCCCGAAAACGTATTTACTGCCATGTAGGAAAAGTGGAGCACCCGGATATCCTGGTGCTTCTGGCTGATTATTTTATGCGTGTGTATGAGATCGGCTGGGGCATTGTTTCGGGTTTCTGCGGAGAAAAGTTCATAGTAATTTTTCGCTCTGACGGATACCGGAAAAATGCGGGCAACTTGGCCATACAGGTCTTTGGGGCTATGGGCTCGGCCGGTGGACATCGCCAGAGCGCCCGGGCCGAAATCCCAAAAACCAACATGCCGCCATCCGCCCGGGAGTTTTCTTCGCGGAGTTTAGAGAGATTAATCGTCCGGCACTTAAAGACCTGAAAGGGGTTTATGCCGATTAAAGTATTAGGCATCATACTGGCGGGAGGCTTAGGCAGGAGACTCTCCCCTCTCACCCGGCAACGCGCCAAGCCCAGCGTTCCTTTTGGTGGAAAATATAGAATTATTGACTTTGTGCTCAGCAATTTCATTAATTCCGGAATCTACTCCATCTATGTGCTGACGCAATTTAAGTGTCAGTCGCTCATGGAGCACTTACGGAACGGATGGACGATAGGAAGCGCTGTCAGTGACTTTTTCATTATGCCGGCGCCCGCCCAAATGCGCACCGATGAAGACTGGTACAGGGGGACAGCAGATGCGGTATATCAGAACCTGCACCTCATCGAGAAAATTTATCCTGAAGTGGTGGCTATATTCAACGCCGACCATATCTACCGTATGGATATCAGGCAAATGCTGCAATACCACCGGGAAAAAGAGGCAGAGGTGACGGTTGCCGCCATACCCTTGCCTATAGAAAAAAGCTACCCTTTCGGAGTCATACAGGTTGACGATAACTGGCGGATCATCGGTTACGAAGAAAAACCGGAAAACCCGCATCCCATTCCCGGAAGGCCGGATACGGCCCTGGTTTCCATGGGTAATTACCTGTTTGATACTACAGTGCTTTGTGAAACATTGAAAAAGGACGTTGAAGCAAGCGGCAAATATGATCTGGCGGGTGAGATTATCCCTATTTTATTCCAGAAAAGGCGGGTTTTTGCCTATGATTTTCGAATAAATAAAATCCCCGGGGCCCTTAATAATGGAGAAAATATTTATTGGCGGGATATCGGAACTCTTAAGGCCTACTACGAGGCCAACATGGACCTTACAGCACCTGTGCCGTCTTTTAATCTTTATAACCGGCGCTGGCCGCTTAGAACCGCCGGCTACGCCACGCCGCCGGTAAAACTTATCTATGACCAGTATGGCCGGGAAGCCATGGTCAGAGATTCCCTGATTGCCGGCGGAACCATCATAAGCGGCGGCGAGATAAAAAATTCGATTGTGGGGAGACACGTTTTTGTGGGCAGCCGGTGTGTAGTTGAAGACTCCATTATATTCGATCACGTTACCCTGATGGAAGACGTAATGATAAAAAGGACGATCATCGATAAAAATGTTACTCTGCCTCCGGGCACGCGTATAGGTTATGATATGGAACAAGATCGCCGGCGTTACTTTGTCGATCCCTCCGGCATTGTGGTGGTGCCGAAAGCTGAGATATAAAGCCTTCGGCATGTTTGTTAACCGTTAACCGTTGTCCGACATTTTCTTTCGGTAAACGGTCAACAGTGAACGGTGAACCGGCTTCATGCTGATAGCTGACTGCTGACCGCTCCATTCGAAACTCCTGGAGTTCCGAATGGAAACCAGTCAAGGAGCGTTTTGATGCAAAAGATTCTGGCTATGATTCTGGCCGGGGGCCGCGTGGACGAACTGAATGTATTAACCTTCTACCGGCCTAAATCCGCTGTCCCCTTTGGCGGGATCTATCGCGTCATCGACTGCCCCTTGAGCAATCTTCGGTATTCAAACATCGAAAACGTGGGCATCCTTTCCCAGTATCGATCTTACTCCCTGATAAACCACATCGGCCAGGGGGCCTCCTGGGATATGGTGGGCAGGCATCGCGGGGTCACCATGCTCCCCCCCTTTCAAGGACATAAGGCCTCTGACTGGTACAAGGGAACGGCAGATGCCGTATTCCAGAATCTGGATTTTATCGACTACCATAAGCCGGACCTGGTTATGGTTCTGTCCGGCGACCATATCTACAGGATGAACTACCAGCCTATGATTGCCTATCACCTTAAAAAAAAGGCCGATCTTACGGCAGCCTTCGTAGCGGTAGAAACCGAAGAGGCCCCGCGTTTCGGCCTGGCGCAGATAGCAGATGAGGACAGGGCGGGCGGGAGAATTTTATTATACCAGGAAAAACCGGCCGAACCGGCCTCAACGTGGGCCTCCATGACCATTTACTTATTCCGGCCCGAGGCCCTGAGAGAAGCGCTGCAGGAAAACGTTAAAAGTGATTCCCATGAGTTTGGCCGGGATATCATCCCCGCTATGCTGGGGCGCTATAAGGTCTATGGATACAAGCATACCGGATACTGGGGCTATAGCCGTAAGATCGAGGAGTACTGGCAGGCCAATATGGATACACTGGGCCGAAGGCCGAAGATCGTCCTCGGGGAATGGATGCTCAGGACCAATCTGGAACACCAGGCTATTTGTGACCGTCAACCCGCCGTCATCGGAAAAACGGCGCGCATTAACAATTCCAGCTTTTATCACGGCTGCCGCATCGAAGGGCAGGTGGAAAATAGCGTGCTTTTCCCCGGCGTCAGGATAGCAAAAGGGGCCATCGTAAAAGACTCTGTATTGTTTTTTGATACTACCGTGGAAGAAGGGGCCTCTCTGGAAAGGGTCATATCCGATGTTGATGTCGTGATCGGCGCGCATACGGTCATCGGCAAAAAAAACGGGGCGGACGCGCCTCAGGGCGGGATCACGGTCATCGGCCGCTCTACCCGGATACCGGCCGGTATGGCCATCGGAACAGGGTGCACTATCTATCCGGACCTCAGGCCTGAGCAATTTACAAAGAAAGAAATCCCATCCGGTGAGGCCGTACAATGAATGAAACGCTCGTCATGCTTTTGGCCGGCGGCGTAGGGAGCCGCCTCAATATTATGGTGGAGGCGCGCGCCAAGCCTGCGGTGCCGTTCGGCGGGATTTACCGTATCATAGACTTTACACTCAGCAATGTGATGAATTCCGGCATTAACAACGTAGCCGTCCTTACCCAGTATAAGCCCCTGTCCCTTATGGAGCACATCGGCACCGGTGCTCCGTGGGACTTTATCGGCCGCGGCCGCGGGGCCAAGATACTCCCGCCGCGCACCGGCCAGAAGGATTCCGACTGGTACAAAGGCACGGCCGATGCCATGCGCCAGAATATAGATTATATCAATTCTCATCCCTCGCGGGAGGTACTGGTCCTCTCCGGCGACCATATCTACTACATGGATTATCGTCCTGTGATCCAGTTTCACCGCAGGAAAAGGGCGGATATGACCATCGCCATGATGACCGTCCCCATAGACCAGATAAGAAACTTCGGCACGGCCATCACGGACCGGAAGGGACGCATAATGGAATGGGAAGAAAAGCCGGAAGTGCCCAGAACCAACCTGGCCTCCATGGGCATCTATGTCTTCAAGACCTCCTATCTTCTCTCTGTATTGCAAAAAACCGGGGAACATGACTTCGGCAAACATATTATACCCATGGCCATCAACAAAGACGCGGTCTATGCCTATCCTTTTCAGGGATACTGGCGCGACGTGGGCACTCTCGATGCCTACTGGAGGACGAATATGGATCTCCTCGATCCGGCAGGCGGACTTACCCCCGAGGCCTGGGGAGTCAGACCAAACCTTGAAGAAGCCGGTTTAATGTCCGACTGGCCGCCGGCCATGATCCTGCCCGGGGCAAAGGTCTCCAACTCGGTTATATCTGCCGGCTGCGTTATTGAGGGAACGGTTGAGCGCTCTGTCCTGTCACCGGGCGTCTATGTGGCAAGGGGGGCCAGAGTAACAGACTCGGTGATTATGCACGAATGCCGGATTATGACCGGCAGCCGTATAACCATGTCCATCCTGGATAAGAAAGTAGAGATCAGGAAAGGTGTCATCATCGGAGTCGGCCCCAAAGACATACCCAATCAGGAGTTCCCCAAACAACTGTTTACCGGATTGACCGTCGTGGGCAAAAAAACTATCTTACCCACAGGTGTCCGTATAGGGCCGAATAGTATTGTCTATCCGGGGTGCGGCGAGGCCGATTTTGTTCAGAAAGAGGTCTTGCCCGGTTCAGTGATCCGTCCGCTTACGCCATAGGACTCCGCCGTTTTCCCCCTGGTATTTTTCGACCATACCTGCCGTCTCCATCTCGCCCAGGAGGTACGTCAATCTTTCTCCGGCGCAACTTATCTTTTCCCGCAGCTTGTCCTGATCGAGGAAATTCTCTGCATCAAGGTGGGACAGGACTGATGCCGAGAGTTCCTTACATTCCTGCGCGAGGGCGTAAAGATCGGCAAGGGTTTTTATTTGGTTAGCGACGAAACGGTCGGTCAAGTGACCGCCGTAACCGCCCTGCCTCCCCAAGTCGCGCAGCCGCATCCACACATCCCGGGCCTGGAGCGCCCTTTTTCCGGCCTGATCATAGACGGCCCGGCGCAGATAGCTCATGGCCTCTATATGATGGTTGGCCGCCTCCTTCTCCAGCGCGGATAATTCCGCCGATGGGACCTTTGCCGCCGTGTTGCGGTCGGAAGCAGGCCTAACCATCTTTAACAGAAAACTAAACATCCCCCACATAACACCTAAATAACCTTAAATCATGACGTGGGTCAATATATTATTACCTTGATCCACCATCATTTTCTTGGTGGGCAAAGCCCACCCTACATTGTTTTTTAAGGCAGGTATTTTGATACTATTATGTTATTGATGGTTTCGCATTTCTTTAGAGAACCCTTATGGTTCTGAGCGTAACTTGCTGGAGCAGCGGGGTTCCCTTCGAGGGCGAGCAGGAAGGGGAAAGCCAGCCCTTTAGTGGCTGGAAGGGGCAAACATTCCCCGCCTGCGAGTCCCGAAAGGGTCGCTGCGTAAGCCGTGAAGCGAAGAAACTAAGGGTTCTCTAAAAAAGCGGGGAAAGTCCTATTACGATTTCTCTTGTAAATCCCGGCTGGGGTTGCTATATGAAATCTTGCAGAATCAAGTAGTTGAGTCTATCGGTAAACGTGCCGCCCGTGGAACGAGAATTAAAACAGGCCCTTTTTGAGAGAAATCTGCTCGGCCAGATCAGTCGCGATCTTTACTCGGCCGGCACCCAGGACGAGGTGCTCGATGCAGCCTACCGGAGCGTGGAAAAACTTGGACGGGAAATAAGCAATATATGCATGTTTACCGAAGACGGCCGTTATATACAACTGGTTCGCGTGGGCATCGAATCCGGATTGGCCAAGAATATAGAAAGAATCGCATGGCGTGTCATACCGGGCATTTCCCTCCTCGGCTATAAGATACCCCTCTATGAAGAAAGCATCTACAAAAAGATGCGGGATACAGGGAAACCCATTGCTACCGGGAACATCGTTATGCAAGATAAAGATAGTGTTATCAGAGCCACTGTAGAACGAATAGCCATGGATTATACCTCTCCCGGCAGTCCTCTGCGGCTCCTTATCAAGACACTCGTCGTTCCCATGCTCCCCTATAAGTCGGTAATAGATATGCCTATTGTGGCGGAAAATAAGGTGGCAGGGGCCATAGCCCTGACCAGTGACACAGACCTCACGGAAAATGATCTGGAGCTGCTGAGGACTCTGGCCCTGATGGCCGGAAGCGCCCTGGAGCGGGTCCGTCTTCTGGAAAAATGGAAAGATCACCTGGTGCAACTGGAAAAATCAGAGGCCAAATATCGAAGCCTGTTTGAAGCGGCCAAGGATATGATCTTCATCGCCGATCCAAGCGGTAAGCTTATTGATGCCAATCCCTCGGCCTGCCGCTGCCTTGGGTTTAGTCCCGAAAGACTCCGGGATCAGTTTATGCAAGATATCTATGCGGACGAGGCGGACTGGACAAACATGATGCGGGCAATCGAGGCCGGAGGCTCTCAGACAATAGAGATAAGTTTCAGAAGAAAGGCCGGTGCTACCCTGCCGGTAGAAGTAAACGGGACCGTCTCCTCTCAGGCAGGCAGTAAAGTGGCACAGATCATGGCCAGAGATCTTACCGAAAAAAAGGAGGCGGAATACGAACTCAGGAAGACGAATGCCCAACTGCTCCAGTCGGCCAAACTGGCTTCCATCGGAGAACTGGCCGCCGGCGTAGCCCACGAACTCAATCAGCCCTTGACGGTTATTAAGGGCTTTGCCCAATCCTTACTGCGGAAAACCAACCAGGAAATTCTAGATAAAGAATTATTGCAGGAAGTACTCCCGGTCGTCGAGAAAAATGCCATGCGCATGGGAGAGATTATAGACCATCTACGCACCTTCTCACGTCTGCCCCATACGAAGATGGAAGCGGTAAATATTAACCAGGTTATAGAAAACGCCCTGCTCCTTATGGGGAGGCAGATCGAACTGTATGGCATAATGGTAATTAAGGACTATAGTTCGCAAGGCCTCTTCTGTCACGGCCATCCCGGGCAACTGGAGCAGGTAGTCTTGAACCTTCTGAGCAATGCCAAAGATTCCCTGATGGAACGGGAAACGTCTCTGGAAGGGCCGGAGAAAGCAAGAAATTACAAAAAAATATTGACCATAAAGACTGAAGCAGGCGATAACAGCCATGTAATCCTTAGCGTAAGAGATAACGGCATAGGCATCGCCCCGGAAAACCTGGATAAGGTTTTTGATCCATTTTTTACTACCAAGGAGGCAGGCAAAGGCACGGGCCTGGGCCTCTCCGTAAGCTACAACATAGTCGAGGAACACAAGGGCGAGATCGAGGTAGTTTCCGGCCAGGGGGAAGGCACGGAGATAAGGGTGATACTGCCCGCTTGTTAAGCGGTTATTTTAATTAGTTTCCATCCGAAAACCCAAGAATTCCGGATGGAGCAATCAGCAGTCAGATATCAGCAGTCAGCTATCGGCATGAAGCCGGTCCACCGTTCACTGTTGACCGTTTACCGAAAAAAATGTCGGAAAACGGCTAACGGTTAACGGATAACAATCATGCTGATCGCTGAAAGCGTGAAGCCGGAAACAGTAATTTCCGGCTGAGCACCAATTAGAAAGGATTAAAAAACAGGTCATGAACGGAAAAATCTTGGTAGTTGATGATGAAGCCGATATCCGGCTGCTTCTGCGCATGGAACTCGAAGAAAGAGGATTCACTGTCCCGGAGGCTGGAAACGGTCCGGAGGGGATAGAAAGGTTCAAAGCCGAACATCCCGATCTGGTAATCGCCGATCTCAGGATGCCCGGGATGGACGGCATGGCCATGATCCGGGAGATGAGAAAATTAGACGACATGGCCCAGTTTATAATACTGACCGGGTATGCCTCTATTGAGTCCGTTCTGCAATGTATTCATCAGAACCTGGTTTATGATTATCTGGTAAAGCCTTTGTCGAACATGGAGGATTTTATCTATACGGTACAACGGGCCATAGAGAAGAGACGGCTCATCATAGAAAAAAATAATTATTTAGAGGCCCTTAAACAGACGAATAAAAAGCTGGAAAAAGCCGGGGCAGAACTTGAAGAAAAAGCGGCTGCTACGGAAAATGCCTACCGGCAGTTGAAAGAAACACAAGAGATGCTCATTCGTTCCGAGAAACTTTCGGCCATAGGGGAACTGGTATCTGCGGTTGCCCACGAGATTAACAACCCCCTTACCTCTATCCTGGGGTATGCCCAGCTTCTGTCTCAAGTATCCGATAAGGACAGGATTAGAAACGGCCTGCGCACAATCGAAAAAGAGGCCTTGCGCACGGCCAAGATAGTTAAGAATATGCTTGCCTTCTCTGATACAGGTAAAATTCGGCAGGAAGCCGTCAATATAAATACATTAATAGAACAAACGCTGGATTTTCTATCCTATGACCTGCACAATCACAATATCCGGGTAATGAAAGATTTCGACAAAACCCTCCCCGTTATAAGGGGTGACGGACATCAGATACAACAGGTATTTGCCAATATTATCATTAACGCCAAGCAGGCTATAACCCAGGCCTTCCGTATGGGGACACTGGAGGTAAGGACTCATTACGACCCGGAGCGCGCACTGGTCATAGCGGAAATTGCAGATGACGGCCCGGGCATACCGGATGACATCCGAAAACGCATATTCGAACCTTTTTTTACGACGAAAAGACCGGGACGCGGAACGGGATTGGGACTCAGCGTCTCGTACAGTATAATTAAAGAACATGATGGCGACATATTTGCAGATTGGCACGAACCGCATGGCGCTATATTTACCATAAGGTTCCCGTGCCCAATCAAAAAAGAAATTACCTCTACCCCGGCTAAAACAGTCCCCCAAATACGGGGAGGATATCGGGTGCTGGTTGTGGATGACGAACCCATAATCCTTAAACTCACATGCGATATACTGACAAGGGAAGGATACGATGTGGAAACGGTTACAGCCGGTAAGATAGCCCTGGAAAAGCTGGAAACGGGGCGATATGACCTGATGCTGACGGATATAATAATGCCGGATATTGACGGTAAGGAACTTTTTAACACCATCAGGGATATGGGATTGCTGCCGCCGGGAGGGGTGATCTTTATAACCGGTGATACCATGAATTATGAGACAAAGAGATTTCTTGAGTCCAGCGGCGCAACTTACATAACCAAGCCCTTTACCGTTGAAGATATCAAAAATATCGTCTCATCCAGGATATCCAAATCCACCGCCTAATTTAGCTTAGGCCGACCGTAGGCCGGTTAATTTTATCAGGCCAATGTCCTCAGAAAATTAAAGGTATTCACCCTATCACCCGGTTTTTTACCCGGCTTACCGCCTAAAATCTCAGAGAGCACATTTTTAGCAGGGCGCTCCCAGGTGAAATCAGCCGTCACAAAAGAAATCCCTGTCTTCTTCAAATCCTGCACATAGGCCAGGAGAGAATAAGGGTGCGAGGAGTGTACCAGGGTCAATTCCCGATAGCAGTTAATGAAAAAACTCTCTTTCTTGGGGCTTCGTATGGTGGCGCCCGGTTTTAGGCCGGGGGGAAGCAGCCGGGAAGTAAAAAGGGGCGGACGGCCATAGACGGCCAGCCCCACCGGACACCCGCCGGCATGGGCCAATGCCTCTTTAAGGTTTTCCAGGTCTGTTTCTATGGAAAACTCCACCTCCGTGATCCCGAGATCGCAAAAGGCCCTGACGGACAGGGAATTAAGCGCGTTGGCCGTATAACCGGCGGAAAGGTGTATGTCTCTGCCTTTATGTAAGAAAAATTGCCGCTGGCTTATATGGCCCAGGTGCCAATACGTAAACCCGGCCCGGCGCAATCCATCTATCGCTTTCTCATAAAACCGGCATTGTTTTTCCTCCATGACAGGCGGCAGCATCCAGGAGAATCGATGCCGCATCTGCAAAATCTGCCTGTGGTAACGCCTGTATTGGGCGAATGTCTTCTCGTCCAGGAGGACCAGGAGGCGATGTACGCCACGGCCTGACACGTCAGACAGGTGATTCAGATCGCCCAATTTCACCCACCACTTAAGGTCTTTCCTCGGCCTGGCCCCGGGACTCTTCTCCGGGAATAATTTTGAAACAACCGGGCCCATGCTTAACCCTTTTTTTGTTGTCGGGCTGATAACGCAGCCTCCGGTAGCGGCAAAAATGAGATTTCTTATCCGGCCTGCGCCGCGCACAAGCGCGGCGTCCTTCGCATCTACCTTAAAAAGCAGATCTCCCTTGCGGCAAGGGACGGGCATCTTAAGCGTGATCTCCTGACCTTGTGCTGCATTTATCAGTTCTTTCCCCCCGGCCATCATTTTTCCCAGAGTAAATGAGCGTCTCTCGTCATGGGCAGGCCTTACCAGGCGCAGCCGGTCCCCAATGCCGACAGCAGCAGCGAGCTTCACCATGGCTTCATCTCCGCGTGCGGTTATGATCTTCCCCAGAAAAAGGCCGGCCGTGCCTGAAAAATGCGGGGTGACGATATCCATAAGATGCGGATACAGAAAGTACCCGGGAGTCGGCTTTCGGCCCAGACACCGCCTTATTAAATCTTCAGCCCGGCCCAGGGCCTCTTCATCGCCCTCCGGCGCATCCAGTACCGTGCGGTAGGCTTCTACTATAGAGCTTACGTAGTGGGCGCTGCGCATCCTCCCCTCGAGCTTGATGGAGGTGACACCGGCCTTTTTTAGTTCAGGCAGCAACCTGATGGCCGAGAGATCATTCATGGAAAAAAACGAGCCGTGTTTTTTACCGCTTTCGTACAACCGGCGGCAGGGCTGGACACATCGCCCGCGCATACCGGATTTTCCGCCCAGATAACTGCTCATCAGACAAAGTCCGGAAAAGCTGTAACAAAGGGCTCCCTGGACAAAGACCTCCAGCTCAATCGGAGAATGCCGGTGTATGGCTCTTATCTCATCTATGGACAGTTCGCGGGCCAGTACCACCCGCCGAAATCCAAGCTCGCGCAGATGCTCGGCTCCCGGGTGGTTGTGAATGGTCATAAGGGTGCTGGCATGGAGACGAAAGGCCGAAAAGTACCTTTTGATCAAATAATACAGCCCCATATCCTGGATGATCAGGGCATCGGGAGAAAGCTCCTTTAATATCCTGAGACCCTCTACTATCTCCGGCAGGTCTCTTTCCTTGAGCAGGATGTTCAGGGCTATATAGACCTTTACGCCGTGCTTATGGGCGAAAGGGATCGTCCGGCTGATGTCCTCCAGGGAAAAGTTCTCGGCCTGGACGCGGGCGTTAAAGTCGCTCCAACCGATGTAAACGGCATCGGCCTTTTTCTCTACCGCCGCCCAGAATGCCTCCAGATTACCGGCCGGGGCCAGAAGTTCGGTTTGTTTTTGCATAATTCCTAAAATCGGCTATAATGCCAGACGATTTTGTGGCCGTGGCGTGACAAAAATCATTGTATCCACAGCGGATACATACTAACCGCCAGACGCCGGAAAGTCAAAGGATAGGGTGGCTGAAGTTTTCTTACTTTTTAGGGAACCCTATGTTTCTGAGCGAAACTTGCTGGAGCAGCGGGCACCCTTCGAGAGCGAGCAGGAAGGGGAAAGCCCGCCCTTCAGTGGCGGGAAGGGGCAAGCATTCCCTGCCTGCGAGTCCCGAAAGGGTCGCTGCGCAAGCCGTGAAGCGAAGAAACCAGGAGTTCACTAAAGAAATGCAAAATCATCAATAAGATAATAGTATCATGAAAATACCTGCTTTAAAAAGCAGGGAAACTCCAGATAGTGTGAATAAGACATCATTATGTCCGCCGATAGCCATCTCTTAAACATAATTAAGGTAATCAGCAATGTTACCGACGCCTTTACTACCGCCTTGTTTTTGGCCGACCCCAAAGATGAGAGCCTGACCCTGCAATCTTACTACAGTTTGAGCAAAAATGTCATCCCCCGGGTACAATTCGGCTATGGAGACGGTATGGTGGGCTGGGCGGCCAAAAATAACAAGCCTATCATCGCCAACCAATTTGACAGAGACACCACTACATTGCAGTTCTACTCGGCAGACGAGGATATCAAATCCTTCATGGCTGTTCCCCTTCCCAACGGCAAGGGTGTTCTTTCCGTGGACAGCAAGCATAAATACATATTTACTGAAAAAAGCCAGAAACTGCTCCTGGGATTCGCCGATCTTATCGTACATGAAACAGAAGTCTCCTCCTTACAGGCCAAAGAACGCCTCTATGACCGGATACTAAATCTCCACTACCAGGCCGACCGCATAGGACAGCAAACCGGAGATTTTAATGCTTATCTCATCAACATCCTGACCTTATGTCTTTCTTTTACCCGGGCCGAGATGGGATTTATGGCCTTTCTTTCATCCCCTGAACCGGACGCCAAATATAGCCTTCCGGCCCTGACCGGTACGATAAAATCCAACCTCCAGAGACAGCAGTTTTCAGTAGAAAAGGGGCTGGTGGGCTGGATCTTTAGAAAGAAAAAGCCGCTGGTTTTGGAAAAGATAGGGCAAGAACCGAGGAAATCCTACCTTTTTACAGCAGAAGAACCTTTCAAGGGCTTCAGCGCCTTTTTAGGTATCCCCTGCCTGTTTCAGGATTTCATCCCCGGGGTAATGGGTTTCACCAGTTACAGCAAATGTACGTGGGAGACAGAGGAGATCGATGCCCTCTTGAGTATCGGGCAAAGGATTATCTTGACGAAAATGTCCATGAAAGGATAATCTGCCTTATGAAGCCGGTCCACCGTTCACTGTTGACCGTTCACCGAAAGAAAATGTCGGACAACGGATAACGGATAACGGATAACAAACATGCTGACGGCTGAGAGATGATCGCTGAGAGCTTGAACATGCATAGCGAGCGCATTCCCCGCTGCTTGCGGCGGGGTCAGCGAGCGAATACGATGCATTTTACCTTGCATACGGAGATTCCCTGCAGCTTGCTGCAGGGAGCTTCAATCCGGCCCAGGGCCGTATGAACACTAATTAAGGAGGACACAGTTTATATGCTATTTGATCGCTTGCTCGGCTTTCTGTCTAAAGATGCCGCTATGGACCTGGGCACAGCCAATACCCTGATTTATATGCCGGGTGAAGGCATTGTTTTAAACGAACCTTCCGTTGTGGCTATAAATAAAGACACGGACCAGGTCATAGCCGTCGGCCGGGAGGCCAAGGAATACCTGGGGCGCACGCCGCAAAAGATCAGGGCCGTCAGGCCGATGAAAGACGGGGTCATTGCCGACTTTGAGGTCACCCAGCAGATGATCAAGTATTTCCTCCGCAAGGTAAATATAAGCCGCTTTATCCGGCCCAAGATGGTCATCTGCGTCCCCACCGGCATCACCCAGGTAGAAAAGCGGGCGGTCGTCGAGGCGGCGGAGGAATCTGGAGTCCGGAAAGTGTTTTTGATAGAAGAGCCTATGGCCGCCGCCATAGGCGCCGGGTTGGAAATTGAGAAGCCAAGCGGCCAAATGGTAATAGATATCGGCGGGGGGACTACAGAGGTAGCCGTAATATCTGTTTCCGCCATAGCCTGCAGCGAGTCCCACCGGGTAGCCGGAGACGAGATCAATGAGTCTATTGTCCGTTATATGCAAAAAAAATATCAGATACTCATCGGTGAAAATACATCCGAACATATCAAAATAAACATAGGTTCTGCCTATCCCCTGGATGAACCCCAGAGTATGTTTGTATCCGGCAAGGAAATCCTTACCGGATTTCCAAAAGCCATACCCGTCACCGATGCCGAGATCCGCGAGGCCATAGCCGAGCCGGTAAACGGCATTATCGGGGCTATCAGGCGCACCCTGGACAATACGCCGCCGGAACTGGTGGCCGATATTTACCAGGCCGGGCTTCACATGGCCGGCGGGGGATCCCTCCTTAAGGGACTGGATCGCCGCATCACCGAGGAAACACGCCTCAAGACCATAATGACCGAAGACCCCCTAACCACAGTAGTTATGGGCTCCGGCAGGGCACTGGAAGAAATCAGGGATTATGCCAGGGTCTTTATTAACTGATACAGACAGCCTTATAAAAACGGCCATAACCGCAGCCCGGGAAAGCGGCCGGTTACTGAAGGAAATCTTCGGCAGGAAGCGCGAGATCCATTTTAAAGGGGAGATCGATCTGGTCACTGACGCCGACCTCCGGGCCGAAGAGCTTATTGTAAAGACTATTCACGCCGGATACCCGGAGCACACTATTGTCACTGAAGAAAAACAGTCCCTGGTAGGCCGGTCACCTTACAAATGGATCATCGATCCCCTGGATGGGACTACAAACTATGCCCATGGGTTTCCATGGTTCTGCGTCTCTATCGCCCTTGCTGTCCATGACGAACCGGTTCTTGGGGTGGTCTATCACCCATTTCTGGACCAGCTTTTCCGGGCCGGGAAAGGCGCAGGGGCTTATTTGAATGAAAAGCCTATTTGCGTCTCCACCACCGGCAAGCTCAGGGACAGCCTCCTGGCTACCGGATTTCCTTATAACATACACACCGAACCGGAACCGGCGGTTTTCTACTTTAAGAGATTTCTTACACGCTCCAGAGGCATAAGACGGGCCGGGGCAGCCGCGCTGGATCTCTGTTATGTGGCCTGCGGCTGTTTTGATGGTTTCTGGGAGACCAATCTGAAACCATGGGATACAGCGGCCGGGGCGCTGCTGGTCCGGGAGGCCGGCGGATTGGTAACGGACTTCCAAGCCCGGCCCTTTACCCCGGCCATGCCTGAGATATTGGCCAGCAACGGCTACATACACGGGCAAATGGCCGCTGTCTTTCAGGAAGAAAGGGCAGGCTGAGCAGCTATTACTTTTTTCACTTCCTCAAGAGAGATTCCTTCCATCTTTATGAGTTTCAAACGGGATTTATGTCCGGTCTTAATGGATAGGCTTGTTTGAGGCAGGCCGAACAGAGAGGCAAGAAATCGAATACAGGCGGCATTAGCCGCTCCCTCTACCGGAGGCGCCTTTAACCTGATTTTAAGAGCATCGCCGTGACAGCCGGCTATACCCTCGCGTGAGGCCTTTGGTTGTACGTAAACCCTTAAAAGTACCCCGTCAGTTGATGGTTGGAAAAATAGGGTCACTTTGCCGGGTCTTCGCCCTCTAAATCCACACCGGAGATAATTTCGTTAATAGCGCCCATAGCCTGATGCGCCTCATTCGTACCGGCTCCCTCTTCTTCTGCCGCTTCTTTATCTGAAAAGTCAGAAGGTTCTTTCTCTGTGGCCAGCCATTTCGAAAGGCTTTCAATAAAGGCCTTAACCCGATACTCCATCTGGGCCTTTTGACGTTTCAACCGGTTGATCTCTTCCTGTACCTGGGCCGCCTGAACATGGGCGCTTTCCACCATCTTTTTGGCTTCAAGTTCGGCTTGAGTTACTATAAGCTTGGCCTGACGCTCGGCATTGGCCTTCATTTCATCCACTACACGCTGGGCAGAAACAAAGGCCGTTTGAAAAGTCTTTTCCTTCTCTTCAAAATTAGCCTGGGTTTCCCTGAGCCTTTTTACCTCATCCTTAAGGGCGCTATTTTCGTGGAGCGCCTCTTTGAGTTCTTCCGCCACCAATTCCAGAAAGGAATCTACCTCCCGCGTATCAAAACCGCGGAAACGGACCCGGAACTCCTGTTGTTGAATGTCCATAGGTGTAATACGCATATACAATCACCCTCTTTGGATGGGTTAATCAGCCAAGCTGTCCGGCTATATCGGCCAGGGTCGGCACGAGGAAACTTTGCAGGAAAACAATGATCAATATGATAATTATCGGCGAAAAATCCATGCCGCCAAAGCTGACGGGAAGAAGACGGCGCACCCGGTAAAGAACGGGTTCGGTTACCCCGTAAAGGAAGCGAACAAGGGGATTGTACGGATCAGGACTGACCCAGGAAATGACCGCCCGGGCGATAATAACCCACATATAAAGTGATAATACTATGTCGATTATCTTGGCCAAGGCATGCAAAAAATTTCCAAAAACGAACATAGGCACATCCTTATGCACAGGGACCGGCCCCGAATTAAAAATGCTATGGATTATATCGGCATTTCTGAAAAATAGTCAAGGAGTAAACAGAAATAATATCTCAGGCCGGATTACAGCAGGCCGCCGTTACTGCCTTGGCCACTCCGGACATAAAATTGAAGTCCAGGGTCTCCAGTCTGTCATATGGCGTGTGATAGTTAGGGTTGCGGAACATGGCGGTATCGGTGAGCATCAGGGCCGGATACCCCTGATCCCAGAAGGGGGCATGGTCGCTAAACCTGATTTCCGGTATCAGGCGGCCTGAAAAAGGTACCTTATAGCCCACCACTTTAAGTTCTGGCGCCCATTTAGCAGCAGACCGGCAAAAGCCGTCTAAAAGATTTTTCGATCTTCGGTTGGCGACAACCGCCAGGAAATTTCCCGTATCCGGCGCAGCGATCCTGACCAAGGGCGGGAGGGACTGGCTTTGCGGCCTTTCGCTCGTGTAGCCGACAGACTCTAAGATGAGTACGCCCTTATATCTCTGTCCCTTTTTTCCGGCCTCCTGGGCAAAATGACGGCTTCCGATGAGAAAGGTGAGGGTCATTACCGGGAATTGTGGTTCTTCCAGGGTAAAAGCCACGAACTGTATGGTATTATCAGGATTATATTTAGACAGAATATGCGCCGTCTCCAGAAGCACGGCCACCCCGCTGGCATTGTCATCGGCGCCCGGACTGCCCAGGGCGGCGTCATAATGGGCGCCGACCAGGAGCAAATCAGTATCTTTCTTTCCCTGGAGCGTGCCGATAATGTTCCTGTAGGTCCTGCCGTGAAACGGCACTTCCTGGCTCTCTACCTGAAGTCCAAAGGATGCAAGGGCCTCCTCCACATAGCGCGCCCGCTCCTCCAGCGCCTCCGGCTCCTTCCAGGCATGGCGCAGACCGGTTATGGACGAGGTATAGCGTTTTAGATTCCCGATATCTACCTGGGTTATCAAATTCTCTACGTCATAAGACATCAAAACTATGTTAATCTAAAATGTCCTCTGTATGTCAACAATATTTTGCCGGCGAACAGCTTTCAACTTTTCATCCCTGTTTTCGGAGGGACTTAATAGGACTCTTCCCACATTCTTATGGAAGCCGTTGTTCCTGAGCGAAACTTGCTGAAGCAGTGGGGCACCCTTCGAGGGCAAGCAGGAAGGGGAAAGCCAGCCCTTCAGTGGCTGGAAGGGGCAAGCATTCCCCGCCTGCGAGTCCCGAAAGGGTCACTGCGCAAGCCATGAAGCGAAGGAATAATGGCTTCCATTTCTAGACGGTTGAATTATCCGTGCCTTTCTGATACTGTCCGCTCTGTATCTCAAACATATCAAGGATATCTACCCCATGTCAAACGTCGAGTGGAAAGCAGGAAGGGTAAGGCGAAATGAGCGGTTAAGGCTGAACTGTCACGAAAGTGTGCTTCTCTGGTTTACGGGACTCCCCGGCGCGGGCAAGACGACCATGGCCTATGCACTGGATAGGTGCTTATATAACAAGGGCTTTCACACCTATGCCTTGGATGATGACAATATCGGTTACGGCCTGTGCGGCGGGCTTGGGTCAGGCCGGGAGGACCACAAAGAAAGCGCCCGCCGGGTGGCCGAGGCAGGACGGCTCTTTGTGGATGCCGGGATCATAACCATCGCCGCCTTCACTGCTCCCTATCGCGAAGACCGGAAGTTTGCCCGCAAACTATTCCGGCCCGGTGAATTTGTCGAAATCTATGTAAAATGCCCCCTGGCGGAATGCGAAAAAAGAGACGGCAAGGGATATTATGAGAAGGCCCGCTCCGGCCGCATCAAAGGATTTACCGGTGTAGATTCTATTTACGAGGAACCGGAGGATCCTGAACTGATCCTGGAAACAGATAAGTACGACGTCCCGACCTGCCTGGAAAAGATATTGACCTACCTGGAGGAAGAATTGATAATATGACCGCAGCGCAAGATGTGCAACCGCACATGAGAGGAAAAAACATGAAGGATAAAAGAAAAATACAAAAAACTGATGAGTTACGTCCCGAGTACGATTTTGACTATTCAAAAGCCGTTCGCGGGAAGTATTACCGACGATTGCTTGATGAAGGATCGAACGTGGCCGTGCTTGATCCGGACATAGCCAAAGCCTTCCATGATTCCGCATCAGTGAATGAGGCCTTGAGATCACTATTAGAATTGACCCGTTCCACGAAACGGTTAACAAGCCGTCCAACCGGACGCGCAAAAAAACTAAGCACCGGTTAGCTTCATGTTGGGCGTCAGATTATGCACTATAACTCAAAGTATTCGTTCAGCAGTTCTCCATCGTTAAAAGGTTCGTTTACTGCCGCAGCATGGAGGTGGTCCGCCGGAGGCGGACATGCCGGATAGACATAACGATTAGATACAGGGTTCATCCGTGGTGAGAGACTCGTCGAACACAAATGATAGACTTTAATAAGTCGTAAGGACAATTGCGCTCAAAAATAGTACAAATCTAAAACCACTGAAAAATAACATAGTTACAAACCGATCATTTTATTCTTGACAGGACTCAATATAGGATGTCCCCATCGGCATCATTGACCATGCTGAACCTTCCTGATATTATCCAGAAAACTAGATAATATGTTCTGCGAATACAGATCTAAAACAGGGAGGAGAAGATGATAAAGGCCTTATTTGGACTGGCGGTCGTCTCCGCGGTTGCCACGCTTGCTGCCTCTTCAGCACTCAGTGCGAGTTTCGACTGCACCAAGGCGACGACGAAAAATGAGAAGGCAATCTGCGCCGATCCGCAGCTGTCAAAGATGGACGAGGAGATGGCTAAGGCTTACCAGAGTGCACGCCAGACTTTTCCCGACTCTCAGCCTCTTGCCAGGAGCCAAGTAGGGTGGTTGCGGCAGATGCAGTCCTGCTTTGACAATGAATGTCTCCAGAAGGGGTACCGCAGGCGGCTCGAGGAACTTCGTGGAACTGCGGCTGCATATGGAAGCCCGGGTACTTGCATCCCAGTCTTTAACCCACCCTATCTTTGGCATAATTGGAGGCCCCTAGGGTGTATTTCGAAATCTGAGGCGTCGAATTACCTACACCAAAGTCTCTTCCTTCGCCTTGATGATGAAGATGCGAGCTTCATGGGTGAGGGAACCAAGACACGAACATGCTCTGACTATTTTTCAGCCCTCGCTGAAGGACTATCCGCACAAACGACGCTCGACATGAACGTTGAAAGCGACTTCCGAGTAGCTTGTGGGGCCTTGCTTGCTATAGAAAGGGCCAAGTCAGCTAAACGTTCATTGCTTCCCAACGGAATTTTAAAAGACCTTTCTGCTATTCCGGTCTCGATTATGCCCTCCATTCGACATGAAGATAAAGCTGAGATAATACAAGACGCCAAAAAAGGCCGAACCGTGGCTGATTACGTGAAAAGTCGGAAGGTGAGTATTGAGCGCTCTCCCCCAGGGACCCTGAGCTTCACCTATGACAAAAGCTGGGACGTGCAGTTGAGTGTGATTTCCGTTGGAGACTTCGACGATGACGGGTTTGATGATGCTCTTCTGGAGGTCAATTCCCATGCTGTAGGAGGTACACTCGGCTGGCAGGACGTTTGGCTTATGACCCGATCAGATGCTTCGTCTCGAACCGTTAGGCTCTACCGATTAGAAATATCGGCCACCCGGTCCAAGAAAGGCGATGTAAGGACCACAGCAACATGGAAGCCGTCGCCCTAAATGGAGAGGAACTTCACGCACAACAACTGCGTCAACTCGGACTGGCACAAGAAGCCGCGCCAGCCGGTTACGCAGGCATTAGGCAGTGACCGAATCTATTCACACCCGTAAGGAGATTTTCTGCATTGGATATTCCACGGATCTTCAACATCACCGAAAGTGCTCACCGCATCCATAACCCGTTCACACCCGAAAAGCTCGCCACTCTCGGCGCGGCGCTGCGTCTGGAAACGGGAACCCGAGTGCTCGACCTCGGCAGCGGTTCGGGGGAGATGCTGTGCACCTGGGCACGCGATTACGGAGTCATCGGCACCGGCATCGACATGAGCCAGTTGTTCACCGAGCAAGCGAAACTCCGCGCTGAAAAACTCGGTGTCGCCGATCAAGTCAAGTTCATCCATGGCGATGCTGCCGGCTTCGTCTCTGACGAGAAGGCCGGTGTGGCAGCCTGTCTCGGTGCCACGTGGATCGCTGGGGGAGTCGTCGGCACCATCGAGCTTCTGGCGCAGAGCCTCCGCCCCGGAGGGATCATCCTCATCGGCGAGCCCTACTGGCGGCAGTTACCGCCGACGGAAGATGTTGCCAGGGGGTGTCTTGCCGGCTCAATCTCCGACTTTCTCCTGCTTCCAGAACTTCTCGTGTCTTTCGGCCACCTCGGCTACGACGTCGTGGAAATGGTTTTGGCAGACCAAGACAGCTGGGACAGATACGAGGCGGCCAAGTGGCTCACCATGCGCCGATGGCTTGAAGCCAATCCCGACGACGAGTTCGCGAAAGATGTTCGAGCCAAACTAACCTCGGAACCCGAGCGCTACGCCGCTTACACGCGTGAATACCTGGGCTGGGGCGTGTTCGCGCTGATGACGCGGTGATGAGGGGATTACCGGGCGACTCAGAAAGTGGGGAAAATCCAATCATGCCTAATCGGGATTTTGATCCAGGGACGTTGATTCTTACGTTGCATGACTCCATTCCCGCCTTCTATCCAATCAGTTGCATTAATAAAATTCGGCTGTGAATAATGAGACACGGTTAAAACGTGGCGATATCGTGACAAGATCAAAGGCGGAATAGTGAATGTCCACCACAGGTTCTTGTTCAAGACCAGCCTTTATTCCTTCAGCCATTGATTCGTCATGCCGGTTTGTGTAGCTAGGGTTGGGATAGACGCCGGCAGCGTTGCGCGACACCACTGCCACTTACCTTCCTTTCATCGTCAAGCGCGAATATAATACATATATATCGCCATAAAATTATATTGCTAATTCCACCATATTTTAATATAGTACTACGGCAATTAAATATATAAACTTGCCAAATCCCCCATCCGCCCTTTTCCAAAGGGGAGTGCGGGGGAATTTAAGTTTTTAATTGCCGTAGTAATACATCATAGTACAGAGGAAAAACGCCTTTACTGCATTGGCCGTGCCGGTGGAGGCATAATGACCGTGAGGTTTACGTACCGGGGTAATGTTATCCGTATCTATGGCGCCGGATATTGGAGGAAGGGGAGGCAGATATATGAAGAGCAAAATAAAGTACACGAATGAACCGCTGGGTGAGTTAAGAGTCGTTAAGGATTTTCTTCCGCCGCCGGACCAGTTGGTCTTGAAAGAGGACAACGTGAAGGTAACGATTGCCCTGAAAAAATCGAGCATTGATTTTTTTAAAAAAGAGGCAAAAAAACAGCATACCTCGTATCAAAAGATGATCAGACAGGTTATAGATTGGTATGCTTCACACTATAAAAATCAAAAAAGCACCTAACGATTGAAACTCCCCGTGGAAACCAACGGGAATTAGGGAGCCAGCGGGGTCAGCTCTTGACATTGGACAAAACAGGAAGGACTAGCAGCAGTAATGCCCTGCTCACCGCTATGTAGGGTGGGCTTGGTGCCCTTTTCTGCATTTTAACGGCTGGGGCTACATCCCATGAACCGGCCTGATCCGCACGGCGCAGATCTTATACTCGGGTATCTTGGAGACCGGGTCAACCCCGGGATTGGTAAGGAGGTTGGCGGCGGCCTCCCGGAAGTGGAAAGGTAAAAATACCGTACCCCGCTGGCACATTTCCGTAAGCGCCACCCGCACCGTTATGTCACCCCGCCTTGAGGTAATACGCACCGGAGAATGGTCATCAATGTTCAGGGCAAAGGCGTCAATGGGGTTCATTTCTACCATGACTTCCGGGTACATCTTGTTTAAACCTTCAGCGCGGCGGCTCATGGTGCCGCTATTGTAGTGATAGAGCACCCGTCCGGTAGAGAGTAAAAAAGGATAATCGTCATCCGGCATCTCGCTGGCCGGGATCACTTCCAGCGCATGGAATAGACCTTTACCGCGGGTAAAACCATTGCAATGCAAGACCGGCGTACCGGGGTGGTCCAGGGTTGGGCAGGGCCATTGAATCCCTGTATCTTCCAGGCGATCGTAATAAATGCCCCCATAGATAGGCGTCAGGCTGGCTATTTCCTCCATGATCTCTTCCGGTGACTGATAAAACATATCGTATCCCATCTTTGCCGACAGGTCGCAGATAATTCTCCAATCCGGGCTGCTTTGCCCCGGAGGTGAAAGGGCCTGTCTGACCCTCTGTATCCGCCTCTCCGTATTGGTAAAAGTGCCCTCTTTCTCTGCGTAACTTGCCGCCGGCAAGACCACATCGGCCAGCCTGGCGGTCCGGGTAAGAAAGATATCCTGCACTACAAGCAATTCAAGTTTCTCCAAGGCCGATCGGACATGATTAATATCCGGGTCGCTTATCATGGGGTTCTCACCCATGATGTAAAGGCCCTTTATCTTCCCCTCGCCGGCCTGTTTTATCATCTCCGTGGCCGTAAGGCCGGCTTCCTCGGGCAGCCGGGCATCCCAGGCCTCCTCAAATTTCCGCCTGACGGCTGCATCGGCAATGCTCTGATATCCGGGAAGCGCATCAGGCAAGGCCCCCATGTCACAAGCACCCTGGACGTTATTCTGTCCGCGCAGGGGATTCACCCCGCCGCCTTCAATCCCTACATTACCGCACAGCATGGCCAGGTTGGCAATAGCCTTTACATTGTCCGTGCCGCTCCGGTGCTGTGTAATACCCATGCAATAGACAATGGCGGCCCGCCCCGCCTGCGCGTAGAGACGGGCGGCTTTTTTGAGGTCTCCCGCCGGTATCCCGGTAATCATCTGCACCAGTTCAGGGGTGTATTTTCCCACGGTCTGGGCAAAGGCCTCGAAGCCTTCGGTCCGCTCCTGAACGTAATCCTTATCCCATAGCTCCTCTTTAATAATGATATGGGCCAACCCATTTAACCAGGCTATATCCGTACCCGGCCGGGGCCGGAGATAAATATCCGCATACTGCGTCATCTTGATCACGCGGGGGTCAACCACGATAAGCTTTTTACGCAACCGGGTAACCGCGTTTATAATATGAAGGCTGATAATCGGGTGGTTCTCGGTGGTATTGCTGCCTGTAAGCAGGATAACGTCGGCCTTCTCCAGGTCCTGGATGGAATTGGTCATGGCCCCGCTGCCGAATGCGGCAGCCAGACCGGCTACCGTGGAGGAGTGTCAGAGCCGGGCGCAGTGGTCTATATTATTCGTGCCAAAGACGGCCCGGGCCAGCTTTTGCATCAGATAGTTTTCTTCATTAGTACATTTAGCCGAGCAGAGCACCCCCAGACCCTCCGCTCCATACGCCTCTTTGAGTTCCTTGAGTCTATCGGCAATAAGCTCCAGGGCCTCATCCCAACTGCAGGCCTGAAGTTCGCCGTCCCTCCGTATCATAGGTGTAGTAAGCCGGTCCGGATGTTTGATAAAATCATGCCCGAAGCGGCCTTTTACGCAGAGGTGTCCCTGATTGGGAATAAAGCCCGGGTCAGAGCTTACTTCTACCAGCTTTTTCCCCCGGATATTGAGGATCAGGTTACAACCTGTGCCGCAATACGGGCAGACAGTCCTCACCTGCTTAAGCTCTCCGGCCAGGGATTGTTCTGTTTCCTTCTTGACCAGGGCTCCGGTAGGACAATTATCGGCGCAGAGGCCGCAGAACACGCAGTTGTCATTAATAGTCAGAGAAATCGTCCGTAACCGGTCAAGGGTTTCCAGTTCGCCTTCTTCTAAGTTGATGGCCTCATATTCACAGACATTCTTACAACGCCGGCAAAGCACACATTTATTCCGGTCAATGGTTATAAAAGGATGACTGCGGTCCACCTTGTAGTTGAGGCGGGTGCCGATCCCGTAATGAGAGAAATCAACATGATATTGAGGGGCCTCCCGTCGAATAATGCATTTGTCCACGGCATGACACCCGCACGCGAGGCACCGCTCCGCCTCTTCCACCGCCATCTTTTCAGTATAACCCGTTTCTAACTCGCCAAAGTCACCTAACAGGGTTTTGGGGTGACGTATCGGCATCTTATGCCTGGAACGCTGGGGCACTTCTTCGAAATTCCGCAGATCGACGTCCTCAAAAAACTCGCCTTTTGTAATATTAAACGGAATACGCGGCGTCTCTATTCTCCGTTCGGTCAAGTACATATGAATGGCATCGGCTGCTTTTCGGCCTTGAGCTATGGCCTCGACAACAGTGCGCGGTCCGCTGACCGCATCGCCTCCGGCAAATATCCCCTCTAAATTGGTGACAAAAGTATCGGAGGCCGCCTCGATAGTGTTCCCGCGGGTAAGCCCCAACCCCTCAGTCAGGCCCTCGGCATGACATTTCCCGATCTCTACCGACTGGCCGATAGCCGCAATAACACTATCCACCCGTATTACACTTTCAGACCCGGTGACAGGCACGGGACGCCTCCGGCCGCTCTGATCCGGTTCCCCCAGTTTCATCCTTTGAACCTCAAGATTAAGGAAACCATCGCCCGGAGTAATCCTGGTTGGGGCCGCCATCAGGAAAAATTTAACGCCTTCGTCCTCCGCTTCTTTAATCTCGCGGTGGCTGGCCGGCATCTCCATCCGTGACCGGCGGTAAACTATAATCACCTCATTCGCCCCGATCCTGAGACAGGTGCGCGCGGCGTCAATGGCGGTATTGCCTCCGCCTATCACAGCCACCCTTGACCCTACCTGAACCTTCTCGCCTTCGGCAAACCTGCGAAGAAAATCAATGCCGGAAAAAACTCCGGGGAGATCTTCACCTTCGACACCCATAGGACGGCTATTCCACGCCCCTATACCGATGAAGATGGACTCAAACCCTTCCTGTTTCAGGCTCTCCAGAGAAAAATCCTTGCCCCACCTCCGGCCGGCTCTCACCTCAACACCCAGGTCAAGGATAAATTGTATCTCGGCATCCAATATTTTCTTGGGCAGGCGGTATTCCGGGATGCCGTAACGAAGCATTCCGCCCAATGCAGGCATGGCTTCCAAAATGGTCACATGATGCCCCCTGCGGGCCAGATAGTATGCGGCAGTCAGCCCGGCCGGCCCGCCTCCGATCACGGCCACCCGGTGATCGGTAGAGGGTCGCTGAGGTGTAGGCAGGGACTCCTTGTGCGCGAGTCCATAGTCGGCTGCAAACCTCTTCAGATGATTTATCGCCACGCTACCATCTACGAGATTCCGACGGCAGCGCGATTCACAAAAACGGGGGCAAACCCGCCCTACCGAAAGGGGCAGGGGATTTTTCTCCTTAATCAGCTCCAGGGCCTCAAGGTATCTCCCGGACGCAATATGGGCGATATACCCCTGGATATCAATATTGGCAGGGCAGGCCAGAGAACACGGTGCTATGCAGTCGCCATAATGTTCAGAAAACAGGAGTTCCAGAATAACCCGGCGGGCGGTCTTTACTTTTTCGGTATGGGTGGCTACCACCATGCCCTCAGAGACCGGAGTAGCACAGGAAGCGATGAGTTTGTCTTTACCTTCGACCTCCACGACACACATACGGCAGGAGGCCGGGGGTTTTTTGAATTGGGGCAGGTAGCAAAGAGTAGGGATATGGATGGCAGCCCTGCGGGCTGCCTCCAGGATGGTGGTTCCTTTCTCGACAGTTATCTTTCGACCATCAATGGTTAAGGTTACTTCCGGCATACCTTATCTATACAATATTATTCAGGTATATGCTTTGAAAAATTACGCTGTCAGCCAGGAGTGAGAATAGAGCGTCTTTCCCATAAGGACCCGCGTCGTCTTATAGTACTCAAGTTCTTTTGGACCGAGGCCCTTGGGATCAGGCTCCTTTCCGTCCATCATGCCATGTACGAGATTGACTATTTCGGCCATCTCTCCCTTGGCAATAGTTAATAATTCCGCATCATAACCATCTACGATGGCCGAATACATGCCATATTTCATGAGCATTATGAGGTAACAACGGTTGATATGAGGTCTCAGTTCGTGCGGCGTCCCGTTCGAGATATTGGAAAGGCCGACGATGGATTTGGCGCCCGGGGCAATCTCCGAAAGCATGGACATAAATTCCAGGCCGGCCAGCACCTGGTTGACATCCATGCTTATTGGAGTGGCTATGGGATCTATCCATATCTTTTCTGTTGGGATACCGGCCTCATTGGCCTTATAGATAATATCCACGCAGTGGGCCGCCCGCTCATTGGCATCCCGCGGCATACCTTCCTGACTCCAGAGAAGACCGATCATATCGGCATGGTACTTAACCGCCATGGGTAAAAGGGCCTCCAGCCGTTCCGGCTGCAGAGAAATCGAATTTATAAGAGATTTACCAGGATTGGCCTTTAGACCGGCCTCAATAGCGGCCGGATTGCTGGTATCCAGGGAAAGAGGTAAGTCCGTCACCTCACGTACGGTCTTAACCAGCCAATCCATAGTCTCATCGCCGCCCTTACGGGCCGGACCGATGTTGAGATCAAGATAATCCGCCCCGACTTTAGTAAGCTCCCGGGCCATATCCTGGATCGGCTTGGCATCGCGTCCCTTTATAGCCGCACCGATGGTCTTGGACATAATATTGATGTTTTCCGCCACACAAACAACCATAAAAACCTCCGATAGTAAAATTTCAAATTATAAAATCCAAAGTCCAAATGAAGCTCAAATAACTAAAGTAGAAGTCATTAGTCAATAGTCATTTGTCACTATTTAAAGAAGTTGCAAGTTGCAAATTTGTAACTTCTGTAACCTGTAACTATCCTATAACCAATGACCAGTGACGAGTGACGTTTTGAACTTTGGCACTTGTGCATTCCTTTGAACTTTGAGCTTTGAACTCTGTTATTTATGCCGCGCTCCACTGCTTAAGATACGCCGGCAGGTGAGCCGCCTCGCGGGGGCCAACCAATATCTGCCAATCCGGCAGTTCCTCTTCCAGTTCACCGCTTATGCCCGCGAGGTAACCAGGGATAACCAGCTTACGGTGTTTCACCCGATCGGCGATACCTGACTTTTTGACAAACATGGCCACGGTATCAGCGGCAAACTTACCTGCTGCCCAGGCCGTGAGGACGGACAGACCTTCTGTGTCTTTGATAAGCAGCCAGGAGGGCACCCGGCTTGACTCCACTTCGCCGGAGACAATAAAGTAGGTCAATGAAAAATTGGATGTAATCAAAACCGGCGAATCTTCCCTGGGGCCTCCGATCTCATAGACCTTTTCCTCGACGGCCATAGGACGCTGCGGGTCGGTATAGATATTCAAGCTGTCCAGAAGAAGTGGAAATACGTTATGGCCCTCCATCTCTGAAAGGACAATAATCCCTGCATACTTGGCAATAAGCATCGAGGCGATCAGGGCTTCCTTCATCCTGTTGTCCGTCAACTGGCCAGGGAAGGTGATAGTAGGGAACCCCAGTTGTTTAACCTTTTTTACCAGGGCCGAACGCCGGATGACTACCTGATCCTCCAGGGCCTTCTTAACGTTTGCCGGCTGGCTGTCTATCACCAAGTCTTTAAGCCCCATCCCCAGGAGCTTATCTGTAATAGCCATGACCTCATCCAGACCGGAGCCTTTTACTGCCAGAGGGCAGGCCGCCTCTTTGGCCAGGCTGCCCATAGCCTCTGCCGTATCCTTGATTGCTGCATGGATAAGAGGTTTCTTGTCCTTGCAAACCTTCAAGGCCTCGGCCATTACCTCCGGTCTATCGCTCATCAGGATAATAGCGGCATCTATCTGACCAATCACCCTCTTTACAAAAGCAGCAAACTTACCGGCATCTCCGGATTCTTCTTTGAGGGCCAGCATCTGCGGACGCAGGATCAACCCCACTCGTTCAAATTCCAGGTCTTTAAACTTGGAAAGTTTTTCATTTACTATGGAGTCATCCATGGTATCGGAAAGCATGAGGGCCAGACCGGGAGGGTTCTCAAACCGCTTCTCATGCCTGAACATCACCGTCTCACCGCCCAGCTTAACCGCACGATCGCCCGTACCAATAGTCAAGGTGCGGATAGGCGGCGCCGAGGCCTCATCTATCTCCGCCCTTACATCGTCCGAGACATAAGGACAGGCAGCCAATTCGGCCTGACCGGTTGCCAGTTTCATGGCAAAGGCCAGACAGGTGGGAACCCCGCATTCGCCACAGTTTTTCTTGGGTAATTTCTTAAATATCTCTATGCCACTTAATGCCATTCTAAAATCTCCTTTCTATCTCGCAGCTTTCAGCATTCAGCTTTTAGCCGTCAGCTTCAGAGCAAAACAACCAAGGCCGCTGTTTTTTATTCTGCTGAACGCTGATAGCTGACTACTGAAAGCTGTCTTTTTAAAGTATAGATTCCATGGTGAGCGCCGGATGTGCGACCTCTTCCAGGAAGGGAAGAACCTCTTCTTCCGTGGCCCCCTTTGTTTCGTCAGCAATTATATCGAAGAGATTGGGAATCCCAAGCTCTTCTCCCCGGCTCTTCAGTTTGGCCTCCAGTTCCTTTTTCAACATCTGCGGCATCCACACAACACGTTTCAACCCGCCCTCGGCCAGCAGGAACTTCCGGCTGGCAATATAGTGTTTGCTTACACCTAAAAATCCCGGTGTAACCTGCCCTCCGCCCACCATACCGGCCAGGGTGGTGAATTTCATACCGCAGGGGGTCATGCCCAGATAATCACGGTTTACAATCATTATCCCGTTACACAAGGGCAGAATGGTGGCGATGCACTCAAAACAGCCGCAGGCCGTCATCGGATCGTGAACCAGACTATATGCGCTCACCGTCGGAACCTTCTGTCTGGAGGCCTTAAACACAAACTCGTCAATCCCCTTCCACTTGCCCAGGACCGGATCGTAGCACTCACCTTTGGCGATAGGCTGATTGGGGCCGGTAGGATTGATCTCATACGACGCCTTCCCATCCAGCCAGTTGTACGCCCCGCACATCCCGGTTCGTTCCGGCGTAATCACGCACACGTGTTGCGGCGCAAAGGACTGACAGAGGGTACAAGAATAGAAGATTTCTTCCGATTCATCGGTCATACCCTCAACCCGCTTATCCCGGGCCGCATAGACCTTGCGAGCCATGTCCATCACTTCATCAACCTTGGCTTCGTCGGTGTATATCTTCACCTGGACTTTATCCAAAATAGCGCCAAAATCCTGGTGGTATTTCGCATGCATGATCTTCCCGATGTCTCTTAAGCGGAATCCCTTCTCCACCGCCGCCTTGCCCACGCGCAGCCACATGATATTCCGCTGCCCGATATGCATGATGCCCTGGGCATAGTTAACCAGGTGGTGAATCTGCCTCTCCAGGATAGGCTCAAAGTCTTCCTGCATCTGGCGGCCGGCCACTTCAACCAGCATGGCAAAAGGCAACCGCGAGCCCTCTTTTATCTGTTCAAGATCAGGGCCGACCATCTCCACACGGCCGTCTTCTACCGCATCCATATCCCGGCTGACCGTCAATTCAACGCCTTTGGTCTTACCTCCGCCGCATTCCAGATAGAGGTCATCCTTCCGGATTCGCTCCCCTTCGAAGGCCGGTCCATAGGCTACGGGGATGTCTATCTTGGAGACGCTTACCTTAAGGCCTCTTACCTCCACCGCTCGCTGAACGATCTCGGCGTGCGGCACATTGCTGACCACGTGCTCGTAGGTACAGATACCGGTAGGCAATATCTCCGGTATCGGCGTATCCGCTATAACCGGGAATCCCCAGTTAATAGCCCCCGCGGCATTAGCATACCACTCGTCGGAAACCGGCCCCATGGGCAGGGCAAAGGCAAAGATACGATCCTTGTTGTAGATGAGATTCCCGCGGAAATCACCCGGCTTTATGCCCCCGAAGGACATGGCGGCACGGGTGGCAAACCCCATAGCGAAAACCGCAGCCGTATAGTCAGGACCAAAAGAGACCAGGCGGGTAGGCCACCCGATCTGTACGCCGGCCTCTACCAGTTGCTCAGACATCCTCACGCCGTTATTATCGGAACACATAAAGACATAGAGGTTCTTTTCCTGGAGTTCCTGGGCTATCTTGACGGCGATCTCCTTGGTCGGAGGCGCGCCCAGGATGGCGGCAAAGCCCGGCGCCGTCCCATCCACAAACTCCACACCCCGTTTGCGCAGGATAATGTCGTCCGCTGCGCCAAGCCAGATATTGCCGCCCGCCGGGTCTTCCTGTTTGGTATAAAAATCCGGTTCCTCCAAGTACCTTATAGCCTCTATAATCTCCTCGGCAAAAAAGGTGGCCATGCCGGCCTCCAGGGCCGGGGCCAGATACGGCAGCCACACCTTATCACTCACCGGCGGCGGAAGCAGGGAACGGCATTTGTCCAGCACCTGCTTCATATCACCCAACCTGGCTACCGGTATTCCTAAAACACCATATATAATGGGAAGATAGTAGGCCGTATTCGGAAAACCGACCTCTTTATCCGGACCCCACTTCTCCAGGGCCTCCGCATATTTCTTTTCGGCCCTCTCTATAATCTTATAGGCCCCTCTAATAGCTGCTGAGCAGATAATCTTAGACACCTTAATTCCCCCCTGTTTATCCTGTTATCTCTTATACGGCTGTCAGGTCTCTGATCATGTCTTTTACAAGCGCAATAGACTCCGGATGCCTCATAATTAAAATATCCGCCCCGGCCAGCAAAAGCAGTTGCGCCGTCACGGCTTCCATAAGCACACCTCGGTTTGCCGGATCACCCAGTTTGGGGGCCTCATCCCGGCTTTGCTTGGCCTCCTTGGTTTTCCATACCTCTTTGCCCAGATTACAGATCATCGGGAACTGTAACCGCTCGTCTTCCTGGGTCAAAGCCGCCATTCGGATACGCTCCATGACCGAATATGAATATTCAAGGCCATATCCCAGGGCGCCGGTGGTGGGGTCAATAATAATACGGCTGTCCGGAACGCCCAGATTGCCCAGCAGGATGTTGAGCTGTTTGGCCAGATTTATGTCGATAGGGGTTGAGGCAATAACTGTATGTTCATATCCGATGGCCACGGCCCCGATCTGTTTGTAGTTGGCCTCGGTCACCGGCCCTATCATAAGGTTCCGGCCGGCGCAATCTTCGGCTATCTTGCGTAAAACTTCCATGTCCTTCTCAGCATTATTACACCCCCATACGATAAGCGGGACGTCCACGGCCTCGGCTACCTTTTTGGTCAATGCGGCCGCTTCTTCTGCGGAGCGGTTCTCGCCATTGGGGTCCGTACTCACCAATTGGAGGGCGATCATCTCCGCCCCATAAGCATCCACACATTTTTTCGCCCAGGCTGCCGGGTCTGAAACCACGTCGGCAAAAGGCTCCAATGCCTTAGACGCCCAGTCTTCGGGCGGACTATCGTACACCTCCATGGCAATATGCGGATTAAGCGGCATCTGTCCCTCAAAAAGATAAAAAGGATAAGAAGTTCCTCCACCTACGGTGAGGGCCTTATCCCCTTTACCCAAAACAATCTCTTTTATTTTTCCTGAATAAGAAACCTTCGGTATCTCCAACGTCATTCTCCTTCCTCCTCTTCATATAAGCCTGTAACCCTATAATCTAATAAAAACACACAAGACACGGGATACGCATTATAACGTAGGTCTGGGCATCAATCCGGCCCGTTCCACAATAACCGGCACAATATCCTCCCAGGCCACGGCCATGATATGGACGCCATGCACTCCCTTAATAGCCCTGACCTGTTCAATAATTTCCAGAGCTATTTTTATGCCCTCTTCCTTGGCATCCTTGGCCCCGGTCATCCGGTTCACTATCTCTTTGGGGACGGTAATACCGGCCACGTTCTTAGCCATATACCGGGCCATGCCCGCTGATTTTATGGGAATGACACCGGCCAATATGTAGGCTTTTTCATGCAGCCCTTCATCCCGGGCCATGGCCATCCAACGTAAAAATCTTTCCATATCAAATATGGCCTGGGTCTGGATAAAATCCACGCCGGCCTTTATTTTCTTGGCCAGTCTCCTTACCCGGAATTCAAAAGGATCGGCAAATGGATTAGCCGCAGCACCGATAAAAAGAGGCACTTCTCCCGATATGTCCTCGCCGTTCAAAAATTTCTTTTCGTCCCGCATCCTTTTTACGGTCTGGATAAGCTGAATAGAGTCGATATCGTAAACCCCCTTGGCCGAGGGGTGATTGCCGAATTTCTGGTGATCGCCGGAGAGACAGAGCATATTACGAATTCCCAGGGCCACGGCCCCCAGGATATCACTTTGAATGGCAATGCGATTGCGGTCACGCACCACCATCTGCATCACCGGATCCACTCCCAACCCTTTCAGGAGTACGCAACCGCTAATACTGGACATGCGTACAATAGCTGTCTGGTTGTCCGTGACATTCAGGGCATCGCAACAGGACTTAAGCATCTCTCCCTTGCGCTTGACTGCCTCAGCCGAGGTGCCTTTGGGAGGACCGCACTCAGCCGTTACCGCAAACTGTCCGCCGGTCAAAACCTTTTCTAAGTTGCTTCCTGATTTCATATCTTCAGATCCTCCCTTACGATCTTCCTGGGACCCCCATGGGGGCTTACCCCCCAATCTTTAGCCGGGAGAATCTCGTCTAACTTATCCAGTTGATTAAGATCTTTTAAACGGTCATATATCAATTGCCACACACAAGGAATATCCGGATTGATCTCGCACTTCCCGTTTACCGATCCGCCGCAGGGGCCGTTAAAAAGGCCCTTGGAACACCGGGCCACCGGGCATAATCCGCCGGTGCGATCCAGGATACAGTCTCCGCAACCCGCACAACGTTCGGACCAGACCCCTTGCTCCTCGGCCACGCCGTAAAACTTGGTATTAAGCGCGGGGAGCACGACGGTCTTCGGATACCTGTCTGCGAGAAAATTAACGCCCACTCCGCAGGCCATGGATAACACCGCATCAAATTGACCTATGGTGTCGGAAAGCAGGTCGAGATACTCCGGATCACACTGCCTGACCAGTGTTCTTTCCACGACCTCCACCGGTTCACCCTTTTTCTTTCGATCCATGCGAATAATGGCGGCCAATATCTCCACTTCCCGCTCGCCGCCGGCCGAACACACCGTCACGCAGCCTTTGCAACCCAGAACGAGTATTTTTCTCAGGCCGCTTATCATGGATATAATCTCTTTAATAGGTTTTCGTTCCGCAACGATCATATTACCTTCCCCTTAAAGGACTTGGCCCCAGGGCCATTACCTTTCCTGTCATTTCCCTGGCCATCTCGATAAATCTGGCCTCATCACCACGGGGCATGAAAAACATCTCTACGCGCTCCGGCTCCATGCCGAGCTGCGAAAGGACATCTTTTATATACTCAACCCGTTTTTTCGCCCGTTGACTCCCGGCCATGTTGTGGCACTTTTCCTCCTCGCACCCCACAACGTAAACCCCATCCGCGCCGTTTTCCAATGCCTTAAGCAGTCGAACAACATCCACACGCCCGGAGCACGAAATCTGCTCCACCTTGACGCCGTCAGGAAATCCGGCCCTGGCCAGGGCCTCCATATCTTCTGCAAAGCTGTAAACAGCATAGCGGCAGCAGAAAGCCGTAACTTCAGGTTTAAACGCGCTACTCATATCGCCCTCGCATACGAAACTACATCGCCAGCAATTCTTTTGTCTTCTTCCGATTCTTTCAGACGGATAGCCCTGGCCGGGCATTCGGCCACGCAAATGCCGCAGGCCTGACATTTGACGGGATCGATAAAGGCCACCCCTTCATCTCCCACATGCGGGGCCTTAAAGGGACAAACCCGCACACAGGTCAGACACCCGACACAACGGGACTGTTCCACTACCGCCAACTTGCCGATGTCTTCCAGTTTGGAAATATCCACCAGGCCGCTTTTCAGAGCCAGCGAACGCATTGCCCCGACAACTTCGCTAAATCTTACATCCTGCGGACACACAAAGGTACAAGTTTGACAACGGGCACAGTGCCAGATTAAATGCGAAGTGAATAAACGTTTTTTAAGCCCCAACACAGCCATATGAATGATCTTGCGTGGATCAAACTCCAGCACTACGCGACTTACCGGACAGATACCGGTACAGGCGCCGCAAGCAAAACATCTCTTTATATATTCGCCCCCCGGGGTTTCGGCTATTTCCGCTTTCAACTCGGGATGAATATCTTTTTTAGTTATTGCCATCTTGATATTGCTCCTCGGTTCCGTCTCTCGGCTTGTCATCAGCTACCCGCAGCCAATGACCACACGCCGTCTCTCTCCACCACAAGACCTTTTTTGCCAAATTTTGTCAGATAATCCGCTGTCTCCTCCCTGGACAAACCCACCTTATCCGCCAGCACCTCCAAAGCAATTGGTCCCTGCCTATCCAGCCTGAGGAGTATCTCCTGGCTGCTCGTTTCCGATCTTATGGTCAAGCCGATTTTTTCCTCGACCTTCCGTTTGATAACATCGAGGCTATAGTCCTTTTCTTCCCTGAAATCCCTGGTCACCTTGCCCAGGCCGGCCCTCAGTTTCATAGCCTCCGTCGCCGCCCCGGCGGCCCGGAGTTTGAGCAGCAGATCGTCCTTGTCCTTACCTTCCGCCTGTCCCAGGGGCCCCATCTCCTTAATCTTCCGGGTAAAGGCGGTAATAAGTTCCACGTAGCGAGTACCTTCGGCGGCTGAGGCCCAGTCGATGGCAAAGCGCTCCGGATTTACCCCCACGCCTCCGAGAATTTCACGCACGAGTTCTGCCGTAACCATGGCATCGTAATTACCAAACTGGTAATGACATTCGCCGGGGTGTCAACCGCCGGCGAATATACCGTCCGCCCCGCAGGCAAAACCTTCGATAATAAACATGGGGTCAATGCGACCCGTACACATCAACCGGATAGTCCGTAAATTGGGCGGGTACTGGTAACGCCCGACGCCCGCCGAATCTGCAGCCGCGTAACAACACCAGTTGCAGAGAAAGCCGAGTATCTTCGGTTTGAAGGAATCCTGATCCATCCTACCTCCTAAAAATAGCTTAGCCACGAACGAACACGAAGTTTCGCTAATAAATTCTCGAAGAGGATATTGTTTTATTATTTTATTGTTATTCTTTTATTTGTGCTCATTCGCGTTAATTCGTGGCTAAGAATCCTAGCATTGTCCAAATGCCCGTATCTGGGCCATTATCTCTTCATTAGTAAAGCCGCCCATGGAAATAGCCAGAGTCGGGCAGTGCGAGGCGCATATCCCGCAGCCCTTGCACGAGGCCGTAATAGTCTCGGCCTTTTTCTTGTTGTCCGCCTTGATAAGTTGAATGGCCTTGTACGGACAGAGGCTTTCACAAATGCCGCATCCGATACACTTATCCTTATCCACACAGGAAACTATAGGCTCTACCGCCACAAAACCCTTTGATAGCGGGACACAGGCCTTGCCTGCCGCAGCCCGGGCCTGGCTGATGGATTCATCGATGGGCTTCGGAGAGTGAGCTAGGCCGCAGACATAAATTCCCGATACCGCCATCTCCACCGGCCGCAGTTTGGCGTGGGCTTCCAGGAAAAAATTATCCTGCGTGAGGGGCACTTTGAGCAACTTGGCCAGGTCTTCAACCTCATTGGGGACGACACCCACGCTTAAAGCCACCAGGCTGGGTTGCAGTTTCACTTTCTCTCCCAGCAGGTTATCCGTAAATTCCACGGTTATTTTCCTGCCGTCCATTACAACCGCAGGAGGGTCTTCCTTTTCATAATGAATGAAGATAACGCCCTTTTCCCTGGCCTCACGATAGTAATCCTCCATGAAACCATAAGTCCGGACGTCTCTATAAAGCATGTAAATACCGGCTGACGGGTTTAGCTCCCTGAGCCTTAGGGCGTTTTTAACGGCCTGTCCGCAGCAGAGTTTGCTGCAATAGGTGAGGTCATCTCCCCGCGAGCCCGCGCACTGAATCATGACCACTTCTTTTATCTTTTTGGCCTTTTCCGGTGAAGAAAGGACTTCTTCCAATTCAAACTGTGTAAGTACATGCTTCGACTGGCCATAGAGATATTTATTGGGGCGATGTTCACGGCCGCCGGTGGCCACGACCACCACGCCGTGGGCCACTTTCTCTTCCCCCTTCTTTGTGTTGAGCGTCGTCGTGAAATTGCCTATATAACCCGACACATTCTCAATACTGGTGTCGGTATAGACCATGATCCGGGGATGTTCTCTTACTTTAGCCTCGGTCTCCTTCAATAATTGCCCCGGGTCTTCACCCGTAAGGATGCTTTTCAGATGTCTCAGGTTGCCCCCGAGCTGCGCTGAATTCTCGACCAGGAAACATTCAAATCCCTGGTCGGCGATACTCAAGGCCGCGGTCATGCCTGCTATCCCGCCGCCGATTACCAAGGCCTTGGGAATAACCGGAACGGTCTGATCGGGAAGCGGATAAAGAAGCTGTGCCTTGGCCACGGCCATACGCACCAGATCCTTGGCCTTGGACGTCGCCTCTTCCGGCTCGTGCGCATGAACCCAGGAACACTGATCCCGGATATTAACCATCTCGAAGAGAGAACGATTTAACCCGACATCCTTCAATGTCTCTTGAAATAGCGGCTCATGTGTACGCGGCGTACAGGCGGCAACCACAACCCGGTTCAGGCCATGCTCTTTGATCGCATCTTTTATGACCTTTTGGCTGTCCTGAGAGCAACTATATAAGTTGTCATCGACAAACACCACGCCTTTCAGCGTCCGGGCATAGCTCGCCACTTCGGGAACATTTATCACCCCGCCGATATTGATGCCGCAGTGACAGACAAAGACCCCGATCCGAGGCTCTTTGGCTATCTCCATCTCGGGAGGGTATTCCTTTCTGATCACCTCTGTGCCACGGGCCTCGTGCAGTATCTCGGCTGTGGCCGCCGCGGAGCCGATTGCCTGCATTACACTTTCAGGAATATCCTTTGGCCCCTGAAAGGCGCCGGCCACGTAAACCCCAGGCCTGGATGTATCCAGGGGTAAAAACGCCTTCGTATCGCAAAAATCGTATTGATTCAGCCTTATCCCGGCCGTCATGGCCAGGGATTGGGCATCTTCCGGAGACTCAAGGCCTACCGAAAGGACGACCATGTCAAAGTCATCTTCCTTATGATTGCCTTCCCTGTCTGCGTAAGTGAGCCTCAGTTTGTCGCCGATTTCGCGGACAGCCGCCACCCTGCTCCGGATGAATTTGAGACCATGCACATCCCGCGCCCTCTGGCGGCTGCCATCAAATCCCTTACCCGGAGTGCGCATGTCCATGTAGAATATGCTGATGTCAACGTCCGGAGCATGTTCCTTGACTATGGTAGCCTCTTTGATCGCATACATACAGCATACAGAAGAGCAATAACCATTGCCGGAGGTGATATCTCTTGACCCTATACACTGTAAAAAGGCGATCTTTTGGGGGTGTTTGCCGTCCGAAGGTCGGATAATTTCACCCCGGGAGGGCCCCGAAGCGCACATTATCCTTTCAAATTCAAGGCTGGTAACTACGTCGGGGAACCGCCCGTAACCATAACGTGCAAGGACTTCATCGCTTATCCGGCCGAATCCGGGGGCAAGGACCACCGCCCCCACAGAGAGGTCCAAACTCTCTTCTTTCTGGCTAAAATCTATGGCCTTGGCCTGGCAGGTCGGAACACAGATCTGGCAAGTCTCATAATTTAAAAATAGACATTTCTTGGGATCGATATAAAAGCTGGCCGGAACCGCTTGAGGATAATCTTTATGCGGCGCCCTGGTTATAGCCAGGTCTTCATTATAATTATCGGAAACCATAACCGGGCAATACATCGTACACACGCCGCAGGCCGTGCACAAATCTTCGTTTATAAAACGCGGCAGGCGATGTACGCGGGCCGTAAAGCTTCCGGCCTCACCTTCTAAGGATTCAAACGTGGCATTCGTCAATATCTTTATATTTGGAGACCGACCGGCCTCAACCAACTTGGGCGCCAGAATTCAAAGCGCACAGTCATTGGTTGGGAAGGTCTTGTCAAGACGGGCCATGGCCCCGCCGATGGAGGCTGACTTTTCTACCAGATAGACATAGAAACCCATCTCGGCAAGGTCAAGAGCGGCCTGGACGCCGGCTACTCCGCCCCCGACCACCAATACCGCGCCGGATTTGGCGCCGTGTTCTCTACCCATAGCTTACTCCCTGATCTAAAAATCCTAAATCCTGTTCAGTCATTACTTACAACTCTCTCCGCATGGCCATATCAAAGAGGACGCGCTCCTTTTTCTTGTGGATGCCCAGGGTCTCGCGCCTCCGATCCAACGCCTCAATCATCCATCTGGCAATATCGTGTGGATCATTTTCCATACCCCAGCAGCCGCCGTAAAGGTCAAGCATATCTTTAAAAAGATAATCAGTCATGACCTGGCTCTTGGTGGTCGGAAAGGTATTCCCGAAGACGACACTAGCCCCACTGGCCACAAAATAATGGCCGATAGCTATGGCCTTCTCACTCATCCACTCCGGGGCACAACCGACCGCCGGAATCTGACTGATGTCGTCACCCAATCCGCCCTCCCGTACGATCTCAGTGGCAGCGATCAAGATACGGCTGTTATCCACACACGACCCCATGTGGAGTACAGGAGGAATACCTACGGTCTCACAGACTTCCCGGAGTCCCGGCCCACACAGGCTGGCCGCCTCCGGCGTCAGAAGCCCTTCCCGACCGCAGGCTGTAGCGGCGCAACCTGTCACAATAACGAGCACATCGTTCGCAATCAATTCCCTGGCAACAGTAGTATGCACGTAACCGGAACGCACCCGGGCGCTGTCACAGCCGACGACAGCGCCTACGCCCTTTATACGCCCGTTGATTATGTTGTCGTTGAGGGGGCGGTACGAGGCGCGAAAAGCGCCGCCTAACATATGATTTATCGTCTCATGACTGAACCCGGCTACTACCTCCGTTTTACGCTGCGGGATATGTACCGGGCCTCGCTGCGGGTAGCGGGAGATGGCCCGCTTTATGATATCCTTGGCCACCTGCAGGGCATTATGATGGTCAAACCCTATATGGGTGGCCCCGGTAATCTTGGCCCGCGGTGAGGTAGTGATGATCTCAGTATGATAGCATTGCGCCACCGTAGGCAGGGACTGCATAATACACTGGATATCCACCACCATGGCCTCTACTGCGCCGGTAGCCAGGACTATCTCCTGCTGGATGAAACTGCCGGCGATGGGGATGCCATGACGCATCAAAACCTCATTACCGGTACAGCAAACGCCGGCCAGATTCACGCCTTTAGCCCCGACCGCCCGGGCGGCAGCTACAATCTCCGGATCATCAGCCACCATGGCCAGGGCCTCGGAGAGGAGTGGCTCATGACCATGCACTACCACATTGACCTCATCCGCCTTGAGGACACCGAGATTGACCGTGGCCCGGATAGGCACCGGTGTACCGAACATAATATCCTGGAGCTCCGTAGAGATCATGGAGGCCCCCCAGCCATCGGCCAAGGCGCATCTTGTACCCTGTACCATAAGGTTTACATAATCCTGATCAGTTCCCATGTGGGTGCGGTGCATAATCTCCACCACTTCCCGGTCAATACCCCGCGGCAGTACGCCCATCTTTTTCCAAACCTCCTGCCTTTTGGCCGGAGCACGTTTTATTAAATATAGACCCCCATCCTGTTTACCAAACTCGGACAAGGCCTTTTCACCCAGTTCAATGGCAATATCCTTTATGCTTCGTCCCTCGGTCTTAATCTCAAAGAGTTGAGCTGTGGAAAGGAGTTTTTTCTCGTCTTTTATCTCATAGGGCGCCTCTCCTTTGGCTGCCGCAAGGAATCCCATAGCCGTCTCCCGCCCATGATCAATATGGGCGGAGGAGCCGGCCGCTATCATCCGTAAAAAATTGCGCGCCGCCGCAGTAGCCGGAGTAGCCCCGCAAATGCCTATGGACTCCGGGACACCCTCGATCATCATACAGGGGCCCATAGAACAGTTGCGACAACAAGTGCCTCCTGCTCCGAACTGACAGCGGTCCAGCCCCCTTCCTTCTACTCGTTGAACAAAGGTGTTAATCCCTTTCTGGCGGGCAAATTCAAGAACTTCATTACTGGCCTCGCATTCGATGCCAGGACAAATCGAAGGACAAAAGGCCGTTCTCTTCCTTTCCATGCTCATTCCTCCACAAATTGACAAAATAACTTATTGCAAACAATAATGTCGTTTATGACATAAGTCAATCAGCTATGTTAGCCTTGTTATCTTCCAACCTACGCTACATGCCCCTGTTCTTTGGAGGCCTCGACCGTATTCTGCATAAGCATGGTAATAGTCATCGGACCTACACCGCCCGGCACAGGCGTAATCGCTGAAGCCTTCTCTTTCACGCTGTCAAAATCAACATCCCCTGCCAGGATGGCCTTACCCTCGGGCGTTTGACCAATGCGATTTACCCCCACGTCAATTACCACCACACCTTCTTTGACCATGTCCGCCGTTACAGTCTTGGGACGGCCGGCGGCCACGATGAGGATATCCGCTCTCCGGGTATGAAAGGCCATATTTTTAGTACGGGTATGACAAACCGTAACCGTAGCATCTGCGCCCTTCCCTTTCTGGATGAGCATGTTGGCAATCGGCTTGCCGACGATATTGCTCCGCCCGACAACCACCACCTCAGCCCCGGCTGTCTCTACCCCGGAACGAATAAGCAGTTCCTGGATACCATGGGGCGTGCAGGGCAGAAAACATTTGGTGCCGATCATGAGCTTACCGATGTTTACCGGATGGAACCCATCGACGTCCTTGCCTGGGTCAATGGCATAAAGGACCTTGGTTTCATTAATATGTTTAGGCAGTGGCAATTGTACCAGTATTCCGTTAATCTTTGGGTTATGGTTCAACCTGTCAATCAAGGCCAGAAGATCGGCCTCAGTAGTATTCCCGGGCAGATCGATCCTCTCTGAATAGATACCAAGCTCCTTACAGGCTTTTTCCTTCTGACCCACATAGACCTTTGAGGCCGGGTCCTCACCGACCAGGACAGTGGCCAGGCCGGGTGTGATGTCATGTTTTGCCTTGAGATTGGCCACTTCTTCTTTTAACTCCGCCCGAATCTGCCTGGCTATTTCTGTTCCGCTAATAATCTTCGCTGCCATATTTCTCTCCTCATCAAGCAATCAGCGTTCAGCAGTCATCCATCATTCTTTACTGAAAGCTGATAGCTGTAAGCTGAACGCTGATTCTTAAAATAGTCCTTTAACCTTACCGGTCTTGACATCTACATCTATACGGCGATAGGCCGGATCCGAACCTGTCCCCGGCATAAGGCTGATGGCGCCGGCCACAGGCACGACGAATCCCGCGCCCTTATAAACCAATATATCCCTAACCGGCAAAGTCCAGCCCTTTGGCACACCCTTCAGGTTCGGATCGTGGGACAGACTCAAGTGGGTCTTGACCATGCACGTCCCAAGCTTGGCCATCTCAGGGTCCTTTTCCATGGCCTGGAGCTTGGCCGTGGCCTCCGGGGCAAAGCTGACGCCAGCGGCCCCATAGACCTCTTTGGCAATAAGCTCTACGCGCTTGGCCAGCGGCGTTTTAAGATCATAAAGAAACTTGAATTTGGTCTTTTCCTCACAGGCATCAATTACTGCATCGGCAAATTCAAGGGCCCCTTCACCGCCTTTCAGCCAGTGGTTGGACAGGGCTACACGGGCCCCGGCAGCCTCGGCCAGGCGGCGCACCGCGGCGATTTCATTTTTGGTATCCGTATGGAAGGCATTGATACAGACCACGGGATTAATCCCGGCCTTCTTTACCGTCTGGATGTGGTGTACAAGATTTGCCGTGCCTTTTTCCACCCATCCCACGTTTTCGCTGGCGTACTCGGCAGGCATGGGACGGCCCGGAACCGGGATGGGAGCGCCGCCGTGACACTTTAGTGCCCGTATGGTAGCCACAACCACCGCGCAGTGGGGCTTTAGGCCGCTAAAGCGGCACTTCAGATTCCAGAATTTTTCGAACCCTATGTCGGCGCCAAAGCCGCTCTCAGTAACATGATAGTCGGCCAGTTTAAGCCCGACACGGTCTGCCACGATAGAAGACTGCCCGATAGCAATGTTGGCAAACGGACCGGCGTGAACCAGCACCGGCTGCCCTTCCAGGCTCTGCATCAGGTTTGGATTCATGGCCTCAACCATCCACGCCGTCATGGCCCCGTCCACTTCCAGGTCTTTGGTCGTGACCGGCTGTCCGCTCCGGCTGTATGCCACTACAATCCGTCCCATGCGCTCGCGCATATCCGCCAGGCTTGTGGATACGGCCAGGATGGCCATGACCTCGGAGCTTACGGCAATGGCGAACTTCGATTGCATCTGAAACCCGTCCATTTTTCCGCCGATTCCGATTATGATATTTCGCAGGGCCTGGGCGCAAAAGTCCATAATCCAGCCCATGGCCACATTCTTGGGATCGATATCGAGCCTTTTCAAACCTATCTTTTTCAAGCGGTCATCGGAATAGTTGAATTCATGCTGCATGCGCGAGGTAAGGGCTACCATGGCCAGATTATGAGCATTCATGATGGCATTGATGTCTCCGGTCAGCCCCAGTGAGAATGGCGTAAGCGGAATGCACTGCGCCAGACCTCCGCCTGCAGCGCTACCCTTGATATTCATAGTCGGCCCCCCGGAAGGTTGCCGGATCGCACCGATTACACTCTTTTTCCTCTTACCCAGCCCTTCCACCAGGCCCATAGACGACGTGCTTTTGCCTTCACCCAATGGAGTCGGCGTGATAGCCGTGACATCGATATATTTTGCATCCGGCTTTTTCTTCAAGCGGTCCGTAACCTTGGCGAAATCAATTTTGGCCACATAATGCCCGTATGGCAAAAGCTCTTCTTTTTTCAGGCCTAGTTCATCAGCCAGTTGATAGACGTCTTTCATGTGTTTCTCTGCATCTTCAGCAATCTGCCAATCCTTGTACTTCCTTGGGTCCAGCGCCATAATAAATCCCCCCTATATTATGATTTCTCTACTTTTCAAGCACTCCCGGTCAAACACCGCCCGCCGGAATCTTTCAACTCACAGACACGACTTGCGTCTTCGCTCAAGACGCAAACAAAGTTCAACTCCTCACCGAAATTGTCCATGGCCACAAAGAGAGGCGCCACGAACTTACCGGCCAGGGCGCATCGGGAACTGGCATCCATAACCACCGCTAATTCCCGCAATCTATCCACATCATCCACTCGCGCCTTCCCGGCCAGCAAGGCTGATAAAATCTGGTCTAATTTCTTGACACCCAGACGACAGGGGACGCATTTACCGCAAGAGGAAAGGCCATCCTTGCGTAACAGGCCACGCAATCCTTCTGCCAGACAAAATTGGGAATCTATATAAATCAGCACATTGGCAGCCCGGTCATATATAACCTTTTCATCGCCTACAAACGAGCGTTCAATCGAATAATGGGCTGAAAGGACATCCCCTTCCAATATGGTGTCTCGTATAACGGATTCCACATTATCAGGTCTTACCATGTGGTAAAACACGGCCCCGCCGATATCCACAAAAACGCCCTTGTTACAACGACCGCTGCATACGGTCTTGATCTTACGGATGCCCACCTTAACACCCAGATCTTTGAATTTCTCCTGGAAGGCAGTTGTAACTTCATGTACCTGGTTGGTACAATTTTCATCCCTGGAGCAAAGGGCGATATAGCTATATCTAGGCTCGGGCACCGGCTAACAACCCTCTGGTTTCCATTTTTTACAGAACTTAGGGCCTAATCCTGATAAGAACCTATTATTTTTCAGCAACTTCCATGCCATAGATAAACTGATACAGGAAACACTCTTTAATTAAACAACAGGCTGATATTAATAATTATTTTTAATATACCCGGGGAGGCATACCCACAGGTGCTTCTTTCCTTTGGGGCATTGTACCCCATAACGGGGGAAATACCCCAAAGAACTAATGCTTGAATGCCCGCTGTCCGGTATAGACCATAGCCACCGGTGGATCGGCCTCATTACAGGCCAAAATGGATTCAAAATCCCTGTCTGATCCGCCCGGATGAACAATGGAGGAGATACCTTCATTGATACCTACATCAACCCCATCGCGGAAAGGGAAAAAGGCATCCGAGACCATAGTCGCACCTTTCAAGCCCGCATGATTCTCCTTGGTGTCCCGGTCAATCTCCCCCTTGACCGCCTGATCCCTCTTGCCGGCTGCTATCTCAAGTTCAAGTGTTTTGTAGGGAATCCCATACCGGTCGAAACATAGCGCATCTGCATACTTGGTATATGCCTTGAACACGGCGATCTCAGCCACGCCGACCCGGTCCTGCTCGCCGGTACCGATACCCACGGTGACGCCGTCCTTAACATAAAGTACGGAGTTCGATGTAACCCCCTGCTCAACACCCCAACCAAAGAGAATGTCTTCGTACTCCCTCTCTGTAGGCAGCCTTTTAATCCGATATTCCTGCCCCTTATACACGGTATGGGCCGGCTTCAGATCTTCCTTGGTGCGGATGGCATTGACTGGAGACTGCTGGACAATAATGCCCCCGTCCGTAAGGCTCTTAAAATCCACGAAGCGGGCGGTTAAATAGTCTTCCAGGCGGTCCATCCGGCTGATACGTATGATCCGCAGGTTTTTACGCTGTTTCAGGATGGCTACGGCACCCTCCTCATACTCCGGAGCCGCCACTACCTCCAGGTAATGCCTGGATACCTCCTCCGCTGTCTCCTTGTCCATGGCCCGGTTAAAGGCCGCGCATCCGCCGAAGGCCGCTATGCGATCCGCACGATCCGCCCGCCGGTAGGCCTCGGCCAGGGTACTTCCATAGGCCACCCCACAAGGATTATTGTGTTTTACGATAACCACGGCCGGCTTGCGGGTCAAAAATTTCAAAATATTCAATGAATTATCAGCATCGGTAAGATTGGTTTTTCCGGGGTGTTTACCGGCCTGGATCATATCCGCCTCGGTTATAGCGCTTACCAGACCTCGGCCTGATTCAATGTAATGACACTCACCGAGAATCAGGTTTCCGCCTGCCAGATCATAAAGGGCGGCCTCCTGGCCTGGGTTTTCGCCATAGCGCAGCCCCTTCTCCACAAAAACCCCGGATTCATCCGGTATCTTCCAGGTCCTCTTCCGATAAATTAACTTCTGATTTCCAAAGGTAATGGTCATGGTTTCTGGAAAGCGATCGGCCATAATCGTCTTGTACATCTTTTTTAAGTCTTCCATAGGCCCCTCTCCTTGGCAAAATTACTTTTTAAGATGCTGATTAACGAAACCATAATAGTGATTGGGCAAGAATTGTCAACCAAAAGATTAGATAAATTTTGCGTTGACTTATCAAATTAAAAGAAGGTACATTCGGTCAGCAAAATTGGCCTTTAAGCGCCCGTAACACAAAAACGAGATGAGAAAAATACTCAACGGCATACGCAGCGTTTTTCTTTTTATATGGTTGCCGGTAATAACCCCGATCTTCAGTATCATAACCATCATAAGTTCTGTCTTTGACAAGAGGGGTAATACCCCGCATCGTGTAGCCCGACTCTGGGCTAGGATCGTCCTCCGGGGATGTGGGGTAAGGGTCACCATAGAGGGATTGGAGAACATACGCCGGGGGCAGCCATACATTTATGCCGCCAATCACCAGAGTCAGTTTGATATACCGGCAGTTCTGGGTTATTTGCCCGCGCAATTTCGCTGGCTGGCCAAGAAGGAACTCTTCCGGATACCCCTATTCGGTTTGGCTATGCGCCGTGTCGGGTACATACCAATCGACCGCTCTCACCCCAAAGAGGCCATAAAAAGCCTGGAAGAAGCCGCCCAAAAAATACGGGGCGGGACATCTGTTCTTATATTTCCCGAAGGGACACGGAGTGTCGATGGCCGGCTGTTGCCTTTTAAAATGGGCGGTATTGTCCTGGCCTTAAAATCCGGATGTCCGGTTGTCCCTCTGGCTATCCATGGTTCTAAAGATGTTCTCCCGCGTGGCAGCCTGCGGGTGCGGCCCGGACATATCAATATCCTGATCGGTCAGGCCATAGAGACCGCTGATTACAAACCCGGACAGAAAGGCGCGCTGGCCGCGCGTCTTCACGAAACCTTAGAATCCTTAATGACCAGAGCCGGGAAAATGTAAGCCGCATTCAGAGTTCATCTTTCAGCGGTCAGCTTTCCCCGCGGCCTCCAAGGCTAACATAATCAACCTGTCTAACAAGGCAGAAAAATCCATCCCCGTCTCCCGGGCCGCCAAGGGTAACAGGCTGGTTCTGGTCATGCCCGGGATGGTGTTTGTCTCCAGGATATAAATCCGATCATCCAAGATAATCATATCCGTACGGCTATAACCCCGCAATCGTAAGGCCCGATGGGCTGTGACGGCACATTCCTGGGCATTTTTGGTCAATGAAGCGCTGATGCGGGCGGGACAGATCTCTTTGGTAGCCCCGGCCTGGTATTTGGCCTGATAATCAAAGAAAACGTGACCTTCGCCCGGTATGATTTCTACAATAGGCAATGCCTCCAACTCATCATTGCCTATAACCCCGCCGGTAATTTCAACTCCTTTTATATATTCTTCCACTAGCACACGCGGGCTGTATTTAAAGGCCTCGACCAGGCCTTTTTTCACTTCTTCTACTGTCTGCGGGATACTCATACCGATACTGGAACCCTGATCTACAGGTTTGATAACGACAGGAAGTCCGAGTTCCGCGGCTATAGCTTCGGCGTTATAAGAACCCGGCCGCATAACCTTACCACGCGGGATATTCAGGCCGGCCTGAGAATAAAGAATCCGTGATAACTCCTTGTCCATGGCCAGGGCGCTGCCCAGTACTCCGGACCCCTGATAGGGTATATGCAAGAGGTCCAGGAGCCCCTGGATAGTCCCATCCTCGCCATATTTACCATGGAGAAGGACAAAGGCCACATCTATGCGGCCCGCATCCCTAACCAGAACCTCCAGGTCACAAGCCGGATCATAGCGTGTAATATCATACTTGTCTTTATCCAGGGCGACTTCTACCTGGTCTCCCCCTTTAAGAGAGACCTCCCGTTCGGATGACTCTCCCCCCGCAATCAGGGCTAACCTTATCTTTTTGTCTTTGGCCATAATAACCTCAAATCCTTTAAGACATCTCAATTTCCAAACTTCAAATTAATCAGAACTACGGTATCTCCTCCGGTTTTATAGGCAACCGGGCAAAAATTTTCTTCTCAAGCTCTTGCGTCTCCTCCTCGATCCTGTTTATTCTGGTTATCCTAACCGGGTCGCCATGCCCATACTTCTCCCGGATATAATCGAATCTATCCCTCAAGCTGACCACAGTGGTATGCAAAACTCTTTTATCGGCATAGTTGACGACTTCTGATTCATTAATCGGCGTCCCAATAATCGGCCCTGATAAGTTCACGTGTTGTCTTACTATGTGAGCTACAGTCGGAAATCCCAGTTTTTCAAGGAGGTCTGCCCCGGTCTCGGCATGATTTCTCCCCTGCTCCAGCGCCTCAATCTTCGTGATGTCATGAAGCAGGGCAGCGGCTTCTATCAAACGAATATTTAACTTGACGCCGGCCGACGTTAGTTTGTCGGCAATAAAGAGGGCAACCCCTGCCACCTTACGGCAATGCTGCCCCACATGGTCCATTACCTTATATTCGTCCATTAAAGCCAAACATTGCTCAGAAGTAGGAATAGAAACCAACTTTTATCCCGCCTTTTTAGCCCTATCATGCCAAACCTGTTTAAATTATTCAAGGGTCATGACTAGAACAGAAGAAATTTTCTGAGGATTTTGAGTATCAATTTATTCAGATCCTCGCCTCTGTGATTAAACCTAAACTCACATTCTTTTAAATGCAAATGAAAAGTCTTTTTGCTCA